>PKTX01000058.1 GCA_002868945.1 Desulfobulbaceae bacterium
GGACGGGGATCATTTATTCCGTTGCTGTGCCTATATCGATTTGAACATGGTGCGTGCCGGTGTTGTCGATCATCCAGCGCAATGGCGCCACTCCGGATAGAATCTGCCCGGGGTCAGGTCTTGAAAAATAAGTTTTTTGGATAAGGATACGGTAGTATCCAGAATTTTTCGCACATGCCGAGATAAGGTGGTGGCAACTCGGTCGGGTTGATTGTCAACGTTCTTGCGTGTTTCCTTGGGTAGGGTGTATAGTCGTCTTGGGTAGAATCACTGTCATAAAAAAAACGGAGAGAACTGATGAAGAAAATATATCTGCCACCAGCTGTTTTGTTGATCTTGCTATCCTCTGTTGGCCTGGGCAATGCCGCTGATACGGCTGCCGCCATGGAGCAGGACAAAGGCAGTGGCACCGGTTCCGGGCAGGCAGGCCAGGCAGCTTCGACCTCTGCAAAGGGTGATTCCGCATCTTCTGCCGGTCAGACCGACCCCTTTGATGTTGACCAGCAGGAGCGCCTTTTCTGGACAAAGGGTGAATTGAAGATGGGGGTGGAGAAGTGGTACGGCGACAACACCTACCAGATCGGTTTTCCCGTATATGACTATGCCACCCTCACCCATTTCGAGGGCTATTTCCCCTTTAGTGAACTGGAATTCCCCCTGGATGTCGTGATGTTTGCGGCCCAGTATGATTTGGAGTTCAAAAAGAGATGGATGCTCTCCCTCGGCTTTAAAACAGATCTGGATCATTCCGGCGATGATATGGAGGACAGCGACTGGCTCACTGCCGCCAATCCTGATCGCCTCGACGTTTATTCGGACAGTAATGTCACCGAGTTTGATGCCTATGAGTATGACGTCAGTGTCAGATTTAAGTATCTCATGGGCCAAAGCTGGTCCCTGGATGCCGGCATAGGCTATCTCTATCAAAATTATAAGTATGAGACGGCCCTGAAGACCCAGTACTCGCCCTCCGGTCTGCCCGGTTATTCCTTTGTCTGGGACGGGCAGACACCCTCCCTGAAATATGATCTCTATTATCGTATTCCGTATGTCCAGCTCGGTGGCTCGGTTACCTTTGCCAAACGCTTCACTCTTATTGCCTCTGCCGCCTATTCCCCCATAGTCCATGCCGAAGATGAGGACCAGCATCTTTTGCGCGGCAAGGTAAATCGCGGCAATCTGGATGGCGACTCCTGGATGGTGGATATGGAGGCGCGCTATCAGATTAACCGCAACTGGTTTGTCGGTTTGGAGTATGGCTATAAAAAGATTGAGGTGGATGGCAAGATGACGGCTCTCTTTTACGGAGGCTTGGATCCGGACCACACTGTCTGGGAAGAGCTTGAATCCACCCAGCACGCCGCTTCGCTGATGGTTGGCTATACCTTTTAGGACTCATCTTGCCGCGCTGCGCCGCGGCAGGTGCATGGTGGTGCCGCATAAAAAAGAGGGGCTGTCCTTGATAGTGCCAAGTATTGATGACAGCCCCTTGATACGTGAACACCTCCTCTTCCTCCTTTCGGGCTACCCTTTTAGAGATCGCTGATCTGCCACCCTGAGCAAGCCCCCGGCAGCACCCCCGTCTCTGGGGGCCATTTTCCCCTACCACCGCTCCACTGCCTGTTTTGTGGTGCACCGCCTTTCTGCTTCTCGTCAGGCAGGGACCGTGTCGGGCTGTTTGTTGCTGCGCAGCCCTTTGTCCTTTTCTGCACGGCCTCTTCTTGCGCCACTTTCCGCATATCTCAACTTCCAGACATATGGTTATCTTCTTGATATTATGTGGGTTGATAGTGGCATGGCAACGTTTTCTCAACATGCCGGAATGAAAGGGGCGGATGTCGGAACGACTGCTTTTTGAGCCTTGCTTCTGACTCCTGACTCCTGACTCCTGCATTCTGAATTCTCACAGCTCAAGTCGAATAGTTATCTCAACCCGGCAAGTTGAATTATATCATTCTCTTTTTTATCCAGCTGTTGTGGCATGGTATAAAAGTGTGAGGAGAACAGTGCCCTGTTTTTTGTGGCCCGTGTTTTGCAGTAGCCTAGTGACAGGTCGGCTTGACTCGATCGATACCCATTGTTAAGGAGCAAGAAATATGGCCGAAATAAAACCACCCTGTCGCAAGGATGGAAAGAGCAAAGGAGCCGATGATGCGGGCAATGTCGAGTCCCAGTTCAACTTCCTCTATTCACTGATCAACGAGGTTCCTGATCCGATCTTAGTGGTGGGCACTGATTTCAGGGTTAAATTTGCCAATCGGGCCGCTCAGAATTTTTCAAACAAGTTTGTCTGTAAGGGTGACAAGGAACCCTTCTGTCATACCCTGGTTTACAATATCGATTTTCAGTGCAGTAACATGGGGCGCCCCTGTCCACTCATCGAGGTGCTGGAGAGTAACAGGCCGGTGGTGGTTGAGCATGAGATAAAGCAGGATGACGGTGCCATCCGCAACTATGAAATTCACGCCTCGCCCCTCTGGGATGATAACGGACAATTCCTGGGAATTGTTGAGTCGATTCGGGATATTACCGATAGGACGGAATATGCCCGCATGCTGAAAAAGAGCCAGCGGCAGCTTGAGACCAGTGTTGAAGAGCGCACCAGGGATCTCTTGCGCAGCAACGATATCCTGCGTACCGAGATAGTCGGTCGCCAGAATATCGAGAAAATCCTGCGGGCCGAGCGCGATAAGTTCCAGGTCATGCTTGAGGCCATGGGCCAGGGCATGCATATCCTCAACTCCGATTTTACCATTGAATATCAAAACGATGTGCTGCGTGACCTGTTCGGTGACCAGATCGGCCACACCTGTTATGAGGTTTATAAGAGCCGTAATGAGCCGTGTGAGATATGTCGGATGCAGGAGGCCATTAACACCGGCCAGGTGCAGAGGACGGAAGAGGTTATGCGCAATAAACGGTATTATTCGCAGAGTTATGCGCCGTTCAAGGATATAGATGGTGAGGATAAATGTCTTATCCTCCTCAATGATATCACCGAGGAAAAGATGTACCAGGCCGAGACCATGCGCACCGGCCAGCTTGCCTCCATCGGCGAGTTGGCGGCCGGTGTCGCCCATGAGATCAATAATCCCATCAACGGTATTATCAATTTTTCTCAGATCCTCATGGATGATTGCACGGATGAGGCGACAGGCGGCATTTTGCAGCGCGTTATCGACGAGGGAGAGCGGGTGGCGATTATTGTCAGCAAGCTCCTCTCCTTCGCCAGACAAGGTGGTGATGATCAGGCCGCCTATATGGAGACAGAGGTGCGCGATGTCCTTGATGATTCCTTTGCACTGCTGGGACATCAATTCAAGAAGGATGGTATCCACTATGAGGTGAGTGGCCCCCTTGAAAGGATCCATGTCTGGGTCAACCCGCAACAGCTCCAGCAGGTCTTTGTCAACCTGCTCTCCAACGCTCGTTTTGCCTTAAATGACAAATTCAAGAAGGAACGCAGCGAGGGGAAGAAATTGAAGGTCAAGGTCTCGCTGATCAAGCTCAAAAACAGGAAGTTTGTCCGGATCAACTTCACCGATTATGGCTGCGGTATTCCGGAGGAGATTATCGATGTCGTGTGTAATCCATTCTTCTCCACCAAGGAACCTGGAGAAGGTACAGGGCTGGGACTTTCCATCAGTGAGGGAATTATTAAGGAATTCAAGGGCTTCCTGCGTATTAAAAGTGAAATCGACAAGTACACCTCAATCATGGTGGATCTGCCGATTTATGAACCTGAACAAGGGGAATAATTATGGTGGCATTAGAAAACGACAATACGGCTATTCTGGTTGTGGATGATGAAGAGAGTCTGCGCCTGACCTTCCAGATGTTTCTGGCCCGGGAAGGCTATGGCCCGGTGGAGGTGGCTTCCACCTATGATGAGGCGCTGGCCCTGATCGACAAGCAGGATTTTGATCTGGTGGTCAGTGATATTGTCATGGAAGGGGCCTCCGGCATTGATTTGCTGCGAACCATCAAGGAAAAGGGCGTCGAGTGTCCGGTGGTCATGGTCACCGGCTATCCCAACATTAATACCGCTGCTGAGGCGGTGCGCTTGGGGGCCTTTGACTACCTGGCCAAGCCGGTAAAAAAAGAGGATCTGTTGCGTACGGCCAGGATGGCCCTGCAGCAATATGCCCTGCGCAATGCCAATAATGCCCTGGCCCATGAAAAGGAACGCTATCAAAAATATCTGGAGGCGGTTTTTCGCAGTGTTCCGGAGCTTATTTTCACCGTTGATCCCCAGCGTCGTATTATTGAGTTTAACGATAATGTGGCCAAGTGGGTGGCCGACTTTGGCATTGACGATATCAGCGGCAAGACCCTGGATGAGGTTGGGGCCTGCTTTGAGTTGTTCAGCCGGGATGTTGATGCCGTGCTGGCCGATCAGGAGGAGGTTCCGGAGCATCGTATAGAATTTACCCATGATTCGGGCCAGGCCAGCATCTTCAGGGTCAGTGCGGTGCCGTTGGTCAGTGATGAGGGGGTTTTCCTCGGCGTGGTGCTGGTGGCATGGGATGTCAGCCGCTTTGAGGCCCTTGAAAAAAAGGGACTGCGTGAGCGGCTCCATCGATTGGTGGGTGCCAGCAGGGCCATGCAGACCGTCTATACCCTGATTGAGAATGTCGGCAAGGTGGACACCACGGTGTTGATAAGCGGTGAATCTGGCACCGGTAAAGAGCTGGTGGCCGAGGCCCTGCATGCAGAAAGCCCCAGGCGCGACATGCCGTTGATCAAGGTTGACTGTACGGCTATTCCGGAAAACCTCCTGGAGAGTGAGCTTTTCGGCCATAAAAAAGGCTCTTTTACCGGGGCTGACCGGGACAGACCGGGGCGCATACTCCAGGCCGATGGTGGTACTCTTTTTCTGGATGAGATTGGCGATATCTCACCACTTATGCAGCTGCGTTTGTTACGTTTTTTACAGGAGAGGACTTTTTATCCGGTGGGGCAGGACAGTGCCATTTCCGTGGATGTTCGGGTGGTGGCCGCCACCAATGCCGATCTCCGCCAAAAGGTGCAGAGTGGTCAGTTTCGTGAGGATCTCTACTATCGACTGAAGGTGGTGGATATTAATCTGCCTCCCCTGCGTGACAGAGAGGCTGACCTGGTCATGCTGGTGCAACTCTTCATGGTCCGTTTCAGCAGCCGCATGGGCAAGGAGATCGGCGGTATCTCGGATCAGGCCCTGCAGGTCTTGCAGAGCCATGACTGGCCCGGCAACATCCGTGAACTGGAGCATGTCATGGAGCGGGCCTGTGTGTTGTGTGACGGATCCACCATAACCGTGGAACACCTGCCGGGGGAACTGCGCCATCAGGAGAGAACCGCGGCACCGGTGCGGCATGGCGATGTTCTGCTTGAGGAGGAAAATGAAGAGGTGCGAATCGTCAACACCTTGAAGAGGACCTTCGGCAACAAGGCCCAGGCCGCCCGTCTTCTCGGTATTGACCGCTCCACCTTGTACCGCAAGTTGAAGCTCTATGATATTGACGCCGACGATGTTGTCCACAGCTGAGAGCCGCCTGCCTTATCCGCCGGCTGCCGGGCCGCTGCCTGAAGACGGGCTGCGGCAGCACAGGCATGGGAGCCGCTATCCGCCTTGTGCAGGTGCTCTTTGCTGGGCTGTAGCCCTGTTGTCGAGTCAGGCTGCCTTTCCATAATCAGAGAAGAGGGAGAAGTCGAATGAAATATCCCATTCGTAACGGGGTCATTTTGGTGGGGGTGTTGCTGGTTGGTCTTGGTCTGTATAGTTCCTGGAATGTGGAAAAAAGATTGCCGCCGCTCGACTATACGGCCTTTCTGGCCCAATTGTCCGCCGGTGAAATCAAGAGGGTCGAGATCATAGGCGGCAAGATTAATGCCGTGGACAAGTATGACCAGGAGTTTCAGACTTTCTCCCCTGATATCCAGTGGTTGCTGCCCAGGCTTGAAGAAAAAAACGTCACGATCAGGGCCCGTCCGCAGCCCAAAAACTTCGGTTTCTTTGAGTCAACCCTGCCCCTGGTCCTTGTGCTCGGCGCCTGGTTGTATTGGTCGCGCAAAAGCCGGCAAGCGGATACCGGTCTGAAGGGCAAGGCCTCCCTGGTGCCGCAGGATGTGGCCGGCAAGGTGACCTTTGCCGATGTGGCCGGCATTGATGAGGCCAAGGCGGAGCTCATGGAGACGGTGGAATTTCTGCGCGACTCGACGCGGTATACCCGTCTCGGCGGCAGGATTCCCAAAGGGGTTCTGTTGCAGGGGCCGCCGGGCACCGGCAAGACCTTGCTGGCCAAGGCCATTGCCGGCGAGGCGGGCGTGCCCTTCTTCTCGTTGAGTGGCTCTGATTTTGTTGAGATGTATGTCGGGGTAGGTGCCTCCAGGGTGCGCGCCCTCTTTGAGGAGGCCAAAAAGAACAGCCCCTGCATCATCTTTATTGATGAGATTGATGCGGTGGGACGCTCTCGGGGCGGCGGCGGTCCGGGGCATGGCGGTGCTGATGAGCGGGAACAGACCCTGAACGCCCTGCTTGTTGAGATGGACGGTTTTCAGAGTGATGAAACGGTCATTATTGTTGGCGCCACCAATCGGCCGGATGTCCTTGATCCGGCCCTGCGGCGGCCGGGCCGCTTTGACCGGCAGGTGACCATCCTGCCGCCTGATGTCAAGGGCAGGGCCATGATTCTTGCCGTGCATGGTCGCAATATTAAGATGGCTGATGATGTTACCATGGATATGGTGGCCTCCACCACCCCCGGCTTTACCGGGGCTGATCTGGCCAACCTGATGAATGAAGCGGCCCTGATGGCAGCACGCAAGGATAAGGAACGGGTCGAGCTTGTTGATATCGAAGAGGCCAAGGACAAAATTCTCATGGGGGCCGAACGCAAGGGCATGGTCATCCGCGATGAGGAAAAGAAGGTGACGGCCTATCATGAGGCCGGCCATGCCCTGGTGGCCATGCTGTTGCCCGAGGCTGACCCGGTTCATAAGATCACCATTATTCCGCGTGGCCGTGCCATGGGCGTCACCCAACAGGTCCCCCTCGACGATCGTCATTCCTACAGCCGGGAGTATCTGATGGATCGCATCAAGATTCTGCTGGGCGGTCGTACCGCCGAGGAGATCGTCTTTAATCGTTTTACCACAGGGGCCAGTAACGATCTGCAGGTCACCACGGAAATCGCCACCAGAATGGTGTGCGAGTGGGGGATGAGCCCCATTGTGGGGCCGCGGGCCTATGTTGACGCGGACGAGGGTTTTCTTGGTGGTCGCCAACAACGCACGGCCTATAGCGAGAGCACCGGCCAGCTTATTGATGCGGAAATTAATAAGATCATTGAAGATTGCCTGCAGGAGACCATGATTCTGCTCCAGGGCAAGGAGCAGTTTCTGCATAACCTGGCGCGCCACCTGTTGGTCAAGGAAACCATGAACGGCGATGAGGTGGAAAAGGTAATGAAAGAGAGCGGCTGACATCTGCAGGCGCCATGCAACATGTCAACAACAGTTAACATATCGGTTCAGCCCTGCTTTGCGGGTGGACTTGTGGTGCATATCTGCTTGTAATTAAAAAGCTTTTCTCGACGAGGCCGAGGTCGGGAAAGGCTTTTTTTATGGGCATGTTTTGCAGGGCTCTTGCCAGGATTTTGCCAATGTGTGGCATGCAACACATCTGTTGCAACAGATGTGTTGCATGCCACACATTTTGCAACAGTAAAATGTTGCAAAAGAAGGTTGGGTTGCCTGATTGTTAAAAATATTAATTTTATTTGTGGCAGAGGAGGGCAGTGGAACTGTTGCACTCTTTGTGGCGAACACCATGAGCAACAGTGATTTGCCACATTGGTGAGTGATTGTCGCAACATGGCACTGAATGTGCACTCATTTTAGCCAGTAAAGGCTGACTTCTGGATATTGTCCTTTAATTTTAGCAGGTTATCTGTATCGAGCGTTTTTGGCGGACAATGGGGTGAAGGGGATGGCCAGGCAAATCGGTTCATCTGTCTGACCACCTCTCCAGATAGAGTGACGTGAGAGTCTTTCTCAAAGAAAATCTATGTAGTTTAGATGGGTAAGTTAATCCAACAGAGGAGAGTAACAATGGGTATTAAAAAGAGGAAGCTGCTTGGACTAGCCCTCATGGCGGCCATGGTGAGCCCCTGGTCATTGCCGGGTCCGGCCACGGCAGAGGTCTTTGAACTCGACAGTGTCAAGAATCTCTATGAGGGGGTGAGTTTCGATCATGATATGCATATCGAGATCACCGGTGAAGATTGTACGGCCTGCCACCATCACACGGCAGGCACCGCGCCGGTTGATCCGCTCTGTGTTACCTGCCACGCCAACAGTCCCGAAGCGGATGACCCCAGTTGCAAGTCGTGTCATGCCAAAGACGTCTTTGATGCCGACAATATGAAGAAAAACTGGGATACGCCGCTCTTGCATCATCGCAACAAGCCCGGCCTCAAGGCGGCATATCACCGGAACTGTCTCGGCTGTCATGAGGAGATCGGCGCTCCCACCGGCTGCACCGACTGTCACGCCATGACCGAGGTCGGCGAGAAATTTTACAACACCGGCAAATATGCCCCTGAGCCCACGGCCGCAGGTCAGGGTGGTGGCCATCATTAATTTAAGGCGAGGTGATTATGCCGCAGCTCCTGATAGAGCATGTTGCTTGCGTCTTCGTTTTTTAAAAAGGTGAGAGTATGAAGAGATTAAATCGTAGGTCATTTTTGAAAGGCGGCCTAGCCAGCGGTGTTACAGCAGCAGCTGTAACAGGTTCAGTCGGGAAGGCTGACGCTGCCGGTGATTTCGGGGGCTACCCTGATAGTATGGGCGTGCTCGTTGATTTGACGAAATGTATCGGCTGCCGCACCTGTGAGGCGGCCTGTAACAAAGAACAGAATCTGCCGGCGCCCGATAAGCCGTTTACCGACATGTCGGTTCACGATGAGGTGCGGCACGGCGGCCTGCCCAGGCGCACCTCGGAAAAGGCGTATACCGTGGTGAACAAGTATGAGGTGGAGGGGCGCGAGCATCCGCTCTTTCGCAAGGTGCAGTGTAACCATTGTCAGGAGCCGGGTTGTCTGACCTCCTGCTTTGTCAACGCCTATACCAAGACACCTGAGGGGGCGGTTATCTATGACCCCAAGGTCTGTGTGGGTTGCCGTACCTGCATGATCGCCTGTCCCTTTTACATCCCTGCCTACAGCTATTCTTCCCCCATCAATCCGGTGGTGAAGAAGTGCATCATGTGCTACGACACCCGTCTCAAGTTCGGCAGGCCGCCGGCATGTGTCGAGGCCTGTCCGCAGCAGGTCATGACCTTTGGTAAGAGAAAGGATCTCATTGATCTGGCCCATAAGACCATTAAAAGTCGGCCGTCGCTTTACCTTGATCATGTCTATGGTGAAAAAGAGGTGGGGGGCACCTCCTGGATGTATTTGACGTCGCAGGATGCCCCTTTTGGGGAGATAGGTTTTGACACCCACCTTGGTAAGCAGCCTATTATTAATTATGTCAAGGAGTTCCTGGCAATTGTTCCCATGGTGCTGACTATCTGGCCGGCGCTCTTTACAGGCTTCCATCTTCTGGCAACGCGGAAGGAAGCTAAGAAAAACGATGAGAGCGTAAGCTAGGAGGATACTTTTATGAAAACGTATGTAACACAAGGCTTTGAGCCTATTGATACATTGAAGAAGCCGGGGTCCGACACCCCATGGACCTTGAAGGAAAAGCTTCTCCTGGGGCTCAGCTCAGGGGAGTATGTCAAGCAGCTGGTGCGCAACCCCTTTAACTGGATTCTGGCGATTATTTATGCCGTTGGTATTCCGATTATTCTTGGTCGCTTCTACTACGGTCTTGGTTGGGTCACCCATAGCAGCTATGATTATCCCTGGGGCCTTTTTCTGGGCTGGGGGCTGTTCTGCATGGTGCCGCTCTCCGCCTCGGGCTTTATGCTGGGCACCACGGTGGAGCTGTTCGGGCGTAAGGACTTTAAGCCCATTGAGCGCCTTGGTCTGCTCAATGGACTGCTCGGTTATTTCTTTGCAGTCATGTTTCTGCAGGCCGACCTCGGTCAACCCTGGCGGCTTATCTACCCCATGTTTGTCTCCCTGGGCCCGGCCGCGGTTCTTTTTCTGGTGGCCTGGCATGTTGCCACCTATCTCACCGTGCAGGTTGCCGAATTGGTGCCGGCGGCCAGTGAAATGATGGGCTGGAAGGCGCCAAAGAAGTTCGTCAAATCCATTGTCCTTGGTCTGACGGTGGCTGGTATTATCCTCTCCACCCTGCATCAGGGGGCCCTGGGGGCACTCTTCACCTATGCACCGGGCAAGGTACATCCCCTCTGGTACTCCTATAGCTTCCAGTGGTTTCATTTCTTCTGCTCATCCATTTTTGCCGGACTCTCCATGCTCATCGTGGTCTCCACCCTGTCAAAATGGTTTCTGAAGTGGCGCTGTGACGCCGATTTCCTGGGCAGCCTGGACCGCATTACCCTGGGGCTTTCCAAGGGTGCCTCTTTGGCCCTGATCACCTATCTTATTATCAAGCTGACAGCCGTGGCCCATGATAATGAGTGGGGACTTCTCTTCACCGGTTGGGGACAGTGGTATATCTTTGAACTCAGTTTTGGCGTCATTCTGCCGCTTATTCTCTATACCGTCGCCATTCGCAATCAGAGTGTCGCGGTGGCGCGTTTTGCCGCCCTGATCGCGGTGCTGGGTATCCTGCTCAACCGTCTCAACACGGCCCTGATTACCTTTAACTGGAATCTCTACCAGGAGATTCCCCACTGGCGTGAGATTGTCATTACCGTGACCATCTATGCCACCTATATCCTGGTCTATCGTGCAGTTCTTTATCGTTTGCCCATCCTCTATACCTGGAAGGGTGAGTCGAAATAGGACCATCTCTGTATCGAACCTGCGCCTGTGCAGGCGCAGGTTCGATACATTCTTTGACGGCGGGCGCGGGCATTTTAGGAAAGGAAATGTTCGGGCTCGCATTCATAAGAATCCTTTACAAGAGACAGCAGCCGGCTTGACGGTGGGTGTGCTGCTTCGAGGTGTCCGGCATGGCTGACACGTTTCCTTTAAAAAAGATAGTCTACAGTTTTTACCTCGTTGTCAGTTTGGCCCTTGTTCTTCTGCTTTTCATGGGGGTGCGCCAGTCGCAACTCTATCAGGCCCAGGTCGGTGTCATCGAGCACGCCGAAAAACTTCTTTTTCAATTTTCCATAATCCGTGAGCATGTCGGCATTGCCCTCATGGAGGGCGACAAGGCCTCCCTGCAGGGCCTGAGCAAGGAGATGGAGACCCTCAGCTACAACCTTACCAAGGTGCTTGATACCCGCCAGATCGGCGAAGAGTTTAAGCTGAGTCTGGCGAACTCCATCGATCTGCCGGGCATTATACTGCTGCTGCGATCCATGGAGAGTGGCGAGGCGGAACGGGAAGATTACCGACGACTCAGTCGCGAGATAAGAACCCTGGGCGAGCGACTGATGCTCTTTGATCGGGTGCTGGTCAATTCCTCCCGGCAACGTCTCATCGGTTTTCAAAACCTGGTGATCGGCGCCAGTGCCTTGGCGGTATCGATGCTGGTTGGTATTCTCATCCTCTTTCATCGACGTCTTCTCATTCCCCTCTGGCGGCTGGTGGATGATGCGGATCGACTGTTGGCCGGAGAGGTTGCCGAGGTCGCTGTCTCCGAGGTGTGCAAGGAGGCCGCTGTCCTGGGGGAGATTATCAATGAACAGCAGGACCTCAAAGAGGCGGTGGCCATCCGCCTGCAGAAGTGTCGGCGCATCAGTGGCGAGATGGTCGCCTCCCTGGGTGGTATATGGGCTGAAATTGATGAAAACGGCAACTTCTGCCATGTGAACCAAGAGATGGAGGTTGCCTGCGGCTACCCGGAGGGCGGGTTGGCCGGGAAAAAATGGCACAGTTTTTTTCAGCCCCCCGACGAGTATGGCCAGGTCACCGATATCCGTGATCTGGCTGATCGCGGCGCCATGGAGTTTACCCTGCTCGGCGCCGAACCACAGTGTAGTCGGGTGGTGCGGGCCGTCTTTATGGTCAGTCAATGCGCCGAGGATAATTGCCTGGTCCGTTGTTTCGGCTATGATATTACCGCGGATAAGACCAATATCAAGGCCCTGCAGAAGGATCTTGCCAATGAGAAGAACAGAAAAAAAGAGCTGGTGCGTGTTTCGCAGCTAACCGCCATCGGGGAACTGGCCTGCGGCGTGGCACATGAGGTGAGCAGCGTCGGCAACGGCATTATCAATTTTGCCCAGCTATTGGCCGATATTGAGGAGGATGAACGCAGCATCGACATCCTCCATAAGATAATCAACCAGGGTGACAAGATAACCGGTCTGGCCTCCAATCTGCTGGCCTATGGCCAGGGAGACACGGCGGCCCGTGAAATGGTGGCCATCACCAATGTTATCAGCAATGCCCTGGCCCTCATGGCGCCACTCTATAAGCAGGATGGCATCCAGGTGGAGCTGGATGTGGCGCATCTGCCTGATTGGCATTGTCAGGCCGGCCAGATGCAGCAGCTGCTGCTTTGTATCCTGATAAATTGCCGGCAGGCCTTGAACAGTCGCTATGCCAACCATAATGAGATGAAGCTTATCGAGATTTACGGACAGGCTGCCTTGCTTGACGGCAGACAGGGGCTGGAGATTGATATTAAGGATTATGGTATCGGCATTGCAGCTGAGGATCTTGACCAGGTCATGGAGCCTGGTTTTGCCAAGTGGCCCGAGATCACCAGTGCCGGCATGGGTCTTTTCATCGGTCGCGATATTGCCGAGTCCCTGGGGGGCAGTCTCTCTCTAGAGAGTAAGGAGGGGCGTTACACCACGGTACGGATGGCCTTCCCCTTAAAGAAATAGCTCGCTTTGCAGGCTTGTGCTGTCTGGTTGATATTGTGCCACTATTGCTGGTGGCATGATAAGGGGGGTTCCCTCACACCTGAAATGCAGGGGCCGGAAGGCGGAAGTCGGAACAACGGAGTTGTACGCTTTCCTTCTGACTCCTGACTCCTGACTCCTAATTTCTGATTTCTGATTTCTGATTTCTGAATTCAAAATTCTCGTTACACCACTCGGAGAGCTGAAAGGTAGCTTGATGCTGGGTGCTGACCTTCGTGGCAGCGCTTGCGCACAGGCATGCAACACGCAGCCACGAAGAAGAGAGGGGCTCTTGCCTGCCGACATGGCGGGCCGGGGCCCCTTATTTTTTGTGGGCATCAATAATGGCCTGGATGTCCCGCCCTGAAATGGTTTCCTTTTCGAGAAGCTCCTGGGTCATGGCCTCCATGATATCCATGTTGTCGGTGAGAATTTTGCGGGCCGTGTCGTGGGCTGTTTCCACCAGGTCTCTGATTTCGGCATTTATGCTTTGGATGGCATCTTCGCTGACCAGCGGGTTGGCCATGCCGGGCTGCTCGGCAGTTTTAAAGACAATGGGGCCGATATTCTTGCTCATGCCCCACTCGCACACCATCTTGCGGGCCAGATCGCTCACCCTTTCAATGTCATTGCCTGAGCCGGTGGTGATTTCATCAAAAATAATCTCTTCGGCAATGCGGCCGCCGAGCAGGATGCAGAGATTGTTGAAGAGATAGGTGTAGGAGTGCGAATGTTTTTCTGTTTCTGGCATCTGCATGGTCAGACCAAGGGCCTTGCCGCGGGGGACAATGGTCACCTTGTGGACAGGGTCGGCGCCGGGCAGCATCCAGGCCACCAGGGCGTGACCTACCTCGTGATAGGCGGTTATTTTTTTCTCCTCCAGGGTGATGATCATGGAGCGGCGTTCGGCGCCCATCATAACTTTGTCTTTGGCGGCATCCAGATCCTCCATGCTGACCCGGCCGCCGCGCCGCGCCACCATCAGGGCCGCCTCGTTGATCATGTTGGCCAGCTCCGCTCCTGAGAAACCAGGGGTGGATTTGGCAACCTGCTGCCAATTGATGTCCGGTTCTGTCTTGATCTTTTCGGCATGTACCTTGAGGATATGTTCACGACCGCGGACATCGGGCAGGGGTACCATGACCTGGCGATCAAAGCGGCCCGGTCTGAGCAGGGCCGGGTCCAGGATATCCAGCCGGTTTGTGGCGGCGACAATGATGACCTGGTCATTCACCTCAAAGCCGTCCATCTCCACCAGGAGCTGATTCAAGGTTTGCTCCCGCTCATCATTGCCGCCGGCAGCGCCGGAGCTGCGGTGGCGCCCAACCGCGTCAATCTCATCAATAAAGATAATACAGGGCGCCTTTTTTTTGCCCTCGGCAAAGAGGTCTCGCACGCGACTGGCACCAATGCCCACATACATCTCCACAAAGTTGGAGCCGCTGATGGAGAAAAAGGCGACACCCGCCTCGCCGGCAATGGCCTTGGCCAGCAGTGTCTTGCCGGTACCTGGTTCCCCGTAGAGCAGCACACCGGTGGGAATGCGGGCGCCGGCCTCGGTGAATTTGGTGGGATCCTTTAAAAAGTCTACAATTTCTACAAGTTCCTCTTTGGCCTCGTCGATGCCGGCCACATCTTTGAAGCGGACATGGGATTTCTGGGCATCAATGAGCTGGGCCTTGCTCTTGCCAAAGGCCATGGCCTTGCCGCCCCCTCCCTGGCCGCTGCCGCCCTTGCGCATGAAGAAATACCAGATGCCGACAAGAAGCAGAATGGGAAACCAGGAGAGGAAGATGCGGAAGAACCAGTGCGGCTCCTGGGTGGGGATAATCTCTATCTTGGCGCCGGCCTCAATGAAGGGCTGTAATGAATCAGGATTCTCGGGGATGACGGCGCGGAAACGTTCACCGTTGGAATTTCGCCAGGTGGCGATATTGTTCTGCAGGGTGAAGCTTGGTACCACACCGGTTTCCACCTTGTCGACAAAATCGCTGTAGGTAAGAACATTGACGGTCTCGGGTTGGCCCTTAAAGAGGTTGAGAACCAAAATGGCGGTAAGACCGATGATAAGCCAGATGGTGAGGTTTTTATAAAACAGGTTCACGTGGGGAGTCCTCGCGCAAGTTTATGGTGGACGTATTATACGCCGGTTTTCGTGTGGGCTGATGGTGTGCTTGGAAGGGTGGTCCGGGAACGGTACCCATAAAAAAACGAGATCAGCATAGTGGCCGCTAATTAACCACAAAAGCCTGAAAAGGTAAAGAAGGGGGAGACTACAGAGGAAGGGGAGGGCTAAAAAAAAGGAACCCCCGGGCCGCCACCCAGGGGTTCAGTGCAAGGAGTCGCTTTCTCGTTTTGGCAAATGAGTAAGCTTTTGCTGTTTAATAAAGCAGGATGCGTGCCGTCTTGGGACTGTTTTGTGATTTAGTTTTAGTAATGACCGTATTACAGGTGGTTATGTTGAGTTCGACGCCAATGGCACGTCATGGCTGCGTTGTCGGCGCCAGGCATTTGAGGCGTATTTTGCTGCTATTATTTTTCAACATGACGCACGTTGCGCCTGTGGTATCCAGGTTGGCTGTTGTCTGGTGGATTGCTGAAAAAGTGTTGAAAAAAAGAACGAAATTGGATAGTAACACTTTGTTATTTTGCGATAAATACGATGTTGTGGCTTTGATTTAAAAAAGAAATTGCACCATCGGCAAAATGTTGATATTTTAATTTTGGAATTAAAAAGCGATTTTCTTTCGTCAAAAGTTGACAACGCCAATTTATAGGTTTATATGCTGAAATCAGGTGTGCATCACCTGCGTTTTTGTTTTTTACCGTTAAATAGTGTCTGTCCAGAAATAGGTCATTTCGTTCGAAATCAAGGACTGCGAGAAAAATAAGCGCAGGCATATATTTGATATCGGAGTCTCCACTTCGTTTCGCTTACCTCCGAGCATTATTTTTTGAGCATGACGCCGAGATCGGGCCGGTAAGCGAGTTTACGAGACTCCGAGAGGGCCATTTCTGGACAGGCACTAAATAGAACAAACCAAACACAACAAAAGGAGGGTCTGCAAGCACGGATAAGGAAAGCACAAAAAAGGGGAACGGTGTGATGGTCCGCCAATCGTCATATCGGCTGAGATGCTCAGCGCATTTCATCCCCTGAACAAGGGACCCATGGTTTCACCACTGTTCGGAAAATCTTTCTTGGTAGGAGGGAGGCTGAACAGCTGAGAGCATGGACCGCAATTTCAAGGAGGAGCAAATGGAAGGCGTATTATTTCTCGTTTTTTGGGTTGGTTGCGCTGCACTCCACACCTTGTTTGATCTGAAGGTCAAGCCTGCCATTCTGGCAAGCCGGGAGGATGAAGAAAATTTCCGGCATTTCTGAATGGCATAGACTGTCATTTTTGAAGAATGATGCAGGACGTTTTTTGCTGCCTGCACAGTAAGGTTAACAACATTATAAGTGAGGAGAAGCGCAATGGATAATATTCTTGCGAAAGTTCTGCCCCAGGATCAGGGGCTCGAGGTTACCACATCCGGCAAGTATAATGCCGCCATCGCTGTTATGGGCCTTTTTGTGCTCATGGGGCTTGCCGCTGGTGTCCATTCATTTTTTATCGGCCATGAGCATGCCTTCGGCAATACCCGCGAGGTGCCGTGGGGGCTGCTGATTGCCGCCTATGTTTTCTTTGTCGTTACATCCACCGGACTCTGTCTGGTCTCTTCAATCGGCCACGTCTTTGGTGTTGAGCAGTTTCAGCCCATTGCCAAACGCTCGGTCTTCATGGCCATTTCCACCATTATTGCCGGTTTCATGGTGATCGGCTTTGAGATTGAGAATCCCTGGCGCATGGCCATCTACAATATCACTTCCCCCAATTTGACTTCCAACATCTGGTGGATGGGAACGCTGTACGGCGCTTATCTCTTCTTCATGCTTATCGAATTCGCCCTGCTGCAGATGGGTAAGCATAAGGAGGCGGGTATCCTGGGTCTGCTTGGCGTGGTTGCCGGTGTTGCGGCCCACTCCAATCTCGGCGCTGTTTTTGGTCTGCTGAGCGGTCGTGAGTTCTGGCATGGTCCCTATATGCCCATTTACTTTATCACCTCAGCCATGATGTCCGGTTGCGCGGCCGTGGTCTTCTTTACCTGGATTGGTTATAAGGCCAATGGCTGGCAGATGAGTGAGAAGCTGCAGAGCTCTCTGAGCTCGGTTGCCAAGCTTGGCGCTCTGCTTATCACCGTTATCATGTTTTTCACCTGTTGGAAGATGATCTCCGGTATCAGCGGCCAGCCTCCGGGAAAATATGAGGCCATGATGAGCCTTATTTCCGGTCCCTATGCCGCTAACTTCTGGATTGGCGAGATCATGATGGGTCTGGTTATTCCCTTTGCCATTATTCTGGCGGTACGGGCCAAATCCATGACCGGCCTTTTCATCGCCTCCGTCTCCAGTGTCATCGGCATTTTCTTCATGCGCTATGATCTGGTTGTCGTTGGTATGCTTGTTCCCCATTTCCATGGCATGAACATTGTCGATCTGCCGCATCTCTTCTCCTACACCCCCACCTTGCATGAAATTGCCATCGTGGTGGGTGCCATGGCCCTTTGCGGCATGATGTTTCTGATGGGTGAGCAGCTCTTTAAGGGCCACCTTTCCGAGGACCATTAATACTTCCTTGAAATCTGATATGCCGGGGGGGCATGCCGGTCGGCTGCCTCCCCCCGCACGGAAAATAAGGATTTTTAAGGAGGATGTTATGGCGCGAAAAAAAACAGAGGTAAAGCCGCTCCGCTCTGATTTGCCGATCTATCCCATTGGGGTGGCGGCAAAGCTGCTCGGTGTCCATCCTCGGACACTGCGGATTTACGAGGCAGAGGGCCTGGTCAAGCCGGCTCAGCACAGTGGTTCACGGCGCTTATATTCTCCCAATGATATCAAATGGATTGAATGTTTGCGGTCAATAATTCATGACCAGGGCATCTCTATTCCCGGGTTAAAGAAACTGTTGACCCTGGTTCCCTGTTGGGATGTGGCTGAATGCCCCAAGGAAGTCCATGAGTGCTGCCAAGCCAGGATCGATTGGGCTGTGCCAAGAACCTTGCACCGTGTCGGCGATGAAGAGGATCGCAAGCGGGCCAAGGCGCAGGACCAAAAAAAGGACGACAAGGCGGTGCCTGGAAAAAAGCAAGTATCACCTGGGTGATTTTCGGTGGTAGGCGGTCTTCCGACACGGCAGCCCAAAAAGCCTGCGGTTGATGCCGGAGCTGTTTCGTTCAGGTGAAATTTATAAATTTGATGGCTAAGCAGAAAAAACGTTGGCAGTGCAGTGTCAAAGCATGTGCCGCCAACGACTTTTGGCGACGCCATCACCGTTTTACGAGTCCGTCAATCTTGACTTTCCGGGTTCTTTGCCGGCCTGCATTTTTGTCTTTTTTTATTTTTTGCAGCGATCGGAAGAGTGAGGGGAAGGTGCACGGCGTTAAGAGGAGCAAAAGATCCGCAGATTCGTGACTCTTTTTCTCCCAGTCTTGCTCCTTGCCTCGCACCGCAAGAAGATAAGGTGTTGCTGAACAACATTATGACGCCATTGCGGCATGATGGGGCAGGTCGGAAAGCAAAGGTATAAAAAAAGAGGAGTACGCCGCCGGCGTACTCCTCTTTTTTTGTCTGATTATCACTGGGTCGCGGCCATCACTCAAAGGAGTAGAGGGGGCAAGGCACAAAAGGGCAAGTGAGGAGTCAGGTATGCGGAGTGGTGCAAGAGAGTGCCTTCTAATGGCTTGGGCCAACCGAGGCATCTGTAATTTCCTCCCTCACACTCTTCACTGGTCGCTGGGGTCGTCCGGTGAGAGCTTGTACTTGCTTATCTTCCGGCGCAGGGTGTCCTTGGAGATCCCCAGTTCACGGCAGGTGGCCATCTTCTTCCACTTGTTTTTGGTGAGTGAGGCGGCAATGGCGGTCTTTTCGATCTCCTCAAGGGTCTGCGATATGCCGGCCAGGGGCAAGACGGCGGCGGCCGGTGTCTTGCGGTTGCTTGCCGGGGCAAAGGGCTCGGGCAGGTGATCCGGCTGGATAAGGCCGCCGGGGCAGAGGATAAAGGCGTATTCAATAATGTTTTCCAGTTCACGGATGTTGCCGGGAAAGTCATAGTGCATGAGGATGGAGAGGGCCTCCTCGGAGATGCCGACAATATCCTTGCCCTGCTGGGCGCCGAACTTTGAGATGAAATGTTCAATGAGGAGTGGAATGTCTTCCATCCTTTCCCGCAGGGGGGGCAACTGAATCTTGACAACATTGAGGCGATAAAAGAGGTCCTCGCGAAAGGCGTCTTCCCTGACCAGGGCCTGCAGGTCGCGATTGGTGGCCGTGATAATGCGGACATCGGCTGTGACCGGTTCATTGGAACCGAGGGGTTCGTAAACCTTTTGCTGGAGAACCCTGAGGAGTTTTACCTGCAGGGAGGCCGGGATGTCGCCAATCTCGTCAAGGAAGATGGTGCCGCCCTCGGCAGTGGCAAATCGCCCTTTTTTGTCTTTTTTGGCGTCGGTGAAGGCGCCGGCCTTGTAGCCGAAGAGCTCTGATTCGAGAAGGGTGTCGGGCAGGGCGCCGCAATTGACAATAACAAAGGGTTTTGTGCTGCGCGAGGAGGCATTGTAGATGGCCCGGGCCACCAACTCCTTGCCGGTACCGCTTTCGCCGAGAATCAGGACATTGCTGGGGCTGCGGGCAATCTCCGGCAATATGTCGAAGATGCGCTGCATGGCCGGGCTCTTCGAGATGATCTCGTCGACTGTATAGCGCATGGTGAGCTGTCGGCGCAGGCTGTCGACCACCGAGAGGTCGCGGAAGGTCTCCACTCCGCCGAGAACATTGCCCTCATGATCAAGCAGGGGAGCGGCGCTGATGGAGATCGGCAGTCGGTTGCCTGAGCGTGTCTCAATGGTGATTGAACGGTTGGCAACGGGCTGGCCACTGTACATGGATTGCGCAATGGCGCAGGATTTGCCGCAGATGGACGAGTGAAAAACATCGCTGCAGAACTTGCCGATGGCATCGTCACGGTGCCAGCCGGTCATCTGCTCGGCCGCTCGATTAAAGGAGGTGATCTGCCAGTTGCGGTCAACGGTGAAGACGCCGTCGGCAACCGAGTCGATGATCATGTCATTTTTGATGGTGGTGGTGATGTCGCGAAAGGTCTCGACCCCGCCGATTACCGTGCCTTCATGGTCAAGCAGGGGAGCGGCGCTGATGGAGATGGGAATGGTGTCGCCCTGCTTGCTTTTGATAAAGATGGAGCGGTCGACAATTTCCTGTCCCAGGGCGACGGCCTGGTTGAGGATGCAGCTGTCGCCGCAGACCGAAGAGTGAAAAATACCACTGCAACGTTTGCCGACCACCTCTGCGCGACTCCAGCCGGTGATGGCCTCGGCCGCCCGGTTAAAGGAGGTAATCCGCCAATCCTTGTCCACGGTGAAGACGCCGTCGGCCACGGAATCAAGGATGAGATCGTTCTTCATGGTGGCGGTGATGTCGCGGAAGGTCTCAACGCTGCCGATGCTATTGCCTTCGGGATCAAGCAGGGGGGCGGCGGTGATGGAGACAGGTATTTTATGACCCTTTTTGGTGCTGATGGTCAGGATCTGGTCAAGAATGGTTTTTTTGTCTTGGGTGGAGGCGGTGGGCCCTTCCTGGTCGCCGCACATGCCGGGAGGGAAGATGTCTCGACATCGACGTCCCAGGGCCTCGCGCCGCGTCCAGCCGGTAATGGCCTCGGCCGCCTTGTTGAAGGAGGTGATATGCCAGTCGCGATCCACGGTGAAAACGCCCTCGGCAACGGAATTCATGGCCAGGTCATTGGTGTGGCTGGTCTCGTGGATCTCTCTGAGGGTGATGACAGCCCCGTTTATATGACCGTCTTTGTCTGGCAGGGGGATGGCCGAGATCATAACCGCGGTGGAGTCGCCCGTATCCGGATTGTCAATGACCATCCGAAAGTTTGTCATGGCACGGCCGGAGGCGAGCGGCCCGTAGAGGCTGCACAACTTGGTGAAGCGTTCATAGGGGCTGAACGCCTCCTGGCAATTCTTGCCGAGCATCTCTTCTTTGCTGAGGCCGAGGAGTTTTTCGGCATTTCGATTAAAGGAGGTGATTTCCCAGTTGCTGTTTACGGTGAAAATCGCATCGGCAATCTTGGATGGGGCTGTCTGAACGGCGCTGTTATCCATGCGTTTAGGGGAACTTCAGTTAGGGGACGTGCTGTGACAATAGAAAAAGACACGAGCAAGGGAAGTGGGCGTTGTGCAGGTTGGCAATTGTTGGGGGAGGTGCCTCGCCTGTGTGCCCATAATAGTCTGCCGGGCGTGGCTGGTCAACGATCTTTCCCGGCAAGGAGAGGTGGCAAACGCGGATCAGGGCAGGTTGGTAAATGGCGAGTGTTGTTCCTTTTGCCGGGCGATATATTCTTGCAGTTGCTGCTGTTGTTCGCGGTTGAGGTCGCTGAAGAGCAGCATGTGTCTACTGTGGGGGGTGCTGTCAGGGGCCTCATGTGCCGGCGGCGTCAGGGCGCATGGGATCTCTTTGATGTGCAGTGTTGCGTTGTCAAGCAGCAGGTCGACTTTAAAGGCCCCTTGGGGCCAACTCCTGCCGGTCAGCTTGAGGAAGGAGAGGCCCTTCATGCTGATGTCGATTATTTCGCCGGCACCGTCAGGATAATAGAGCAGTGATTGGTCGTTAAGCTGGACGCTATCCTTGTCTTGAGTGGCGGAATTCATGGGGCAGCTCTCCTTGACCCAAAAGGTCATTGTCGACATTTCTCCTTTTTTACCATATAAGTGGCGGGACGCAAAGGTCAAAAAAAGTGGGGGTGGTCGGCAGGGCACCACGTTTTTTCATGAAAATGCCCGGTGGTATCGTCCAGCGGAGAAATAAGTTATTTCCGCATGTTGGCCGCCTTTCAGCGACAGATTATTCTTGACACTGCCGCGTTTTCATGCTTGCATGCATGGCGCAAACTACACTTGTGTAGTTTGTAGATTGTTACAGGTGAATTTTTTATCTGGAGAACAGATGCGGTACCGAGCCGGGCCGCCTGTTTAGACAGGCACTGCCGGTACCTTATTATTGTGGTGAAAACCACGCCTTATATACAGGCCATCTTGAATAACTGCTATTTTCCCCGGTTTTTTCGTTGCCACGAAAATAAAAATCCTCACATATAGTCGATATGCTGCGGGTTTTTATTTTCCATGCTTCTCAAACTCGAACAAAATATCTAATTCAAGATACCCTACAATTATACATTATCTTGTCTCGGTTGCGGCGGGCTCATGTGGTCCAGAGACGGATAAACTTGAAGCTATCTTACCTAAGGGAGTAACCAATGAAAGTTAAAGATCTGGAAAAGCTCGAGAATGAGGGGGTTGAAAACCTGCCTTCGGAAGAGCGTCGTCGTTTCCTGCAATTCGGCCTGTCCGTTACCGGTGTTTTTCTGGGCGGCAGTGTCCTGTCTCTGACCTCTGCGCGTAATGCCCGGGGTGCCTTGGGCGGCATGAGCCCTGCCACCAAGTTTCCCTATAGCCCCCATTATACCATGGTGATGCGCCAGAACCATTGTATAGATTGCGAGCGCTGCAAAGAGGCGTGCAAGAATACCAACCATGTGCCGGCCTACGGGTACCGCACCACCATCCTTGAGCAGCAGCGGCCCACCGGTCCGGACAGCACGGAGCGTATTTTTATGCCTGTTCTCTGTAACCATTGCAATCGGCCGCCCTGTGTGCGGGTCTGCCCCACCACGGCCACCTTCAAGGACAAGGTGACCGGCATTGTCATGATGGACTATAAACGCTGCATTGGCTGTAAGACCTGTATGGCCGCCTGTCCCTATAATGCCCGCTATTTTAAAGAGGAAAACAGGGCTGTTGACAAGTGTAACTTCTGTTATGACACCAAACTCAAGGAGTCTGGCGGCAAGATCACGGCCTGTAGTGAGGCCTGTCCGGCCAATGTCCGTGTCTTTGGCGACCTTACCGATAGCAACAGCGCGGCCTATAGGTTGATCCACGCGCCGGAGAAGGTTGTCTGGGTTCTCCGCCCCGAAACAGGCGCTCTTCCCAATGTTTTCTACATGAACGATTAATTTGTTCCGCTCCTGAAAGGGAAGGGCAAGTGGCTGGTCAAGAGGATGGGTCAGTCGAAAAACGGTTGGATTATATCCGGCAGGAACTCTCCGGGGTAAGACCTGCTGAAACATAGATGAGGAATGCAATGAAATTAAAAGACAAAAGCCCTTTGAGCTTATTGACTGTTATGGTGTGTGGCGCCCTGTTGTGCTGTACCGCTGGTCAGGCTGTTGGTGAAGAGTATGATGAGGATATCTATGGTCCGGAAGCGCCTATTATTTTTGTGAAACCGGTGAAGGCCGTCGAATTTTCACACAAGGTGCATACCATGGAGGCTGGCCTTGATTGTGACAGCTGCCATGACGATCTTTTTGAAATGGAAGCAGGTTTGGCTGAGCAGAATGATGATTTTACCATGGAATCACTCTATGCCGGTCAATACTGCGGCGCCTGCCATGATGGCGATATGGCCTTTGCCTCCAATAAACGCTGTACGGCCTGCCATATTGGTGTCAAGGGTTTTGAACGTCTCCACAGTGACGGCGGCAGCACAGACTCCGGTCATTAATGAGCTGCGCCCTTTGTTTTCTCGTCGGAGGGAGGCAGTGGATGTTTTTTTAGTCCCGCCTCCCTCCGTCCCCTTCTCTGTCCTGCCCCTTCTCGGCAGACTCTTCCGCCCCCCGCGCCAGGCCGTGCCTTGATCGGCCAACAAACCCTTTTGGCATTAAAAAGGTGTATCTCCTCTGTAAGGTATTCCTGTAGATCGAATGGTCAGGGGAAGCCGCCATACTTGCCAACGCCCGTTTGCAACTCAGCCCCTTTCTCTCCTGGACACCATAGTGCCCCCTTCTGAGGTTTTCTCCTCAGGGATCCCCTCTCTTTTCAGGCCCTGGACCGCTTTTGCCACATAGTTGTCGGCATGGTCGAGCTGTTTTTTTTGGCGCATATTGCGCCATATTCTTGGTATCCGTATTGTATGTCCTTGTTTTGTCGTCTTTTTTTCTGGTGGTGCAACAAGGGTGTGGCGTAGTCTTTTCGGCGATTATGGCACGTTTGGTCGGGATTTATGCCACAAAGTTGGCGTATTCTGCGCAACACTCATGTGGGAGTGCGACGCAATTTGCGCCATGCTTTGTAAATTATATGGAAATGCAAAGTGCCAAAAGAACCTATAAAGAAATATTTGTATAGGTTTCTTTCAACGGTAGTATGGGGGGTTATGCATTTTGGCCTGCCGGGGATGGTTGGGCGAGGCCTGTTTTGGCATACCAGTTGCTATGTAACTAACTAACCAAAACGAACAGGTAAAAACCTGAAACGAGAAATGCCCATCCTTCCAGAATGGGCCTTGAGATTTCCTACCACTTAAATCTCAAGTGAAAACAGGAGGCCGGACATGAGTGCCTTAATTCAGCTGCTCAGCAAAAACCAGACAATACGCGGAAAGGCGCATTGGCTTGCTCTCCTTGGCAAGCGTTTTGCGCACCTCAGCGAGGCTTTTTGGTTTACAACCTCACTGGTTTTGTTTTTGGTCCTCGGTCCTTTTTCCGCCATTGTCGCCTTGATCGGTCTTGGCTCATTGGCAACAAAGGGGCGGACGCAACATTTGCAGGGTCCGGCCAAGGTCTGATGCTCTTTGGGGTGCTCCATGGCCCGGGTGGCGGCCCGGCCAGGATTCCCCGAGAGATACAAACAATGTAGCCTGGCGGCTACCGAAATAAGTTGTCTATATAATTTACAGGAGGAATGAAAATGGCTAACGGATTTTCACTAGCCGCAGTCGCGGAACCAAAGGTGGCTACACCTAGAATCAACATGGTGACAGGCCTTTTTGCCTTGATGGCCTTTGCCGGCATTGCTGCCGGGCTCTATGCCTTTTATGCAGGCCATCATCACATGTACAACAATACGCGGGAAATGCCGTGGGGTATTTTGATTTCCTCATATGCGTTTTTTGCCATTACCTCAACCGGTCTCTGCCTGTTGGCGGCCATCAGCCATATCTTCGGCGGTAATAAATTGGCCCCCCTGGCCAATCGCATGGTCTGGCTGTCCATCATTACCATCATCGGTGCCTTCACCATCATCGGTGTCGAGATAGAGAATCCCCATCGGATGCTCATCTATAATATGTTAAGCCCCAACCTGACATCCAACATCTGGTGGATGGGTACCCTGTACGGCATGGCGGTTGGTTTCATGCTGCTGGAGTTCTATCTTATCCTCAATAAGAAGTATAAGATCGCCGTGACCTTAGGTGTGCTTGGTGCTCTTGCCGAGGTTGCCGCCAACACAAATCTTGGTGCGGTTTTTGCCACCCTCTCCGCCCATCCGTTCTGGTACGGCTCTCAGCTGCCTGTTTACTTTCTCAGCTGCGCCTTCATGTCCGGTGCTGCTGCGGCCATCCTCTTTACCAACATGGCCTACAAGATCCGTAGTCGTGAAATTGATGAGACCACCATGGCCGGCATGCAGTCCGCCGGTAAGGTTCTCATTCTTACCCTCTTTCTGGTCTCTGTTGCCACGGCCTGGAGGTTTATCTCCTTCTTTGTGGGCGGGGCAGAAGGTGGACGCCTTGCCGCCATGGCCCTGACCTCAGGACCCCTTTCCTTCAACTTCTGGGTTTTTGAGATTCTCATCGGTCTGGCCTTTCCTCTTGGTCTGCTTGCCATGACCAAGCTGAAGAGTGCGCCTGCCATGACCTTGGCCGCTTTTATGACCCTGGTCGGCCAGTTCTTTGCCCGCTATGACCTGGTGGTTGGTGGCCAGTTGGTTCCCCACTTCTCCGGTTGGGACAATCTGCCCACCTACTTCAGCTACATCCCCTCCGTATCCGAGATGATGGTTACCTTTGGCGGTATAGGTGTGGTTGGCGCCACCTTCTTACTGGGAGAGCGCTTCTTCGGTCGCGCCTTTGACGACCATGGCTCTCACTAAGAAGAGGCCTGTGCGGCGATTATAAGCCATTATGATGGCGCAGGGTCTGCCTCTCGGCAGACTCTGCGCCTCCCCCTAAATCCCACAAGGAAGACATCATGTTCTCAGATGATAAGCCAATCTTCACAATCGGTGTTGCTGCAAAGATGCTGGAGGTTCATCCCCGCACCCTTCGCATTTACGAGAAAGAAGGTTTGATCAGGCCTATTCGGAAGGGGAAATGGCGCTATTTTACCATGGATGATATCAAGTGGGTCGAGTGTCTGCGCAGCATGATCCATGAGCAAGGCATCTCCATTGCCGCCATCAAGAAGCTGCTGCAATACACGCCGTGCTGGAATGTTGCCGAATGCTCCTTTGAAAAAAGGAAGCAGTGCACGGCCTTCATGTCCAGCGGTCTGGTGCCGCGCAAGATCGAGGTGGAACGGCCCCGCAAGATCGCCAACTCCGACGGCAAGGTTGCCTAGGGTGTTGTCTCCCCGGTGCAGAGGGCCACTGGCCTTCTGTTCCTCTTCTTGATTTTCTTTTTCCGCAAAACAGGGGAGAGAGGTGCGTTCGTTGCCGACTCAAGCCTCCTGTCCCAGCGCCTGTAGCGCAACTCCTCTTTTATCTCCTTCGCCCCGAGTGTCCCCAAAAAAAATCGGGGCTCTCCCAGGTCAGACCCTTGTTACTTTGGCGGCAATGGGTAATAGTTGTCTCTGGCAAGTGCTGCCTGAAACGAGGGGAATAACGTGCGACGTCTTTTTGCTTTTTCTCAGTGGATCTGTCTCTTACTGCTTTTTTTGGCTGTTTCCGGCTGTGCCAAGCATGAGGTGCGGCTTATGGAGACCACCGGCTATTGCGGTTGCCAGGAGTGTTGTGAGTGGCAGCGGGGCAGTTGGGCCTTTCTTAAGCTCAATTTCTGGGATCGCTACATCACCAAGGGAAAAAACAAGGGTGAGAAGTACAGCGGCCGCACTGCCAGTGGTGCGGCGCCGCAACAGGTGACGGATGGTCTCTTTTCCGTGGACAGTGTCAAAAAGCCGTGGAAGCTTCCTTTTCGCATTGTCTTGCCGTGGTTGTGGTTTTCCAGGGATGGCACCATTGCCGCGGATACCAGATACTATCCCTTTGGCACCCGTATGAAGATACCCGGTTATGGCTGGGGAGTGGTAAGTGATCGGGGCGGTGCCATCAAGGGCCCCAATCGTCTGGATCTCTATTTTGATTCCCATCAGGAGGCCCTCAGGTGGGGGCGTCGTCAGGTACAGGTCCGTATTAAACGGTAGGGGTTAGCCCTGCAGAAAGACACTCTCTCTGGGGGCCACCACCCATATGCACCACTGATCCTTGCGGGTTCGCTCCAGGAAGCGGAGCTTGTCGGCAGGAAGGGCCGCCAGCAGTGGGGGCTCCATGGACTTTAAGAAGCCGGAGAGGATGTAGAGGTTGGCCTGCCAGAAGTCCGGCCGACTGAAAAGCTCTTCCAGCAGCCCTCGGTAGAGATTGGCAACCACCAGGTCAACACCTGCGGTCCGCGGCGGCCGGTTGCGCAGATCCTGTTCTTCCACGGAGATTTTCTTCTGGACCTTGTTGTAGCGGCAGTTAGTCTCGGCCACCCGGCAGGCCAGGGGGTTATTGTCAATGGCGGTGATCCGTTTGACGCCATGTTTGGCTGCCGCGATACTGAGCAGGCCGGTACCGCATCCCAGATCGAGCATGGAGTTAATGGCAAGCTCCGGCGCCCTGACATACTTGTCCACCAGCTCCAGGCAGCAGCGGGTGGTGGGGTGAAAGCCGGAGCCGAAGACAACACTGGGGTCAAGGATAATATCGGCATCACTCTTTTCCCAGATTGGTGCCACGCGGAATGAGCCGGCCGTGAAGCTGCCGATCTCGTGACCCACCTCCCACTCCTCATAATCAAGATCCGCCTGATAGATCAAGGTGCAGGCATATTGCCGGCAGAGCTCTGCTACCAGGGCGTCCTTATTCCTGTGGAAAAAGAGAACAGCGGTGTTGTCCTCAATCCAGACACCGATCAGGTCCGGATCATCCAGGTTGGGGATGGTCGGCAGGTCGAGGTGGTAGACAAAGAGGCGCTGGTATCTGGTGTAGGGACTTTGCAACATCGAATCAGCTCAGGGGCAGTGGCAGGAGAATGTCGGCGAGCGGGCGTTTGGGGACATAATGGTCATGGGCCGGGCCATGCCAATACCTGATGTCCTGCCGCTCTTCAGGCTCGACAATGATCACCTCTTCGGCAGGGTATCCCAGGGCAATGACAAGCTGGAGCTCAAGCCGGGCCGGCAGCTGAAGCTCTTGGCCGAGGGCGGCGGAGATGGAGGCGATTCTGCAGCCGCCGATACCATGGGCCATGGCACCCAACAGGATATTCTGGCTGGCAATGCCCAGATCAATGTCGCCGTTCCTGCAGATATCGGTGTCCAGCAGGCAGAGGATATAGGCGGCCGGTCTTTCCCCCTGCTCAGGTCCGGGCCATTCCGGCAGGTAACCGGCCCAACCCAGGTGGGGGAAGATCTGGCGGCAGTGGTGCTTATGCCGGCATATCATATAACGCCACGGTTGCAGATTACGGGCCGACCCCGCCAGCCCGGCCAGTTCAATGAGTTCGGAGAGGATCTCCGGGGCAATGCGTTTCTCCTCCTGGAAGCGGCGAAAGGAACGGGTGCGGCGCATGAGCTCGTTGAGCATCACGTCTCTCCCTTGCCTGCCGCCGGACTGAGGCGGCCGAGAATGAAATCCGCCCGGTTGCCGGCCAGGCCGGCACCGCTTTCAGGGACCACGGTGGTCTCGGTGGAAATGACAATGCGGTGTTCATCCACTCGGTACTGTTGCGTCAAGATCTCTTTGAGACGGCGGCACCGTTGCCTGGCCAGCTCAAGGAGCTCCTCCTTGGCCACGGTAAGGGTGGCTCCATTCTCCGCAGGCGGCAAACTTGCCGGAATTTCAATTTCCTCCCTGCCGTAGGCCTCGACCAGGTCGTTGCTCAACGTTTTTTGCTGGGCCAGGCGTTTTTTCTCGGCCTCTCGTCTTTTTTGCTGGAGCAGGGCCTCTCTGTCCAGGCTGCCGGCGCTGTAGCCCTTTATGGTGACACGCAACAGCGGCCGTGCCTTGAGGATATCGCTGATCGCCCTGAGTCGGGCTTGGGCCTCGGCTACGGGTTCGGCGGTGCCGGCCGTAAAGAGAACGTGGTCAGGGGGCTGCTCCGTGTCGTAAAAATCGGTGAGCATGGAAAAAGGCGAAACCGAGGCCTTGCTGATCAGGCCCCGCACTTTTTTGCCATAGGCACTGTAGAGGGTGTAGGAGGGATCGGTCATGTCGTTGGCAAGGGAAAGAGGCAGCCGGATCTCTCCTTTATTGTCGGTTACCAGGGCGATAGTGGTCGGGAAATGTTTGTTGCCCAGATCCTCGTCACCCAGGTCGAGCCGGCGGACGGTCAGCCGACTGTCCGCCTTTAGTCTGCCGGCCTGCTCCTGATAAGACATGGAGAGGTCGAAGTTGCCCTGCGCCAATCGGTATCCCACCATGGGCTCAAGATAGGGAATGAGCGGAGTGAGTGGCTGGTGGCGTAACTCGATGTTGAGGTCGGCGCCGAAATTTTCGTCAAAGAGGTGGAGGGTGCCCGTGGTTGTCAGGCTGGCCTGCTGCCGGCCGCGGCCCGATATGTTGATATGGCAGGCCCGGCCCGGTTCATTGATCAGGTCGTCAATGGTGCCGTGCACCCCGGTCAATGCGGTAGCAAAAGGTGGCTTAAGGCGCTGGTCCCGGAAGTGGATGGTGCCCTCGGTGAGGGTTGTTTCGCGGATGGTCACATTGCTCCGGGCTTTCTCTGCCAAGGCACTGTTCTGGAAAAAGAGGGCGGCGGCAGAGGTGGTATCCTCCGTGAGGTCGATGAAAAGTTCAAACCGGTCAAGGGCGAGGCTCTCCGCCTTAAAATCAAAGGGCTGCAGGGTCAGACTGAATGGGGATGCAGAGGCTTCTTTGATCTGTAGAATTTTCTCCCGTGTTTTTTTGTTGCGCAGAAGAGTGTCGGCCAGCAAGAGCTGGCCCGACAGGCTGTAGTCGGCAAGCGACAGAGTGCCCTTGATGTCAATGGTTCCTTGCTCTACCTCGGTTTTGAGCCATGTGGCCTCGGGGAGGGTGAAGATGCCCAGGGGCAGACGCTGCGTGTCGATCTGCAGGCTGCCGGCCAGGGGTGCGATGGAGATGTTGCCGCTAAGCTGACATGAAGCCCTGCCCGGCAGGCCCAGGCTTGCCGTTATGGTGCCGAGGCCATTTTTCGAAGGCCGCAGGTCCGAGGCCCGCAGGTTTGTTATGGCGATCGGTATTTCCGATTTTTTCTGAAAGGAAAAACCGCGCAGCATGAGGACGCCGCTGTCAATGGCCAGGTCGGTAAGCAGGCCGTCATGCTCTCCGGCCGGTTGGTTGACAATCGCCTGGAAAAGAGGGGCACTGTCCGGCGACAGGTGGGTTGTGAGGCCGCGAAAGGTCAGGTTGCCCAGTCTGCAGGGGGAGGCATCGGCAGCGGCAAAGGCCGCTTCGGCAAAGAGGCCTTGATCGATATGGAGCCACTCCTTGCCCTGCAGGGAGATATCGAGATTTGTGACACTGCCCTGGATCTTCTGCAGGTTGAGCGTGGTGTTTTGGGGGTGCAGACCTATCTCTACCCTGGCCTCTGCCTTGTCGATGATACCGCTTTGTATGGCGATATCGTGGTCGGTGGGCAGATAGGAGTTGAGGGCCGAAACCGGCAGATTATGCAGGACCAGAAGCCCTTTAATATCCCCTCTGGCCAGGCTTACTGTTCCCTGGCTGGCAATACGCGTTGCCCGGCTTGTCACACTGTCAAGGGCATAGCTGTGCAGGTGTTCCTTGCCGGCAAGCGGCGCAATACTGAGGTTTATGTCGTTAAAGATGGCCCCGAAACCGCCTTCCACCTTCTGGTCGATGTAGGAAAGACGACCACTTTTGATCACCAGGTTCTTGATCTTGATTGCCGATTCGGAGGAGTTGTCCTCTGCTCTCACTGTTGCCGGAAAGGAAAAGGCCCCGTCCTTGTGGCGCTGGATCTGCAGGGAGGGCTGGTCCAGGCTGAGTTTGTCAAAGATAAGACTGGATTGCAGGGGGGCAAAGCGAAAGGAGAACGAGGCACTGGCAATGGTGTTTTCCGCCTTGTCAGGACTGGAGAGCCAGAGGTCGCGGCCCACCCCGGAACCGCGTATTTCAAAATGGCTGGTCTGGTCGGCTGATACCTGGTAATCGCCGACAATCTGTAGGTCGGCCTGGCCCTTGCTGAGCAGGCCGGGCAGGGGCCGGGGCAGGTAGGCCAGATAATCGGGCAGGTGAATCTGCTCCAGGGTGAGGGTGAGGCTGGTACTTTGGCCGGCGGCGGTCTGTTCGCTGTGGCCGCCGATGGAAACGGCACTGCCGTCGATCATGGCTGAAAATTGCGGGGAAACAGTGGCGGAGTCGTCACCATGCTCTGGAATGACAAAGCGGATCGCCTCAATCTTATGCTGGTTGCCGGAGACCTGGTCGTTAAAGTAGAGGCGGCTGTCGGTCAGGTGGATACCGCCTGATTGCAGAAAATCACCTAGCCGTGCCGGCCTGAGGCGGCTTGACGGCGGCACGAGGCGCTGTATCATCTGCATGACGTTGAAGCTGCCGTCGGCGTGGCGCTGGAGGTGGACAAAGAGGCTGGCCCCCCGGATCGATGCGACGGGATAACTGCGGCCCAGCAGGGCGGCGGGCTTGAGGCATCCCTCAAGCTTACCGAAGGAAAATATCGGGTCAATGGCGTCGTCCGGCTCAGTCAGGTCCGGCCCGATTATACCGTTTTTAAGGGTAATCTGTAGGGTGTAGGGGTTGAAGCGGGCCGAGCCGATGGTCACCGGCCTGTTGAGTTCTTTACTCAGAAAGGCGGGAAGGGTGCTGGTCAGGAGATAGGGGGTCAGGAAAAAACCGGTCAGGCTGTAAAGGGTTGCCGCTACCAGCAGAAAAAGGAGGATTCTTTTCAATATGGTGCCGGGAGGAGTGGGCAGTTGGCGGCGCTGGACAGTGCGGCTTCGGCGCAGACCTGGTTGCACGTCGTGCGCTTGGCCGCTCTTGTCTGCCGGATCAAGATGTTCCGCCAGTGGACTGGGGCCGGTGGCAGGTTTTGGCGGCGATGTTGCCTGAGAATGGTTGCCGGGTGAAGGGCCCTTGTTGGGATCAGTGGTCATGGCTGAATAGGAGTCTCTACGCCTTGCCGGGCGACTCAAAACAGGAGTGTACCTTGTTCCTGTTGGGTATCTTTTATTCAAGATACCCTGTTGTTTACAAAAAAATAAAAGGTGCATCCGGTGGGCTGTGTGCCGGTTGCTGACCGGAGGCAACTGAACTCCTCTCTGTCCGTAAATGCCTCGTGCGGAGCTTGACAGGCTCACTTACCTTGCCGAGTTCTGCCTGGTGTTCCCAAAAATGCACGGCATATCGGATGGATGCCTCTGTTTATTTTTCACACAGGTGATCTTGAACGAAGCGACCTCTGGCCGGACAGAGAGGAACCATGGTCCGGAGGGACAATGCCGGGAAAAAGGACTCGTTACAAAGTAGACTCTATGCTAATCTGTCCGGGACGTGAAAGCAACCGGATAAATCCTTTTGCGTCCCTTATCCTGTACGGAAAAAGATTGTTTTCGTATCCGAAAAAAGGTGGTTCAAAATATGGCGCTCTTTTCTTACCTGCGGGGTTTTCTGGCGGTTGTTTTTGCCGTCCTTATCACCCCTTTTTCCAGTCTGCAGGCCCTGCTTTATCTTTTGGTCCTGCGGACCAGTGAACAGACTGCCCAGGTGGCACCGCGCACCTGGGCCCGCCTGATTCTGGCTGTCAGTGGCGTCAAGGTGCGGGTGGAGGGCATGGAAAAGCTGGAGTCGGGTAAATCCTATATCTTTGCCGCCAACCATCAAAGCCAGTTTGACATATTCTGCCTGCAGGGGTCTTTTGAATGGGACTTTCGTTGGCTGGCCAAAAAGGAACTCTTCAGGATTCCCATTTTCGGTCCGGCCTTGCGGCGCAGCGGCAATATTCCGATTGATCGCAGCAGCGGCCGTAAGTCCATGGTCAGTTTGAACGAGGCGGCCCAGCGTATTAAGGGAGGATGCTCGGTGGTTATTTTTCCGGAAGGGACCCGTTCTGTTGACGGGAACTTGCTCGATTTTAAGGCCGGCGGCATGATGATCGCCATCAAGGCCGGTGTGGGGGTGGTTCCCATGGCCATCTGCGGTACCCGTCATATTCTGCCGAAAGGGAAAATTCTGCCCCGGGCCGGGGAGGTGGTGATTCGCCTCGGTGATCCTTTGGATGTCAGCGGTTACAGCCTGAAAGAAAAACAGAAGCTGGCCGATGATCTGCGTTGGCAGGTGGCGGAGCTTTTAGGGCAGGAGGGCTGCCCCTCATGATCGGTGACAGGGGGTTGTCCAGCGCAGCGTGGCTTTCTTGGAATCCATTACCACGCCGGCGCCAATGGCCAGGGTGATGTTGCGGCTGCCGTGCCCCACCGGGAAGTTGCCCCAGATGGGGAAGTCATAATCGGCGGCAAGCTCGGCAAGGCGTTGCCATATTTCCTCCTGGGCGCCACACTGGCTGAAGCTTCCCAGGATCAATCCGGCCAGGTGCCGGAATGCGCCGGCCAGGCAGAGCTGGCTGAGCAGCCGGTCAATGCGGTAGGGGGCCTCGCCCACGTCTTCGAGAAAGAGGATTTTGCCGGCCCACTGCAGCTCAAACGGCGTGCTCAGCAGGTGGGTGAGGGTGGTCAGATTGCCGCCCACCAGTATCCCCTCGGCCCGGCCGGCGCGGATCACCTCAAGCCCGCCAGGGCGGAGGTCGGGCGGCACGGCCTGGCTTAGACAGTGGACCAGGGTGGCCAGGGACTCTTTGTCGGCCCGGGCCAGGGTGGTCAGGTTGGGGCCGTGCAGGGTGATGAGGCCTGTCCGTTCGTTTACCACATTGAGCAGGCCGCTGATGTCGCTGAAACCGATGAGCGTCTTTGGTCGTTCCCTGAGCAGGGTATAGTCGAGGTGCTCCAGGAGGCGCAGGGTGCCGTAACCGCCGCGAATGGCCATAATCGCCTTGGTTTCAGGATCGCGCCACAGGGTATGGAAAATTTCCAGTCTCTCCTGGTCAGAGCCGGCCAGGAAGGGGAGGGGCCGTTTCGGTTGCAGTGTCTTACACCGGAACCCCAAGTCGCGGAGAATGGTGGCGCCTCTGTGGAAATCCGTCTCCTGATGGGGGCCGGCAAGGGGGGCTAGGCCGATGGTGTCACCAGGGGCAAGCAGGGGCGGCAGCTCGGCTTGTTTAACGGTTGCGGTCATAGATCAGGCGAAGGCCCTCCAGGGTCAGGTGCGGTTCAATATGGCTGATGCTGGGCGCAAATGGGGCGACAAGGGCAGCCATGCCGCCGGTGGCGATCACCATGGGCGGGCTGGGAAATTCCTGCCGCAGACGACCGGTGAGCCCCTCAATCAAACCGCCATAGCCGTAGAGCATGCCGGACTGGATTGCCTCGCCGGTATTGGTGGCAATGGCCCGTTGCGGGGCCGTGGAGATATCCACCTTGGGCAGCTTGGCTGTCTGGCTGCCCAGGGCCTCAAGGGAAATGGCCATGCCCGGGGCAATGGCACCCCCCATATATTCTCCCTGCGCCGAGACGCAGTCAAAGGTGATGGCGGTGCCGAAGTCGGCAATAATCAGGGCGTCTTGATATTTATGGAACCCGGCCAGGGTATTGATGATTCTGTCGGCACCGACCTCGGGCGGGTTGTCGGTTAACACGGTGACACCGCAATCAAGATGGGCATCACCGACAACAAGGGTGTCTCCCTTGATATGGTGGCGACCAACTCTCCGCCAGGCACTCTGCAGGGCTGGGACCACCGAGCCGACAATCATGTCGGTGACCTGGCTGATCTTTACCTGATTCAGGGCCAACAGGCCGTGCAGGGTTATGATCAGTTCATCGGCCGTGGCATGGCGATCTGTCTTGACCCGATAATGATGGAGGAGAGTCGCCTGCCTGTAGAGCCCCAGCACGGTATGGCTGTTCCCTATATCAATGGTGAGAAGCATTTGTTGACGATGGTTATGTGGCTTGTTTTTTGTTGGTTGGCTGAAGATAATGGTCTGAAAAGGGTATCCAGATAGTACACCATCGCCTGGAGGCCGGCCAGTGCATTTGTTATCTTGTCGACTGGTTCCTGGTTTCTGGCGTGGCCTATTCAACCCTGACAGGGTCAAGGTCTTGCCGACCGGGCCGCTGTCGGGGTATCATGGCCGCTACAGGCACAGACCATCTTGAGGCCATCTTCAATAATTGCTCTTTCGGAGTTTCGCTTCGCTCGTTTACCTGCCCGATTTCTGCGGCGCTACGAAAATAAAATATCTCATTATTCAAGATAACCACCATGAGAAAGGACAGGAGAATATGCAAAAAGAATACGTACAGGTTGTGACAAGCGTGGCCACGAAAGAGGATGGCCAGGCCCTGGCCCGCCATCTTGTTGAGCAGCGTCTGGCCGCATGCGCCCAGGTAGGCGGTCCAATTACCAGTTTTTACCGCTGGCAGGGTGAGTTGGAGCAGGAAGAGGAGTTCCAGGTGCTGGCCAAGAGCAGGAGTGACCTCTCTCTGGCCCTGGTTGATGAGATTAGAAAAAAACATGACTATGAGACACCGGAGATTCTTGTTTTGCCGATTATAACCGGTAATAGTGATTATCTCTCCTGGCTGGATGAGGAGCTGCGCACATCGCCATGAAAGAAAAGAGCCGGCCGAGGCGGCGCCGTGCCCCGAAGACATACCAGTGTCACTGCTGTAAAAAGGAAATGCCCTACTGTCTGAATTGTCCCTGCGGCTTTCAGATCTGCGAGGCCTGCTTTCAGGAGAATATCTGGGGGATATCCAACGGTCCCACCTGGGTCTGCCCGGACTGTGGACGGGTGCGCATGACCTATTAGCAGCCCCTCTAAAAAAGTACGGCGCTTGCCGTCTTGTTGCGGGTCATCTTGAAGAATCGCTGCTGTTTCGGAGTGTCGCGGGCGCGCTTGCCTGGCCGATTTTCTTGGCGCTGCGCAGATTACAAGCTTCACCTGTGACCGATATGATGCACCCCAAGGGAACTTCTTTCAGGGCGCACTTTTTATCTTCTGTGCTCCTGGAGCTCGAACAATCCTAATTTTTGCAAGATATCCGGAAGAAAGGCCGGCCAGCGGCACCGCAATTTTGATGTCCCTGCCTCAGCAAGGGCCGTGGTTTTGGCGGCCCTTGCTCTCTATCTCCGGCCAACAGTGATGGAGCAGCGGCCCTGTCCCATGGCCGATTGGTGTTCTGCTGCTGCACGCAAGCAGGCTATCGACAAAACGGACTGCGGCAGGAAAGGCCTCCTGGTAAGAAGCCGTGGCAGCGTGGTAGGCGGCAAGGGCACTGGCAAAGGTGCAGCCGGTCCCGTGGCTATTGGCGGTGCGGCGGCGCGGATGCCGTGTGCTTATTTTCTCGATGGCATGCGGCCCTTTGCTCAGAAGGATATCCACCACTTCGCTCTCCTGTTCGGCCAGATGACCTCCCTTGATGCAAAGCGCCTTGATATTGGCATAGCGTGCCATGAGTTGCCTGCCGGCCTGTATGGCCTCGGCCTCCGTGCTTACAGGGTGTTGACTCAGACTGGCGAGTTCCGGAATGTTGGGGGTCAGCACTGTCACCCTCCGGAGAAGAGGGGCCAGGGCAGTCGAGGGGTCTGCATCGAGAAGCTGTCGCCCTGATGATGACTTGAGGACCGGATCGAGAATGATCTCGCCCTTAAAAGCCGTGAGCTCTGCGGCCAGAGCGGCAATGATCTCGGCGGTGGCTGTCATGCCTATCTTGATATGGCTCGGGTCAATGTCACTTAACACCGCCGCCACCTGGTCGGTTACCAGGTCGGCAGGCAGCGGCACACAGCGGCTGACTCCCAGGGTGTTTTGGCAGGTAACGGCGGTGATGGCCGCGGCTCCGTAACAGCCGAGCACGGCAAAGGTTTTCAGGTCCGCCTGGATGCCGGCCCCGCCGGATGGGTCGGAACCGGCAATGGTCAATATGCTTTTCATTAATGGGACAGGGAGGCCTGCTCCGGATCCGTGACAATGGGCAGAGGGTTTTTGCTCGCCTCGATTTTTTTCAGGGTAACCTTGTAGGTCAGGGTATGGCCGGCCAGGGGATGGTTGTAGTCAACGGTTACCGTGTCTTGGTTGAGTTCGACGACCGTGGCCGGCACCTGGTGGCTGACCCCCTCCTTTCTGACATTGAGTTGCAGGATCTGCCCCACTTTCAGCTCGACATCCGGGCCGAATAACTGCCGGTCGATGCTCTGGAGCAGTTCTTTCTGGCGTTCGCCGTAACCGTCTTTCGGGGCAAGGATGACATCCTTGCTTTCGTTGAGACTCATGCCGACAATGGCCAGTTCAAAGGCGGGCATAACCGTGCCGGTGCCCAGGGTAAACTCCAGGGCGCCGTTCTCGGCCGTGGTCTCGAAGATCTCGCCGTTCTCGAGAACACCCTCATAGTCGATGGTGACTGAATCTCCAGGTTTAGCTCTTTTCATAAATAGACTCCTTGTATCCCTTGGTGCTGGCCGACAGGCTGGAGAGGTCTGAAGAGCAATCTCCAGGTCGGCCAGATATTTTTTGTGGTGAGTGTCATGTCGCCCGCAGCTCGGAGGAAGTCGGCTGGGCGGTGAGCCTTCTCAAAACGATGAAGTGGCGTTTGTGAAAAAAAAGTTGTTTTTCGACTTGTTCTATCTTGTTGGTATTGTGCGTATTAATAGTGATGTGACGAGGTTCCTCCACTGTCAGCCCATTGAAAAACTACTGGGCTCGGAGGTCTCTCTTCGTTCGCTATCTGCTGATGCGTCGTCAAAATTCGGCTTGAGCTCAGCGAGCGGAGCGAGACTCCGAAATGCTCCTGAACCCCATGTAAACAGGACCCCATGGGTACTCGGAGTGTCGCAGGCTCCCTTCCCTCCTGCGGGCGCGCATTTTTTCGCCTCATTTTGCCTGGTCTCAGCTTCGCTCGCTACCTTTTTCAACGCGCTGCTATGCCGGAATTCAGAAGCCTGACCGCCTGATTTTTAAGATTTTTTCTGTTTCCTGACTCCTGCCGGGGTCATTCCTCTGAAAAGGATTTTTAATCCTTTTCATGCCAACGAGTTATGTCGATGCAGAAAGGTGCATTAAAAACGGCAATAGAGGGCGGTTCGGGGCCGTCAGGCGACAGCTCCATGGCCTGAGGTCAAAAAAATAACACAGATGTTGCGCCGGTCAAGGTGCAAAGGGCCGTGGCCGAGAAAAAAAGCAAATGCCACATACCATGCTATGCCTGGTGATGGCCGTGGCCTATTAAAGAGGCGGGCAATGATTGTGCGCAAGTCTGGTCAACAAGAGGGCCTGGTGGCGAAACCTGCCTTGCCTCTACGAGGCGTCCTTGTTCTCGAATTTTTCCCGATACTTTCTCAGGTTTTCGGCACGGATTTCAATTTTGTCCGACAGGCGACCAAGGGTCATGACCCGGTGTTCCTCCTCAACTCCTTCCTCAGGTTCCGCCTTGAATTTATGAAAGACCTTGAAGAGGATGGAGGCATAGGTGAGCATGCTTTTTTTTGTGATATCCACCAGTTCATCGCGGGGAAAGGGGCTCTTGTATTCATCGAAAAAGGAATTGATGAAAGATGTGGTCTGGTTGTTGTCCGGGCTCTCTGTGCTGAAAAATGTGGGACAGGTATTGATGGCCTCGGCGATTTTTTCTTCCAGGATATTCTGGGAGATTAACGATTGGGCGCTGAAGGAGAAAAGCAGCATTCGGACAAAGCGCCACAGGCCGCGGATGCCGTTAAAATAACTGCGACTGCGGGCCATGGCCAGGGTCTGGGGATTGAGCAGGCCGTTCTTCCGGCTCACCTGTTTTTGCAGGTAGGGTATGAAGTCCGTGGTGAGCAGGTCCAGGAAGTACTCGACAAAGAGGAGAAGGCGGTAGGCCTTCTGAATCTCGTCCATGAGAAATTTCTTGTGGGTGAATCGCTGGATACAGCGGCCGGCCACCTCCGTCTGGCTGGGAATTTCCAGGAGAAGCTCGGTGAGGGAATGGCTTTTCAGCTGGTTGAGGTTGTCGTGAAAGGCCTTGATATGGGCCTTTTCGCTCTGGAAGTAGTCACTGACGAAGTGTATGAAAAAGTGTACCTGCTCGCAGCTTGATCGACAGATGTTGAGCTGTTGTTTGACAAAAGAGCTGACCATGGCCGGCAGGGGAGGCAGCTTGGTCTGCTCGATGTTTTCCTGCAACTTCTTGACCTTGCCGAGGTAGGTAAAGATGTTCCTGACGTTTTCATTGTGCTCAACGTCCGGGTCGTCGGCAACGGTGAGGTATATGGTGTAGCCTGTCTCGAAAACGGATTTTTGTTTGCCGCTCGACAGTTGTCTGGCCTGGGGCAGAAAGGTGTAGAAGTTGAGATTCTCCTTCAGCGTCTTGCAGCCTTCCACCAGGATTTTGTGGTGGTCCAGCAGTTTATCCATCTCCTGCTTGAGTTCCTGGCACTGCTCCTCAATCTTATGGGCCGCGGCTTTGGCGATTTCCGGCGCCATCTGCCCATGTTTGATGTCTGACTCCAGGTTGTGCAGCGCATTTGAAAGCAGGGTGATTTGATGTAATATTTCCTGGATCAGTTCGGCAAAGCTGTCACGGGCCCGGCGCAGCTTGATGGATGACAGGCCGAGATTCTCGATAACAGAGGTGAACGATTCAATGTTGACCCTCTTCCAGTTGAGGGCATTAGGGTCGGAGGAGATGGTCTGCGTCTGTCTGTGCCATGTTTCCAGGCTCTGTTTCAGGCTGTTGATCAGGGTTGATGTGCCGTTTTCGTGGGTCATTGTCGCTTCTTTGGCGTCTGAGTGTCAGTGGCTGAAGATGATGAAGAGGAAGGTCAATGGTTTTATAGCATACTTCCTTGGTAATTGGAGGGGAAAACCGTTCCATGGTACCACTGTTATCTTGACAAATGGCATGGATAATCATAAATATGTACCTTTTTTTGGAAAAATATCACCAAACCGTGACCTTTTCTTGAAGTTGTGTGGCGGGATCGGTTAGGCTGCGGCAGTGGCATGAAGAGAGGGGCAGGGGATCGACGGGATCGCTGCCCCCCTGGAATAGGTGCGAAGAGGCGGTGGACATATGGTGAAACTTCGTTTTGACAAGGGTGACGGCCTGCTTCCGGCTATTGCCCAGGATTATGCCAGCGGCCAGGTATTGATGCTTGCCTATATAAATGAAGAGGCCTGGCGCAAAACCCTTGAGACGGGCAAGGCCCATTATTGGAGTCGGTCCCGCAACAAGTTATGGCTCAAGGGTGAATCCTCCAATCACATCCAGCTGATCAAGGAGATTCTGGTGGATTGCGACGAGGATACCGTGGTCTTTCGCGTGGAGCAGCTTGGTGGCGCCGCCTGCCACAAGGGCTATGCCAGCTGTTTTTTTCGCACCGTCAGCCGGGATGGGCTGCAGGTGAATCAGGATCCTGTGTTTGATCCGCAGGAGGTATATAATAAATGACTGTTTTGAAGCTGGGGCTTCCCAAGGGAAGCCTTGAGAAACCGACCATTGAACTTTTTGCCAAATCGGGCTGGATAATAAAACCCGCCTCCCGTAACTACTTTCCGGAGGTCGACGATCCGGAGCTCTCCTGCTCCATCTGCCGCCCCCAGGAGATGAGTCGTTATGTGGAGAGTGGTATGCTTGATTGCGGTGTTACCGGCAAGGACTGGATCCTTGAGAATCAGTCCGATGTGGAGGTGATTGCCGATCTGGTCTACTCCAAGGTGAGTCGTAAGCCGACACGCTGGGTGATTGCCGTGCCGGGTGATTCGGAGATCAGAAAGCTGGAAGATCTGGAGGGTAAGACCATTGCCACCGAACTGGTCGGTCATTCCAGGCGTTTCTTTCGGGAGCGGGGCATTAATGTTGATATCCAATTCTCCTGGGGTGCCACTGAGGCCAAGGTGGTTTCCGGGCTGGCCGATGCCATTGTCGAGGTGACGGAGACCGAATCAACCATCAAGGCCCATGGCCTGCGCATCATCCATGAGATGATGACCTCCAACACCCAGTTAATCGTCAATAAAGAGGCCTGGGCTGATCCCTGGAAGAGGGAGAAAATCGAAAACATTTCCATTCTTCTGCAGGGCGCCTTGCGGGCCGAGAACATCGTCGGCCTCAAGATGAACGTGCCTGAGGCGAACCTGGAGGCGGTTATTGCCGTACTGCCCAGCATGAACTTTCCCACTGTCTCTCATCTTTACAATAAAAAGTGGTATTCGGTGGAGACGGTAATCTCCGAGCATGAGGTGCGGGATCTGGTCCCCAAGCTGCTCAAGGTCGGCGCCGAGGGCATTGTCGAGTATGTCCTTAATAAGGTGGTGTAGAAGATGCGGGATGGACGCGCATGAGCCATTGGTCCCAGGGGCGGATATCCTTTGTCAAAAGTGTCTACAAGACCGCCAACCTTCCTGATGATGATCTGCCGGAGATTGCCTTTGCCGGGCGATCCAATGTCGGCAAATCCAGTCTGATCAATACCCTGGTCAACAGACGTAATCTGGTTAAGGTCAGTGCCAGGCCCGGCAAGACCCAGGCCCTCAACTTCTTTTTGGCCGGCGATCGCCTCTATCTGGTTGATCTGCCCGGTTATGGCTATGCCAAGGTGCCGCGCAAGCTGCAAAACGACTGGCAGGGGCTGATCAGTTCATACCTCACCGGTCGGCTGGCCCTCTGCTGCGTGGTGGTCATTGTCGATATCCGGCATGCTGCCAAGACGCTGGATCTTGAGCTTCTTTCCTGGCTGCGCACCATCGGTGTTGCCTACCTGGTGGTCTACACCAAGATCGACAAACTCAAACGCAATCAACAGCTACGCCAGGCTGCTCTGCTTGATGCCGGTCTGGGCATCCGGCCGGAGCAACGCCTGCTCTTTAGTGCAAAAAGCGGTGAGGGCAGGGAAAAACTCATCTCTAAGCTTGACCACTTTCTTGCTTAGTGGTTAAGTGTCGCTCAGTTATTTAAGACATTCGTGAAAGAGGTTAAGTATGTCACCAGAGCATTGGCATTGCTGGCTTATAACCGGTTGCCGGAAACAGGACACCTGTCCCGCCGGGCAGCAACTGGACAAGGAGTGCTGGCAGATCGTTCAGGCGATGGATGATTTTCGCAGCGCCATGTCCGTCTGTGAAGATTGCATAGTCTACGTCTCCAAGGCCAAGAAATCCGTGCTCAGCGAGGCGGAGATTGCTGAAATTATGGAGAAGAAAGGGGTTTGTGTGCTGGCAACCAAATGCACCGATGAGATCATGGCCACAAGCGCTGCCTGCACCCTCACCGACCAGAGCGGCAAAAAGGCGTAAGGCGCTTCAGGTATCGAGAAGGTGCCACAGGCCTGCTGCGGCTTTGCGGGCTGCCCCGCTTTGTTCAAGATGGCCTTAAATTGTTCCAGGCGACCTCTTTTGGTCGCCTTTTTTTTGCCTGCGCCACCAGCGGCTCAGCTCTGTTCGCTTTTGAGCACGGCCAGGAAGGCCTTTTGGGGAATCTCGACATTGCCCACGATCTTCATCCGTTTCTTGCCCGCCTTCTGCTTTTCCAGCAACTTGCGCTTTCGGGAGATATCACCGCCATAACATTTGGCGGTGACGTCTTTGCGCAGGGCGGCAATGGTGGTGCGTGAGACAATGGTGCCGCCGATGGCACCCTGGATGGCGATTTTAAACATCTGCCGGGGGATTTCCTCCTTGAGCTTTTCGCAGGCATGCAGGCCGCGGGCCCGGGAATTGGCACGATGCACAAGCTGGGAAAGGGCGTCCACTTTCTCGCCGTTGACCAGAATGTCGAGCTTGACCAAGTCGCTCGGGCGATAGTCGAGGAGTTCGTAGTCAAAGGAACCGTAGCCCTGGGTGACTGACTTGAGGCGGTCGTAGAAATCGTAGATCACCTCGGCCAGCGGCAGTTCGCAGGTCAGCTCAATGCGGCCGGGCATGGGGTAGTGGTAGCGGGTGTTTTCGCCGCGCCGTTCCATGCACAGGGTCATTACCGCTCCCATGTAGCGATCCGGCATATGGATGGTTGCCTTGATGTACGGTTCTTCGGTGGAGGCGATGGTGGCCGGATCAGGGAAATGGGCCGGGTTGTCCACCTCCAGCATGGTGCCGTCGGTGAGGAAGAAGTGGTAGCAGACAGAGGGCACCGTCAGGATGATGGGGATGTCAAATTCCCGCTCCAGCCTCTCCTGGATAACCTCAAGGTGAAGCAGTCCAAGAAAACCGCAGCGGAAGCCGAACCCCAGGGCGGATGAGGCGTCTTTCTGAAAGGTCAGGGCCGCATCGTTGAGCTTCAGCTTCTCCATGGCCGTGGCCAGGTTTTCGTAGTCGTCGGTGGAGATGGGGTAGATGGAGGAAAAAACTACCTGCTGCACCTCCTGGAAACCGGGGAGGGCTCGGGGACACGGCTTGTCCTTGTGGGTAATGGTGTCGCCTGGTCTGGTGTCGCTGACCGTCTTTACTCCGGCCAGGATATATCCCACCTCGCCGGCCTGCAGGCTCTTTTGCGGTTCTTTCCTGAGACGGAAGAGGCCGACCTCCTCAACCTTGTAGGAGGTGTTGTTCGACATGAAAATAATGGTGTCGCCCGGCTTGATGGTGCCGTTGATAATGCGGACCGAGATAATGGTGCCGCGAAAGGGGTCATAGCTGGCGTCAAAAATCAGGGCTTGGAGCGGCGCCGCGGCGTCGCCTTCCTGGGGCGGCGGCAGCAGCTTGACAATGGCCTCCAGGATCTCGTCAACGCCCTGGCCTGTTTTGGCTGAACACATCTGGACTGTATCCATGTCAAGCCCGAGATCCTCCTCGATCTGCAGGGCCACCATCTCCGGGTCGGCCGAGGGGAGGTCGATTTTGTTGATCACCGGGATGATCTCCAGGTTGTTTTCCATGGCCAGATAGAGGTTGGCGAGGGTCTGGGCCTCGACACCCTGGGCCGCATCAATGAGCAGCAGGGCGCCTTCGCACGATTTCAGGGCGCGGGAGACCTCATAGCTGAAATCAACATGGCCCGGCGTGTCAACCAGGTTAAGGGTATACATCTTGCCGTCCTTGGCTCGGTAAGGCATACAGATGGTCTGGCTCTTGATGGTAATGCCCCTTTCCCGCTCGATATCCATATTGTCAAGCAACTGGTCCTTGAATTCGCGAGCGGTGACCATGTTGCAGCGCTGGATGAGGCGATCTGCCAGGGTCGATTTGCCATGGTCGATGTGGGCGATGATGCTGAAATTACGGATATGTTTCATATGGTTTGCGGGACGTGTTTTTCTGGGCGGCAATGCCGAATCTGGTCGGGTGTCAGGGCACGGGCCACTGGTCACCACTTCAAGGTCTATATAGAAGAGGTCTATGCTTGTCAAGGAGAACAGGTCCTGTGCCCGCCGCGTTCTCTGGCCGGCAAAGTGTATTGCCATGGTAAAAATACGCGCTTTTTTTGCCTGGAAATGGTAATATGTAAGATTACGTTTTTTTGATGGAAGAGGCCCTGCGCCTGTTGTTTTACAAAAGATTTTATGTCAGGTCGGCCACGCGGGCCTGGTTAATTTTGCTGTATGAGGAATGATGGCACCGGTGAAGAAAAAACACACCGATAAAACCGAGCAAAGCAATCTCCACGCCCTGGTGACCCTGCCGGATGATCCCAACCTGCCTTCGGTCAGTCATTCCGGGCTGCACCGTTACCTGCAGGAGATCAGTCAGCACGCATTGTTGACCAGGGAGGAGACCGATGCCTTGGCGCGCAAGTTTTATGAGGATAATGACCCTGATGCCGCCTATCGCCTGGTGACGGCTAATCTGCGCCTGGTGGTCAAGGTGTCCATGGATTTTCAGAAGTATTGGATGCAGAATTTCCTGGATCTCATCCAGGAGGGCAATGTCGGCCTGGTGCAGGCGGTCAAGAAGTTTGACCCCTATCGCGGTGTTAAGTTTTCCTATTACGCCGCCTACTGGATTCGAGCCTATATCCTGAAGTTTATTATGGATAACTGGCGGCTGGTGAAGATCGGCACCACCCAGGCACAGCGGAAGCTGTTCTTCAGCCTCAACAAGGAACGTAAGCTCTTGGAGAGCCAGGGCTTCAAACCTGAGCCGAAACTGCTGGCCGAACGTCTCAATGTCAAGGAGAGCGAGGTCATTGAGATGAGCCAGCGCATGGACAACTGGGACGTTTCCCTGGAAAGTCCGGTGCGTGAGGATTCTGATGATGATCAGAAAAGTTTTCTGCCCGACCATGGTCCATCCGTGGAGCAGGAGGTGGCGGAAATGGAAATCCGTGAGCGGATGATGGAGCTGCTCACCAGTCTGCACGACACCCTTAATGAGAAAGAGCAGGTCATCCTGGCGGCTCGTTTGCTCAGCGATGAGCCCCTCACCCTGCAGGACATTGCCGACCAGTTCGGCATATCGCGGGAGCGGGTGCGTCAGATTGAGGCAAATCTCTTGAAAAAACTAAAGAAATATCTTGAGCAAAAGGTGCCTGACATCCATAATTTCCTCGACCAATTCTTTGGTCAGTGGCAAAATTAAGCAGTTTTGGCCCCGCATGGGGCACACGGACAGAGCTCGGTTTTTTTAATGGTGCGCAAGAGTATGTCCCTGTCCCTGAATGGTACCTGCCCGGAAATGGCCCTTGCGCCCGATCTCCGCGTGGTTTTTGAAAATAATCCCTGGAATATCGAATATATGCCTGTGTTTATTTTTCACACTCCTTGATCTCGAACAAAAGGACCCCATGCCCGGCCGGGCAGACACTGGAATGACAAAAAAAACTAAAAGAATATCACGGGATCAGCCCGTTGATATGTGGAAATAGGCATAATGAGAGTCCCCTTGCTAGATTTACGCGGCCAGTTGGCGCCCATTCGTGAAGAAATATTGGCGGAGATAACCAGGGTCATGGACTCGTCCATGTATATTTTAGGCCCTGATGTTGTTAAGTTTGAGGAGAATGTTGCAGCCTATTGTCACGCCCGGCGCGGCATCGGCGTCTCCAGCGGCACCGATGCCCTGCTCTGCGCCCTGATGGGGCTGGGCGTTGGACCGGGGGACAAGGTGCTGACCTCCTCCTACTCCTTTTTTGCCACCATGGGCTCTATCCTGCGCCTTGGTGCCACCCCTGTTTTTGCCGATATTGAGCGCGACTCCTTTAATATCGATGCCGCTGAAATTCGTGCCATCTTGAGTGACAAGGATCCTGCCATCAAGGCCATTATTCCGGTGCATCTCTACGGCCAGTGTGCGGCCATGGACGAGATTATGGCTGTGGCCCGCGAATTCGGCGTGCCCGTGGTGGAGGATGCTGCCCAGGCCATCGGCGCCTGTTTCCCCGTGCAGGATGATGGCGCCATCCGTTGGCAGCGGGCCGGCAGTTTTGGGGCGGCCGGCTGTTTCTCCTTCTTCCCCAGCAAGAATCTGGGTGGCATGGGCGATGGCGGCATGATTACGGTCCAGGATGCCGCCTTTGCCGATGAGCTTGATGTCATCAGGGGGCACGGCGGCAAACCGAAATATTACCACGCTGTTGTGGGGGGGAACTTCCGACTGGATGCCATACAGGCCGCCATCCTTGATGTGAAGCTGCGCTATTTGCCCGATTGGCATCAGGGCCGTCGCCACAATGCCCGCATCTATCATTCCCTCTTTGAGCAGGCCGGCCTCATTGAAAAAGGACTGGTGCAGCTGCCCAAGGCCGTTTATTATGAGCTGGCCGATGATCCGGTGCGCGGCGTCGACTACCATATCTATAACCAGTTTGTTATCCGGGCTCGGGAGAGGGATGCGCTGCGGGACTATCTGTTGCGTCATGATATCGGCGTGGAGATTTACTATCCCGTACCTCTGCACCGGCAGGAGTGTCTACTGAAAACAGGCTGGCAGGGACCGGCCTTGCCGGAAACAGACAAGGCGGCCGCCGAAACCCTGGCCCTGCCCATTTTCCCGGAACTCTCCCGGCAGATGCTGGAGTGTGTGGTGGAGGGCATTGCCGCCTTTTACCGGGAGAACGGTATGCTATCATAGTGCCGACACCTTTGGCGTTGAAGGAGGCTGATTGTCAATGCTGTTCACCCCAAAAAAAAGATGACAAGCGGGAAAAGAGGGACTTTGTTCCCTCTTTTTTGTTGATGGACGTGCCTGAAAAACTCTGCATACCTGTCGGACTACTCCTGGTCCTGCTCCTGGCTCTGCCCTCTTCAACCTGGGCACGGCACCCCCTTATGCCCGACATTGCCAGTGTGGTGCCGCCTTGTCTTGTTGCCTCGGATGAGAGCGACAGGCAGTGGGCGACCACATGGTTGACGGCCCGTCAGCATGTCCGGGACAATCGCCGGGACCAGGCCATCAAGCTCTATGAGGAGCTCCTTACCCGGCGACCGGAGCTCCTGGCGGCCCGCTGGGAGTACAGTCAGCTCCTGCTGGCGGCCGAGCGCTTCGAGCGGGCCGAAGAGAGTCTGGAGGACCTCCTTGAGATAAAGCCGGATAATATTGACTACCTACAGGCCCTGGGCACCCTGCTGCTCCTTACCGATCGGCTGGAACGCGCCGTGCTCTATCTGGCCCGTGTCTGGCAGATGGACCAGGAACGCTATGAGGTGGGAATGGCCCTCTACCGGGCCTACAGTGATCTCGGTCAGCAGGAAGAGGCCTTGCCGGTGCTTGAAGACCTTCATCGCAAGAGGCCCGAGGATATGGCCCTGCAGCGTCGCCTCTTTCGCCTCTATGTTGAGCTTGGCAATGATCAACTGGCCCAGCCTCTTGGCGCGGCTCTGGCCAATGGGCCGGATGTTTCTTTCGAAATTCTGGAAATGGTGGCCCAGGTCCATGACCGCCTGGAGCTGAGCCATCTGGCCGCTGAATATTGGAAGAAGATTATAGAGCAGCGCCCCGATTTTTCAGTAGGACATGCTCGGCTTGCCGACTATTACAGCCGTCAGGGACGCGAGGCGGAGGCCTTGCCCCATCTTCTCCATGGCTATGAGGAGAATCCCGACGATGATCGCCTGGCCGGTCGCATTGGTGTCATCTATGCCAACCGTAAAAACCATGAACAGGCCGTTCGCTTTCTGGAACAGTATCTAGACAGCCAGCCGAAGGATGCCCGGAAAAATCTGATTTTGGCCCAGAGCTACAAGGCCCTCGGTTTCTTGCGGAAGAGCAGCACCTACTATAGTCGTTATCTTGACTTGGTTGATGAACCTGCTGATACCATACGTCTGCAGGCCGCCGAGGTTTTCAGTGCCACGGCAGAGCGGAAAAAGGCCCTGGAGCAATATCAGAAGCTGGCGGTGGGCGGCGCCATGAGCGACAAGTATCTGGTTGAGCTGGCCCGTAATCTTGCCGCCACCGGTCAATATGAGAAGGCCCTGAGCCGGTGGCGGGAGGTTGCCGCATCCCGGCCCCATGATCTGCAAAGCCGGCTGGAGATCATTGCCCTGCTGGAAGAACTGGGGCGTGACCGGCAAAGGGTGGCGCTGCTTGAGGAGGTCCATGGCCTCGATAACGGCAATCACCTGGTTAATCTGAAACTGGCGGAGCACTATTTTCGACAAGGTCGGTCTGATGCGGCCTGGCGCCTCTTTGAGCCCCTGGCTGAGATGGAGTTCTTTTCGCCCGATTTTTTAAAGGTCCGGGCCCGAATCTTTTTTTTCCTGGATCTGCCGGAGCACGCCTTTGCCGATATGGTGGAGGTGGTGGCCAAGGGGGATGTGTCTCCGGAGCACCGTCTCCTCTTCCTCGAGATTGCCGGCGCCCTGGGGCGGCTTGACATTGTCCGCGAGCAGGCTGTTGCCCTGGCAAAGGTGCCGCACTTCCTGGCGCCTGCCGGCCGACTGGCCTATGCGCGCGCCTTGGGCCGGGCCGGTGCCTTTGCCCAGGCGGACAACCTTTACCGGGCGCTGCTTTTTGAACCGGATGCGGAAATCAGGGTGGCGGCCCGGCTGGGGGCGGCTGAGATGTATCGCCTCTACGGTTTTTATCATGAGGCAGAGGAGCAGTATCGACTGGCCTGGCTTGACGGCCATGAGCTGCGCCCCCTTTATGAACTGGTGGAACTTAACCTTGCTCTTGGCCGCAACGAGGCGGCCGAAGCCTGGCTTGCTGCCCTGGTTGCCCTGCCGGCCGCGGAACAATGCCGTTGTTCATTCTACCGTCTCCGCCTCCTGAATGATCGGCATGAGTTTGAAGAGGCCCTGCTGCTGGGCCGTCATATCCGTGCCGGGCAGCTTGGTTTTCAATGCAACACCGAGATGCAGGAGGCCGTCGGTGTGGAGGTGGCACGGGCCCGCTTTGGTGTCGGTGATGAGGTGCTCGGTGAGTCTATGTTAACCGATCTTGTCGCCCGTCGGAGCAGGAACTTTGCCGCCCATGCCGCTCTTTTTGATGTGCACAGGCAGCGGGACGACAAGCAAGCGGCGAACAGGGTGAGGGACAGGGCCCTGGATATTGCCGCCTATGATGCCGGGTTGCTGGAAACCTTTATGGAGTTGGCTCTCCACCAGGATCTCACGGTTCTGGCCAGTGGCGCGGGCAGAGTCCTGCGGGACAAGACGCCGCGTTCCTTTGGTTTTCTGCTGCGTCTTGTGCGCATCCTGGAAATGAACGAAGAACTTGATGAGGCGGAAAACCTTGTCGTTGATCTGTTGCGCAACCATGCTGATAATGTTCTGCTCAACCTGTTCGGCGCCCGCCTCGCCCTGGACTTGGGTCATTATGAGAAGGGACTGGAACGGATAAACAGGGTCCTGGCCGAAAAACCGGGCTGGCCTGCCGCCCTTCTGGTCAAGGCCCGGCTGGAGTGGGCCCTGTTCCATTGGCCTGAGGCCCTTGCCGTTTATCAGCAGGCCCTGAAACCGGCGGCGGAAGATACGTTTCTTGAGGATTGTGCGGCCCGTCATATCGAGGTGCCCCCGCATGAGGAACTCGCCCTCTGGGAGAAGGTTATCCAGCCCATGGGCAGGCAGGGGCCCCTGAAACGCAGTCTGGATGTTGATTTTGTCACCAGCGGCCATGATGAGGATGTGGCGCAGCAGGCCAGCCGCTATTATGCCCTCTACCGTTGGCAGGAGGTTGTGCGGCGTGAGCTGGCGGCCCGTAAATCGGTGCAGCGCCGCGAGTATCATCATGCCGTTAAGCAGTATGAGGTTCTGCTGCGCGACCAGGACGAGCCCACCCTGCTCTTTGATCTGGCCGGGGTCTATAGCAGTCTCGACCGGGTGGGAGACGAGGGGATGGTCTATCAACGTCTGAAGAAGGAGCAGCCCGATTTTCCGGGCCTCAATGAGGCCATGGCCAGAAACCATCTCAAGCGTCGGCCCCAGACCGGTTTTTTCTTTAGCCAGCAGCAGAAAAAGGGGCGGGACGGCTATTTTGATCTCAGAAAGAACGAGAGCGGTGTGCGTGGCTGGTTGTCACCCCGACCGCAGCGGGAGATCAAGGTGACGGCCTCCCATATCCATTATGAGTCGCTGCAGGGTGATGATGATCACTATGGCAGGCAGGCCGATATTTCCCTGGTTACCAATTTTTTCGACCATTTACAGTTTCAGGCCACCCTGGGCGGTCATCTCCTTAGCGACAACCAGGGGAGCGTCGGGCTTTATGATTTCAGTGTTACCGGTCTTGCCGGTGATCGGTTCGAGAGTTATATTGGCATCAAGCGGCAGATGGTCACCGATACCCTGGCCAGTGTCAAGCAGACCATCATGGCCCACGTCTATGAGGCCCGGGCCGAGCTTGACCTCATGTCCTGGTTGCAGGCCGGTGGCGATCTCAGTCATACAGAGTATTCAGACGACAATGAAGTCAACGGTTACAGTTTCTGGCTCTCCTCTGTCTTGTCACCAGAGCCCCATTTCCTCAAGGCGACATTCCTCTATGAATTTTTGGATGCCCGGGAGGAGGGCAAGGCTCCTGCCGGTATTTTGCTTGAGGATCAGCCCTATTGGTCGCCCGAACAGTATTGGCGTAATCAGTTCCGGGTAACTTATAAGCATAAGTTTTCAGATGATGTTCTGGGCCGTTCGACTCCTGGTTTCTTTACGGCAGGCTATGGTTTTACCTATGATGTTGATGAGGATCCGCTGCATGTCTTTCGGGTCGGCTTGCATGTGGAGATGAGTCGCTCCTGGATTTTCAAGGTGGACTCGGAGTTTGAAGAGGGTAAGGAGTATCGTACCCGTAATATTTCGGCCGCTCTTCTCTATCGCTGGTAGTCGGTGCTGCGGCAAGAGTGGCCGGCAAGGGGCGAAAGCCTTCCGGGGGCCCGGCATGCCGGGCCTTTTTGTTGTCTATTTTATAAGAAGAAAGAACAAGGCTCCCATGTGGAGCCTTACATATCTGGAGGATGAGTGATGGTTCAACGCGTACCAATGTCAAAGACAGGTCATGCCCTTCTCAAGGAAGAATTGGCACGACTGCAGAGCAAAGAGCGCATTGAGGTGATCAGGGCCATTGAGGTGGCCCTTGGCCACGGTGACCTCAAGGAAAATGCCGAGTATCATGCCGCCAAGGAACGGCAGGGCCATGTCGAAGGCAGGATACTGGAGCTCAAGGATAAGCTGGGGCGGGCCGAGGTTATCGACTGTACGCAGGTCAGCGCCGATACCGTGGTGTTCGGCACCAAGGTGACGGTGGTGGATATCGACAGCGATGAGGAATCCACCTATTGGCTGGTGGGGCCGGATGAGTCGGATGTCAAGCAGGGCAGCATCTCGGTGATGTCGCCGTGGGGTCGGGCCCTCCTCGGCAAGGAGGAGGGTGATGAGGTGGTGGTAAAGACACCAAAGGGAATGTTGAACCTGGAGATTATCAAGATCAGCCCCGGCGATACCCCTTGAGACCATCTTGAGAGGGAGCAGGGGTGAAGAGGGCTTCAGTTGCCGTGGGCCCGGTCCTTACGTGGTGGGGGCCGGCGGATTTTTCAGACCGTTGAGGAAGAGGTTGCAGACCTGATCGGCGGTTTCTTCAATGGTGTAGTGCGGATCATCGGCCAGCACCCAGAGTCTCGACATCTCGTCCAGGGCGCCGAAGATGGCCCTTTTGGCGATTCCAGGGGAGATGGCCTTGTTGAAGATGCCCATGTCCTGTCCCTGGTGGATAATGGCCGAAATAATGTCGATATATTCGATGAACTTTGTGTTGCGATACTCCTTCATGAACTCATTGCTCTGTCTGAGTTCCATTTGCAAGACCTCGGCCAGGTCCTTTTTCTCTTCAAGGAGAAGGAGGTGGTGTTTCGCGAAGATATGCAGTTTCTGGCAGGGATCATCCTCTTTTTCCAGCAGCAGTTTGACCTGCAGAATAATCTTGCCTATCTCATCCTCAAACAGGGAAATCAGGATGTCATATTTGTTGTTGAAGTAGAGGTAGATGGTGCCGTCAGCCACCTTTGCCTCTTTGGCAATATCGGATATGCGCGCGTTGAAAAAGCCTTTCTTGGCAAAGACTTTGACTGCTGCCTGGGTGATTTTGCTATGTTTATCTGAGACTCGCATCATTTTTTATATAGCGTTCTTTCCCCCTGGTTCGCACTTGGCGATACCGGCGAAAACAGGCAGAAAAACTCATTTTAATTAATACGTTATCAGGGGCGGCAGGTGAATGGGTGCCGCGGACGGATAGCAGGGGGAAATGAAGGATTCAAAAAATCCAGCTCCAAGGGGTATTTTGGGAGGAACGATTTTTATGAATCGATATTCATTTTTGGTCGTATGATAGATATGCTGCTGCTCTGTGTCAAGGAAAATGTCGTGGGCAGAGAGGGGAGGGGGTGCGACTCTTTCTTGACACGATTGAGGCGCCCTGGTTAAAGTGTGGCAATTTTTTGTGCCTGGAAAAAGGCCGGTTCGCCTGGCTGCTCAGATGATATTGACGGAGGGTGGGCGTCTTGTTGAAGATGTCGCCCTGCCATGTGGAGAATATACATGAAGGTATTGGTGGTTGGATCCGGAGGTCGTGAACATGCCCTGGTCTGGAAGCTTGCCCAGAGCCCCAAGGTGGATGAGATTTTTTGTGCTCCCGGTAATGGCGGTATTGCCGGACTGGCCCACTGTGTGCCGGTGTCTGCCGAGGACATGACCGGGTTGCTTGATTTTGCCGCAAACAATGATATTGATCTGACCCTGGTGGGCCCGGAGGTCTCCCTGGCGCTCGGTATTGTTGACCTTTTTGAAGAGGCGGGATTGCGCATCTTCGGTCCCGGTAAGGCGGCGGCAGCCCTTGAGGGCAGTAAGGTGTTCATGAAGAACCTTTTGGCCAAGTATGATATTCCTTCGGCCCACTATGCCACATTCACCGATCGGGATCAGGCCCTTGCCTATGTGAATAAGATCGGGGCGCCGCTGGTGGTCAAGGCGGATGGTCTGGCCGCAGGGAAGGGGGTTCTGGTCTGCCGGGAAGTGGCCGAGGCCAGAGAGGCGGTTGATCTGGTGATGACCGAGCGCGCCTTTGGCGATGCCGGCAATGAGGTGATCATTGAAGAGTTCCTGCCCGGTGAAGAGGCCTCTTTTATCGCCTTTACAGACGGTACCACCGTGCTTCCCTTGCCGACCTCCCAGGATCATAAGGCGGTCTATGAGGGGGATACCGGTCCCAATACCGGCGGCATGGGGGCGTATTCTCCGGCGCCGGTGGTGACGGACGAGCTTCATGAACAGGTTATGGAAAAGGTGATGCTGCCCACCATCAGGGCTCTGGCTGCTGAAGGTCGGCCCTATCGGGGCATGCTCTATGCCGGCCTGATGATCCGCGATGGCGTTGCCAAGGTTCTGGAGTTTAATTGCCGGTTCGGCGATCCGGAGGCCCAGCCCCTGCTCATGCGCCTCAACAATGACCTTATTGATGTGGCGGAGGCGGTCATAGACGGCAGGCTTGATACCATATCCCTTGATATTGATCCCCGTTCCACGGTCTGCGTTGTCATGGCCTCCGGAGGCTATCCAGGTTCCTATACCAAGGGCCATGTCATCACCGGCCTCGATAAGGCGGCCGCCCAAGAGGATGTTGTGGTTTTCCATGCAGGCACGGCGGAACAGGAGGATGGTTCAATCATCAATACCGGCGGTCGCGTTCTCGGGGTGACGGCCATTGATGAAAATCTGCAGGAGGCCATTGCCAAGGCCTATGCCGTGGTGGATATGATTCACTGGCAGGATTGTTATTTCAGGCGCGATATCGGCCAGAAGGCCTTACGTCGTAAACATACATAGTTGGTGTCTGTCCGGAAAAGGCTCTTGTTGCCTCTCGGTGTCTCGCGAGCTCGCTTACCTCGTCATGCTCAAAAAAATAATGCTCGGAGGTCAGCGAAACGAAGAGGAGACTCCGATATCGCATAGGGGCCTGCAGCCCACGGCTACTTCGTGCAGGGCGTGCTTATTCTTGGCGCTCTCCTTGATCTCGAAGAGGTCCGCGAGCCTGCCAGACACCGAAATGACCTATTTCTGGCTAGGAGCCTGTCGGACTTAGACATAAATCTACTGCAAATTCGAAAAATCGGTCCATATTCCCATGGCTTTTCGTTAAATAGCTCTGCTATTCGCCTCAAATCCATGTAAATCTGGCCTTGATTTTTCGAATTTTCGCTACGATTCTCTAAGTCCGACAGGCTCCTAGACACTCGTTGAGGAGAATCTCATGGCAAGCAATGAAAAAGTCGGAATAATCATGGGCAGTGACTCTGACCTGCCCATTATGATGGCCGCAGTGGATTTCTTAAAGAAAATGGGCGTTGACTACGAAATTACCGTGGCCTCGGCCCATCGCACTCCGGCCCGGGCCGCCGAATTTGCCGAAACTGCCCGGGCCCGGGGGGTCAAGGTTATTATAGCCGGGGCCGGTATGGCGGCTCATTTGGCCGGTGTGCTGGCCGCCCATACCACGGTACCGGTTATCGGCGTGCCGATTGATTCCTCCTCCCTAAAGGGCATGGATGCCTTGTTGGCCACCGTGCAGATGCCGCCGGGGATTCCGGTGGCCACCATGGCCATCGGCAAGGCCGGTGCCAAGAATGCCGCCATTCTGGCCTGTCAGATTCTGTCGGTTGCCGATGAGGCCATGGCGCAAAAGTTGGCGGATTTCAAGGTGGAAATGGCGGCACAGGTTGATGAAAAGGCCCGGAATCTTGCTCTCTAAAGCGGTATGATCCCCCATGAGAGTCTGCAGGAGGCGGCAACTGTCATCCGGCAGGGTGGCATTGTTGCCTTTCCCACCGAGACCTATTACGGTCTGGCGGTTGATCCCTTTAACGAGGCGGCCCTGGCCCGTCTCTATGAGGTCAAGCAACGGCCGGAGCACAAGCCTATTCTCACCCTCATTTCCCGTCGTGATCAACTTTTGCAACTGGTTGAATCCGTGCCTGCCTGCCTGTTACCCCTGATGGATCTGTGGCCGGCACCCTTGACCCTGGTCTTTCCGGCGCGCCGCGGTCTGTCGTCGCTTCTCACGGCCGGCACCAACACCATTGGCGTGCGTATCTCTCCACATCCCCTGGCCCAGCAGTTTGTTGGCCTGTGCCGACAGCCCCTCACCGCCACCAGTGCCAACCTGTCCGGCTCGCCACCCGCCACCACGGCCGCGGAGGTGGCCGATCAATTTGCCGACAGTCTTGATTGTATCATTGACGGCGGCACGACCTCAGGCGGGGCCGGTTCCACCCTGGTGGGCTGTCAGGGCCGGCGTCTCGTTCTGCTGCGCCGCGGCGTGCTGGGGCCGGAAGACCTGCCCTGCACCTTCTGAGACTCCTTTCGGCGTGGTGGAGCCGTCGCGCTCGACATGGTGCGCCCCGCAAAATGCGGCAAGGGCCAGGAAGACATTGAGAAGGGGCGCTTCTCTGGGTATGATGCTGCCACCAGAGAGCCTGCATTCATCGTTAACAAAAAAGAGCACCCTGTCCGAGAAACAAGAACCATGAAAGATCTACAATGGAATCGAGAATTTGCCCTGGAACAGGCAGGAGAGGATGAGGAGCTCCTTGCCGAACTACTTGAACTCTTGATATCGGCCAGTGGGGCTGACCTGGCCCGCATCAAACAGGGGTACCAGGAGCAGGATGCCGGAAAAATGGCGGATGCGGCTCACAGTATCAAGGGTGCTGCCGCCAGTCTCGGTATCGAGGAATTCCGGCAAACCGCCTCTGCCCTGGAACAGGCGGGCAGGAGCGGCGATCTGGCCGGCGCCTTTGCCCTGCTCCCCGCCCTGGAGGACATTATCAGCCAGCTGGCCGACTTAAAGTAGATTCAACACTGTTTCAGCGTCTTGCGGGCCGGGGAAGACCATGGCCTGCAGGCGCCTCTCCTCTCCAGAAAAAAACAGAGCGACTGCCATGCCTTCCGCCCGTACCCTGGTCCATAAGTTCAACGATCTCAAAACATTGCCCCATGTTGCCATCCGGGTGACCCAACTGGTTAATTCCGAGTCGGCCAACATGAAGGATTTTGAGGAGATCATCAAGCTTGATCCCATCCTTGTTGTCCGGCTCCTCAAGCTTGTCAACAGCCCCTATTTCGGTCTCGTCAACAAGGTTGAGTCCATCTCCAAGGCCGTGGTCTATGTTGGTATGAAGAATCTGCGAAACCTGGTAGCCATTGAGGCCATTCGCAATCTTTTTCAGGAGAGGGATGATTATGGTTTTTCGCGTCGCCAGCTCTGGCTGCACAGTGCCACAGTGGCCATCTTGTCGCGGATGATTGCCGAGCGTATTTTCGGCCTGGCCGGGGAAGACGAATTCCTGGCCGGTATTATCCATGATATCGGTCTGATTATCGAGGATCAGCTGGTGGGCCAAGAGGTCAGGGAGGTGGCGCGCCTCTATGGCAAGGGTGACAAGCCTATTACCCATTACGAGGATGAGGTCATAGAGACCAACCACTGCAAGGTGGGAGGCATGCTGGTCTTTGACTGGAATATGCCCGAGGCGGTGGTGCTGGCCATTAAAAAACATCATGATTATGACAAGGCCTATCCCCTGCCCAGTATTACCAGTATTCTGCACATTGCCGAATATATAGCCAGTCGGCTTAACTACGGCGCCATTGCCGGACGACATGAGCCCCTGCCCGCCTATCTGACTTCGCACATGAAGAGCAGGATGGCGGATTACAAGGTGCTGATCAAGGAATTCCCCGCTGAGATGGAGAGGGCCGAAGAGCTGTATCGGGACAAGGAATGATGGACGATCTCTTTGCCAATGTCTTCAGTGAGCTGATCGATGCCTCGGAGGAGCAGCAGGCCCTGCTCGACTCCCTGGCGCCGCTCATGCCCGATACGGCAATGGCCCTTGTTGACGGCGAGGGCGCCATCCTGGCCACAGCACCTGAAGGCATCAACGATATTCCGGACCAACTGCTGAGTCGGGCCCGCCGGACAGCCGAGTTGGTGAGCGCCCGGGATGATCGTGGCCGCTGGACGTATGCCTGCTACCTTGAGGCGCCCACTGTCCTGGTCTTCAGGCCAGCGGACAGTCAAAAAGATCTCTGTGCCGACCCCTTTCTTGCCACGCTCTGCCGTAATACCCTGCAGCTCGCCCTGCTCCGCAAAGAGAAACAGGAGGTTGTCCTGGAGAAAGGCCAGCTGCAACGGCAGATAGAGGTGCTTAAAAGGCAGCACACCAGGCTCATTGATGATAATCACGAGCAATACCTGCTCATCCAGGAAAAGGAGAAGCAGTACGCCAAGGAGCTTGAAAGTGAGATTGCCAGGCAGACCAGGGAGTTGCGCCATAAGAACGAAGAGCTGCAGGAGGCCAGTCGGCTGAAGAGTGAGTTCCTGGCCAATATGAGCCATGAGCTGCGCACCCCCATGAACGCTATTATCGGTTTTTCCGGCCTGCTGCTGGAGAGCCCCCTTGATGAAGAACAGGAAGACTTTGTCCAGACGATCAGCAAGGCAGCCGACAGTCTGCTGGTGTTGATCAATGACATTCTTGATCTGGCAAAGATTGAATCCGGCAAGCTGGATCTGGCCTCTGACGTCGTTGACCTGGGTGAACTGGCCCGGAACGTCAGCGCCATGCTGGCGGCCCAGGCCAGTCGCAACGGCAATGTTCTGCGGGTGGATGTCGCTCCGGCCCTGGCCGGACGGCCGGTGCTGGGCGATGAGGTGCGCTTGCGTCAAATCCTCATCAACCTGGTGGGCAATGCCCTGAAGTTTACGGAAAATGGTGAGGTGGATATTGCCATCAGGCGTGATGCGGCGCCCCGGACGGATCATGTTGTTTTTGAGGTGCGCGATACGGGCATCGGCATCCCGGCCCACCGGCTGCAGGCTATTTTTGAGAAGTTTACCCAGGCCGACGGCTCCACCACGCGGCAGTATGGCGGAACAGGCCTGGGGCTAGCTATCTGTTGTCAACTGGCGGAGCTCATGGGCGGCAAGCTGGCGGTGGAAAGCGTTGAAGGCAAGGGGTCTCTCTTTCGCTGTGTCGTGCCCCTGGCGGAGGTCACTGAGCAAGCGGCCCACCGGACAATGGTTCCGGCGCCTGGGGATGCTGCTGAGGAGAAGGAGGCCGACACTCTCTCGGTCCTGCTGGTGGAGGATAACCTGGTTAACCAGAAACTGGCCAAGCTTTTGGTCCAGCGCCAGGGCTGTCAGGTGGCAGTGGCGGCCGATGGTGTTGAGGCCCTGGCCATGCTGCGCGATCGGCAATTCGATGTCGTGCTCATGGACATCCATATGCCGCGTATGGATGGCCTGGAGGCGACGAAAAAGATACGGGCAATTGAAAGCTCTCAGCAGGAGGCCGAGCACTACGTCGGCCTCGGCAGGGCAGGGGGCATCCCTATTATCGGTCTGACGGCCAGCGTTCGCAAAGAGGATGAACAGGCCTGTTACGAGGCGGGCATGGATGCCTTTCTCCCCAAGCCCATTAATAAAAATAAACTTGCTGAAATCCTCAACTTCCATAGCAGCTCCTTGAAAAAGGGAGCGGCTGCAGCGCCCGACCAGGAAAAATGAGGCGAAAAAAGCACAGTTTGCTTCAGACCATCTTGAATAATGACAATTATTCAAGATACCCTAATGAGATAGTGAAGCGCGAAAGACCTGCAAGCGCCGGAGTTTTTGAGGCGGGTTCTGCTCAGGAGATGGCCGCTTATTGAGGCCAGCCGACCACCGGCTCGCTCCCGGGCGGCTGCGGCCCCCTGCTCATCTGCTTTTTCCTTGCAAGACCTTCTCTATCTCCATTTCCACCTTGTCCCAGGAGTAGGGCTTGGTGATATAGCCGTCGCATTGGTTGTTGAACGATTTCAATATATTACGTGAGTCATCCAGGGCGGTTGTCATGATCACCTTGGCGCGGTCGGCCTGGTGCTGCTCCTCTGTGGCCCGAATGGCCTCCAGGGCCTCGTGACCGTTCAGGCGGGGCATCATAATGTCAAGACAGACCAGGTCATAGCCTCTCCCCTGTTTGAGGTGTTTGTCAAAGAGGCGCACCGCCTCCCGGCCATTGTCCGTGACGTCTATGTCGCCATATTTGGTGAGAAAGTTAAAGAGGATCTGTCTGGCAATAAAGTCATCTTCGGCAATTAAGATTCGCATGGCTCAATCACCCTTCAAAACGTGCTGAAATCCGGCAGGCGCTCAACCATGGCGCCGTGGGCCGTGATGGTTATTTCTCTGCCTTGCGGAGATTGCCAGGTGATGTGTATCTGCAGATAATTGTCTGGCGTGAGGTCACCGAGGCGTTCCGGCCATTCAATGACGGTGAGGCCCTGGCCGTAGATATACTCTTCAAAGCCCACTTCTTCAATCTCCTCTTCGCTGCTGAGGCGGTAGAGATCCATATGATAGAGGGGGAGACGGCCGTCATACTCGTGGAGCAGGCTGAAGGTGGGGCTGGTGATATAACACTGCGCATCAACGCCCAGACCCTGACCGATGGCCTGGGTCAGGGTGGTCTTGCCGGCCCCCAGGTCGCCCTTGAGCAGGATCACATCGCCGGCCCGGGCCACGGCGCCAAGGTGCCTGCCAAAGGCCATGGTCTGTTCAAGGTCGGCAAGGCTGAGGCGGGCCCTTTTTTCATGAGCCATTTTTCTCAACCTTTTTATGGCAGAAGAGGCAGCGATATTTGGGGGGATGCTCGGCCGGCAGGGCCATTTCACCCTCCGGGGAGTGACACGATTCGCAGAACTTCTCCGCCTCCTTCTTGCCCATGTCGTAAAAGCGGGCATGGTTATCGTCATAGGGCATCCGGGCAGTGCTCTCCGCCGGGGCCCGCAGGAGGAAAAGCAGCAGGCCGCCGCCGATGATAACAAAGAGGATGTTGTAGATGAGGATCTTTTTTTTCTGCATATTCGGCATGAGTTCTTCCTGTTTAGTGTCTGTCCTTAAAGGACCTTGCGGCCGTCTCGGCGTGGTGCGCCGAAAGTATGGCTGTTAAATATCCAACTCAACTTTCTTGTTTCTGCTATTTTGTTGATATTATATGGATGCCTAGTAATACAACGATGTTTTTTCAATATGCCGGCATCCAGAAGCCAGAATGACCTCTTTTTAAGCTTTTCTGCTGTTTCCTGTCTCCTGATTCCTGAATTCCCGAGTGAGTCACAGCTCCGAAAAGGTTTTTAACTCCTGCCTGCACCCCAAAGGGTGCTTCTTTCAGGGCGCCCTTGTTTTTTTTCGCACTCCGTGATCGCAAGCGGCGAAGCGAGCCTGCGACACTCCGGAATAGCCTCTTGCCGGATAGATACTAGTTGGCCATTTCCAGGGCGGAAAAGGGGATTAATTTCAGTTTCAGGGCCAGGAGCAAACTCTCCATGATGAGCCGGCAGCCCCATCTGTTTTTGCCTGCGGCCCGCAGCAGGCGGCTGTGGCGCTTATGGTTGGAGAGGAGACGGTTGAGGCGGTGGGGGTGATGGTGGGGGTTAACAATGATCTCTGCAATCTCCTCTCCGGAAATGATGGCCGGCACAATACCCTCGCCGGTGAGGCCGGAGGCCAGGCCGGCTGCATCTCCGGCCAGAAATATATTGTTAAAGCGCCAGCCGCGGTAATCAAAGTTGATCGTGGCGGCCTCGGGCCTTAAACCCTGCACGTTGATTTTTTTGTGCTCCAGCCAGGTGTGCAGACTCTTCTTGAGAAGACGGGGTGACAGGTGGCTGCGGCAGCAGTAGGCCCCAACCGAGGTCCTCCGGGCCTGGGGGAAGATCCAGCAATAGCCGGTGTTGAAGTGTCCGGGGTCCAGGTGCCAGACCATGTCGGGCAGGGAGGTCGGGATGTGATACTGGATACCGATACCCATATTTTCCACCGGCAGGCCCAGGTGGCGGCGCACCAGAGAATTGGCGCCATCCGCCCCCACCAGGAAGTCAAAGGTAAAGGTGCCGCGGTTGGTATGGATGGCGGCCTTGTCTATCTTGGTGACCAAGGTATGGGTGACGATCTCGGCGCCGGCCACCGCCGCCGCTTTGGCCATCCATTGTCCGAGACGACCGCGGTTTATTGTCGACACCATGGGCTCTTGGCCGATAAGGCGTGTTTTCTGCAGGGAGGATGAAACATTCTGAACGGGAAACTGTCTTTCGATAAGCTGCTCTGGAATGGCCGAACGGATGCCGGCCCAGGTGACGCCGCCGGCGCATGTTTTCGGGCCGATTGTCCTGTTCCTTTCGCAGACCAACACCTTTTTCCCCTGGGCGGCCAGGGCCCGCGCACAGCTTAGACCGGCCGGTCCGGCGCCGATGATAATGGTATGGAAGGTCTGCTTTTTCATGGTGTCCATGTATCCGGTTACTATGCAGGGAAAAGTAGTGGCAGGCAGGGGGTTGTGCAAGAAAAAACTTTGCCCGGCGCCTGCTTTAAGGTAGTTTTATTCTACTGTGAAAAGGTACATCGTACCGCCTGGGATGGCGATGTAAAAAATTGACAGACAGGGTGTGGCGCTGAGAGCACGCCAGGCGCAACAGTACGAATCCTTTGTGATACCATCACGTTTGCAACTGCATTTTGGGAGAGGGGCACTCCTGCCGGCGGCAGAGAGTCCTTCTCCCGTTTCTTTATGACCGCCATGAAAATCTTTGCAGGCTGGATTTTTCAGAGACGGTTCTCGTAAATAAAAAAGTTCTGGAGAAGAGATATGGGTTTGTTATCGGCAGGCAAGAGCAGCCGGATAAAGAGCAGCGGCTCCGCCATTTTTGTTGTCATCCTCCTGACTATCTGTGTCATTGTTGCGGCCCTCTTGTTTTACGTCAATGAACGGGAAGAGCCGGTTATAAACGCTGAACCGCTACCGCCGCTCATCGGCACTCGGACGGATCTCAATTTTGAGGTTGCCGACCTGAAAAGTGGCCTGCGTCATGTTCAGGTGGTGGTGCGCCAGGGCGGCAAGTCCATTGAGATTGTTGACAAGATTTTTCCGCGGCGCAGCTGGATCGGTCAGGCCGGGCCGCGGCAGATGCATTCCACCGTTACCCTGGATACAGAGGCCCATGGCCTGGCGGATGGGCCGGCCGAGGTGGTTATCTCGGCCCGGGACTTCTCCTATTGGCGTTTTGGGGCCGGCAATGTCAGCAGAATTGTGCTGCCTGTGGCCTTTGATACGGAACCTCCCAAGGTAACCAGGCTTGACTCGCCTCGCTATATCCGCCAGGGTGGGGCAGGCATTGTCACCTATCGGATCTCGGAGAGGGTGCCGTACCATGGCGTCAACCTCAATGATTATTTTCATCCCGGTTTCCCCATAATTGGGAAAGACGATGTCTATGGCGCCATGATTGCTCTGCCCTTTGATGCGGAAAAGATCACCGACGCCCATGTGGTGGCCCGGGATGCCGCCGGTAATGCCGGCAAGGCCCCCTTTGGCATGATTGTCAAGAAGCGGGCCATCAAGCATGATACCATCAATATCCCCGACTCCTTTCTAGACCTGAAAATCCCGGAATTCTCCCAGTACTATCCGGACATGACCGGTTCCAAGCTGGAGCAGTATCTCTATGTCAACAATAAGGTACGCCAGGAGAATAATGCCCAGTTCCGCGAACTCTGCGGACATTCCCTGCCTGAAAAGCTGTGGAGCGGCCGGTTTAATCGGATGCCCGGTGCCGGCAAGGCCAGCTTTGCCGATCACCGCACCTATCTATACAGGGGTGAAAAGATCGATAAGCAGGTGCATCTGGGCCATGATATCGCCTCGGTACGGCATGCGCCGGTGAAGGCTGCTAATCGGGGCAAGGTGATTTTTGCCGATTATCGCGGCATCTATGGCAATACCGTAGTTGTCGATCATGGCACGGGAATCTTCAGCCTCTACTCCCACATGAGTCAGATCTCGGTGGAGATCGGTGATATTGTCGAGAAGAACGATCCCCTGGGCGCCACCGGCACCACCGGCATGGCAGGCGGTGATCATCTCCACTTCTCCATGCTGGTCAACGGCATCATGGTTGATCCGCTGGAGTGGTGGGATGCCTCCTGGCTTGATCTCCATATTGAAAGCTATCTGAAATAGGGGCCCGGCGGTGTCCAAGATAAAAATCCTCCCTGAGGATCTGGCCAATAAAATTGCCGCCGGTGAGGTCATTGAGCGACCCGCCTCCGTGGTTAAAGAGTTTGTGGAAAACGGCATTGATGCCCAGGCCCGCAGTATCACGGTGGAGGTGGAGGGCGGTGGTACCCGCCTGCTGCGTGTTGTCGACGACGGCGAGGGCATGGACGGCGATGACGTCCTGCTCTGCCTTGAGCGGCATGCCACCAGTAAACTCAAGGAGAGTACGGATTTACATAGCATCCGCACCCTGGGTTTTCGCGGTGAGGCGGTGCCCTCCATTGCCTCGGTTTCGCGCCTTGCCATTACCTCACGCAAGGCCGGCGTCGAGCTCGGCACCCTGGCCGAGGTGCGCTACGGCCAGGTGCGGCGTATTCATGAGATGGGCTGCAGCCGGGGCACCATCATGGAGGTGCGGGATCTGTTCGGCAATGTCCCGGCCCGACGCAAGTTTTTAAAGAGCAGGCGGACGGAGCTTGCCCACATTGAGGAGGTGGTGGTTTGTGCCGCCCTGGCCCATCCCGCCCTGGCCTTTCGCTACCTGGTGGATGGCCGGGAGGTGCTCTCTTTTGCGGAGGGCAATAGCCTGGAACAGCGTCTGGCCGCGGTCCTGAAACAGGCGCGCCCTGACGTCATGGTAAAGGTTGACCGGCGCCGACAGGGGAGTGCCGGAGAAATAGATGTGCATGGCTGGCTGCTTGCCCCTGACGCCAAGGTGGGTCAGGCGGCCAAGCTGCGTCTCTTTGTCCTGGGGCGTCCGGTACGGGATCGGATGATCAGTCACGCCGTCAGTGAGGGTGCCCATGGCTATTATATGAAGGGCAGGCGGCCGGCCGGGGTTATCATGGTCTCGCTGCCCCTGGAGGCGGTTGACGTCAATGTTCATCCCACCAAGCAGGAGATCCGTTTTCACCAGGCCAACCTTGTCCACCAGGCTGTGGTGGCGGCAGTGCGCCATGGCCTGCAAGGCTATCAGGAGACGGTGAAAGAGCAGCTCTTCGGCTCTGCGGAGGCGCGTCGGCTGCACGCGGCGCCGGTGGCCACCCGGGAACCGGCGCCGGCTGACAAGCCGTTAGCCGATCGGGCGACCCGCCTCTTTCCCGTTGCCGCGCCACGGCAGACGAGCCCGGCGACTCGGCCGCACCAGGCGGAACCACCTCGGCAATGGTCGACCTCGGAGTCGGCAGGGACGGAGCCCCGGCCGGTGGACAACATCCCGCGGCAGGCCGGCCCAGATGACAACAGCCCGACTGATTTTGCCCACATCTCTTATATCGGTCAGTATGACGACTCCTACCTGCTCTGCGCCAGCAGCACCGGCCTGGTGGTCATTGACCAGCATGCCGCCCATGAGCGTCTCCTCTTTGAGAGGCTGAAGACACAGCTGTATGCTCGGGCCGTGACCAGTCAGGTCCTGCTCTTTCCGGAGATGCTGGAGTGTGACAACGCTCAGGCCCAGGTTTTGGAGACCTATGGGGATGAGATTGCCGCCATGGGTCTGGTGGTTGAGGAATTCGGCGGTGAGACCTTTGTCATCAAGGCGGTGCCGTCGTTGCTGGCCCACCTGGGGCCTCAGGAAATTTTCAAGGGTATTATCGATCACTATGTTGCCTCTGACCTGGCCGGTTCCATGGCCACCAGACAGGAGGACATCCTGGCGACCATGGCCTGCAAGGCGGCGGTCAAGGCCAATCATTCCCTGCTGCCCCAGGAGGGCAGCGCCCTTATTGAGCAGATGCTGGCCGCTGATGTCTTTTCCCACTGTCCCCACGGCCGGCCGGTCTATCGTCTCTTTTCGCCGGAGGATATCAGGAAATGGTTTAAGCGTACTTGATGAAGGCGCTCAGGGCCTGAAAAGAGGCTTTCTGGTTGCCCTGCTTTATGGTAAAAAAACAACGCATTTTTTTATATACTCTCACAAGGAAAAAAACATGAGCCAGTCTATTACCCAAACAAATTTTACAGGTCTGCAGCTGATTAATCGCGGTAAGGTCCGTGATCTCTATGAGGTTGATGACAAGCTGCTGATGGTGGCCACGGATCGCATATCGGCCTATGATGTGATCATGAACGAACCCATCCCCAACAAGGGCCGGGTCTTGACCAAACTCTCCCTGTTCTGGTTTGACCTGCTTGCCGATATTATCCCCCATCATCTGATCAGCGCTGATCCGGATGAGTATCCGGCGGCCTGTGCGCCCTACAGGGAAGAGTTGCGCGGCCGCTCCATGCTGGTCAAGAAGGCAAAGCCGCTGCCGGTGGAGTGTATTGTGCGGGGCTATATCTCCGGATCCTTCTGGAAGGCCTACCAGAAGGACACCACGGTGTGCGGTTTCAAGCTGCCGGAAGGCCTGCAGGAGTCGCAAAAACTGCCTGAGGTCCTCTTTACCCCCTCCACCAAGGCGGAACAGGGCCTTCATGATGAAAACATTTCCATGACCGAGATGGAAAAATTGGTGGGCAAAGAGGAGACCGCCCAGATTGCCGACGTCTGTGTCCGTCTTTATGAACGGGCCGCTGATTACGCCCGTTCCAAGGGTATCATCATTGCCGATACCAAGTTTGAGCTGGGCTGGTATGACGGCAAACTCATGCTTATTGACGAGGTTCTCACACCGGACAGCTCACGCTTCTGGCCCGAGGATGAATATGCCGTGGGCCGAGGCCAGGCCAGTTTTGACAAGCAGTTTCTGCGCGACTACCTCTCCACCCTGGAGTGGGACAAAACCCCGCCGGCTCCGGCTCTGCCCCAGGAGATTCTGGACAAAACAGGGGCCCGTTACCTTGAGGCCCTGGAACGCATCACCGGTACCTCCCTCTAGTAAATCAACCGTCAGCCTATGCCGGCTTGAGGGCGTCGTCACTGTGACAGTGACGACGCCCCTTTTTTTTGGGTGGGGGGACCGGTTCGGCAGCAGACAGCCATTACTTGTCAGCTCAATAGTAATGATTATTGTTAATTGTAACGGAGGTGCTAAAGAATACCCCCTCTAGGGGGCTGCCGGAGTGGCGGTAACGGCCAGGCGGATGGTGGGGCTATGCATTTGTCGATACCCTGGTTTTCCTTTGACAGAAGGCGATCTCTTTTCGCATGATGAAACGAGCATCTCTTTGTTTTTTCGATGAGGATGGCGGGCATTTTTGTCGGCAAGAAATCAGGTCTCAGGGAGGGACCCATGGAGCTTACAATCCGGATAGGGGGCGAAGCGGGCCAGGGGCTTCAGCTCATTGGCACTGTCTTGACCACATACTTCAAGCGGCTGGGGTACCATGTCTTCACCCACCAGGATTATATGTCGCGAGTCAGGGGCGGTCACAATTTCTATCAGATCCGCCTTGCCGATAAACCGGTATGCTGCTCGCGGCAGCAGGTGGATCTCTTGCTGGCCCTGGACAGCAATACCATTGATCTGCATGAGGATGCCCTCAGCCAGCAAGGCAGAATCATCTACGACTCCGAAATGTGTAAGCGGCAGGGCGTCGGCCGGCATTTCCTCTACATGCCCTTTACCGCCATTGTCAAGGAGCTTGCCGTGGCCGAGGTCATGGTCAATAGCGCTGCCGTGGGGGCGGTCATCGGCATCCTCGGTCTTGATCTGCAACCCTTTGCCGAGATCATCGCTGATTTTATCGGTAAAAAGGGCACAGAGGTAGTGACGACCAACATCAAGGTGGCTCAGGCCGGCCATGACCATGCCGTCAGCGATTATGCCGGGCTTTTTTCCTTACCGGCCCCTGAGGCCGGTCTGCAGTCTCACATCTTGATAAACGGCAGTCAGGCCATGGGCCTGGGGGCCCTGATGAGCGGCTGTAAGTTTTACTCGGCCTACCCCATGACGCCCTCCACCGGCATCATGGTTTTTCTGGCCGCCAAGGCCGCGGAACATGGCCTGGTGGTGGAACAGGCCGAAGATGAGATAGCTGCCATCAACATGGCCCTGGGCGCCTCCTATGCCGGTGTACGGGCCATGACCGGGACCTCGGGCGGCGGCTATGCCCTGATGACGGAAGGGGTATCGCTGGCCGGCATCACGGAAACGCCCATTGTTATTGCCGAGGTGCAACGGCCCGGGCCGGCCACTGGCCTGCCTACCCGCACCGAACAGAGTGATCTTTTTTTCGTCCTGTACGGCGGTCATGGCGAGTTCCCGCGGGTGGTGTTCACTCCAGGTACGCCTGAGCAGGCCTTTTACCTTACCAACAAGGCCTTTCATCTGGCGGAAAAATATCAGATCCCGGTCATTGTCCAATCCGATCAATATCTGGCCGATTGCCAATGGACCCTGCCTGAATTTGCCGAGGAGGGCCTGTTGCAGGAAGATTTTCGCCTCCGGGGCCAGGCCCTGCAGGAACGGGAGAGCTATCAACGCTATGGCTACAGCGACAGCGGCATCACTCCCCTGGCCGTTCCCGGTGCGTCGCGCCACCTGGTGGTGGTGGACAGTGACGAGCATGATGAGGATGGCCATATCATTGAGGATGCCGAGACAAGAAATCGTATGATGACCAAACGCCTCTTCAACAAGCTGCCCCTCTTGCAGGCGGAGATGACCCCGCCGGAGCATTACGGGGCGGCCGAGCCAGATTTCCTGTTGATCGGCTATGGTTCCACCTGGGGCCTGTTAAAGGAGGTGGTGGATCATTGCCCGCCACAGAAGGCCGTAGCCATGCTGCACTTCAGCGAGGTCTGGCCCTTGCCGCTGTCGGACACCTTTGACTATGTCGCCCTCCTGGAACAGGCCACCACCATATGTGTGGAAAATAACGCCACCAGTCAATTCGCCACCCTGTTGCACTCACAGACAGGCCACCGCTGCACGCACCGAATAAATCGATTTGACGGCCGTCCCTTTACCCTGGACAACCTCATGGAGGCGCTTAATGACTACCTTTGCTGATTATGATGGCCAGAAACCGGCCTGGTGTCCGGGCTGCGGTAATTTCGCCATTCTCAACACCCTGAAACGGGCCCTTGTGGACATGGATATGGAGCCGCACCACTTTACCATTGTCTCGGGTATCGGCCAGGGGGCCAAGCTGCCTCACTACACCAGGTGTAATACCTTTAATGGTCTGCATGGTCGCACTTTGCCGGTGGCAACCGGGATCAAGCTGGCCAACCATGACATGGTGGTAATGGCAGTGGCAGGCGATGGCGATTGTTATGGTGAGGGCGGCAACCATCTGCTCCATGCCATTCGGCGTAATATCAACGTTACTCTGCTGGTGCATAACAACCAGGTCTACGGCCTGACCAAGGGTCAGGCCTCGCCCACCACACCACAGGGCCGAGTGACCAAGACGCAGCCCTTTGGTGCCTTGTCGAGCCAGCTCAACCCCATGGCCCTGGCCATTTCTCTGGATTGCAGCTTTGTGGCCCGCGCCTTTGCCGGGGCCTCCGGCCTGCCCTTTCTCAAGGAGATGATCAAAGAGGCCGTCAACCATGAGGGCTTTGCCATGATCGACATTCTCCAGAACTGTGTCACCTTTAACAAGGTCAATACCTTTCATTGGTATAAGGAAAGGGTTTATGAGTTGGAAGAGGGCTATGATCCCACTGACCGGGTGGAGGCCTTCCGCCGTTCCCTTGAGTGGGGCGAGCGCATTCCCACTGGAATTTTTTATAAAAATCAGCGCCCCGTCTGCGGGAAGGATATTACTCCTCTGCAGAAGGGGCCCTTGGTGGGGCACGATGTTTTTTCAGTAAACCTGCGGCAGGAATCGGCGTTGTTCTATTGATTGCCGTGGTAAGAGGTTCAGCAAAAATCGGCATGCTGGGGCCTTGCCGGGGATTGCCCCGGTGGGGCTTGCAATGGCCAGTGACCCATGTGGAGTGATACAGACAAGCCTTGAGCAAGGAGGTAAGCGATGATTACAAAAGAAGAGTTATGTAAAAAAATAACAGATATTTACCCTGATATCGGGGCCTGTGGCATTGATATCGATGTTGAATACAGCGATGAAAAAGGGGCCTGGGTTGTTGACCTCAAGAAAATGGAGCATGAACTGAAAACCTATCTTGAGGATGTGGATGCCCGGAAATGTATGGAAGGGAAACAGTGTGTTTCCCTGGGCCTGCAGATCGCTTAACTTGTCGAGAATATCAAGAAGCTCTAAGGAATCCGGGGCAGCAGGGTTTGCCGCTATTTGAGAGATGCGGTAGCCGGCAGGCAGTGGCTCTGCCGGCTGCCTGCCGCGTTCTTGGGAAGAAATGCCGGCTAGACATCATGTATCGACCTGTCCAACCTCTAGAATAACCCACGTCTTCGAGGTTGGACAGGTCGATACATGATGTCTAGAAATGATCGGTAACCATGACCTGGTGCATGGCTAATTGACCGCCGCGGGGCCAGGGTGCCTGGATGCCCTTGCCAATGGCGACAAACATGGCGATAACGTGGTCCTCCGGTAGCTGGATCAACTTTGCCACTGCGTCGAAATCAAAGCCGTCCATGGGGCAGGAGTCGTAGCCCATCTCCTGGGCAGCCAACATGAGGCTCTGGGCGGCAATGCCGCAGGAACGCATGGCCTCGTCACGCTGCACCTGCGGTTTGTCCCGGTAATAGGTGTCAATGGCCGGCAGAATAAAGTCTTGGACTTCTTGGGGGCTATTCTGCCAGTAGCGACCGGGTTCCTTCTGCCAGCTGTTCAGATCGGCACAGAGAATGGTCAGCAACGACGCGTCGGTGACCTGGGCCTGATCCCAGGCCGCGGCTCTGATCTTTTGGCGTAACTGTCGATCCTTAACCATCACAAAGCGCCAGTTCTGGATGTTGAAGGCCGTGGGTGACAGCATGGCCAGTCGCACCAATCTTTCAATCTCCTCCTCCGGCATAGTGTGCGTGGGGTCGTAATGTTTGACGGCTCGGCGCCTTTCAATGGCGGTGGTAACGTCCATGATGCTCTCCCTGGATAGAGTCGCTTGATTTTTTTGCTTGGTTGATGTCTCGAATCTCTTAAGCAGTTAGGTCTTGTCCGACAGCCGCAAGAGAGAGGTGTAAGGCGTCAGAAGAATCAAAAAAACTACGGCGTGAGAGTTTTTTTTACTCCTCACTCCTGCCCCCTCGCCCTGCACTGGTAAAAAAGCGCTGCTGTCCAAAGCTTATTACACCATTACGGCATGCTACCACAATGAGTAGGCTGAAATGCCAGTATGGCCTGTGAATTTTTATTTTTTTAGTGTAGAGCATGGAGAGCCAATACTCAAGAGCGGTCTGTTGCGCCGGCCCGGTTTGTCTGCCCGACCGATCGTTTCGTTATATGGAAGCCGAGGCCGTCACCTATGGTAGAAAGAGGGAAGACACCATCGCAGCATGGACCTGGAAATGAGGGCAGGCCTATGATGGAGTCTGGATGGGGACGGTAAGGTGGTGACCTTTTGTAGACAAGGCCTGGGAGCCGGTTCGATTGGAGTGGATCTGTGCGATATAAACAATTGTTGTTTCTGGTAGGCGCTCTTTTTTTTCTGGGATGTTTCCTGGAGGTCGCTCCGGCCTTTTCCTTTATGTACATCAAGGAACATGATCTTCTCCCCAGGCTTGTCTTTGAGGAATTTGCCACCGGCCGGGAAAAGGTCTTCAGTGCCGAGCTGCATCACCCCCTGATCCTGATTTTCTGGGGCGCTGATATTGACACCAAACGACAAAGAGCGGCCACGGTGCTGGATCTCTTGCAGGATAACCTCCCTTTTTACAGCCAACGGCAGGTGGAGGTGGCTGCTGTCTTTGTGCAGCCCGAGCAGCTTGGAAATGCTGCCGCTGTATTGGCCTCACGCCGGCTCGATTTTCCTGTCTATGTGGATACCCTGAGTCACTCCTTTGACAAACTGGGGGTCTATGTCATGCCCTCGTTTCTTATTGTTGATCAGGAGGGCCGCGTCCATCGGGGCGTGAGCTATAGCCACAATCTTGACGCGATTCTGCCTGGCGAGGTGCAGGTCATGCTCCATGAAAAGAGCAGGGCGGAGTTGAACAGTGAGCTTCATCCCGAGGTTGTCGAAAAGAGTGGGGCTGAGCGGCGGGGCCGCATTGATTATCATTATGCCCTGAATCTAATCCAGCGTCGCCGCAGCGATCTGGCCCTGGAAAAGCTTGATATGGCCCTGGAGAAGATCCCGGATTTTCCGCCTGCCTTAATTGAAAAGGGCTGCCTGCTGATCAAAAAGGAGAAGTTGCAGGAGGCCCACGACCTTCTTGAGCGGGGCCTCGCACTCTTCCCCGGCCTGAAACGGGGTCAGGAGTGTGTTGAGGAGCTCAAGGCTGCTCAGGCCAAGGGTGGTGCTGAAAAGGTGGAAAAGAAGTTTGACCCGAGCAGCTGGGGATTTTTCGCTGATGATTATGAAGAGGAGGATGAGGAGGCCGGCCGGGAGGATGGCGAGCACCAGCGGTAAGGAAAGGGGTGCCCGTCTGGGCACGGCCCCGGTGCCCCGCACTTCTTGCAATGGGTGTGGCAAGAAGTCGGCAATGGGGCTTAGAGCCCGGTCTTTTGCAGCTCCGCCAGAAGGTCCTTCTGTTTGCCGGAGAGCTCCTTGGGCACATCAATGGTGATTTTCACCAGCAAGTCACCCTTGGGGCCCCTGGGTCCAGTGGGCAGACCTTTGCCCTTGAGGCGCAATTTGCCGCCGCTCTGCATGCCGGCCGGTATCTTGACGGTGAGCTCATGGCCGTCCAGGGTGGGTACCGTTATTTTGGTGCCCAGGGCGGCCTGGCTGAAGGGCAGCTTCTTTTCGTAGATAAGGGCGCTGCCTTCCTTGGCAAAGAGGGCGTGCGGCTGGATATTGATTTTCAAAAAGAGATCGCCGGGCTGGCCGCCCATCTGTGAGGGAGCACCCTTGCCCGATACCCGTAATTTCTTGCCCGATTCGATACCGGCGGGAATCTTCACCGATACCCGGTCGCCGATATGGGCCAGGGAGATGGTTCTTTCAGCGCCGCTGGCCACCTCCTCCAGGGTTACCCAGAGCTCCATGATCATGTCCCGGCCTTTGACGGGCTGCTGCTGAAAGCCGCGTCCACCGCCGCCTGATTGCGAAAAAAAGGCCTCAAAGGGGCTGCCGGCACCGCCGGCCTGACTGAAGCCGCCGCCGAAATTAATACCGAACTCCCGCAGGATGGAGCCCAGGTCACTGCCCCGGAAGATATCCTCCTGGCTGTAACGTTCAGAGAAGCCGGATGAGCCATAGGTGTCATACTGCTTCCGTTTTTCAGGGTCGGAGAGCACGGCATAGGCCTCGTTGGCCTGTTTGAACTTTTCCTCCGCACTCTTGTCACCGGGGTTCTTGTCCGGGTGATATTTCATGGCCAGTTTGCGATAGGCCTTTTTGATGGTTGCGGCGTCGGCGTCCCTGTCAACACCTAGTATCTTATAGTAGTCCATGGTTCCTCAAAAGTATGCTGCTCAACATTGAAAACAGAGAGTAAGTCGGCATGTTTGTTTATGCTTCATGACTATAAGATTGCTTCTCCCCTTTGACAAGGGGAGGCGGCCAGCTTTCTCCACCACAAAAAAGGGAACCGAAAACGGTTCCCGAAAGATTGTTCTTTTTTAACGGCTAAAAGGGGACATCGTCGCCCATGCGCGGTTCCGGCAGGGGCGGCTCATTGTTGCCTGCTCCTCCGCCGCTGCTGCCACCTTGGCTGCCGCGACTGTCGAGCATCTTCATTTCGCGGGCAACGATTTCGGTGGTATAGCGCTTGTTGCCGTCACGATCCTCCCACTGTCTGGTTTGAATGCGGCCTTCGATGTAGACCTTGGAGCCCTTGGAGAGATACTCGCCGCAAATCTCGCCGAGACGGGCAAAGGCCACGATGCGATGCCATTCGGTTTGCTCCTGCTGGTTGCCTGACTGATCCTTCCAGCGTTCGGTGGTGGCAATGTTGAAATTGGCAACAGCGGAACCGTTCTGGGTGTAGCGCACCTCCGGGTCTGCGCCGAGATTGCCAATGAGAATTGCTTTGTTAACCATGAATATTTTCTCCTTTTAAAAGACGGAAATGACACACGGGCATATTTATTTGTTATGCCGATCCGATACGTAATGACAGATAGAATACAGGAAAGGTGATGGATGGCCAATGAAAAAGCGCTGTCGTCATCAAGCGCTGTGGAGCTCTTCGGTCTGTTGCTACCCGCAGCGCGAAAAGGCCAGATCCAGGTCGTCGGGCAGGCTCTGGCTCTTGCCGGCACCAAAGCCGCATTCCTGCCAGATCTCGTCGCTTTCCATGCAGAAATAGAGGCAGGTGTGGGGGCTGGCCCGGCGCCGTAATTCGGCGAGCAGGTGGTTATACATCTCCACCCGTAGTCCCCTGAAGTAGCGCTGTTTATTGTCGAGGCCGGTGATGAATTCCTCGTGGAAGAAGGTGGAACCGGGAAAACGGCTGAGGGCAATGGCCCTGAGTGGCGGGAGAAAGCGCAGGGCGCCCAGACTGATCCAGGCGATTTTCTCAGCCGGCACCATGTCAAAGAGTTGTTTGATGGTGGCGCTATAGCCCTCCTGCCAGCCCTCATGATAGATAATGGGATCGAAGTGAAAGGCCAGCTTGTAGCCCATTGCCGCCACCTGTCGGGCGGCACCGAGACGTTCGCTGAGATCGGCTGTCCTGATTTCCTCCCGGGCCATGATCTGCGGGGCATTGAGGGACCAGGCAATGATCGTCCGGCCGTTATGGTCAAGATCGGCCAGGTGGTTGATGGCCACGGACTTGGTCTTCAGCTCCAGGACGCCCCTGCTCTTGTCACGCATATAGTGGACCAGGCGCGGGCTGAGGGCGGTAAGGTGGTCAAGGGCCAGGGAGTCGGTGAATTCGCCGGTGCCGATGCGCCAGAACTGCGTGGTGCGTTTGAAGGCCAGGTCAAGTTCGTCAAAGAGGGCATCGGTGTTGACAAAAAAGGAGAGCCACGGGTTGTTGAGGTAGGCCTGCAGGATGCAGTAGACGCAGTCCATGGGACAGCCCATGCCGATGTTGAGCACATGGTAGTCACAGCAGCGATACTCCCTGGTGCCGGGGCAGGGCTTAAAAAAGCTGCCGCGATTTTTGCAAAGCAGCAGGTGCTCTTTGCCGGCCTTGAGGTTGGCCGGGAAAGGAGCGTAGGTCACCGGTGGTTCCTGACGGTCGGCTATAATGGTGACAGGCAGGCCGGCCCGGGCACAGATCTCCTGGGCATAGGGCAGGTCGGCACAGCCCTCTTCCAGGAAGATATGGCGGATGGCGCGGCCAGGATCGTGTCCTGCGGATTGTCGGCTGTCCTCATGCATGGCGCACCATAGAACAGAGTGGCGCACCAGTCAACCACGGCGGCCGACGGCCAATCTTTTTTGGCGACGATCGCTGGCCTCTCGCCGGCGTCGTTTTTCCTCCGGCTCCAGGAAGAGTGCCTGGGGCACCGGCGTGGGCCTGCCCTGCTCGTCAATGGCCACAAAGGTGAGATAGGCAGAGGCGATGTGCTTGACCCGTCCGGTGGTCAGTTCCTCCTCCTCAACTCGGACACCGATCTCCATGGAGGTGGTGCCCACCAGATTAAGGCTGGTTTTAAGGAGCAGCAGGTTGCCGATGGCCACATGGTTATGGAAGACCAGATTGTCAAAACTGGCGGTGACCACCATGCAGCGGGCATGACGACTGGCCACCACGGCCGCTGCTTCATCGATATATTTGGCCACCACGCCGCCATGGACAAAGCCCATGGGGTTGCCGTCCTTGGGCAGCATGACGTGGGCCATGGTAATGGCCAGTTCCGAGGCCTTGCGCGTTGTCATTTCCTTCTCCCGGCATACTTTTTTATGAAGTCCCTCTATTCTTTCTTATTGGCGCGGTCAAAAGCAAGGAGGAATGGGGCGGATCATTTAAAAAGGGCAAAAGATGGCAAATGCTGGTAAGTTGTCTGTTTTTTATTGCTCCATGATAGACAGGCAGGGCCTGTTTGGTTATAGTGCCTGCCCTCTGTCAGCAAAGAGGGCATTGCTGAATAAAACCTCCAGGACAATTCGGCTCCCTTAGGCAACCAAAAGCTTGCGTAAAGCAATGACGAATTCTTTTAAAGATCTATGAGTTTATATAAAAAGGAAGTTGAAAAGAGACGGACATTCGGCATTATCAGTCATCCTGATGCCGGAAAGACCACCCTCACCGAAAAGCTCTTGCTCTTTGGCGGTGCCATCCAGATGGCAGGTACCGTCAAGTCAAGGAAGGCGGATCGGCATGCCACCAGCGACTGGATGTCCATTGAGCAGGAACGCGGTATTTCGGTGACCAGTTCGGTCATGAAGTTTAATTACCGCGATTTTGAGATAAATCTGCTCGACACCCCCGGGCATCAGGACTTTTCCGAAGATACCTATCGCGTCTTAACGGCAGTGGATTCGGCCCTCATGGTTATTGATTCGGCCAAGGGTGTTGAACCGCAGACCGAAAAGCTGATGGAGGTCTGCCGGCTGCGCAACACCCCCATTATCACCTTTATCAACAAGCTGGATCGCGAGGGCATGGATCCTCTGGAGATCATGAGCGAGATTGAGGACAAACTGCAGGTGGAGTGCACGCCCCTCTCCTGGCCCATCGGCATGGGCAAGCGTTTTAAGGGCGTCTATAATCTCTATGAGAAAAAACTGCATCTCTTTACCCCGGGCCAGGAGACCAGGGGCGGGGCAGGTGTTGTTATTGAGGACCTCGGCGATGCCCGCCTCGAAGAACTGATCGGCGCGGCAGAGGCCGATGAGCTGCGTGGTGATATCGAGCTGCTGGAAGGCGCCGCCAATCCCTTTGAGTTGAAGCACTACCTGCAGGGCAGTCAGACGCCGGTTTTCTTCGGCAGTGCCATCAACAACTTCGGAGTCAAGGAGATGCTCGATGCCTTTGTTGAACTGGCACCGGCGCCGGGCGTGCGTCAGGCCGCCACCCGTGAAGTCTCGGCCCAGGAGGAGGCTTTTTCCGGATTTGTCTTTAAGATCCAGGCCAATATGAACCCGGCCCATCGCGACCGCATCGCCTTTTTGCGTATCTGTTCCGGCAAGTTCAAACGGGGCATGAAGGTTATCCACCATCGTATCGGCAAGCCGATCACCCTGGCCAACGCCACTATTTTCATGGCCCAGGATCGCTCCAATGTCGAGGAGGCCTATGCCGGCGATATTATCGGCCTCCATAACCACGGCACCATCAAGATCGGCGATACCTTTACCCAAAAGGAGGAGCTCAAGTTTACCGGTATTCCCAACTTTGCGCCGGAGCATTTTCGCCGGGTAATTCTCAAGAACCCCTTGAAGACCAAACAGCTGCAAAAAGGGCTGGTGCAGTTGGCCGAGGAGGGCGCGGTGCAGGTCTTTCGTCCCCTGATCGGCAGTGACTATATTCTCGGAGCGGTGGGTGTGCTGCAGTTTGATGTTACCATGGCCCGGCTCAAGAATGAGTATTGGGTGGATGCCATCTACGAGCCGGTGGAATATGCCGCGGCCCGCTGGGTGGATTGCCATGACAAAAAACGCCTCCGGGAGTTTGAGGCGCGCAACAAGGGCAGCCTGGCCTATGACGCCGAAGGGCATCTCACCTACCTGGCCCCCGGCCAGTGGCATATCGGTTTTGTTGAAGAACAGTGGCCTGATATTCTCTTTTTCAAGACGCGGGAGCATGCCTAGGAGGGGAATAATGGCGCGATGTCTCCTGATCAGCCTGGGATTTGTCTTGTTGTGGCCCTGCTGGGCGTCGGCCTTTGACCGGCAGGGCCGGGAGCAGGAGAATATCTTTGTGCTGCACTCCTACCAGAGCGGCCTGGGCTGGGTGGAGGACGTCAACGACGGCATCTATAAGATACTGCTGGCCAAGGACCAGCATAATCTTGAACTCTATATGGAGTATATGGATGCCCAGCGCCTTGATGAACCCAATATCTTTAATCGCCTGCGTGAGCAGCTCCGTCGCAAATATGGTCGGCTGACATTCACGGCGGTGATTGCCGTGGATGATATAGCCATTGATTTTCTGGCCCGCCACCATGCTGAGATCTTTCCGGGGGCGGCCACAATTTTTTGCGGCAAGGCCGGCGGCGAACCGATTGATGAGTATGGCCGGGAGGGTTTTGCCGGGGTGGTGGAGCATATCGATGTGGCCGCCACCCTGCAGGTTGGTCTTGACCTTTTCCCCGCCACCGAGCGGGTCGTCGTCATTAATGATCGAAGCGTTGACGGCCTGCTGCTTGATCCTCTTTTTCGGCGGCAGGAGGAAAATTTCCCCCATCTGCAGTTTGATTTTGTCACGCCGGTCTCCATGGATGAGCTTGTTGAGGAGGTGAAGTTGCTGAGCGGCAATACCTTGGTTTTGCTGGGCAATTTCACAAGGGATGAAAGGGGTCAGATATTCAGCAATACCAGGGCATCTTGGCTCATTGCCAGTCGTTGCAAGGTGCCGATCTTCAGTATGTGGGATTTTTATCTGGGCAGCGGCCCCATGGGGGGACGCATGGTCAGCGGCAAGGCCCAAGGGGAGCTGGCGGCCCAACTGGCCATGCAGGTTGTCTGGGGCGATCTGCTGCCCGGCCAAACCAAGACCCTGACCACCGACAATCATTACGCCTTCAGTTATAACGAGATGCGCTGGTTTGATATCTCCTATGGCGCCCTGCCGGACAAGAGCACTGTCACCCAGGAACCACAGTCGGTGTTGTGGAAGTATAAAAAGCTGGGCTGGTCTGTTCTGGGTATTGCCTTGGCCCTGGAGGCCATGGTTATAGTTCTTTCCGTCTTGATTTACCGTTCCAAAAAGGCGGAGGCGGCCCTGGAGGAGCATCGCAACACCCTGGAAGAGGTGGTGCATCAGCGGACCCTGGAGCTCTCCTCCACCAACAAGGTCCTCCATAATGAGATAGAGGAACGGAAGAAGGTGGAGGCGGCTCTGCTGGAATCAGAGGAGGTGCTGCATCAGCTCTCCAACAACCTCCTCACCGTCCAGGAAAATGAACGGCAGCGCATCTCCGCAGAGCTGCATGATGAGCTGGGCCAGTCCCTGGCCGCCTTGAAGCTGCAGCTGCGCGGCGTGGTCAGGGGACTTGACTCGCAACCGGTGGAGACCCTGCAGGCAGAGTGCGAGGAGCTGCGTTCCTCCATCAACCATATTATCGAGAATGTCCGGCGTCTGTCACGCAACCTGTCGCCGCTCCTGCTCGATGACCTTGGTATTGACGCCGCCCTGGAACACCTGGTGAGCAGTTTTGCCAAATTTTCCGGCCTGGAGGCCGACATTGACCTCATGGAGATCAACACCTACTTCGGGCAGAACTCGCAGCGCATGATCTATCGTATTGTCCAGGAATCACTCAATAATATGAGTAAGCACGCCCAGGCCACCGCCTTTGGCGTGCAGATTGAAAAACGCCAGAATCGTATCTTTCTCGTTGTTAAAGATAATGGAAAAGGTTTTAATGTTGAGGAAATTTTTTCGTCCATCAGCCCTGAAAAGGGCATGGGACTGACTGCCATGGCGGAGCGCGTCCGCATCCTGCGTGGCAGCTTTGATGTCGAGAGTGAGCCAGGCTGCGGCACGGCCATTCATGTCACTATTCCTGTCTGACCAGCTATCACAAGCAACACGTAAAAGAGGTGTATTATGGGGGTCTGTAGAGTTGTTCTGGCTGATGATCACGCCTTGATCCGGCATGGTATCAAGAAAATCATTGAAACAGAACCCTCTCTTGCCGTGATCGGTCAGGTTGGTGACGGCCTTGAACTTCTTAATTTTATTAAGAAAATAACCCCGGATGTTATCCTGCTGGATATTTCCATGCCCAATCTGCGGGGGATTGAGGCCATTGGCGAGGCGAAAAAGATCTGTCCTGATGTGAAAATCATCATACTGACCATGCATAAAAGCAAGCAGTACCTCTGCCACGCCCTTTCCGCCGGCGCTGATGGCTATATCCTCAAGGAAGACTCCGATACCGAGCTGCTCACCGCCATTAATGACGCCCTGCGGGGCGAGCTTTTTATCTCACCGGTGCTGGCCGATGAGTTGAGTGTCGAGGAGATCAAGGCCTGCCAGGAGAAGAAGGGGGTTCTTTCCGATTCCCTCACCCCGCGTGAAAGGCAGGTCCTGAAGCTGGTGGCCGAAGGCCGCACCAGTCGCGATATTGCCGAGTTGTTGTCCATCTCCACCCGTACTGTGGAGCATCACCGTGCCAACCTTCTCAAGAAGCTCAATATCAATAATACCGCCGACCTTATCAAGTACGCCATCCAGAAGGGCTACGTTCTGCCCACGCCTTGATTTGGCCAGCTCCTTGGAACACGCCATATGGGGCGATCGCTCCGGCTCACGCACCGACAAGGTGGGCTGATCCGTACCGTCTACGGCATTCTGTGATACTGCTTTAAAGGGTGATGCTTTGGCTGGTTCTAGGAGCCTGTCGGACTTAGACATAAATCTACTGCAAATTCGAAAAATCGGTCCATATTCCCATGGCTTTTCGTTAAATAGCTCTGCTATTCGCCTCAAATCCATGTAAATCTGGCCTTGATTTTTCGAATTTTCGCTACGATTCTCTAAGTCCGACAGGCTCCTAGTCATTTTCTGTCTTAATCCGGGTAGGTTCTTTCTAAAGGGTTGTGGCGGTGTTGGGTGCACTCGCCACCACTATCTCTCGCGGCGGATGGGGGTGGCGATTTTCAGTGGCGCCTTTACAAGCCTTGATGGTGGCCTTCCTATCTTTTTTTTGGGGTAAAAGCTTAATTGTTTTCTTAATTTCTAATGCGCCTTTGCTCCATTTGTTTGCCTTTTTTCTTTATCTCTTTGATTTTCAATCACTTTAAAAACGGGCACAAAATAAGCCATGTTTTTTCTTTACAAGGTATATATATTGTGCTTTTCTATCGTAGCGCCTACCATATTTGGTATGTTTCCCTGTGGCGCTGGTTGCGACCCCGCCATCTGTCCAACACACTGAAAACATTGTCCGTTTACGGGTGCATTTTTAGGGGCGGTTCTTGCCGTTCCTTTTTCGCGTAAAAAAATCTTGTGTCGGGTGTCTCGAGTGGCCGTTGACCGCCACCTGTTGTCGTTGCGGGGTGACCCCTGCCGATAATGGCCGCACATACCGACCAAAACTTGTTTGTTATGTCACCACACCACGTTGATAAGGAGATGCTCATGACCAAGAAGATGTCTGCCACCGCCGGTACCCTTCCCGCCGGAGCTCCGCTGCCCGCTTTTGCCGATAGTGCCTTGAGTGTTCTGGAGCGCCGCTATCTGATGAAGGATAAAGAGGGCACGGTGCTGGAGAAACCAGAGGATATGTTGTGGCGGGTGGCCAGTACCATTGCCACGGCAGATGCCTCCTATGACAAGAAGGCGGACATCACTGCGCTGGCCATGGATTTTTATACCATGATGGCCCAATTTGATTTTATGCCCAACTCACCCACCCTGATGAATGCCGGCCGTGAGCTTGGTCAGCTTTCCGCCTGTTTTGTCCTGCCGGTGGAAGATTCCATGGAATCTATCTTTGAGGCGGTCAAGCAGACCGCCCTTATCCATAAAAGTGGCGGCGGCACCGGTTTTTCCTTCTCACGGGTGCGGCCCCACCAGGATATTGTCCACTCCACCAAGGGCGTCTCTTCCGGTCCCATCTCCTTTATGTCCGTCTTTGACGTGGCCACGGAGACCATTAAGCAGGGCGGCACCAGAAGAGGGGCGAATATGGCCATGCTGCGGGTGGATCATCCGGATATCATGGATTTTATCAAGGTCAAGTCCGACCTGAAGAAGCTCAACAACTTCAATATCTCCGTGGCGATCACCGATGCCTTTATGGAGGCCGTGGACAATGATGAGGACTATGCCATCATCAATCCCCGCGATAACTCCGTGGTGGCCAGGAAAAATGCCCGTAAGGTTTTCAAGCAGATCGTCAAGCAGGCCTGGTTCTCCGGCGAGCCGGGTATTGTTTTTATCGATCGGATGAATGACGATAATCCCACCCCGGCCCTGGGCGCCATTGAGAGCACCAACCCCTGCGGCGAGCAGCCCCTGCTGCCCCACGAGTCATGCAACCTCGGCTCCATCAACCTGGCCAATATGGTGGTGGACGACGCCATCGACTATGACAAGCTTGCCGACATTGTCGAAAAATCTATCCACTTTCTCGACAATGTCGTGGATCTCAACCGCTATCCATTGCCGGAAATCGCCGAAAAGACCAAGGGCAATCGCAAGGTGGGTCTCGGTGTCATGGGCTTTGCCGATATGTTGATAAAGCTGGGCATTCCCTACTCTTCGCATGAGGCGTCCGAAGTGGCTGAGAAGGTGATGGGTTTTATTGACCATACGGCCTATGAGGCCTCCGTCAAGCTGGCGCGGATCAGGGGAGCCTTCCCCAACTTCACCAAGTCCATCTACTATGAACAGGATCCCAATACACCGGTGCGCAACGCCACCAGAACCACTATTGCCCCCACCGGTACCATCTCCATCCTGGCCAACTGTTCCAGCGGTGTGGAGCCCCTCTTTGCCGTCTCCTATGTGCGGCGCGTCATGGATAATGACGAGTTCTATGAGGTCAATCCCCTTTTTGAACAGATCGCCAAGGAAAACGGTTTCTACTCCACCAGCCTGATGAAGACCATTGCCGAGCATGGCACGGTGCAGGGCATTGCCGAGATTCCGACCACCTATCGACAGGTCTTTGAAACGGCCCATGACATCAGTCCCAAGAATCATATCGATATCCAGTCCGCCTTCCAGCGCCATACCAATAATGCGGTGAGTAAGACCATCAACTTCCCCAACAGCGCCAGTGAGGAGGAGGTGCATGACGCCTATATGCGGGCCTATAAACAGGGCTGTAAAGGGGTGACCATTTACCGTGACGGTTGCCGTGATAACCAGGTGCTTTCCATCGGCACGAAGGAGAGCCAGGCCGCTGCCCAGACCACTGGCCTGGATGCCAAGCCGGTGAAACGGGATCGGCCGCGTCGGCTGGCCGGCAGCACCTATCAGATGGAGACGGGGTGTGGTCCCATGTATGTCACCATCAATGAGGATGACCAGGGACACCAGTTCGAGCTCTTTAATATGGTGGGCAAGGCGGGTGGCTGTGCGGCCAGCCAGTGTGAGGCCATTGGCCGCCTGGTTTCGCTGTCGTGGCGTTCCGGCATGGCGCCGGAGCCGATTCTCAAACAGCTCATCGGTATCAGCTGTCATAAACCCCATGGCTTCGGCAAGAACAAGGTTGTTTCCTGTGCCGACGCCATTGCCAAGGCCATCCAGCAGCATATTGAAGGCAATGGTCGCTCCACCTCTGATGCCACAGGTCATGAGCATCAGATGTTTGGCGCCTGCCCTGAATGCGGTGGAGTTATAGAGCATGAGGGCGGCTGTTGTGTCTGCCATGCCTGTGGCTATTCCGAGTGTGGTTGACGGCGCGATACTCTTGTCGTCCAGGCCATAAAAAAAGGAGGCTGTCCCAAAAGGGGCAGCCTCCTTTTTTTATGGCCTGGACCTGCTCTTCACCCCTCTTTGGGGGCAAGCAATCGGCGCCGGCATGGCCTGTTTCGCCAGGACAGGAGAGGGCTGTGCGCCACGATCTTGTTAGTCGACCTTGATCAGAACGGCGGTGATATTGTCGCGGCCACCAGCGTCGTTGGCCCGGTTGATCAGGTGGTTACAGGCATCCTGCAGGCTGGCGGCCCTGTTGATTATGGCGGTTATCTCCTCGTCGCTCACCATGTTCAACAGACCGTCGGAACAGAGCAGGATCTGGTCGCCGCCGCTCAACTCAAGCATGTGGTATTCCGGACTGTTATCCGGACTGACGCCTATGCAGCGGGTAACGATGTTTTTGGCCTGGCTTTCATCACTATTGTCGTTCATGGCGGCCAGGGAGTGATCCGCGGTGATCTGCCGGATAAGCCGACCTTGAATGAGGTAACCGCGCACATCTCCCACATGACAGATATGGGCCTGCTTGCCCATCACCAGGCAGCCGATCATGGTGCAGCCCAGACCGGCCATTTCCGGTTTTCTGGTACCGTAGCTCAGCACGGTATTATTGGCCTTACGAAAGCCTTCCATGAGGAGATGGCGACAGGCCTCGGGGGAGAGGTTCTTCTTGAGTTCCGTCACCGGAATGGTCTCAATAACTTTTTCAATGGCCAGACGGCTGGCTACTTCGCCCCCCTTATGGCCCCCCATGCCATCGGCGACCAGGTAGAGATTCTGGTCGGGTCGCAGGCTAAAGCTGTCTTCATTGTGCTGGCGCATTTTGCCGACGTCGGTGCGGCCGAAACTCTGCAGCTTGATGGGCTGGTTGTTGAAGAGGTTACGGAAAAAATTAATCAAGGCGAAATTCCTGTAGTCTGGTCTTGAAGGTGGAGGTCATGAAAGATTTTCCAGAGGACAACAGAGCCGTTTTGATTACCGGCAATAAAGGTGGCGCTGGAGGGGCCCGGGATCAGGGTGCGAATGCCGTCGCCCCGACCGTCAACGAGCAGAACATTGCCGACCTGGTCAATATCCCATATCTTGACCAGGTCGGCGTTATTGCCGGTCACCAGGCTGAAACCGTCATCGGCAAGCAGGAGGGCGGTCACGGGATCTTCCTGATCTTCAATGGTGCGGCGGCAATCCCAGTCGTCAAGATCCCAGACCCTGACAAGTCTGTCTTCTCCGGCCGTGGCCACCTGTCGACCCGAGGGGGAGAGGCTGAGTCTGGTAATGGGTAAAACATGGGCCTCAATCTCCCGTTGTCTTTGATGATCGTTAAAATCCCAGACTTGGAGCGAACCGTCATCACAGCCGACGACAAAATTAAGACCGCCGGGCAAAAGGGCCATGTCGTTAATGGCGGAGCCGGTCTCAAAGGTACGGCTCTTGCTGTGCACCAGGTCGAAGAATATGATCTGACCGGCCCTGTCGCCTGCTGCCAGCCAGCGATTATCGGGGCTGAAGAGCAGGGTGTTGACGGTCTTGTTGCCTCTGTTGATTGACGTTTTTTTATTGTCCACCAGCGATTTGAGCAGAATGGTGCCCTCTTGCTGGCCGATGGCCAGGTAGGCGGCCGAGGGGCTCAAGGCCATGGCGGTTACTGTAGCCCTGGTGAGACGAAAGCTGTTCGGCATCTTTCCTGTCGGCCTGGTGCAGATATCGGTGTCTGCCATGGACCATTTTTCCTTGAGGTTGAGGATGCGAAAATGGCCTGTGCCGGTGGCGCAGACAAGCTTGCCGCTCTTTTTGTTATAACACAGGAAGGGAGTAGTGTCCGGCATTTGTGTCAGCCGTTTGCCTTGCACGGCCAGGATGGCGGTGGGCGTGCCCCTTGCTGCCAATTGGTCATAGACCTCTTCCAGCTTTTGGTCCGGGCCGAAACCTGTTTCGTGCCAGTGGTGGCGGAGAATGGCAAAGCTGCGTCTGTACTTGCCGGCCCGGGTCAGGCTGTAAATATTCTCGCGGATCGATTGTCTGAGTTGATTCTTCTGGAAAATGGCCATGGGGGTTTCCGGCGGACAGAGGAGGAGCTCCGGCGGAATATGTCTGTCGGCTTGGGGGGTGCTCCTGTTTGCCTCGACTTCACGGATCAGGGCGGCCAACTGTTTGTGGTCCGGGAAGAGCTTGCCGGCCGGCTGGAGGCGGCGCTGCATCTGAAAGGGGCTGATGGCTGTGGCGCGCCAGGTGAGCAGGTGCAGGTTGAATACGGCCTCCGGTAGATGGTCATTGATTTCCAGGGCCTGCCGAAGGTGGTTTTGCGCCTCTTGGAATTTTCCAAGTTCAGCCAGGGACACGGCGCGGTTGTTGAGATGTTCGGCCTGAAGATTCACCTCACCCATGCGGGCGTAGGGGCAGGACACCTTGTATTGATCGATATAAACTGCATGCAGGTCACGGCGCAGCTCTTCAAAGTTCTGGTGGCGTTTGTCGGGATCGTGGGCAACACATTTCCTGAGCAGTTTGACCAGGCCGTGGGGCAGGGGAGAGTCGCGCCGGCTGGAGACCGGTGGCGGGCACTCTTCCTCGCTGTTATGGTGGTAGGGCCGTTTGCCGCAAAAGATCAGCCACAGACAGAGGCCAAAGGAGAATATGTCGGTGCGCAGGTCCACCTGATGGCTGTTGCGCAGTTGTTCCGGCGAGGCGTAGTTGAGGGTGCCGCGGAAACCAATGGTGCTGTCGGCGTCTAGGGATGTGCGCTCGGCAGGGGAGCGATCAGCGGCAACATCGGCATCGATCAGGCGCAGGATACCGAAGTCGGTGATCTTGGCCAGGCCGTTTTTGGTCAGCAGGATATTCTGCGGCTTGATGTCGCGGTGGATGATTTTTTTGGCATGGGTGTATTCCATGCCGTTGCAGACCTGGATGGCGATGGAGAGGGCATCCCGGCTGTTGCGTAGGCGACCCTTGGCGAGCCAGTCCGCCAGGGTGCCGCCATTGACATACTCGATGAAGATCTGGACAGCCTTCTGCTGTCTCTTGACAAAATAGCAGGCCGCAATATTGGGGTGGAGGCCCAGGTTGACCCAGGCGGTGGCCTCGGCCAGAATGCGTTTAATACCCTCCTGGCAGGCGGTCACCTCCGGCCGTGGCACCTTGATGGCCATTTTTACCCCCCAGACGAGATGGTCGGCGATGAACACGGTCCCCATGGCACCGCTGTACATCTCAAGGATCCGGTAGCGCTCATTGATGATGTCGCCCACCTGCCAGGCGGCAGGATCCTTTTCCCGGCCGGGCGGATCAGGACGCAGGAATTGCGTGCTCTCTTCATAGGCCTGGGCTGTTTTTTTCGTGATCTTCAAGGTGCTCTTATGACAGTTTCTCAAAGCGAATGCGGTGGCCCCGGATGGAGATAATGTCGCCCGGATGCAGTTTCTTGTCCTTGGTGAGGGGGTGGCCATTAATCTTGGTCTTGATCATGCTCTTTTGCGGCAGGATGTAATACCCGTCCTCCCGTTTATTGATAAAGCATTGATTGGCGGCAATGAAAAAACCAGGGGTGGTGATATCACTGTTGTCCGCCTTGCCGATTTTAACGCTGTTGCGTCCGGCCAGGGAGAGGGTGGCGGGGTGGGCGCTGCCGTTTAAGATGTGGAGTTGATAGGTATTTGCCTCGTCGGTTGTCGTCTCTGTCTTTACCTTGGGCTTACCCGGTGCAAAAATGGTGGCGTCATCCAGGTCCATGGGCATGGCGGAGGCGGAGAGCCGGTGTTTGTCGGCAAAGTCGGTGCCGTGCACCAGGGAAAATTTGCCGAGCATCACCTCGTCGCCGGGGGCAAGCTGGATAAAATCAATTTTATTGCCGTTGACCAGGGAGCCGTTCAGGCTGCAGAGATCCTGCAGAAAAGGTTTGCCGTTCTGGATTTCCAGGGCGGCATGGTGGCGTGAGATGGCGGTGTTGTCGATTTTGACATCCGCATCATCGCCACGGCCGATTATCAAGCGATCGCCTTCATTGATCTCAAATTCCCGAATTACCTTGTCCTGCAACATGATGGCCCATTTACTCATAGTTCTTTCCCTGTAATGTTGCCGTTAAGGGGTGTAAGCCCTTGGCGTTTTCAGCGTGGTGCGGCAGACATGTATGATGTGCAAATATTGTTGAGAAGGGGGTGGCCGCCGTTCACCTCGGCGCAGTCGGCCGTCACGAACCTCTCTGGCCAATCGACTCACTGCTTGCCCACCGACGTAATGGCGTTTGCCAGTTTTTTAAATGTTGTGCTGTATCCTTGCACCTTGTTGTTTTTACCTTTAAGTATAAAGGTCTGCGGTGTAAAAATTTCATGATGCCTGGTGAGCTGGTCATATGTTTGCTGGCCGAGAATAATTTCTCTGGACTCTGCCTTGGTCTGGCTTTCCAGACGGAAGGCGACATTGACGGCATCACCGACCATGGTGAAGTCGCGTGAACCGTCGACACCGAGATTGCCGAGCATAATTGTGCCGCTGTTGATCGCCACTCCCGTGGTAAGAGGCCAGGGGAAGGACAACTTTTCACCCAGGACCGCGGTCATCCTGTTGAGCCGGATGGCGGCAGTCAGGACCTGTTCAAGGTGAGCTGATTCGTCCTGAAGCCAGAAGGCCAGGACCGCGTCCCCGATAAACTTGTCCACCTGGCCACGATGGTGGCGGATAATTTCTGTGGCCTTTTTATTCCAATGGCGCAGAAGGGTGGAGATCTTTTCGTTGCCCACCGCCTCTGAAAGCTCCGTGTATCGATGGATATCGCAGACAAGAATGGTCACCCGCCGCTGATTGACAAAGGCGATGGTCTCATCACCGAGATTCTGGAGCGACGAGGTGGGGGTGAGTTTGGGGGCAGATTGCTGGTCGAAGATAAGCTCGGTTTTGCCCAGGGCGATGATATCGCCGGCGCGAAGCGGCGTTGGCGTGACGATCCGGTTGCCATTGACAAAGGTGCCGTTGGCGCTGCCGAGATCGATTATATGATAGTGATTGTTTGATTCCTGCTGGATCATGGCGTGTCGTCTGGAAATCCATGATTCCTCCAGGATAAAATCATTCTCCGGGTGCCGACCGATGCGGAAGGATCGCCGGGCGCAGAGTTTCCAAGGCGGCAAGGCCGGTTGATTTTTAAAGATAAGAATGGCAGACATAGAGTGGCATGCTAACCCGCATTTCTTATAGGTAATCTGCCGGGCAGACGGCAAGCGCGGTGTCGACTCGCCTCACCCTTGAAAAACCTCGGCATGGTGTCGTTATGCCTGAGAATGTTTTCCAAGCGTTCCTTGTGTCCACACCACTTTTCCGGCTTTTTCTCACGATCTGTCTGAAAAATGTGCGGGCTGAATTGTTTCACAGAGTTGTCATTGTAGAACATACAGAAATTGCGCACGCTTTTCCAGCTATTGTTCGGTTTGCCGGAAATGAATCATTATGCTGGTAGAAAGGGCTGAAAAACGTATAATAGTCGATGATATAAAGAAATTAATAGATATTTTTTCAAGGTGGGCATTACAGCCATGTCGAACGACCAACAGGAACTTTCCGGCAAACTCGCCGCTATTTTTGCCAAGATAAATTTGAGTGAATTGCCGGCCATGTCCAGCAATGTCCAGGAGCTGATCAGCCTTGCCCACTCCAACCAAAGTGCGGCATATGATCTTTCCAAGGTCATCTTGAAGGACTATTCTCTGACCAATAAGGTCCTGCAGGTGGTCAACTCCGCCTATTATTCCCTGGGCCGACCGGTGAGTTCCATTTCCAAGGCCGTTACCATCCTCGGTTTTGATGCCGTGCGTGATCTGGCCACCGCCATTGCCCTTTTTGAGGATTTTCTCAAGTCGGGAGTGGAAAAGGAGGAGATATCAAAAATCCTGACCCGTTCCTTTCTCAGTGGGTTGCAGGCCCGGGAGATGGTGGTTGCCAAAAATATTAATGTCTTGCCGGAAGAGGCTTTTATCTGCGCCCTGTTGCATCACTTGGGCAAGATCATAACCTGTATATATATGCCTGATATCTATAAAAAGATACAGGAGGAGGTGGAGGCCGGCATGTCCGAGGAAAAGGCGGCCCGCGCCCAGCTCGATGACCTGACCTTCAGTGAGTTGGGCGGTGAGGTGGCCCGATTCTGGAATATGTCGGAGAAAATCGTCACCTCCATGGTGCCGGCCAGTAAACAGCCCAAAAATAAATATGACGCCGAGGGCTATCTGCAGAATCTTGCCGCTTTTACCAATGCCTTCACGGATCGGGTCTGCCTCGGCGGTGATATGGACTCCCTTTTCAAGAAGTTCGGAAAACTCTTTGATGTTGATGTTGACGAGGCTGTTGAGCGACTGGGCAAGAGTGTCGAGGCCTCCGAGGATGTTTCAGACTCCATCCGCTACGGCCTGGCCAAACTCAACATCCACAGCAACATCAAACAGGTCAGTCGGCACGGTAAGAAAAGCGCTGCCAATGGGCAGTCATACTCCGGCACAAAGCAGGATGAGGAAACTTCCGGCTATGGCGCGGAGCTTGCCCCCCTGCCGAGTACCGATAAATCGGTGAACGACTTTATCCGTGAGCTCACCGAGACGCTGATGAGTGAAGAGATCAAACTGGATGAGTTTTATGTAAATCTGCTGGAATCCCTCTATCGGGGGGTCGGTTTTGACCGGGTGATCATGGGGATCTTGAGCATCCAGGCCTCCAGTATCTCTCTGGTGGGCCGTTACGGCCTTGGTGATATTGATGCCAACGGTGTGCGAAGCTTTGAGCATCCCATGTCAAACAAGGATCAGGCCATCCCCCGCAGCCTGACTGCCTGTAAGGACATGGCCATTCCGGCCAATGCCAGAGGCGCCTTCCCGAAAAGGTTGCACTACCTGGTCAAGGATCGCACCGTTTTTCTCTTTCCCATCTGTATAGACAAAAAACCCATTGCTTTGATTTACCTTGATCGGAAGGTGGGGCGACCCAAGCTGGAGGCGGAGGATTTAAAAACAATCCGACTCTTTCGAGATTTCGCCGTTATGGCCATTCAGAAGCTCCGGTCAAAGAGTTGAGAGCGGCGCAGGAGGTGCCTATGCGAGATGATTTCGGCAACAGATTGTCCCGTCGTGCCCTGAACAGACGCGACTTCCTCTGGCTCCTGTCCCTTTCCACGGTCAGTCTGGCCCTGCCCGGTTGTGGCGTGGATCCGGTGACCGGTAAAAAACAGCTGGTGCTCATGAGCGAGGAGCAGGAGATAACCCTTGATCAGCAACAGTCGCCCCACCAATTTTCCATGGATTACGGGGCCTGCCAGGACAAAGAACTCAACGCCTATATCAGCGGGGTGGGCATGGCGGTGGCCGCCACTTCGCATCGGCCGGACATGCCCTACAGCTTTCGCGGCGTCAATGCCGCCTATGTCAATGCCTATGCCTTTCCCGGCGGCTCCATTGCCGTTACCCGCGGTATTCTGGCTGAACTGCAAAATGAGGCGGAGCTGGCCGCCTTGCTCGGCCATGAAGTCGGCCATGTCAATGCCCGCCATACGGCCGAACGCATGACCAAGGGGACCCTGCTGCAGGTAGCCCTGGCCGGTGGCAGCGCCTATCTGGGCAGTGGCGAGTATGCCAGTTACACCCCCTATCTGGAGACCATTGGCGGTTTAGGGGCCAGCGCCCTGCTGGCCAGTTACAGCCGGGATGATGAACGGGAGGCGGACCGACTCGCGGTCCAGTATATGGTGGCGGCCGGCCATAACCCCGACGGGATGGAAGGGCTGATGAATGTGCTGGTGGCAAAATCAAAACATACACCCAATGCCCTTGAGCTGATGTTTGCCACCCATCCCATGAGCCGGGAACGCCTCGACAACGCCAGGGAGCTCACTGCTCGGCACTATGCGGAGCAACGGCAGCGCAATGTGCGGCGCCAACGCTATATGGACAACACGGCCTCTGTGCGGCGCCTGAAACCTGTTCTTCTCAAGCTGCAGGATGGCGCCGGCAGTATGGCTGCCAAGAAATTTTCCGAGGCGGAAATAGCCTTTGCCGCCGCCCTTGCCCAGGCCCCTGATGATTATGCAGCCCTGCTGATGATGGCTAAATGCAAGATGGCCCTCAAGAAGAACGCAGAGGCGCGTCGCTATGCCCGGCAGGCCCAAAATGTCTATCCGGGTGAGGCCCAGGCCGTGCAGGTCAGCGGTATCAGCGCCCTTGCCGATCAAAAATTTAGTGTTGCCTATGAAGAGTTTGACCGGTATGACACCTTGTTGCCGGGTAATGGCCAGATAACCTTTCTCAAGGGGATATCCCTTGACGGCATGGGCAAAAAAGAGATGGCTGCCAGGCACTATCAAACCTATCTGCAGGCGGTCTCACAGGGTGAGGCCGCTGACCATGCCCGCCGGCGCTTGACAACCTGGGGATATATAAAATGATGGCGACGCCATCACCGGAATGGACTTTTTACGAGTTCGTCCAAACAGATGTCGGCCCAAGGCTATCAGCCCGTTGAAAAAGGTAACGAGCGAAGCTGAGGCTAGGAAAAATGAGGCGAAAAAATGCAGTTTACCTGGGGTAAATGAGCATTTCGGAGTCTCGCAGGCTCGCTTACCTGAGCCGAATTTTGACGACGCATCAGCAGATAGCGAACGAAGAGAGACCTTCGAGCGCAGTAGTTTCTCAACGGGCTGCTATGCCGCCCCTCGCAGGCCTTGATTGTATCAGTCGCGGCTTTTTTTTTTTTACCTCAGCCCCCAAGTGATAAATGAAATTTGTTTCCATCAAAGATCGGCTTGTCATGGTTCTCATGATTACTTCCTTGACCTCCCTGGTCATAGCCAGTCTTTGCTTCTTCTTTTATGAGGGGTACCGCTATGAAACCTTCAAGGAAAGGCATCTGCATCAGATTGTCGACCTGCTCGCTGTTCAGGCTCGTCAACACCTGCTGGACGGCAATAGAGAGGAGGCTGAAGAGTGGCTTGAGGCCGTCACTCAGCATGCCAATATCAAGGTCGTTGGCCTCTACGACAGCCGCGGCAATTTTTTCGCCGGGCGGCACGCCGATGAGCGTGTGCCGCCCCTGCCGCAATCGAGCCGTGCCCTGCAGGATGTATGTTTTGTCGACACGCTCTGTTCAACGCTGAGTGAGCTGCACTATGACGGCAAGCCGCAGGGCTTTTTGTTTCTGGCGGCAGACCTGGAACATGCCCGGACCAGTCTCACCTCTATCGCTGTTATCTTTTTTGTCGTTACCCTCCTGACCCTGGCCATTGTCTATGTAGTGGCCTTTTTTCTCCATGATCAGTTCAAAAAACCTATCCTCAGTCTGGTGGATACGGCCAGATTCATTTGTGAGAAAAAGGATTTCAAGGCCCGGGCCAGAAAGTATTCTTCTGATGAGATGGGCCTTCTCACCGATACCATCAACAGTATGCTCGATGAGATTGCCGGACGTGAAGAGGAGATGAAAAAGCTGCACGAAGAGCTGGAGTCACGGGTGGCGGCCAGGACTGCGGCCCTGCAGGAAACCAATGCCCGGTTGTTGGCGGAGAAGTCGCGAGCCGATCAGGCGGCCTCGGTGAAGAGCGATTTCCTCGCTAATATGAGCCATGAGATCCGCACCCCCATGAACGGCATTGTCGCCGCCTGTGATCTGGCCATGGATGAGGAGCTGCCGCCCAAAGTGGTCAACTACCTGAAGATCATTCAGGAGTCTTCCCACTCCCTGCTGCTCATCGTCAATGATATTCTTGATTTTTCAAGGCTTGAGGCTGGTACCCTGGTCTTGGACCAAGGCCTCTTCTCGCTGCCCGATCTGCTGGCGGAACTCAATGATTTTTTCTCGGTAAAGGCCCATGCCGACCAGATAGATCTTATCATCGACATGGCCCCGGAGGTGCCGGCCTTGCTTGTCGGCGACCGAGGACGCTTTCGCCAGATTCTCTATAACCTTGTTGACAACGGCCTTAAGTTTACCCATAAGGGCATGGTTTCCCTCTATGTCTCCTGCCTGGAGAAGGATGACCGGAGTGCGGTCCTGGAGGTGCGGGTGCGCGATACCGGCGTTGGCCTGTCGCCGGCGGCAATGGAGCGCATCTTCAGCTCCTTTCACCAGGAGGACAGCTCCTCCACCCGTCAGTTTGGCGGCACCGGTCTTGGTCTGGCCATTTCCCGCCGCCTGGCCCGAATGATGGGTGGAACCATTGAGGTGGAGAGTGAGCTGGGCAAGGGCGCCACCTTTATCGTCATGGTGCGCATGGGCTGGAAAGAGGCGGAGGGTGGTAACATGCTTTCCGGCCGCTCTCCGGCAGGCGGCGATGATGTCTGTCACACGGACTTTCGCGGCCTGCATGCCCTCATTGTTGAAGATAATGAGACAAACAGGGGGGTGGCGGAGGCCATGTTAACCGGCATGGGGATTACCGTGGAGAGTGTGGTTGATGGCAGGGAGGCCGTCGAAATCACCGCCGATAATCGTTATGATGTCATCCTCATGGATATGCAGATGCCGGTCATGGACGGCTATGAGGCGATCACCCATATCCGTCGAGACAGCGCCTGTAAAGATGTACCCATTGTTGCCATGACCGCCCATGCCCTCTCGGGAGATCGGGAGAAGTGTCTGCAGGCCGGCGCTGATGCCTATATAGGTAAACCGGTGCACAAAAAACGTCTGCAGACCGTACTGGCCACGGTCTTGGCCGACCTCCCCCTCCTGGCCGACAGCGATCGCCACTCCTTTGCAGATTTGGCAACCGGCGCTGAATTCATTCCTGATCAATGTCCCATTGACATGGAAAAGGCGGTGCGGCAGCTGGGTGTGCCCGATGATGTCTATCGCCGTGTACTGGCAACCTTTTGTCGTGATTATCAGGACTTTCAGGAGGAGTATCGCCGCTATGCCGGCGACAATGATATTGGTAAAATCAAAAAGATGGTCCATTCCCTGAAGGGCAGTAGCGCCACCATCGGCGCCGAGAGCCTGTCGCAGCTGGCAACCGAGGCCGATCGACTCTGCAAGCATGAAAAGATACCGTCTGCCATGCTGGAGAAACGGCTCTTGACCTGCCTGGAGGAGGTCCTCTCTTTTGCCCGGAACGTCGTGGCAAGCGAGGAAGAAGGTGTTATCGAATCGGCTGATATTACGGTACGGGAACCTGAAAAAGTGTTGCAGCAATTACATGATTTGGCTGATTCTTTGGATCAGTCCATGTATGATGCCATCAATATCTGTCTTGAAGAAGTAGAGAAGAATCTTTCCGGCAAGAAAATCGCCAGTTTAAGTAAGATGATCCGTATGTACTCCTATGAAGAGGCTCTGGCCCTGGTCAGAGAGCTTATTGATGAGTTTGAGTCCAGCGGGGGCGCTGTTCCCCGGCAGGATGGCTGAGGCCGGGCCAAGGCGCATCGACAAATTTATTCTTAAAAAAACGTATTGCATGTCAAAAAACATTCAGAAACAAAAACCGCTGGTTCTTATTGTTGACGATACCATGATGAATATCGATCTGCTGGCTGATGTCCTGCGCGAGGATTATCGTCTCGGTATTGCCACAAATGGCGTCAAGGCCTTGGAGTTTGTCCGGAAAAACAAACCGGATCTCATTCTCCTCGACATCATGATGCCGGAGATGGATGGTTTCGAGGTCTGCCGAATCTTAAAGGAAGACAGTCGGACCCGGGCCATTCCCATCATCTTCATCACCGCCCTCTCTGATACGGAGAATGTGGCACGCGGTTTTCAGCTCGGCGGCTGTGATTATATCCCGAAACCATTCCATACCCTGGAGGTGAAGGCGCGGGTCAAATCAAAACTCAACGAGCTCAATCAGCTCAGCTTTGTGGAGAATATCTTTCATACCAGTCTGGAAGGCATTGTTATTACCGACCAGGATATGGTCATCACCATGGCAAACAGCATGGCCTGTTCCATCACCGGTTATGAGCAGGATGAACTGATCGGTCAACCTATCGATATCCTGCAGACCCGGGATCGGGGCGACACCAGCCACGACATTCACAGCTTTTTGGGCGACAATGATCACTGGTCCGGCGAGCTGTGGAACCGTCGCAAAAACGGCGAGCGCTTTCCCCAGAAACTGGCCCTGTCGGCCGTTCGTAACCTGTGGGGAGATATCATTAACTATGTGGCTATCTTCCACGATATGTCGGAGATCAAACGCCACAAGGATGAGTTGAAATATCAGGCCAACCATGACGCCCTCACCGGTCTGCCCAACAGGACTTTCTTTCAGTTCCGGCTCATTGACGCCCTGGAAGACGCCCGGCGCCATGAGGAAAAAATGGCCCTTCTCGTCCTTGATCTGGATCACTTCAAGCAGATCAACGACAGCCTCGGTCACCTGGTCGGCGATTACCTCCTCAAAGAGGTGAGTTCCCGCCTGGAGGGTTGTCTAGGCGATGCCTTGCTGGCTCGGCTCGGCAGTGATGAGTTCGGGATCCTGGTTGAGGCCCTGGGCAGTGAAGAGTGGGCCGTCAAGATAGCGGAACAGATCAATCTCAGTCTGGGGCTGCCCATTTTTTACGAGGGGCATAAGCTTTTTATCTCTTCGAGCATCGGTATTACGTTTTACCCGGAAGACGGCCTTGATCCGGAGACCCTCATGAAAAACGGCGATATTGCCATGGCGCAGGCCAAGGCCCGCGGCGGCAATACCTATCAGGTTTTTCATCGCGAGATGGATGAGCGTATCGCCAATCTTCTCAGCCTGGAGAGTAATCTGCGCCGCGCCTTGGAGCACGAGGAATTTCTCGTCTTCTACCAACCCAAGGTTGATATGCGAACCGGCAGGATTATCGCCATGGAGGCCTTGGTCCGCTGGGTCTTGCCGGATGGCGGCATGGTGTCGCCGGCCGAATTCATCCCCCTGGCCGAAAAAACCGGTCTCATCGTCTTTTTGGGCGAATGGGTCTTGAAGACAGCAGCACGCCAGACCAAAAAGTGGTGGGATCAGGGGTATAAGGTGCCGGTTGCCGTTAATTTGTCGCCCCGCCAGTTTCAGGAGGAGAATTTGGTTTCCGTGGTGCGCGATACCCTGCGTGAAACCGGTTTGGTGCCGGAGGCCCTGGAGCTTGAAATCACCGAAGGGGTGGTCATGGAGAATGAGGAAAACGCCCTGACGATTCTGCGTGAAATTGATGAGATGGGTGTCCAGCTGGCCATTGATGATTTTGGTACCGGCTACTCATCTCTCCATTATCTCAAGCAGTTTCCCCTCCATACCCTGAAGATCGACAAGTCCTTTGTGGATAATATTCCGGCTGATGATGAGAATGTTGCCATTGCCACAGCCATTATTCACATGGGGAAGAGTCTCGGTCTCAAGGTGGTTGCCGAAGGGGTGGAGGAGATGGAGCAGTGCACCTTTTTGCGCGACCTTGGCTGTGACCAGTTGCAGGGCTGGCTTTTTAGCCCGGCCGTGGATAGCGATGCCTTCACGGAGCTGCTGACCACCAACACAATCCTGCAGATCCCCCCGTATGGTGGCAAGTGAGAGTCAGGGGCATCTCGCCGTCATCTGTCAGGATCTATAAGTTGGCTGCAGCCGTCGAGTGCGTGAGGCTTCAAGGCACAAGGCACAAGGGGTAAGGGGTTAGTGAGGCGTCAGGCGTGCGGGGTGGTAAAGGATGCTGCCCTGGTGGGGTGGGCCAACCGCAGGCATCTGTGATCCCCCTCCTTCACTTCTCACTCCTGACGGACTGGCTGGAGATGGAGGCATCTGTTGTGGCTGAAAGGTGATGGTAAGAAGACAAAAAAACGGGCCAGATGGCCCGTTTTTTTGTGGTCTGTCCCTTTTGCTCAGCTTTCCTAGAGGGGGGCGCTCAGGTTGCCCCGCTGCCACTTGCCACTGTAGGTGTCGCCATTTTTGGGGGTGTAACTGCCCTTACCCTCCATGAGGCCGCGGCTCCAGAAGCCTTTGTAGGTGCCGCCGTTTTTATAGAGGTAAATGCCCGGACCGTGGCGCAGCCCCTGCTGCAGGCCGCCCTGATACATGTCGCCATTGGGGTATTGGAAGGTCGGCGTGCCGCTGACGGCGCCGTCCTGCCAGGTGGCGATGCAGGTTACTCCGCCTGTGAAGATGTATTTTCCCTTGCCCGTGCGGCTGTTGCCTTCCCAGGTGCCGCTATAGATATCACCGTTGCTGAAACGATGGGTGCCGACACCGTGACGTTGGCCGTCTTTGAAGGCGCCGCTGTATTGCGCGCCGCTTGCAAAGGTGAAGACACCCTGACCGTTTGCCTTGTTGCCGGCAAAGGGGCCGGTGTAGCGTCCTCCGTCCTTGAGGGTGTAGATAGCCTTGCCCTGCATGGTGTTGGCGAGCCAGCCCCCTTCGTAGGTACGGCCATCGGCAAAATTCATGGTGCCGCGGCCGTGCAGCTTGTTGTTGCGGAATTCACCTATATACTTGTTGCCGTTGCGAAAGGTGTAGCTGCCCTGGCCGTTGAAGAGACCATCCTGCATGGCGCCGACATAGCGGCTGCCGTTTTTAAAACTGATCGTGCCGGTACCGTCGCGGGCCAGGCCCCGTGTAAATTTCCCTAAAAAAACAGAACCGTCCGGAGCGGTATAGGTGCCGTGCCCGCTCATTTCACCGGAGCTGAATTCCCCCACATATTTACTGCCGTCGGCAAAAATACGTGTGCCCTGGCCTTGATAAACGCCATTGAGCCAGTTGCCGCTGTACGTGCCGCCATCGGCAAAGGTAAAGGTGCCTGGGCCGTTTTTTTGGCCGTTACTCCAGTTGCCGATATAGGTGCCTTTTCCAGGGTAGGTTCGTTTGCCGTTTCCCGAGGCAAGCCCATCCTTGAAGCGACCGGTGTGACTGATGCCGTTGGCGAGAAGATAGCTGCCTTGGCCATGACGTCTGCCATTTTTGAACTCCCCGACATATTTTGCACCATCCGGATAGGTCATGGTGCCCTGGCCGTTGGGTTTGCCATCCTGCATGGTGCCGCTGTATTTCGCACCGTTTTTGAGGTCATACACCGGGGCGGAGGCCTGCTCGACCTTATCGGTGGGCCTTGGTTTTTCCTGTTCGGCTTTTTTTATCGGCGGGGCCTGAGGCGGCGGCTGAGGGGCCGTGTCCACTGTTGTGGTCCCCTCATCCGTCTGTCTGCCCTCTTCGAAGAGCCCCTCAAACCGCTCACCCGTGGCATAATACATGATGCCCTTGCCGTGTCTCTTGCCGTCAAACCACTGGCCGACATACTTGTCACCGTTCGGATAGACCTGTGTGCCGTGGCCATGTTTACGGGCTCCGGCCCAGTTGCCCTCGTAGCGGCTGCCGCTGCGACTTTCAGCGATACCGTAGCCATCTTCGCAATTGCCCTCGATACAGCGGCCCAGAACAAACTGGGGAGAGATCAGGGTGAGGAGTGCTATACCGAACAGAGAGGTTGCGGTGCGGAATATTTCAGGATGTCTCCGGTGGCAAGGTCTGCTGACGCCTTGTTGCATGTGGGCCCCCATTAGAAGCAGTATCGTTGAGCGAATAACAACACCTTGGTCAGTGTCTGTCCGGAAATGGGTCGTTCGGCTGATCTCCCGGAGTCAGGCGAGCTCGCTTACGTCGTTATTCTCAAAAAATGCCCGAAGGTAAGCGAAACGCAGTGGAGACTCCGATATCGGATATATGCCTGCCCCCCAAGGCTCCTTCTTTCAGGGAGTGCTTATTTTTTTGCACTCCTTGATCTCGAACAGGTGAGCGAGCTTGCGAGACGGCGAAATGGCCTCTTCCGGCCAGACACCAGTTACGTATATTTACTATATCATAATAAACCAGGGAGGTGTAGTTGCAAGAAGAAAGCATGCGGTATCATTACTGTTATATGCCGATGTGCTCAGCGCTGTTTTGTGGTATAGGTCTAAGTCCGACAGGCTCCTGGGCGACAAGGGCCGAAGAGTCGGCGACTGACCCATGCGCCACCATGAGGGGGCGTCGGCACAAGATTTTTTGGGAGGATGGATCATGCAAAGGGCTGTTTTTCTGGATCGGGACGGTACCATCAATGAGCAGATGGGGTATATAAACCATATTGATCGATTTCAGATGCTGCCCGGCGCGGCCGGGGCCATCAGAACCCTCAATGAGGCGGGCGTGGCGGTGGTGGTTGTTACCAATCAATCCGGCCTGGCCCGCGGTTACTTTCCGGCTGAACTTCTGGGGGAGGTGCATGCCAAGATGGAAAAGGCTCTGGCTCGTGAAGGGGCCCATGTCGATGCTATTTACATCTGCCCCCATCATCCCGAGGCCAAGGAGGAGAGATATCGCCTGGCCTGCAATTGTCGTAAGCCCCGAATCGGTCTCTTTGAGCAGGCGGCGCGGGAGCTGGGTATCGATCTTGCCGCTTCCTATGTGGTGGGAGATCGCTGGTCGGATGTAAAGGCGGCGGTCCGTTGTCACGCCACCCCTGTTTTGGTCCTGACCGGCTATGGCAAGGGTGATTACCAATATATCGGCCCCCATCAGGAGGTCCAGCCCGCCTTTGTGGCCGCGGACCTGCAGGCCGCCGTGGCCTGGATTCTGGCAGATATGAAGAAGGAGGGGACTTGGCCGGAGGCTTCCCTGTAGGCACTAGTACTCTGTAAAACTTAAATGTACGTGTAGAATTTCTACATATTGCATACGAACCACAAAGGCACGAAGGCACAAAGAAAAACATAAAAACAAGAAGATCTTTGTGCCTTTGTGCCTTTGTGGTTAAAGGCATAGTTGCATAAATATACAAAACTTTAAGTGATACACTGCACTAGTTAGTGTCTTTCCAGAAATAGGTCATTTCGTTCGAGATCAAGGACTGCGAGAAAAATAAGCACAGGCATATATGCGATATCGGAGTCTCCACTTCGTTTCGCTTACCTCCGAGCATTATTTTTTGAGCATGACGCCGAGATCGGGTGAAAGGGCCATTTCTGGACAGGCACTAGTTAAAGACAAAGACCATCTCATCGCGTTTCAGCAGCCCTTTCTCCCGGGCCACCTTTTCGATATAAACCGAATCTGTTTTGAGACGCTCAATTTCCTGGCGAAGGCTCTGATTCTCGGCGTGGAGCTGGCTGTTGAGCTGTTCAATCTCGGCCAGATCCTTCTGCACCGAATAAAAGGTGAGCCCCCCCTGGGGCGAAAAAAGAAGCCAGAAGGCAACGATGGTGGTGATGAGCAGAGTTACCAGGAGAATTTTTTTCTTTTCGTGGAGGGAGAGGTGCTGCAGTGTTGTTGCGGGCATGGCGTGTCTCTGTAAACTTTTTGTTTTTAACAATCCGGTCCTGATGGACCAGATAACCTCAAAAACATATGTGCCCCCAGCGTATGTTGATCGTGCTGCCTCATCGGCCATTGGCATGGTACCGTGTCGGGACGGCCACACAGCCTCTTTTCAGTGCTGACATCTTATTTTCTCAGCGATTCTGAAAACTTGCAGGATGCGTGCCTCTCTGTTGGGCAGCGTCAGGTGCTATTTTTTGGCGTCATCTGTGGCTGCATAAGGCAGCAGCCAGTATGAAAAAAATATCACCACAAAATATTAATACACCTTTTCGTGAGAAGCGCAAGCGTAAAGTTCTGTTTCGATAGAGGAAATTTAATTTATGGACTGTCTGGACAAAGAAAAGGGGATTTTTTTGGTGTCAGCCTGTCTGGTAGGCCTGGCAACACGTTATGATGGTCGGATCAAGGAGAACCGTGACTGTCGGCTCTTTTTAGAGGGCAGGGTGTGGCTGCCGGTCTGTCCGGAACAGTTGGGTGGCCTGGCCACGCCTCGTCCGGCTGCTGATATTGTCGGTGGTGACGGTGGCGCTGTTCTGGACGGTAAGGCCCGGGTTGTGACCGTAACGGGAGTTGATGTCAGCGCCCGGTTTATTGCCGGTGCCCGGCAGGTGTTGGTCATTGCCGGCCAACAGCAGATTTGCGGAGTCTGTCTGAAGTCGGGCAGTCCCTCCTGCGCTGTGCGGGGAGTGCAGGGGGTCACGGCAGCCCTCCTGGCCCGACACGGCTTGGCGCTCCATGAGTTTTGACACCTGCGTGACGCCGAAGTCGAACGGCGTAAAGGTGGGGCCGGCTGTATCGGTTTATGGAACTCTGAGCAGCCGCAGGATCAGGATGCCCAGCTCATAAAGGATATAGAGGGGACCGCCCATCAGCAGCATGGTCATGATATCAGCCGGAGTCAGCAGGGCGGAGACAATGGCAATGCCGAGGATGGCGAATTTGCGGTTCCTGACGAATTGCTCGCACCGGATCAGCCCGACATTACCGGCAAAGACCATGAAAATGGGCAGTTCGAATATCAGGCCAAAGGCCACGACAAAGAGGGTGACAAAGCCGACAAAGCGGCCCACTGAGATAACGGACTGCAGTTGCTCTGATTCATAGCCCAGAAGAAAGTTGATGCCCAGGGGCAGGGTCACGAAATAGCAGAAGAGACCACCGGCATAAAAGAGCAGGCAGGTGGTGATGATAAAACCTGCCTGGCTGCGGCGCGACAGCTTGAAAGGGCCGGCCAAGCCACGCCACAGGCAGAAGATAAAGGCCGGCATCAGGGTGATGATGGTGGCGACCAGGGCCAATTTGACATGGGCCAGAAAGGGTTCGGCCACTGTGAAGAAGGCCAGCTGTTGGTGGAGATGCTTCTGCACAAAGGCGAAAATACGCGGCGAGATGAAGTAAAAGCCGCTGGTGCCGATGATGAGTGCCGCCCCAAGGACAAGGAAGGTGGTACGCAGGGCATAGATGGAGGCGACAATTTTCTGGGCCGGTTCCAGCCCCTCGCCATCGCCTTCATCACCGCTCATGTTCATCGTCGTTGTCATCAACAGAGAGAGGCTGTTAGAGGTTCGTTCTGATAAAGTCGACCGCGTTGCGGAACAGGGCAACACCCTGGCCTTCGTCCGGCAGCTCTTCCCGGGTCCAGCGGGGATGGTTCACCCTGTGCAAAAAGGCCTCGGGGTGCGGCATCAACCCGAAAAGGCGGCCGCTTGGGTCGCAGATGCCGGCAATCCCATCCGGGGAACCGTTGGGGTTGTATGGATATTCCGTGGTGGGTTCCAGGGTGGCGGGATCGATGTAACGCAGGGCCACCAGCCTGTTGGCCAGCACCTGTTGCATGGTGGCATCATCCCTGGCGACAAATTTGCCCTCACCGTGGCGGATCGGATAGTAGAGATGCGTCAGTCCCTTGGTAAAGACGCAGGGGCTGGCGCTGTCCACGGCCAGATTGACCCAACGGTCCTCAAAGCGGCCTGAGTCATTATAGGTCAAACTTACCTGCCGGTCCGTGTAGCATCTGTCAAAACCGGGCAGCAGGCCCATCTTGACCATGAGCTGAAAACCGTTGCAGACGCCGAGGATCAGTTTGCCGTCGTTGATGAAACGCAGCAGTTGGTCCTGCAGTTTTTCATCACTGCCGACAATGGCGGCATGCCGGAAGCGATGGGCTCCTGCCTGACCGGCGCCCAGGTCGTCGCCGTCGAGAAAGCCACCGGGCAGATTGAGGAAATGGTAGTCGTCCAGGCGGTATTCACCGTGCAGCAACTCGCTGACATGAGCGATGTCCACCTGATCGGCACCGCCGAGGCGGCAGGCCTGGGCCATTTCATTTTCACAGTTGGTGCCATAGCCGGTGATGACGATAGCCTTAACCTTGTTTGCCATTATCTGTTCTCCATTGCCTTGGATATCAATCGCTGGAAGATCCAGGTTGAAGCGGATTATACCAGGTAGAAGTGGGACTCGCCCGCTGCTGCCTCTCTCTACCATAGAAAAAGAAAAAAATCATGGATCTCTTGGCAGGACGGCTGATCTTTGTGCAGGCGCCTGGCGCTCCCTCCGGCCCCCTCTGCCGGCAGGAAACAGCACCGTCGAGCCGTCTGCGGCGCCGGCGTCTTCATCCTGCTGGGTGGCTGCTTCCCTGACCGCCGAAAATTTCCTTGTCCAGACGCTGGAAGAAGACTTCCATGAAATCATGGCGTTCACAGGCGAGCTGTCTGCCTATAGGTGTCAGCATGCGCTCCTTGACCCTGCACATCTTTACCTTGAACTCGCGGTAGGCCGTGTCATTGGTGCTGTATGACGTGGTGGCGCTGATATCGCCGCTGTCGTTGTGGAGTTTGGCGCCGATCTGCCCGGCAAAGAGAAAGGCGCGGCCAATACCCACCGCGCCGATGGAGTCGAGCTTGTCGGCGTCAAAGAGGATACGGGCCTCCAGGCTCTCCGGGATATTGGTGCCGCGAAAACGGTGGCAGCGGATGGCGTGGCGGATGGCCTGGATGTCATGCCGGGCAAAGCCGCATGCCGCCAGGATATGCCGGGCCAGTTGCGCGCCTTTTTCGGCATGGCAGATTTTGCCCTGGCTGCTGGTCTCAAAGCCGCGGCCGATATCGTGGAGGATGGCGGCCGCCTGCAGGATGTCGAGGCGGGCCCCCATCTCGGTACCGATAAAGAGGCAGGTCTTTTCGACGCGCAGACCATGGTCCGGGCCGTGGCAACCACCTTCCTCGTCGCAGAAGCCACGGGCGATGGAACGCAGCTTTTCGGTGATCTCCGCAGAGAGTGGCGGCCGGCAAAGGTCTGGGCTGATGGCGGCAAGGGGCATGGCGGCAGGTGTTTGACAGAAGAATTTTTACGGCTTGAAAAAACCGAAAAGCTGTATGCGTAACCAGCTGATGGCAGCCAGCAGCAGGTTGTCGTCATCAAGCTCATGAGACTCGCTCACCTTGCCACTGGCCCGGAAGGCGTCGAGGTCGTAGAGGGTGTCGATAAAGAGGCGGCGCTGCTCGGGGCTTGGCAGAAAGCCCCGGGCCACCTCCGGACTGTGCAGGATGGTGAACATGGCGTCATTCATGCGGTTATAGGTGTGCAGGCCCTGGCCCTGGGTCCAGCTGGCAATGGTCTGCTCGGTGGCTTCCTGGAAACCGAGGCAATGCTCCTCTCGGATGACCACATGAAAAGAGCCGAGGCTGCCGTCCGGCTGCCGGAAGGCGGCCCGTCCCAGGGGGTAGGTGCGACAGGCCGCCGGCCGGCCCTGGTAGACGGCGCAGCCTTGTGCCGAGACAAAGGGACAGCTGGCCTGGCCGTCATCCACCATGCCGAGATAGACGCCGGGGAAGACGTCGCCCTCCTGCCATTCGATCAGGGTATACTGGTCGAGAAAGTCGCGGCTGCTGATGCCGAGCCGGCGGCACAGACCCAGGACATCATAGGGGGTCAGGGCCAGTTCCAGCTGGCGGCAGCAGTTGGTGAAACAGGGCACACCAGGGTGGCAGTCAAAGCAGAAGACCTCCTCCGCGCCGATTTCCTTGATGTTTTCCGGAAGCTGCGGGGGGGCCATTATTTCTTCCGCCACAGGTAGAGGAGCGGGCTTGCCACAAAGATTGACGAGTAGGTGCCGATCAGGACACCAGTCAGCAGGGCAAAGGAAAAATCATGGATAACCGTGCCGCCCAGGAGAAAGAGGGCAAGCAGCACCAGGGCCGTGGTCAGCGAGGTAATCACGGTTCGGCTCAGGATGTTGTTGATGGAGAGGTTGATCACCTCACCCATACCCATCTTGACATCCTTGCGGATGTTTTCCCGTATGCGGTCAAAGACCACCACCGAGTCGTTGAGGGAGTAGCCGGCCAGGGTGAGCAGGGCGGTGACAATGAGCAGGGTTATTTCAATATTGAGAAGGTAGCAGATACCCAGCACGACAATAACATCATGAAAGGTGGCCAGGGCCGCGGCAACGCCGAAGCGGATGTCAAAGCGCAGGGCCAGGTAACAGATGACCCCCACCAGTGAAATAAAGATGGCCTGGATCGCCTTTTTGCGCAGCATCTCGCTCACCGAGGCGCCGATTTCCGACTGGCTCTCCAGGGTAAAGGTATAGTCGCCGAGGTTGTCGGCCAGTAGTTTGTTCACCGTGGTGGCATCGGAGCCCACCACGTCGGCGGATTTCTTGATCTTGACGATAAGACGGTTGCCGTCCTCCACCGGTTGCAGGTCATAGTTGCTGAGCACCTGCCGTACCTCGGCCAGGGCAAAGGGCTGATCCGCCTTGTATTGCAGCATGGTGCCGCCGGCAAAATCCACGCCGAGGTTGCCCTTGCCGAGCATGAGCTGCACGCTGGCCACCAGGCCCAGGGCCACCAGGATGCCGGAGATGGCAAAGGTGTACTTGCGCATGGCCATGTAATCAAAGTTGGGATGCTTGAAGAGCTCGAAAAAGGAGATGCTCTTCAGCAGATTCTTCTCATAGAGGAAGTCGTAGACCAGGCGGGTGGCAAAAAGGTTGGTAAAGAGGTTAAAGGTGACACCCAGGGACAGGGTAACGGCAAAACCCTTGATGGGGCCGGTGCCGAACAGAAACAGGGCCAGGGCGGTAATCAGGGTGGTGACCTGCGAGTCGACAATGGTCCACAGGGCCTTGTCGTAGCCGCCTTCCACTGCGGATTTGGTTGATTTGCCCAGGGCGAACTCTTCCCGCATCCTCTCAAAGATGAGGATGTTGGAATCCACGGCCATGCCGATGGCCAGGATGATACCGGCGATACCGGGCAGGGTCAGGGTGGCCTGCAGGGCTGCCAGGCCGGTGAAGATGAAGAGGACGTTGAGGAGCAGGGCACCGTTGGCAATGAGGCCGGCCAGTCGGTAGTAAAAGACCATAAAGAGCAGGACCAGCAGGGTGCCCAGCAGGCCGGAGGTCAGCCCCTTATTGATGGAGTCCTGGCCCAGGGAGGCGCCCACGGTCAGCTCCTGGACGATATCAACCGGGGCAGGCAGGGCACCGACCCGCAGGACAATGGCCAGGTCGTTGGCCTCTTCATAGGTGAAGGAGCCGGTGATCATGGCACTGCCGCCTAAGATCTTCGACTGGATATTGGGGGCGGAGCGAACCACATCATCCAGGACAATGGCCAGCCGTTCGTTGATATTCTTGCCGGTGATGTCGCCAAAGACCTTGGCGCCGCGGCCGGTGAGATCCAGGCTGACATAGGGTTCGTTAAAATCACCGCCGATGCGGACCTGGGCATCCTTGACCATTTCGCCGGTCATCAGGACCTGTTTGTGGAGAAGCAGAGGGGTCTGCCGTTCGGCCCCGGTTTCCAGGTCAACATGTTTTTCAAAGTAGATCTCCGTCTCATCGGGCAGCTCATGTTTGAGGGCCTCGTTCAGGCGGGCGCGACTCTGGTCCTCCTGCCATTTGCCGGCGGCAATGGCCTGATCGATAAGGGCGGGCAGGGTGGCGGTGCCGGGGCCGTCCACCAGCTTGAATTCCAGCTGGGCGGTTTTGCCGATGAGCCCCTTGGCGCGCTCCGGATCCTTGACGCCGGGCAGCTGGACAACCACCTCATCCTTACCCTGGCGGATGATAACGGGCTCGGAGACGCCAAACTGATCAATACGGTTGCGGACAATCTCCAGTGACTGGTTCACCGCGTTGTTGTTGATAAACTTGATGCGCTCTTCGGCAAGGCTGAGAAAGACGCGGGGAAAGTCGCCGCCTTCGCGGACGTCAATGGTCAGGTCGGGGAAATCCTCCTTGACCATGGCCTGGATCTCGGGGAGTGACTTTTTGTTGGGCAGGGTAAAGAGGACCTTGTGGCGATCGCCGGAGTCCATCTTGACCACGGTGATTTTTTTCTCCTTAAGCTGGCTTTTCAGATCATCGGTGGCAAAGTTGAGGGCATTTTCAATGGCCTTGTCGAGATTGACCTTGAGGATGATATGCATGCCGCCCTGCAGATCCAGGCCCTGGCTCAGTCCCTCCGGGGCAAGATAACGCTTCCACCAGTCAGGCACACCTGAATAGACGGAGGGCAGCAGGGTGACACCGGAATAGATGATACAGAAAAAAAGAAGAAGAAATTTCCACTTGAGACTTTTATTCATTTAAAAAACTCCATGAGGGGAGAGCTGCCGGCCGGGCATGCTATTGCAACAACAGGACATGCGGGCCATCAACGGAGGTCACGCCGTATCTGATGTTGGTGAGCGGGAACGATTGTTAAGAAATGTCGCGAGATTATACCTTACAGGGCCGGGATGTCAAACGTTGAAAATAAGCGGCCTTGCCATGTATGGTAAGGTCTGGCACAGTGGCACTGTCGAAGAGGGCTTTTCTTTCCGGTGGACGGCGGCGCAAAAATCAACTAAGAAGTGTCTGTCCAGCCCGGAGACTGTTTCTTTGGAGACCAGGGCCTCCAAAAAGCATAAGCAGCGCTCGCATGCGGACAAAGGGTGAAGGGTGAGGTGTCAGGAGAATCCAAAACGCTCTCACTTCAGGCCATGGGGACTACTTGGTGTCTGTCCAGAAATAGGACATTTCGGAGTCTCGCTCCGCTCGCTTATTTGTTCGAGATTGAGAAGCATAGAAAATAAAACTCAACTTTCCGACATGTGTTATCTTATGCTTTTTAAGCTTTTCTTCTGACTTCTGACTTCTGACTTCTGACTTCTGACTTCTGACTTCTGACTTCTGACTTCTGACTTCTGACTTCTGACTTCTGACTTCTGATTTCTGACTTTTGACCCCTGAATCCTCCTCGTACCTCTTGCAGAGCAGGTTGACCAATCATGACACTTACGGAACAGCATAAAGAGATCAGCGATTGCCCTATTCATCTCATCCGGGCGGCTGCATCCACAGGCCCAACCCTTGTCTTCCTGCACGGCATGAAATTCAATGCCGCCACCTGGCGTGATTTGGGTACCCTGGCCACCCTGGTCCGGGAGGGCTATGGTGTTGTCGCCCTTGACCTGCCCGGTTTCGGCGAGTCGCCGGCCTGTGACCGATCGCCCCTTACGATACTGAAAGAGCTCATCAGCGACCTCAAACTTGACAGGCCCATTCTGGTGGGGCCCTCCATGGGCGGCAAGGTTGCCCTGGAGTTTGCCCTGGCCCATGCCGAACTGGTGGGCGGTCTGATCCTGGTTGGTGCCGTGGGCGTAGAAGAACGCAGGAAACAACTGGCAGATATCAAGGTCCCCACCCTGGTGGTCTGGGGCAGCGAGGACGCCATCTCCCCTCTGGCAAACGCTCACCTGCTGGCTGAGCAGATTCCCGATGCAAGCCTGGTGCTGGTTCAGGGAGCACCTCATCCATGTTATTTAGATCAGCCCGATATCTGGCACTGGGAGGTGACCAGTTTTCTGGCCGAACACTTTGGGACAGCGCAAAAGAAATGAAAGACGTTCATAAGACACTGGCGGATAAGTCCAGCCTGGAGATTGCCCGGCTGCTGAGTCAAACCGCCCTTGATAACAAGGCCGAAGACCTGGTTATTCTCGATGTGCATGGCATATCCTCCTTTACCGACTATTTTGTCGTAATGAGCGGTCGTTCCACCCGGCATGTTCAGGGTTTGGCCGATGCGGTGAGCCGCCTCATGAGCAAGAAGAGGATCAATCAGAGCAAGGTGGAAGGCTATAACGAGGGGCAATGGGTGCTGCTCGATTATAATGATGTGGTGATTCATATTTTCTATCACGAGGCCCGCGCCTTTTACGACCTTGAGGGGTTGTGGCATGACGCGCCCCGGGTGGATGTGGAGTAGACATGGCAGCCAAAAGACCTGTGCTCCTGGCCATCCTGGATGGCTGGGGAGTCGGAGAGCAGACAGAGACCAATGCCGTCCATATGGCCCATACCCCCCATATGGATGGCTGGATGCAGGAATATCCCGCCACCACGCTCCTGGCCCATAACGGCGCCGTCGGCCTGCCGGAGGGGCAGATGGGCAATTCCGAGGTCGGCCATCTCAATATCGGCGCCGGTCGCGTTGTCTATCAGGATTTCACCCGCATCAACAAGGCCGTGGCCGAAGGCACGCTGGCCGACAATGAGGTGCTGGTGCAAACCCTGGATAAGCTGCAGGCCCAAGGCTCTGCCCTCCATCTGTTGGGGTTGGTCTCCGACGGCGGTGTCCACAGCCACCTGAATCATCTCCTGGCCCTGGTGGCGGCTGCGGCAGCCAAGGGCATAGAGAAGATCTATATCCACGCCTTCATGGATGGCCGCGATACGCCGCCGGCCAGTGGCGCCGGGTATATGGCCGATCTGCTGGCCGGCCTGGCTGATATCGGCCGCGGCGAGGTGGCCACCATCAGCGGCCGTTACTATGCCATGGATCGCGATAACCGTTGGCAGCGTATCAAGCTGGCCTGGGACGCCATGGTGGCCGGGCAGGGCTTTCTCAGCGACGATGATCCGGTGGGCGCGGTGCAGGCCGCCTATGATCGCCGCGAAAACGACGAATTTATCAAGCCCATTGTTCTGCGCCAGGCGGGCAGGCCGGTGGCACGGATCAGCGATGATGATGCGGTGATCTTTTTCAACTTCCGGGCCGATCGGGCCCGCGAGTTGACCCGCGCCTTTACCGTTGCCGATTTTGACGGTTTTGATGTCGGTAATCGGCCCCGGCTCAGCAACTATGTGATGATGACCCGTTATGACAAGAATTTCGAGCTGCCCATCCTCTTTCCGCCGCAGGCTCTCACCCACATCCTCGGCGAGGAGGTGAGTGCCGCCGGTCTCAGGCAGCTGCGCATTGCCGAGACCGAAAAGTACGCCCATGTCACCTTCTTTTTCAATGGCGGGCGGGAGGAGCCCTTTGCCGGCGAGGATCGTTTGCTCATCGATTCGCCGCGCCAGGTGGCCACCTATGACGAGCAACCGGCCATGAGCGCCGTCGAGGTTACCGAGGCCCTGCTCGACCGGCTTGACAGCGGTCTCTACGACCTGATTATCCTTAACTTTGCCAACGCCGATATGGTGGGGCATACCGGCGTCATGGCGGCGGCCGTGGCTGCCTGCGAGACCGTGGATGCCTGCATGGCCCGGCTGGTGGCCAAGGTGCGGGAGCTGGACGGCACGGTGCTGGTCACGGCGGATCACGGTAATTCCGATATCATGTATGATGTGAAAACCCAGGGACCTTATACGGCCCATACCCTGAATCCGGTACCCCTCATCCTCATCAATGACGCCATGAAGGAGAAAAAGCTGCATGACGGCGGCGCCCTGAAGGATATTGCCCCCACCATTCTGCGGCTCCTCAATCTCCCCATTCCGGCTGAAATGGAGGGGGAGTGCCTTTTTTAGCACGGTCTTTTTCGCTCCGGCACCAGGCCGGAAAGTTACAACTCAATTCAACTTTTTGAGTTGGGATAACTATTGGATATTATGCGAGTTAAAAGCCGTTTCAGGCTTGTGAGTCCCCGGGAATTCAGAATTCAGAATTCAGGAAACAGTAAAAAAGCTTGAAAATCAGTCAATCCGGCTTCTGTATTTCGGCATGTTGGGGAAAAAACTTCGCCATTTTCACTATTAATCAACATAATCTCAACGAAATATTAGAAGTTAGAAAGTTGAGAACTCAACAAATTTAAAAAAAATGAAATATATCAGCACACGGGGCGGCATAGAGCCCATTGGTTTTAAAGAGGCGGTGCTCATGGGTTTGGCCCGCGACGGCGGCCTGCTTCTGCCTGACACCATCCCTCTCATTGGCGCGGACACCGTAGAAAAGTGGCAAGAGCTCTCCTTTGCCGATCTCTCCCATGAGGTGATCCGTCTCTTTGCCCCGGATATTCCGGCCGCTGACCTCAGGGATATTATCCGGCGCTCCTATGCCACCTTCAACCACCCCCAGGTGACGCCGGTGGTACGGCAGGGCAAGGTCCATATCCTGGAACTCTTTCATGGTCCCACCCTGGCCTTTAAGGATGTGGCCCTGCAGTTTCTCGGCAATGTCTTTGAATACCTGCTCAAGGAGAACGGGCAGCGCATGAATATCCTCGGCGCCACCAGCGGCGATACGGGCAGTGCCGCCATCTACGGGGTGCGCGGCAAGGAACGTATCAATATCTTCATCCTCCATCCCCATGAGCGGGTGAGCCGCATCCAGGAGTTGCAGATGACCACGGTGCTGGATGCCAATGTCTTCAACATTGCCATCCGCGGCACCTTTGATGATGGCCAGGCCATTGTCAAGACCATCTTCAACGACCTTGACTTCAAGGACCGGCACGGCCTGGGTGCCATCAACTCCATTAACTGGGCCCGCATCGTTGCCCAGGTGGTCTACTACATTTACGCGGCCCTGCGCTTTAACGGCAGCAGGGTGGACTTTGCCGTGCCCACCGGCAACTTCGGTGATATCTTTGCCGGCTATATCGCCCGACGCATGGTGCCCGAGCATATCCGACGGCTCATCCTGGCCACCAATGAGAACAATCTGCTCACCCGTTTTGTGGTGGACGGCGACTATTCCCTGGGCAAGGTGGTGCATACCTCCAGCCCCTCCATGGATATCCAGGTGGCCAGTAATTTTGAGCGTTTTCTCTTCTATCTCTACGACCAGGAGAGTGGCCGCACCAGGCAGGCCATGGAGAGTTTTGCCGCCAGCGGCTCTCTGGCCTTTGATGCGGCGGAGCAGGAGAAGATCAGGGCGAATTTTCTGAGCCTCTCCGTGGATCAGGCCGAGACCAAGGCCACCATAGCCGATTTCCATCAGGAGACCGGCTATGTCCTGGATCCCCACACCGCGGTGGGGGTCAGGGCTGGTCTGCACTTCCTTGACGAGCAGGTCCCCATGGTCTGCCTCTCCACCGCCCATCCGGCCAAATTCGGCGAGGCGGTGGAAGAGGCCATCGGCAGGGAACCGGAACTGCCGGCTGCCGTGGCCGATCTGGAGAAACGGCAGAGCCGTTGTCAGATCCTGGACGCTGATGCCGATCAGGTCAGGGCCTATATCGAGGAGCATGGCCTGTAGGCAAAGCGTTTCGTGGCAGGTTGTTTGAGAGAGGGATAAGGTTCAAGGTGCAAGGTGCAAGGTTCAAGATGCAAGATGCAAGGGCATGTACGCCGGCACGACTGCTTTTTAAGCTTTCATTCTGACCTCTGACTCCTGACTCCTGAATCCTGACTCCTGACTCCTGACTCCTGACTCCTGAATCCTGAATTAAGCACGTTGTGCCTTGTGGCATTTAAGACTGCACGGCGCGCTCGCAGATCGTGCTGATTATATCGAGGCATTTTCTGGCGTTGGCATCCATGTTGGGCTGGGCCAGCAGCCAGTCCTGGGCCTCGCCGTGGATGGCTCTGACGGCGCGTTCCAGCTCCTCGACACGCTGTTGGTTTTTCGTGGCCCCCACCTTGCCCAGGGGATGCTTTTTGTCGGTTTCGTTGATGCGGACAATGAGCTGGTTGAGCAGGGCCTTGATGATGGGCAGGGTGTCGTCCAGGGCGCTGTGCAGGGTCTTTTCATCCATGAGCAGCAATTCGCAGAATTCGGCTGCCTCGGCCGAGGCGGAGCGCGGCTCCCCGGTGATGATGGCCATTTCACCCAGGATCTGGCCGGGTACCATGTGGGCCACAAAGACCTTACGGCCATCCACCTCTTTATAAATGGCAACCTTGCCGCTGCGGATCAGATAGGCGTGGCGGCCGCCCTGTCCCTCCTTGAAAATGGCTTGTCCCTTGTTGAATTCCAGAAGTCGAAACCCCTGTTTTTGTTCTGTGCTCTTCTTCTGTTGTGCCATGGCCTGGTTGCTCAAAAGGGATGTGGTGGTTGCAATGTGACTGCTTGACGGATCTCGTCGTTTTCCGGGGGCGCATCGCTGTTATCCTATATCACCTACAGGTTTTTGCCAAGTTCCAGTGACTGTTTGTTAATAACCACCTTTATCTCTTCCTGGCAGAGTTCATAACCGTTATCAAAGAAAGGCAGAAAAACAAGATGATTGCGGCGAATGGCGACGGAGATGTCCGGCAGCTTGGGCATGATATTGCGCTTGGCAATCGCGGCGGTCGCCAGGATGAGTTTGACACTTTCGCCCGCCTCTGCTGCCGGCAGGGAGACGGCAACCGACTCCGCCGGTATGTGGCACTCCCCTGAGCCGGGCAGCTGGCCGCTGGTGAGTTGGGCGGCGATCCGCAAAAAGATCTGCGGCCGTATTTTAAAGGCCGGGCAATAAAAGGCCATTCTTCTCTTCTCCCACTCCGGTTGGATGGCCCGGGGGATGTTGGTAAGGCGGATAAAGTCGGCCAGCGACTGGATGGCAATGCCGCCAAAGTCCACCTCCAGACGCCAGAAGGGCAGATGAACGGCATCGTCGCCCTTGGCAGGCACCGTCTCATACTCCACGCCGGTCAGGCGATCACCGGTCTGTTGCCAGGCCGTATCGCAGTTGGCGCAGAGCAGGACGACGCTCTCCTGCCGGCAACGCAGGTCCCAGCCGCAGTGGGGACAGATGGCGGGCAGCAGGTTCAGTTGCCAGGCGCCGCCCTGCAGGCCGGCATCATTAAAAATATCCCTGCCTTCCGGCATGGTGGCCAGCGGCGCACCGGTGACACCGTCATAGACCCTGTTGCCGTTTGTAAAGAGGGGCATGTAGATGAGGCTCACCGATTCGCCGATCCACTCCTGGAGCAAAGGCCGGCGGTCTGTGCTTGTGGTCCGGTGAAGAGCTGCGGCCCTGGCGATCGCCTCTGTCTTGGAGATGCTGCCTTTCAGACAGGTGGCGGCAAGCTCTTTTGCGGCATAGTGCATCTTCATGGCCTGGGGACGGTAGCCCAGGGTGGCGGGCAGGACGGTGAGGGGCAGGGCCTTCAATGTCGTATCAACGATGCGATGCTCCACCCCCTGCAGGTGGCAGGAGAAGATCGAGCCCTTGCAGCGCAGGTAGGGGACGTGCAGCAGGCGGCCGGGCCCATTGACATGGGGCAGGGTGAAACGGGGCGTGTCGCAGGCCAGAATGTGGCGTACTCCGCAGAAGGGGCAGTTGAGCACCCGGTCTGTTTCGGCCAGCTCCACTTCACCGCCGCATTGCGGGCATTGCTGGAGAACCCTCAGTTGCATGGCATTTTTCCTGGTAATTCCATATTCAGGATTCAGAATTCAGGATTCAGCAATCAGGAGTCGGAAGAAAAGTTTGAAAAGCAGCCGTTCCGACGTACATGCCCTTACCCCTTACCCCTTGAACCTTAAATCAGGCCGGCTTACAGCTTTTCGCCGCAATTGTTGCAGAACAGGGCGCCGGGCAGATTGCTGTTGGTGCAGGTCGGGCAGGTTGTCTCCCGGGGCTTTTCATCGGCCGGCTGACCGCACCTGCTGCAGAATCTGGCATTGGCCGCCAGGTTTTTGCCGCACTGCTGGCACTGTCTGGTCACCACCACCTGGTGACCGCAGCGGGGACAGAAGCGAGATGAGGCCGGAATCTGGTTGTGGCAATCAGGGCAGGTGATACGGGCGGCCTCTGCCGCCTCGTTTTTGCCTGCGCCGCTCAGGCCGGCCGTAAACATGGCCGGCATCATCAGGCCCATGCCCATGCCCATGCCGGCCCCGGCCTCGCCCTGGTTGTCGGCTGCCTTTTCCATGGCAGCGGCCGCCTTCAGTTTAATCAGCTTATCCATATCATTGATAATGTTTAAGCGACTCTGGTCATCAATGGTTTTCTGTACCTCCGGGGGCGGGGTGATCGAAGTGATGTAGAGGTGGCTCAGCTCCAGGCCGAAATGGCTGAAGTCGGCCGCCAGTCTGGCCTGAAGGCCCTGGGAGAGTTCATCATAGGTGCCGGGCAGGTTGAAGATGGTGTCCAGCTTTTCGCCCAGATGGTCGTTAAAGCGGGAGACGATCACCCTCTTGAGATAGTCGCTGATCTCGCCGGAGGTCAGCCGGCCCATGGTGCCCACCATGGTGTTGATAAAGAGGACGGGTTGCACCACCTTGATGTTAAAGACGCCGTGGGCCCGCAGCCGGATCAGGCCGAGCTCGTCATCCTTGAAGGCGACCGGATCGCGGGTGCCCCATTTCAGATTGGTAAAGGTCTTGAGGTTGGCGAAGTAGACCTCGGTGCGTAACGGGCTTTGCATGCCCCAGGGGGCGGAGAGCAGTTTGGTGATAATGGGGATGTTGCCGGTCTTCAGGGTGTGGCGTCCCGGCCCGAAGGCATCACATGCCTTGCCCTTATAAAAAAGGAGGGCGGCCTGGCTTTCGCGGACAGTGAGCTGGGCACCGAATTTGATTTCGCCTGAACCCGTGCTGGGCAGGCGTTTGACTATTTCCTGACCTGATTCATCAAACCACTCGATGTTTTCCAGCAGCACCCTGTTGTCGACACCCATATTTTTTTTCTCCCTGAAATATTTTAAAAAAAAGGATAAGAAGAAAATATGTTATAACGCCTCTGGCAAAAATGTCAGAAAAAAAGCTATCGGGTCGGCTTTCCAAAAAACAATGACCCATGTATAATGAGCGCTTCAGGGCGTCTCTTTTTTTGTGTGGTAATCTATGGAATTTTCTCAACAATCGCAGTCTCCTGTAAGTATAATCCTGGCTGATTTCGCCTCGGAAAACTATCAGACCCTGGATCATGAATTGACCGGTATTCCGGTTGCCGTTATCCAGGTGACTGACCCCAAAGACATTGCCGTCCAGGTGCAGGAGCAGAACAGCGCCCTGGTCCTCATGGATGTCGACTTTGCCGCTGTCGATGGTTTTCAGACGGTGACCACCCTGCGGCAGGCGGATGAAACCAAATGTGTTCCCATTGTCCTGCTTGCCGATGACAAGGAAAACAAGGATCTGGTGGCCAAGGGCTATGAGGCCGGTTGTATAGATGTCCTGTCGCGTCCCCTGCAGGCCGATATTCTCCGGGCCAAGCTGCGTGTCTATCTGGATCTTTATCAGCGCCAGCTGGAGCTGCAGAAGGCAAATGAGGTTATTCGTCTGCAGAACAGGCTTCTGCAGCAACAGGCGACGCGTGACGGCCTCACCGGCCTCTATAACCACATTCATTTCCAGGAGCTTTTTGCCCAGCAATTTTATTTAGCCAAGCGGCATGACTACCCCCTGGCCCTGCTCATGCTCGATATTGACTTCTTCAAGGAGGTCAATGATTCCTATGGTCATCAGGTCGGCGACACTGTCTTGAAAGAATTCGCCGAGCAGGTCCGGGCCGAGATCCGCCAGACCGATATCCTGGCCCGCTATGGCGGTGAAGAGTTTGTCATTGTCCTGCCTGATACGGCCAAGCAGGGGGGCATGAATATCGCCGAAAAAATCCGCGAGACCATTGAGGAAGCGGTCTTCAGCCATAATGATATCAAGCTGCAGGTCACGGTCAGTATCGGCCTGGCCCTTTTTGATTACCGCATGAAGCATCCGGCCGAACTCATTGAACAGGCGGATCACGCCCTTTATCAGGCCAAGGCCGGCGGCCGGAACCGGGTCTATTGTTTTGAGCATGGCAGCAAGGCGCCGTATCAACCTTGCGGCGGCAAAGGCCGCGCTGATCTGAGCTGTATCAGGGAGCGCCTGCGCACCACCCTGGAAAAGACGCGGGCCTCGGCCCTGGCCTCCTTTGAGGCCATGGTGCACAGCCAGACCTATAACCAGGCTCAGCTCCGTAAACGCAACACCCTGGCCGCCCGCATGGTCAAAACCTTTGGCAAGCGTCTCAACCTGCCCAATACGGTGGTGCAATCCTTTCTGCGCTCCTTTAAACTGCACGATCTGCTGCGGCTCTTTATCTGTGATGCGGCCCTCTCCAAGGAGGGCTCCCTGGACGAGGCGGAGCTGGCCGCCATCCGCGATCAACCCCTGATGCTGAAAGAGCTTACCGATCTTTTTGATTTTTTTGCCGATGAGCGCGCTATCCTGCGCTATCACCATGAGTATTATAATGGCAGCGGCTATCCGGAGGGCCTTGACGGCTATGAAATTCCCATGGGGGCGCGTCTTTTTGCCCTGGTTGATGCCTTTGTGGCCATGAGCAGCCCCAGCTATTCCCGGGAGCCCATGAGCCCCGACAAGATCGTTGAGGAGATAAAGCGTCAGTCGGGCAAGCAGTTTGATCCTTTTCTCGTCAACATCATGTTGGAGGTGATTCGCGAAAACAGGGATCTGTTCGTCAATGACGGTGATACAGAAGAGGCCCTGTCATGAATGATTCCTCCAAAAAGAAGATAGCCATACAGCTCATTGCCCAGGTCAATGATTTTCCGCCCCTGCCTGCCGTGGTCACCCGCATCCTGCAGGTCACCGCCGATCCGGAAAGCAGTCTCGATAAGCTGGCCGCCATTGTCGAGGCAGAGGTCGGTCTGTCCGCCTCGGTGATCAAGATGGCCAATTCGCCCTTCTTCGGCCTGAGCCGCGAGGTCTCTTCCATCTCCCATGCCCTGGCCGTGCTCGGCATGGAGGAGGTGCGCAACATGGTGCTGGCCAAGGTAATGTTCAACACCTTTACCAGCTATCGGAAAAAGGGAGATATGGTCAATTCCCTGTGGCGTCACTCCTTTTACAGCGCCCTGGCAGCCAAGACCATTGCCGAGAACATGGGGCATGACGACAATGGTCTCTTTGTGGCCGGTCTCATCCACGACATCGGCAAGCTCGTCATCTTTCTGGCCTTTTCCCGCGAGTCCCTTGAAAAAATCTACGGCAAGACCGAAAATCTTGACGACTCCAAAAAAGAGATCGCCTATCTGGGGCTCAACCATGAGGACCTTGGCCGACTTCTGATCAAGAGCTGGCTCTTTCCCGAGACCCTGCAGATGGCGGTGGGCTATCATCATTGCCCGGAATCAGCGCCTGCCCATCAGCTCTACCCCCTGGTGGTCCGGCTGGCCGATATCCTGGCGCAGCTCAACGTTGTCGGCATGGAGGGTGAGGAGGGCGCCGCCCTCTGCCTGCCCTTTCTTGATCCCCCCCTTGCCGGTCTTTTTGCCGAGCATGGCCTGCCCCTGACCGCCGCCACCATCAAGGAGCTTTTTCGGCAGACTGAAAAGGCTTTTGCCCAGGCCGATGATCTGGTCGCCCTCTTGCGGTGAGCATGGTCTTCTCTCTTTTGGCGGGCGGCGGCATTGCCCGTGATTCCCGGCCCAAGAACAATATGAGCACCAAGGAAACAAGGAGAATGAACAGATGACCACCGGTGCACGCCTTTACCGCGAGCAGGTGCAGGAGGCTGTTGACTTTCTTGAAGAACGGTTGCCGGTTCCCCCTGATATCATCATTATTCTGGGCACCGGCCTCGGCGCCCTGGCCCATCACATTGAAGAGAGCACGACCTTCGATTATGAGGAGATCCCCTATTTTCCACGCTCCACGGTCACCAGCCATGCCGGGCGCTTGATCTGCGGTGAGCTGGCCGGTAAGCAGGTGGCCGTGCTGCAGGGCCGCTTTCATTACTACGAGGGCTACTCCACCCGGCAGATCACCTTTCCGTTGCGGGTTCTCTCCCTGCTCGGGGCGCGATATCTGCTGGTCTCCAATGCGGCCGGCGGTCTTGATCGCGCTTTCAGACCCGGTACCCTCATGGTTATCGCCGATCACCTTAACTTTATTCCGGATAATCCCCTGCGCGGTATCAATATTGATGAGTGGGGGCCCCGTTTCCCCGATCTGTCACAGGCCTATGACCCGACCCTGCAGGAGCTTGCCCTGGAGTGCGGCCAGCGGCTCGGTATCGAGCGCCTGGCCCGCGGCGTCTATGTGGCCATTGCCGGCCCCAGCCTGGAGACACCGGCCGAGACCCGCTATCTGCGGCAGTGCGGTGCCGATGCGGTGGGTATGTCCACCGTGCCCGAGGTTATTGTCGGAGTGCATGCCGGTCTGCGCATCCTGGGTGTTGCCATGGTGGCCAATGTCAATGATCCTGATAACTTTCAGGCTATCCTCATTGATGATATTCTGGCAGAGGCCAAAAAGGCGGAACATGATTTTGTCCGGTTGATGCACGAGGTGGTGGGGAGCATGGAATGACAAAGAAGGACGTTACCCTGCTGGTCTGTGGCACTGTCTTGACCATGGACGCTCGGCAGACCATTATCAAAAACGGCGCCGTGGCCGTGGCCGGCGATACCATTCGTGAGCTGGGCGATAAAAAAGAGCTGCGCGCCAAGTATGGCGCCGTGCCGGTGCTGGAGACGGGGCGTGGCCTGGTGATGCCCGGTCTGGTCAATGTCCACACCCATGCCTCCATGGCGCTTTTGCGAGGCCTGGCCGATGATCTGCCGCTGATGACCTGGCTGCAGGAGCATATCTTTCCGGTGGAGGCCAAACTCAGCAGCGAACTGGTCTATCAGGGCGCCCTGCTTTCTGCCATGGAGATGATAAAGAGCGGTACCACCAGCTTCTGTGACATGTACCTCTTTGCCAAGGATGTGGCCCGGGCGGCAGAGCAGAGCGGCATGCGGGCCTGGATCGGTGAGGTGCTCTACGATTTTCCCTCGCCCTGCTACGGTGCGCTGGAGCACGGCTTTGTCTATGTCGATGAGATGTTTGACCAGTATGAGGATCACCCCCTTGTTTCGGTGACGGTTGATCCCCATGCCGTCTACACCTGCTCGCCGGATCTGTTGGTTCGTCTGAAAGAGAAGGCGGTGGAGCGGGGCAGCAGGTATGTCATTCATCTTGCCGAAACAAGAGGCGAGGTGGAGGGGGCCATGGCGCAATTCGGCAAATCTCCCGTGCGTCATCTTGAGGGGCTCGGCCTGCTTGACGGTTCCGTGCTGGCCGCCCACTGTGTTGCCCTTGACGCCGGCGAGATCGCCTTGCTGGCCGAACGGGGCGTCAAGGTGGCCCACTGTCCGGAGAGTAATATGAAACTGGCCTCCGGGGTGGCGCCCATTGCCGCCCTGCGCAACGCCCTGGTGGATGTGGGCATCGGTACGGACGGCGCTGCCTCCAATAATGATGTGGATATGTTCTCCGAGATGGATAGCGCCGCCAAGCTCCAGAAGGTGCATAGCCTTGACCCCACGGCCCTGCCCGCCTCGGAGACCCTGGCCATGGCCACCATGGGCGGCGCTCGTGCCCTGGGGGCGGAGAGCCGCATCGGCTCCCTGGAAGAGGGCAAGAGGGCGGATATGATTGTGCTGGACCTTGATCAACCGCACCTGACCCCCATGTATAATGTTGCCTCGCACCTGGTCTATGCGGCCCGGGGCCATGATGTCGTCCATTCGGTGATCAACGGCAGGCCGGTCATGGAAAATCGCCGCCTGCTCAGCATGGATGAGGAGGCGGTTCTGGCCCGGTGCCGGGAGCTGGCCGGCCGTCTCACCGGCCGCCCCTGTTAGCCGGGGCTGTTGCGGGCATGATCAGCGGGGAGACCAGGGCCTGTTGCCGCTGTTTCGGGCATGGTCGCAGAAAGCGCCCTGCTAAAAATCCTTTGCCTTTGGCCACATGATGGGGTATTTCTTCATGAGGACCGGCCATCTGTTTTTTTGACGTTGTTCGGCTGTTGTCACAATGCTTGCCTGGGCAAGCGTATGTTAATTTACAAGAGGGGATGAAAGATGTTTGGACTTGGAATGCCGGAGCTGGTTGTCATCCTGGTTATAATTGTTATTATTTTCGGGGCGGGAAAACTGCCGGAGATCGGTTCCGGGATTGGTAAGGGCATCAAGAATTTTAAGACCGCCACCAAGGAAGAAGACGCCAAGAAGATCGATGATCAAGACGATTCTACTAAGGCCTGATGGGCGCAGCCACTGCGGAGGTGAACGATGTTTGGACTGGGAACCCCTGAATTAATAGTCATTCTGGCCATTGCCTTTCTGGTTTTTGGCGGTAAAAAATTACCGGAAATCGGTGAAGGCCTTGGTAAAGGCATAAAATCCTTCAAAAAGTCGATGAGTGATGTGGATGAGGCCAAAAACAAGCTTGTTGAGGAGAACGTCCCCGGCCTCAAAGAGGTGAACAGCATCAAGGAAAAGGTGGACCAGGCCAAGGACATAACCAATGTCCTGAAGGTCTGATCGCCCCCTTTTTTTAGTGACCGAATTAAAAAAGCCCGCTGCTTAACGATAAGCAGCGGGCTTTTTTTTATGCGGCACAACAGGCGAATCTCAGCCGATCAATCGTCAAAATCACCGGCCGGGCCTTTGTCCGTGTCAAGCTGGGCGGCCCGGGCAATGATCTTGTCCGGTGTCCATTGCGCGGCATCCTCAATGCCTTCGGCCTTGGGGCCGGGGTCATGGGAACCGGCCTTGATGATGGCCGCCAGGCAATGGTCGGCGCTGTCTTCGGCATTAAAGACCGTGGTCAGCAGGTTGTAGATAAACTCCTCCACCCGTTTGCACATCCGTTCGCGAATCTGTCTGGGTTGGCCCATGAGGCGGTTGTCAAAGAGCAGGTTGAGATTCTTGTAATTGCCGCCGTTCCAGCCCTGGGCCGTGGCGAAATCCACCATCTCCTGCCACAGTTCTTCGCTCATGCCCTCGCCCTTGACCTTCTTGAAACTGCCGTCGTCGTTGACAATGGCATTGCCGTAGTCATTGACCTCAAGGCCCCAGGAGAGCATCTGCAGGGAGGTGGCCACATTGGCCTTGGTGGTGTGGGTTTTTTCGGCAATGGCCCGCAGACGATCCGAGCTGTTGCCCGAGGTGCCGTGCTGGGCGCCGTTGACCTTGTATTTGCGGAGGGCCTCGTGGATCTCGGCGGTGAGCTCCACCTGGATGCCCTGGCCGCTGGCCTCAATGCCATGGGTGGTGCCGTTGTTGAGGGCGATCCAGTTGGGGAAGATATTGTGGGCGTTCAGACCGGCAATGAGGAAGACCGCCTCCGGCACGGCGGAGAGGCCTTCCGAGCCCTTGATCTCGCCGATTTCCGTCTCCAGGCCGGCCCAGTCTGGAATAAAGCGGCTCAACTCCAGATTGGCCAGCAGGTTCTTGTCATCCATCATGTGGGAGGCGTCAATGGCAATGGAGGTGATGCCGGCCTCAAAGAGGGTGGGGATCTCCTGCTTTGCATAGGGAATGTCCGCCTCGCTCTTGATGCCGTAGTGGTCGGCATGGATGGCCACCGGCACGGTGATGTCCAGCTCGTTCATGGCCTGATCCACCTGGCGGGCCATGTTCCAGTAGTTGGTGGGGCAGTAAGCCTTGGCACCGCCCTCTGATCGGGCGATTTCAATAATAATGGCGGCATTGGCGCGTTGGGCGGCCATCAGGGCGCCGCGGATAATAAAATTGTTGCGGGCGTTGGCGGCAATGGTCATGGCCTTGCCCTTGGCCTCCAGGGCAAGATCAATATACTTGCCGCTGACGATCAGGGCCCGGGAGTGGGGAAAAAGCCTGCGGATATTGGGAGGCCTGCCCACGGCCAGGGCCTTGTCAAAGTCGGTGTTTGATGCCATAACGATTCTCCTTTTAACGAGCTGTTAGATCAATTTTCTCCAGCAGTTTTTATCATATGGGAACGGTGTGATTGGTGTGCTCGGTACTGTCTTGGATCAGGTTCAAGGTGCAAGGGGCAAGGGGCAAGGCTCAAGGGGCAAGGTGCAAGGGGCAAGGGGAGGCGGGGCTGCGACAAGCGCCGTGTCGGTTCTCCCTTTTCGGTTCGACGCAGTGCGTCGTGACTCGGCCGCCCGGCCGGCATCCTTGCCAAGAGCAGCACTCCTGATCGCCGGCAGGGTATTCTTAATATGTTGAATATAATAAAAAAAAGAGGGAAATAAATCCCCTTGTCAAAAAAAAGTCCGCCTCTGATAGTACAATAAAAAAGCGGCCGGCGTCAGTAAAAAAAACGCGGCCGGCAAGAGGGGGATAGCCTCTTTCTCTTTGCCATAAAAGCCTTTTTCTCCCCTGCTCCTTGTGTTACAAGTAACTTTTTTTTAATTGTTTCCCGTGGCGTGGCATGATTGAAGAACAGCTTGTTGCCATAAAGAGGGGGCTGGAGCAGAGAGAGGAGCGCTTTCTTTCTCCCCGGGCCACCCTGAGTAAAAACGCTATCAGGCGCTATCCGGAAGAGAGGGAGGGGCATCGCACCTCCTTTGCCGTGGATGCCGACCGTATCCTTCACTCGCGCGCCTATACCCGCTACATTGACAAGACCCAGGTCTTTTACCTGGTGGAAAACGACCACATTACCCACCGGGTTCTCCATGTTCAGCTCGTTTCCAAGATTGCCAGAACCCTGGCCCGGGTCTTTGCCCTGAATGAGGATCTGGTGGAGGCCATTGCCCTGGGCCATGATATCGGCCATCCACCCTTCGGCCATGACGGCGAGGCCATCCTTGATGAACTGGGCCGCAGCCACGGCCTTGCCTCTTTTCAGCATAACCTGCAGTCGGTCCGTTTTCTGGAGCACCTGGAGAACCATGGCCGGGGCTGCAATCTCACCGTCCAGGTGCTGGACGGCATCCTCTGTCACGACGGCGAGGTTCACAACCGCACCATCCGGCCCCGGGGCGAGATCTCCTTTGCCGAGTATGATGCCAAGATCGCTGTCAAGAGTGGCGATAAGAATGCCAAGCTGCGCCCCATGACCCTTGAGGGCTGCCTGGTGCGGCTGGCCGATACCCTGAGCTATATCGGCCGTGACATCGAAGACGCCATTGAGCTGAAGCTGATCAGCCGCGACGATATTCCGGACCACTGTCAACGGGTGTTGGGCCGCACCAACGGCACCATTGTCCACCGACTGGTGACGGACCTCATTGAGCAGGGCTGCGACGGTGCCGTGGCTTTTTCTCAGGAGGTATCGGACGCCCTGCAGGAACTCAAATCCTTTAACTACCGGTCCATCTATCTGAATGCCGCCATTAAGCCTGATAAGGCAAAGGTGAAGGAGTGTTTTGCCGCCTTGCTGGCCCGCTATGTTGATGAAATCAAGCGGGAAGACCAGGCCTCGCCCGTCTATACGCGGCTCATGCGCTTCATGGACAGACGATACCGGCACGACACCCCGGCCGCGGCCATTGCCGTGGATTTTATTGCCGGTATGACGGACGATTACTTTCTGCGCCAGGCCGGTCTCATCGGTTGCCGCATCCCCAAGATTTCATGAAGCTTACCAGTCTGCAGAAATATATTCCCGGCGAGAGCACCCTCATGGTGGTCATCGCCTCCTTTATCGGGCTTGCCGCCGGCTTGGCCAACATCCTCTTCCGCTCCACCGAGGAGTTTGTCCGTCATACCCTTTTTGATGGCGGTCTGATGACCTTCTTCGGGGAGGGCAGTCTGGCGGTGTTCCACTCCGGCGAGGTCTTTCTCTTTAAGAGCTTCGGAATTGCGGCGCTGCTGCTGCCCCTTATCCCCATGCTGGGCATGGTGCTGCTTATTCCGCTGGCCTATTTCTTCCCGGGTGAGGTCAACGGCTACGGCTTTACCAGTTTCCTGCGCAAGGTAAACCTGGAGGGCGGCCGCATCCGGTTCCGCACCATCCTGCTCAAGACCTTTGCCACCTCCTTGACCATCGGTACGGGTGGTTCAGCCGGGGTGGAGGGCCCCATTGCCCAGGTGGGTGGGGCGGTGGGCTCGCAGGTGGGCCAGTTCTTCCGGGTCTCCGGCGATCGCATGAAGGTCTATATTGCCGCCGGCTGCGCCGGCGGCATCGGCGCCATGTTCAACGCGCCCATGGCCGGCGTCTTTTTCGCCTCGGAGATCGTTCTGCTCGGCACCTATGAGATCTCCTCCTTCTCGGCCCTGGTTATCTCCTCCGCCATTGCCACGGTTGTGGCCCGCGCCGTGTACGGCGAGTCGCCCGCCTTTCCCATTCCCGACTACCAGATCGTCAACCCCCTCATGGAGATCCCTCTCTACGTCTTGATGGGGATTATCATCGGCATTATCGCGGTTATCCATATCCGTTTTTTCTACCAGGTGCGGGACCACTGCCGGGGCGTCAAGATCAGCCCCTTTGTCAAACCCATTATCGGCGCGGCCGTGGTCGGCTCCCTGGGTATCTTCTTTCCCCAGGTCATGGGGGACGGCTACTTCTACATCGAGAAGGTGCTGCACGGTAACGGTGTCCTGTGGGTGATGGTTATCCTGGTCTTTCTGAAGATCGGCGCCACGGCCATTACCATCGGCACCGGCGGCGCCGGCGGTGTCTTTGCGCCGGCCCTTTTTATCGGCGCCATGATCGGCGGCGCCTTCGGCCTGGTCTGTAATCTCTTATTCCCCGGCTTCGTGGCCGGGCCGGGGGCCTATGCCGCTGTCGGCATCGGTGCCTTTCTGGGGGCCACCACCCACTCGCCCCTCACCGCCATCTTTCTGCTCTTTGAGATGACCGGTAATTACCAGATTATTATTCCGGTGATGCTGGCCAGTATCATCGGCACGGTGGTGGCCAAACAGCTCTATGCCGACTCCATTGATACGGTTGATTTCAGCCGGGAGGGTATTGATATCCACGAGGGCAGGGAGACCGCCATCATGAAATCCCTGCCCGTGGGCATTGCCATGACCGAGGATGTCGATTTCATCAGCGAGCGGGCCAATGTCAACCAGCTCCTCAAGATGTTTTCCATGGCGGACGACAGTTTTTATTTCCCGGTGCTGGCCGAGACCGGCCCCAATGCCGGCCGCATGGTGGGCATCATCTCCCTGCAGGATGTCAAGACCATTCTGCACGACGAGGAGCTGCGTCTCAGCTCCACCGTGGGCAATATCTGCGCCCGTAAGCTCATCACCCTGACGCCGAGCGACAACCTCTATGACGCCATGACCCAATTCGTGGTCAAGGGCATTGAGGAGATCCCGGTGGTGGAGTCAAAGGATGACCTGTGGGTGGTGGGCATGCTCAAAAGGCGCGACGTGATTACCGCCTATAACCGCGAGGTCTTAAAGCGCGGCATCAGCGAGAAGACAGCAGCCATCAAGCTGCGCTGAGCGGTGGTGTGCGCCCCCATGAAAAGTACGGCTCCACGGCGCCTGCCTCTGCTTTTGTTTCTTGATATGGCGAAGACAATGTGCTAAAAAACCAGCTCATGCCTGGATGGTGGAATAGGTAGACACCTGGGACTTAAAATCCCATGGAGCGTAGCTCCGTGCGAGTTCGATTCTCGCTCCAGGCACCAGAATACAAAGGGGCTCTCAGTGCATATGCTGAGAGCCCTTTTTTTTGGTTGATGACCATCAAGCCTCAGCCCCCCCCTCCCGGAATGATAGCGTAGGAGCCCGCCGGCTCGCCGGGCGATACAGGGAAGGAGGCCCGTACGCTTTCAGCTTTTTTTCAGAGAATGCCCTGCGGGCTCTATAGGATTCTTAACCCTGATCCAATCCCGGAGGGCCGGAATTGGGACAATCCGTTGTTTAGTCTTTTCAAAAAGTTGGAAAGTGGTTACCCCTGAAGGTCTCATTTTTTGTGTCTTCAGCCCTGACACAAGAAAACCATTGCACTCCTTCATGGTGTCAGGTAGACAGAGATCGTGTCGCCCCATTTTACAACCATCAGATCACGCAAGCGACACGGGACGAGGAACAAGTTAAAAGTCGGCTTGACCTCTTTCATAGGCCGGGATCTCCGACCGAAACCGGCATGACGCCCTAAGAAATAGTATTGTCCCCGGAATATCGCATTCAACCGCAAGTAGGGGGCAGGCTTGACATTTTGACTTTCCGGTGCCGACGCCGCCACAGGCAACAAGCACTGGCAGCCAAACCCTTGCCCGCCCACACCCGCCGGCTCTTCCTCTTTTTCAAGGCCCTGCAACATGAACCTGTCTCCTCAGCAGGCTCCAGTGGCTTTTCCGGCCCTGGGCAATTCCGGCTAATGTGGGGAGCCTTGTTGTAAGCCGATTTTTTGGGTGCTGACTGGCCTATTGGGGCTTCATCTGGTTTATGGTGGCACTTGATCTTTTGTTCCTTTTTGCCGCCCAAAAAGGAACCGAAAAAGGGCGCCCCAACAGCCCTGGCCTGACGGCGCGCTCGTTTTCTTTCGTGAAAGGGGAATTTCAGAAACTCACACCCTGCGGGTGTTCAGACATGCTGAAATTCAAGTCCCTTTCCCAAAAGAAAACGAGCTCAGGGCTGGATGGGGAACAACAAGGCGGATGCCCTTCGGGCACTGTTTGATTTTTCGGCACCGGCCCATGCCGGGGCCGCAATCGCACTGTTCTGTTTCTTCGTCCTGATCGGCAGACATGCAGAAATGCAACCGGAAGCAGGAAATAGGTTGTCAGGTTCTTTTATGCGCAGTAGCTTGCACGATTATATCCCCGTTCAGACCAGCACTTCGCCTTACAGCCTGCTTTTTGACGCCCAAAAAGGCCCTCTAAGCTTCAATAACGCCTGGTTGTGGAACATATAATAAATAAATTCAAGTTGTTAGCTTGGTCCGTGCCAAGCCTCACAGAAAGATTGTCAAGGTTAAAGATTTGACCCCCTCCCTCTCCCGCTTATCGTTCGCCGGATGCTTCGCTATTGTCCCGAGAGGTTCCGCGCTGCGCGCTCCACCTATCAGGCCAATAGAACCGACTGCGATTCTCAGTGTCCGACAAAAATTAAAAAACAATTTTTACCGGACACCTGCGAGTCTCGCGGTTCATCCGGCGAACGTTCGGCTTTACGAGTAACCAATGAAAAATCTAATTAATGGGCTATTTGAAGAATATCGAATAGTTCAAAATAAAATTGACAAAATTGCTGATTTTGAACTTAAGGTTCGAGGATGGTGCATTACGCTCGAATCAGCAATCATAATTAGTTTAATGTCCGGAAAAATTGTTTTCTTGTCCTCTTTCCATGTAATCGCCTTGATGATTTTTGTTATTTTAGTTTTACAATTTTTGGAACAAGAACAACTAGAAACAAAAAAAATCCTGTCAAAAAGGGCATTAATTATTGAACAAGCTATCGATAGATTACTGGTGGTCAGAGACGAAAATGATCTAAAGAAAAAATCAATTAATAAAAATGTATTTAAGTTGTTGAAGGGTTCGCCAAGGACTGCGATTGATTTAAAAAATTTTGGGAGAAATAGAACACTAAGATCTTTAAAAAGTATGTTCTCATGGAAAAACCATATTTTTTATTATGCCCAATATTGTGCCATCATTGCATTGACCATCCTCTCTCTTATTGGTTATTGGAATGTTGATAGCAAAAATCCTATTACTGATACCAAAACAATAAATATTACATGTGTAAAAACACATTAAGGTAATATTATGATCGAAAATGTTCTTGAGGAAATAGAAGCTAATTTGTTTCAACTTGTAGGGCAAATTGATTATGGAGAGATTTCTAATATTGAAACTTATTGGGCCTCATTAACAGAGTCTTTGGAGAAACTTTCAGAATTCGGGTATTCTACTGTTCCCTCTCCGCCCTCGTTGTCTGAAGCATTGAGGCCATTTGCTGGAGTTATTGATAATGACCTCCGTGACCTAGCCGATGAAATGGAGTTCTTTTGTGAAGGCGGTGGCTCTACCGACAGTGTTGACGAAGACGAAATAGATGTTTTACAGGATAATGCTATTGAGTTTGAAAAAAAATTCCTCAAGTTCACACAAAAATTAAGAGTTTTTCATGGTTAACACTCCTAGCATAATTCTTGGAAAAATCACCGAAAGATTTCCTGCTTTCCCTGAATCTTTTAATCCTTGTGAAGAGAATAGCATTGAGGTTGTGCTGTTTGGGTCATATGCATACGGATGTGAACATGTTCAGTCAGATGTCGACATTCTTTTTGTTGGGGATAAAAAGCGTAAAGCTAGTAAATATTTTGATTTCATTTGGATAAAGCCTGAACGTTTAAATTCAAAAACTTGGCTTAGTTCTGAGTTAGCTATCCACATTGCCAACTATGGTATTTGGTTGAAAGGAGAGGGAACTTGGCGCAATCAGGTTTTTTTTAGTAAAGCAGCCTCAACAAGAAAAAAACAACGTATTTTTGAGAGGCTAACCCACATATATTTACAGAAAGATAGTTTGAGTTTAGCCAAAAAAAAACTGTTCATCCAAAAAATCATTCTTAATATCCTTCGACTTCAAAATTTAAATAACAAAATTCCAAACCCACCTACCTGCGTTACTCTAAATGAGCTGCAAGACTTTGGCAGCTTTTCCCAGGAAATATTTAAGCCTCATCTTCTTGGTCAAGTCGGCAAGGTTTTTTTTGAGGAGATTTTCCACACAAATGAGATTGAGAACGTTCTCTATTCTACGCTTAATGACCTTAGGGAAATATACAAAAAAATATAATTGCCGAACCAGGCGGTTCACTTGACGCCGTGAACGTCTGCGGCCTGACGGTCAAATTTCTTGGCGGCGCAAGTGACCTTGATCGTTAGTGCGCCAAGCGCAGCTTGGTGCTTCTTGAATAGGGTGCCTTGCCCTTGCAACAAGGCAGGAAGTCCCCATCGGGCAAAGCTTAACCAGCAGCCCGTACCGAGTGTTGCGCGACTTGCGGAGCAGATAGCATGGCGAACAAGAGTCGTGAAGCGTACACAGGGAACACTGTAGGCCGCAGGGGAGACGTACCTCCCCAAAGCAATTCAGCCCCGTTAGAAGAATAAATG
>PKTX01000012.1 GCA_002868945.1 Desulfobulbaceae bacterium
ACCTTGAACCTTGAACCTTGAACCTTGAACCTTGAACCTTGAACCTTGAACCTTGAACCTTGAACCTTGAACCTTGAACCTTTTTCCGGAAGCTAAGGATCCTCCAATCCCTTTATTTCACTGCAAGGATTTAACAATGAAAGAATTTGAGGTTCTGCAAAAAAGAAGGAATGAGATACTTGCGGTTGCTCGGCAACATGGCATTGCTACTATGCGTGTTTTTGGCTCGGTCGCCCGTGGCGAAGAAACCCCGCAAAGCGATATTGATTTTTTGGTGGAACTGGAAAAAGGACGTACCGTGCTGGATCTTGGCGGGGCGCTTATCAAGCTTCAAGAGCTGCTGGGGCGTAAGGTGGATATTGTTACTGAGCGGGGTTTGCATTGGTATCTTCATGATAAGATTATAAAAGAGGCCAGACCGTTATGAAAGATGACAAACTCTACCTCATCCACATAATGGAGAGTATTGACAAGGTTCAATCCTACACGGCCGGTATGAGTCTGGCCTCTTTTATAGAGGCCTCCATGGTTCAGGATGCAGTACTCCGTAATCTGCAAGTGCTTGCAGAATCGACCCAGCGTCTTTCTGAAGATTTCAAGTCGAAACATCAGGATGTTGAATGGTATAAGATCGCAGGCCTTCGCAACATCCTGGTTCACGATTATCTGGGCCTTGATCTTGAAACTGTATGGGCAATTTTAGAAGATAAATTGCCCGAGTTGAAGGAGGTCATCAGCGCTGCTCTGAACAAACTATAACAGCTCGATGAAAAAGGTAGCGAGCGCCGCTGAGACTAGAAAAATGAGGTGAAAAATGCGCGTTCCGGAGGAGGTAAGGGCTCCGGGAGATCGGGACGGTAAGCGAGTTTACGAGACTCCGAGAGGACCATTTCTGGACAGGCACTAAGGTAGATCTATATAACGTGCCCCCCCAGACTACATAAACTCCAAGCGGACACTTGTCGCATTTCTTGCTAATTTCATCGAAACAGCCCGTCAATAAGAACGCCCCGAGTGACGGGGAAGGGGCAAGGCTCAAGGGCCAAGGCACAAGGGGCACGTCATTGCGAGGGGGAAGAGGCAAGGGGGCTTCCGGGGTGTGTTGAGCCTGTCGAAACGACAGCTGGTCTGCCACGAGATATCTGACATTGAAAATGATCCGGCACTTGCAACCGCCGCACCATGCGCCTAGACTCTTTTCTTGAACCTTGAACCTTGAACCTTGAACCTTGAACCTTGAACCTTGAACCTTGAACCTTGAACCTTGAACCTTGAACCTTGAACCTTGAACCTTGTAACTAATTAAAATATATGAAAAAAATTCTTATACCAGTAATTCTTTGCGGTGGTTCAGGGACCCGGTTGTGGCCCTTGTCCAGGGAGCTCTACCCGAAACAGCTTCTTGCCCTGGCCGGCGAAAGGTCGATGCTCCAGGAAACCATGTTACGTCTGGCCGCTCTTGAAGACCAGGGCCGTCCCATTGTCATCTGTAATGAGGCGCATCGTTTTCTGGTGGCCGAGCAGCTGCGCCAGATAGAGTGCCGGGCCACTATTCTGCTGGAGCCTGAAGGGAAAAATACGGCTCCTGCCTTGGCTGTTGCCGCATTCCAGGCCCTGCATGAGGCAGACGAACCGCTTCTGCTGGTCCTGCCGGCCGACCATGTCATCAGTGATCCCCAGGCCCTTATTCGTTCCGTCCGGATCGGCGAACAATACGCAGAGCAGGGCAAGCTCCTGACCTTCGGCGTTGTGCCGAGCCGCCCGGAAACGGGTTATGGCTATATTCGGGCCGGTGCGCTCCTTGACGACAGCGGGACGCAGGTCTTTACGGTGGATGAATTTGTTGAAAAGCCGGATCAGGCCACTGCCACCACCTACCTGGAGTCGCCATACTATTACTGGAACAGCGGCATGTTCCTTTTTGCAGCGTCGCGCTACCTGGACGAGCTGAGCAAACATGCCCCCGACATGGTGGAGGCCTGCCGTACCTCCTGGCAGATGGGCCGACAGGATCTTGATTTTTATCGCCTTGATCGCCATGCCTTTGCCGAGTCACCGGCCGACTCCATTGATTATGCGGTGATGGAAAAAACTTCGGCCGCCGTTGTCATTCCGCTGGCTGCCGGCTGGAATGACGTCGGCTCCTGGTCGGCATTGTGGGAGATCGGCAGCCAGGACCAGGACGGTAATGTCACCAGCGGTGATGTCCTGCTCAAGGATACCAGCAACTCCTTTTTGTACTCCTCGTCGCGTCTGCTGGCCACCATCGGTCTGGACGACATGGTGGTGGTGGAAACGCCGGATGCGGTCCTTGTGGCCCCGAAAGACAAGGTGCAGCAGGTCAAGGAAATCGTCAAACGGCTTAAAAGTGAGGCGCGGGCCGAAATTTCCGTTCATAAAAAGGTCTATCGCCCCTGGGGCACCTTTGAATCCATTGACAGTGCTGATCGTTATCAGGTCAAACGTATTACCGTGTTGCCCGGCGCCCAGCTCTCCCTGCAGATGCACCACCATCGGGCCGAACACTGGGTTGTGGTGCGCGGCACCGCCAAGATTACCCGCGGCAACGAGGTTTTCACCCTGACGGAAAATCAATCCACCTATATTCCCCTGGGAGAAACGCATCGCCTGGAAAATCCAGGCAAGATTCCCCTGGAACTCATCGAGGTCCAATCCGGCAGCTACCTCGGCGAGGATGACATTGTGCGCTATGATGATACTTACGGGCGGTGAGGCGGGGGGGGGAGGGGTGAGGGGTGAGGAGTGAGGGCGTTTTTGAGAGAGGGGGGGGAGGGTGATGGGTCAGGTGTTGAAAAGAAAGCATCATAGTCTTTTGGTATGGCAAGAAGCTATGGAGTTGGTTCAAGAAATTTATAATGTTACGGCCCTTTTTCCAAAAGAAGAAGTCTATGCATTGACAAATCAGATGCGAAGAGCAGCTGTTTCTGTACCGAGTAATATTGCTGAAGGTGCTGCTCGCACCGGGAAAAAAGAATTCCTGCAATTTCTCTCAATTGCCCGTGGATCTTTGAGTGAGTTAGAAACACAAATTTTGATAAGCGATAAACTGGGGTATCTTTCGGTGAAAAAGAGTCTTCTTGAAAAGGTTGATAAAGTTTTCGGACTTCTTGGCGGCCTAATAAATTCTCTGAGAAAAGAGGCAGACAAAAAATGACCCATACCTCCTTACTCACTACCCCTCACCCCTCACACACAACCCCTTACCCCTTGAACCTGCCCCTATGACCTGTTTTAAAGCCTACGATATCCGGGGTCGTATCCCGGATGAATTGAACGAGGAAATCGCCTATCGAATCGGCCGTGCCTATGCGGCCTATCTTCAGCCGCAACGTGTCTGCGTGGGGCGCGATGTCCGTTTGACCAGCGCCTCTTTGGCCCAAAGCGTCATCGACGGCCTTACGGACGGCGGAGCCGATGTCTGCGATATCGGCCTGTGCGGTACAGAGGAGGTCTATTTTGCCACCGCCCATTTTCAGCTGGACGGCGGCATCATGGTGACGGCCAGCCACAATCCCATGGATTATAACGGCATGAAGTTGGTACGGCAGCACTCCAGGCCGATCAGTGGCGACACGGGCCTGGAGCGCATCCGTGCCCTGGTTGAGGAGAATGATTTTTCTCCTGCCTCCCGTAACAGCCCGTTGAAAAAGGTAGCGAGCGAAGCTGAGGCTAGGAAAAATGAGGCGAAAAAGCGTAGTTTACATGGGGTAAATGAGCATTTTGAGCCGAATTTTGACGACGCAGCAGCAAGCGCAGTAGTTTTTCAACGGGCTGCTAAGGGGAGGGCAAGGCCGCTTGACAGCAAAAAGGCCTATATCGACCACCTGCTCGGTTATGTTGATGTGGCGAGCTTGCAGGCCCTGAAGGTGGTGGTCAATAGCGGCAACGGCTGTGCCGGGCCTCTCGTCGATCTTCTTGCGGAATATCTGCCCTTCGAATTTGTGCGAATCCAGCATGAGCCGGACGGCACCTTCCCCAATGGTATTCCCAACCCGCTGCTGCCGGAAAACAGGGCGGCCACCAGCGAGGCGGTTGTGGCACATGGTGCTGATGTCGGTATTGCCTGGGACGGTGATTTTGACAGCTGTTTTTTCTTTGACCACCACGGCCGTTTTATCGAAGGGTATTATGTTGTCGGCCTGTTGGCCGCCGCCATGCTGGAGCATCACCCGGGCGCCAAGATCATCCATGATCCCCGCCTCACCTGGAATACTATTGCCGTGGTCCAGGAGAAGGGCGGTGAACCCATCCTCTGTAAGACAGGCCATGCCTTTATCAAGGAGAGGATGCGACAGGAAGATGCCGTCTATGGCGGCGAGATGAGCGCCCATCATTACTTCAAGGATTTTGCCTATTGCGACTCCGGCATGATTCCCTGGTTGCTGGTGCTGGAGATTATGGGGCAACGTCAGACAAGCTTGGCCGATCTGGTCAGTGAGATGCAGGAACGTTTTCCGGCCAGCGGCGAGATAAATCGTACCCTTGCCGAGCCCCTGGCCGCTATCCGGCGGGTGGAAGAGACCTATAAGGACCTAGCCGAAAAGGTCGATTACACGGACGGTCTCAGCATGGAATTTGCCCATTGGCGCTTTAATCTGCGCTGTTCCAACACCGAACCGGTGGTTCGTCTCAATGTCGAATCACGCGGCGATGCCCAATTGATGCAGGACAAGACCAGGGAACTCCTCGGCTATCTGGAGTGAAAAGAGGGAAGAGGTGAGAGGTGAGGTGCAAGGTTCAAGGTGCAAGAGGGAGGCGAGGCAGATGGCGGGGCTGTGGCATCTACCGTGCCGGCGCATCTTCTCGCGACAACACGCCCTGGGCTTGACGATAGCTGCGGCGCAACACCTCCATGCCCAGTGACGGCCACCTTGCGTTTCGACAGGCTCAACGCACCCCGGAAGCACCCTTGCATCTTGTTTCTTGCCTCTTGAACCTTGCACCTTGAACCTTGAGCCTTGAATCAAGCCTCTTTCTGTAACAGGCGACTATCGGCAATCCAATGCGGTAGAATGAACATAGGATTCTTTTTATGCCAGATAACGATACTTCCCCCCGCCATTCCGCCAGTCACGACATTGACCCCGGTTATTGTCAACGGTATGACGATGAAATAGATCTGGTTGATATCTGGCGTCTTCTTGTCAAGCGGTGGCGATGGATTGGGGCCATCACGCTGACCTGTACAGCCCTGGCTGTTGCCTATGCCCTGCTGGCGCCTCGTGTTTTCAGGGCGGAGGCCTTTGTTTTGCCGCCATTACAGGCTGATATAGAACAGTTAAATGTTCCTGATGTATATGGTGCCTCTGTTGAAGATGTTTATGGCGAGACAGTTAATAATCTGCAGAGCCGGGCGGTGCGCCGGCTTTTTTTTGATGAGCATGGTTTGCTTGATTTGCCACGAGGGCGGGACGGCGAAGATGCCGGGGCGCAAAAGGTGTTTAGCCGGGACTTCCACCAGAGACTGACGGTTACTCGGGGCAAAAAAGAACGCTCTGATTTCACAACAATTTCTTTGGAAGGACGTGACCCGGAACGCATTACCTTCCTGCTCAATAGTTTTCTTACCACGGTCAACAATTATAGCGTGGCTGCCCTGGTGAAAGATTTATACTTCAATGTGGGCGCCAAGAAGGAATCTATAGTAAAGAAAATAGGTGCATTGCGACAGGTTGCCAAAGATCGACGCCTGGACAGGGTTGCTCAACTCCAGGAAGCCCTTTATGTTGCCAACCAACTTGGAATTGAACAAAGAGCGGTTATCTCTTCTTCCGCATTTTCCCGGGCCAAGGCAAATCCCGCATTCGGGGTGATCGTCAATACCGCAGATGCACCTCTCTACCTGCGCGGCACACAGGCGCTGCAGGCGGAGATTGACATGCTGCGGAAACGTAAAAACGATGATCCCTTTATCGACCCTTTGCGAGACTTGCAGAAAGAGTTGTCCCAACTTGAGGAGATCCAGCTTGATCCGGCCAAGGTCAAGGCCTTTCGTCTGGATCAGCCGGCTGTGGTACCTGATGACCCTATAAAACCCAAACGGACCCTTGTCGTGGTGCTGGGGGTGGTCCTTGGCCTTATACTGGGCGTTCTTGTCGCATTTCTTGCCAATCTCATCGAAACGGCCCGCCGGCAGGAGAGCCCCGAGTGACGGGGAAGGCTCAAGGTTCAAGACTCAAGGTGCAAGATACAAGGGGCTTCCGGGGTGCGTTGCGCCTGTCGTAGCGCCCTTCGACAAGCTCAGGGCAAGTCTTCGACAGGCTCTGGGCCTGTTATAGCGACAGGTTGGGGCGGCACGGTAGATGCCACACCCCGGCCATCTGTCTCGCCTCCCTCTTGCACCTTGCACCTTGTATCTTGCCCCTTGCCCCTTGAACCTTGAACCTTGCACCTGAAAAAATATTATTATGACGAAAAAAGCATTAATCACCGGTGTAACCGGCCAGGATGGCGCCTATCTGGCCGAATTTTTATTGGATAAAGGCTATGAGGTGCATGGCATTAAGCGCCGCGCCTCTTTGTTTAATACCGATCGTATCGACCACCTCTACCAGGATCCCCATGTCGATAACCGTAACTTCATCCTGCATTACGGTGATATGACCGATTCCAGCAGTCTGGTTCGTATCCTGCAGGCCGTGCAGCCGGATGAGGTCTACAATCTGGCGGCACAGAGCCATGTGGCGGTCTCCTTTGAGGAGCCGGAGTACACGGCCAATTCCGATGCCCTGGGGACTTTGCGTTTGCTGGAGGCCATCAGGATATTGGGCCTTGAGCAAAAGACCAGGTTCTATCAGGCCTCCACTTCCGAGCTGTTCGGCAAGGTCCAGGAAACCCCGCAAACAGAAACCACCCCCTTTTATCCCCGTTCGCCCTATGCCGTGGCCAAGCTTTATTCCTACTGGATTACGGTGAACTATCGCGAGGCCTACGCAATGTATGCCTGTAACGGTATTCTCTTTAATCATGAGTCACCGGTGCGCGGCGAGACCTTTGTCACCAGAAAGATCACCCGGGCCCTGGCCCGCATCAAACTCGGCCTTCAGGACTGCCTCTACCTCGGTAATCTTGATGCCAAACGCGACTGGGGCCACGCCAAGGATTATGTGGAGGTGCAGTGGCTCATGCTCCAGCAGGATGAGCCGGATGACTTTGTCATTGCCAGCGGCCGGCAGCACTCGGTCCGCGACTTTGTCGATGCCGCGGCCGCCGAACTCGGCATGAAGATTCGCTGGCAGGGAAAGGGTGTTGATGAAGTGGGTGTCCTTGAACCTTGCAGCTTGAACCTTGAGCCTCGCACCATAGTGCGCGTCGATCCCCGCTACTTCCGTCCCACCGAGGTGGAAACCCTTCTGGGTGATGCCGGTAAGGCCCGGGAGAAGTTGGGTTGGCAGCCAAGAATCACCTTTGAAGAACTGGTGGCCGAGATGGTCCGCGAAGACCTGCAAACAGCCGAACGCGACGAACTGGTCAAGCGTGAAGGCTACAAGGTGTTTGATCATCATGAATAAGGTGTGTGAAGATTTGAGGACTGAGGACTGAGGACTGAGGACTGAGGACTGAGGACTGAGGACTGAGGACTGAGATAAATATGAGTAGGGTTGAAAGATTTGAAGATCTTGTTGCCTGGCAAAAGGCCAGGGAGCTAACGAGGTTGATTTATCAAGTCACACAAAAGAGCCCTTTTTCAAGTTATTTTGGTTTGCGAGATCAGATCCGGAGAGCTGCTGTCTCGGTGATGTCAAATATTGCTGAAGGATTCGATCGAGCAGGCCGTGCAGAGTTCCATCAGTTCCTTGTAGTTGCCAAAGGTTCAGTTGCTGAAGTCCGCTCCCAACTTTATGTAGCACTTGATGCCCGCTATATTGATGAGGACGAGTTTGTCGTCATCAAAGAGCTGGCAGAAGAAACAACTCGTATCATAGGTGGGCTCAGGGCCTCGGTGCAGAAGCAAAGAGATAGATTAAAAAAGACCAAGAGCTAAGGTTAGTAAACTCAACTTCCTGAGTTGTTTTATCTTACCGTAATATCGTTATAGTTTTCCAATGTCGCCGCCCTTTTATTTTGCCGGTGAAGAGTGAGACGTTAAGAGTGAGGAGCAAAAAAGCTCTCGCTCAGCGAATTTTTTGATTCCCCTGACGCCTCACACCTCTCTCCTCACCCTCTCCACCGCTGAATCAAACAAAAACAGTGCAAGAAAAGACGTGATTTCAGGCTATTAACCAAGTTAGAAAGTTGAGTTAGTAAACAAATCAGCAAATAAGACCTCAATGCAATCCGCCTCAAGAACGAATCAAAGCGCAGAGAAAGAGACGTCAGTCCTGACCCCTCAGTCCTCAATCCTCAGCCCTCACTCCCGCATTTACATCGCCGGCCATCGCGGGCTCGTGGGCTCCGCTCTTGTCAGAAAACTCCTGGCAAACGGCCATAATCCCGAGTCCTTAGTCCTCAGAACTCACAAAGAGCTTGACCTCACCGATCAGGCGGCAGTGCGTAATTTCTTTGCCAAAGAAAAACCGGAGTTTGTTTTTCTGGCTGCGGCAAAGGTCGGCGGAATCCATGCCAACAATACCTATCCTGCCGATTTTATTTATCAAAACCTGGCTATCCAAACCAACGTCATCCACGCGGCATATCGTGCAGGGGTGAAGAGGCTTATCTTCCTCGGTTCCTCATGCATCTATCCGCGCGACTGTCCGCAACCAATGCAGGAGGAGTATCTCCTCACCGGTCCCTTGGAGGCAACCAATCGTCCCTATGCCGTGGCCAAGATCGCCGGCATTGAAATGTGCTGGGCCTACAACCGTCAGTACGGCACCAAATACCTCGCTGTTATGCCGACAAACCTGTACGGCCCCGGTGACAACTACGACCTGGAGAACTCCCACGTCCTGCCGGCCTTGATCCGCAAATGCCACCTCGCCAAACTGGCCATGGAGGGAAACCTGCGGGCCATACAAAAGGACGAGGAAATCCATGGCCCCATACCCAAAGATATTAAAGAGGCCATCGGCCTCAGCCCGGACTCCTCACTCCTTACTCCTCACTCCTCACCCAAAGTAGTGCTATGGGGCACCGGCAGCCCCCGCCGCGAATTCCTCTATAGCGAGGACATGGCCGATGCCACCATATTTCTGGCCAATCTGCCGGCCGATACCTTTTCCTCCCTCCTCACCCCCGATTCAGCGCCGCTCATAAATATCGGCTGCGGAAAAGATCAGACGATTCAAGAGTTGGCCGCTCTTGTCAAAGAGGTGGTGGGCTTCCAGGGAGAGCTCACTTTTGATTCCCGGCAGCCGGACGGCACCCCCCGCAAACTGTTGGGTGTTGATCGCCTCACCAGACTTGGCTGGCAGCCACGCATCCCCTTGGCTCATGGCATCAAGCAGAGCTATGAGGATTACCAGGCAGGCGCAAAAGGGAAGGTTTAAGAGGTTAGAGGTTAGGGTTGAGGACTGAGGACTGAGGACTGAGGACTGAGGTGAGAGGTGAGAGGTAAGGTGCAAGGTGCAAGGGGCGCGTCATTGCGAGCGGAGCGCGGCAATCCAGGAAATAGCGGTGGCCCCCTGAGTTAAAACCTCTGGACTGCCGCGTCCCTTCGGTCCTCGCAGTGACGGAGGAGGGGCAAGGGGCGAGAGGTGAGAGGCGAGAGGTGAGAGACAAGAGGTAAGGGGCAGGGGGGGCTTGCGGGGTGCGTTGCGCCTGTCGCACGCCTTCGACAGGCTCTGGGCCTGTTATCGCGACAGGATGGGGCGGCACGGTAGATGCCACACCCCGGCCATCTGTCTCGCCTCCTTCTTGCACCCTGCACCTTGAACCTGATACAAGGCACTTGCCATAATCCCACCATCAGCCTAAACTCTTTCTTGCCTCTTGCCTCTTGCCTCTTGCCTCTTGCCTCTTGCCTCTTGCCTCTTGCCTCTTGCCCCCTGACCATCTTTTTCTTGTTTTTTCCCAAAAAATCAAGTAGCTAAATACAGACCTGATGTGTGGCCGGTTTTATGCCGGCATGGTGCTGAAAGGGCAGGATAGCACGCCTGTTTTCGGAGTGCTTGTATGTCCGTAATTTTATCAGATTTGATGAATAGTCTAGGGGGCTGGATGTATGGGGGAAGAGCAGATAAACCATCAGAACAATGGCGGGGCATTTGTCGATTATCAGGATGAAATATCCCTTGCGGATATAGCAGCCAAGCTCTGGCAACGGCGCGGCATTTTGCTTGTCTTGCCTGTGTTGACACTGCTGGCGGCAGTGATCTTTTTGTTGACCAGTGCCGTGCGCACTGTGAATCCGACTGTCCACTTTGTCGAATTAACCGGCATTAAGCAGTCGCACTATCCAAACGGCACCACCTTCTCTCCTCAGGATCTGCTGGTTCCCGAGGTTATGGATCGTCTTGCAGCTACCCTGCACCTGGAGGATCGTCCCCAGCTGCGCGCGGCCATTCAGGTGGAGTATGGTGTGCCGACCACTGTCGGCATTCAGAAAAAATATCATGAGAAACTGGCGGCCAAAAACTTGTCATCTGCTGATATTACGCAGATAAATGAGGAGTTTGAAAAAGAGCTTAAACGAGTCACGGAAAGCGGCCTGCGCATTGCCGTAAACCACGCGTCCCTTGGTTTAGGTCCGGAAGAGGGTGCTGCCTTGGCCCATGCCCTGCCGCGGGCCTGGGCTGATGTCTTTAGTGATAAGTACCGGGTCTTTGTCGACACCCGTCTGCAGAACGCCACGATCAGTGCCACTGCCAATCCTTTGACAACAACCTCGGATATCCTCCTGGCCCGCCACACCCTTAATCGGATGAAGGCCGGTCTTGATGTCTTGGCTGGCGATAACCGCCTTCGCTCCCTTGCCAGTCAAGCAGGGCTGAGCAGTGCTGATTTGCAGAGCGAACGGGCTCGGTTTATGGAGATTTATTTTCGGCCGCTTTTTGCCGGGATGTTTGCGAATTCCGACCAGGCGGCTGCCTCCTTTCTGACGGAAACGCAACTGGAGGTTGAGGAGATTTCCAGAAATATCGAGGAGATTGACCGCAATATTAATGATATCCGTAATTTTCAGCCCCAACCGTCAGATCGGCAGATAACAACAGGCAGCGGCGAGACCGTTCAGCTGGGAGATGGCACCTTGCGGCAGGTTATTGATTTGGCTAACCAGGCCTCACTCTCTGATTACCTGCGGCAGCTTTTGGCGGATCGGCGTCAACTGGCAGCAGATCGTGCCAGGTTGATGACGGAAATTTCGCGTACGGAAGTAAAGACGGATATGCATCTTGATCAGGATTTTCGGGAAGTGGCTGCTGCTGAATTTGACAGCTTGGTCCGGGAGTATACCTCGTTGGTTACGTCTGCTCGCACCGAGACGCGCGAAAAAAGCGCAGAATTCTCCCGCCCCTTAGGGACACCTGCTGCAGTTGATTCTCTTCTGCCGCCCAAGGCCTCTCTGGTGATGCTCCTTGCCGTGATATTGGGGGTGTTCATGGCTGTCATCATTGCCCTTGCCTGGCCGTCAAGACAAGTAGATCAAGGCGCTATGTGAGGCTTTGTAAGGTTCAAGGGGCAAGGTCCAAGATGCAAGGGGCAAGGTCCAAGGTCCAAGATGCAAGATGCAAGGGGCAAGACTACGTCATTGCGAGCAGCGCGAAGCAATCCAGGGAATAGCGGCTGACTCGGAATCAAAACCCCTGGACTACCACGTCGCTCCTGCCCCCTCACCCCTTGAACCTTGAACCTTGAACCTTGAACCTGCAACACGTCATTGCGAGCAGCGCGAAGCAATCCAGGGAATAGCGGCTGACTCGGAATCAAAACCCCTGGACTGCACGTCGCTCCGGTCCTCGCAGTGACGATGGAGGGGCAAGGGGCGAGAGGCGAGTGGTGAGATGCCAGAGACAAGAGGTAAGGGGCGGCAAGAGGGCTTCCGGGGTGCCTTGCGCCTGTGGCACCGCCCTTCGACAAGCTCAGGGCACGTTATCGCGACAGGATGGGGCGGCACGGTAGGTGCCACAGCCCCACCATTTGTCTCGCCCCCCCCTTGCACCTTGCATCTTGAACCTTGAACCTTGAACCTTCATCCTTGAACCTTGAGAAACCTATGAAAATCGCCATTGCAGGCACCGGCTATGTCGGCCTGGCCAACGGTATTCTTCTTGCCCGGCACAACCAGGTCGTTGCCCTTGATATCGACCCGGAAAAGGTGGCGATACTCAACCGCCATGAGTCGCCAATCGTTGATGCCGAGATTGAAGATTATTTGAAGAATAAGCCCCTCAATTTCCGCGCCACCCTGGACAAGCAGGATGCCTATACCGATGCCGACTATGTTATCATCGCCACCCCCACGGACTACGATCCTGAGACCAATTACTTCAACACCCTGTCCATCGAGTCTGTAATTGAGGATGTCCTGGCCATTAATCCTCAGGCTGTCATGGTTATCAAGTCCACCATTCCGGTGGGCTATACTGCCGCAATCAAGGCGCAGTTCAACTGCGACAATTTGATTTTCTCGCCCGAATTTCTCCGTGAAGGCAAGGCCCTGTATGACACCCTGCACCCTTCGCGCATAGTTGTCGGCGAACGTTCGGCCCGGGCCGAGACCTTTGCGGATCTCCTCAAACAGGGGGCCGTCAGGCAGGATATCCCGGTGCTGTTCACCAACTCCGGCGAGGCCGAGGCAATCAAACTCTTTGCCAACACCTTTCTTGCCATGCGGGTCTCCTTTTTCAACGAAATGGACACCTACGCCGCCACGCGCGGCTTTGATACGCGTCAGATCATTGAGGGCGTCTGCCTTGATCCGCGCATCGGCGATCACTACAACAACCCTTCCTTTGGTTATGGCGGTTATTGCCTGCCCAAGGACACCAAGCAACTGCTTGCCAATTACCAGGATGTGCCGCAAAACCTGATCAATGCTATTGTCGATGCCAATACCACCCGTAAGGACTTTGTCGCAGCCAGCATTCTCAATCTCAAACCCAACGTGGTCGGCATCTATCGGCTGATCATGAAGAGCGGTTCAGACAACTTCCGAACCTCCAGCATCCAGGGCATCATGAAGCGCATCAAGGCCAAGGGCATTGAGGTGATTGTCTATGAGCCGGAGCTCAAGGAGGGGGATTTTTTTCGTTCCAGGGTTATTAATGATTTAGAGCAGTTCAAGAAACAGGCTGATGTTATCGTTGCCAACCGCATCACCGACGACATCCGTGACGTGGCCGCCAAGATTTACAGCCGGGACCTGTTCGGTAATGATTGATGGATTTTTAACTTTCCGGGCAGAGATAACTATTCGACATGAATGGTGCTGCGAGAATTCAGAATTGAGAATTCAGAAGTCAGGAAACAGAAGAAAAGCTCTTGAACCGGTAAGGGGAAAGAGAGTAGATTGCACAAGGTTAGAGGTTAGGGTTGAGGACTGAGGACTGAGGACTGAGGACTGAGGTTAGAGGTTAGAGGTGAGAGGGATGGAAAGGCCGTCGTTGCGAGCGGAGCGCGGCAATCCAGGAAATAGCGGTGGCCCCCTGAGCCAAAACCTCTGGACTGCCACGTCCCTCCGGGCCTCGCAGTGACGGTTGAGGGGCGAGAGATCAGAGAAGGCGTGAGGAGGGGGGCGCAAGGGGTGCGTTGAGCGTGTCGAAACGTGGGGTGGTCAGCATTGGCCATGAGATATTTGACCATAAAACGATCCGGCACTTGCCACCGCCGCACCAGGCGCCTAGACTCTTTCCTTGAACCTTGAACCTTGAACCTTGAACCTTGAACCTTGAACCTTGAACCTTGAACCTTGAACCTTGAACCTTGAACCTCAAGGAGATTGCAAGTGATGTGGCTCGGCGATTGCCGCATGGGAGAAATTGGTCACAGGACCCGATTTCTTCCTTGTAAAAGTTTAATTCAGGCCTATATTTGAGGTTGGATTAATCTTTAATTGGGGGTCGAATATGAAATCCATTCATGTTTCAGAAAACATTGTCTCCTTGTCTGATTTTAAAAATCAGGCATCCAGGATACTGCGTCAGATGCAAAGTTCGCATCGGCCAATCATTATTACGCAGAATGGCAGAGCTGCCGGGGTTCTCATCTCGCCGGCTGAATTCGACCAGCTTTCCGAACAATGCCGATTTATAGAGGCTGTCCAGAGTGGGTTGAGCGATGTGGAGCAGGGGCGGGTATTGAGCGAAGAAGAACTGGACAAGGTTCTTGATGAAACTTAAATGGTCTGAAACCGCCATTAGAGACTTGCTCTCTATCCGGCGTTATATTGTCGACGATAACCCCGCCGCCGCCAATAACTGGATAGCCCGTCTCAGGACCAGGGCTGGAAATACCGTGCATGCTCCTTTGGCTGGTCGGAAAGTGCCCGAGTTGTGCCGTGATGATGTCCGAGAGGTTATCGAAGGCAACTATCGCATCGTATATCAAGTCCATAATGATCATGTAACAGTCCTGACCGTCTTCGAGGCCCATCGACTTTTTCCGACCAAGAATGCAATCTGAAATGATTGTAGCCCCTCAGTCAAAACCCCTGGACTGCCGCGTCCCTCCGCTCCTCGCAGTGACGGTGGAGGGGCAAGGGGCAAGATGCGAGAGGAGAGAGGTGAGAGGGAAGGAAAGGCCGTCATTGCGAGGGTCGCGAAGCAATCCAGAAAATAGCGGTGGCCCCTGAGTCCAAAACCTCTGGACTGCCACGCCGCTCCTGCCCCCACCCCTTGGACCTTTAACCTGATATCCCCCTTGACTCCCTGACCAATATCAGGTAGAGAAGAAACGTTCCGTTCAAGGGTTGAACATGAAACCCTGGAGCCGTGAACCTGAAACAGGTCATTGCGAGTGGAACGAAGCAATCCAGGAAATAGCGGTAGCCCCTCAGTCAAAAAAAACTGGACTACCATGTCGCTCTTTCCCCTTGCCCCTTGAATCTTGCCCCTTGAGCCTGCCCCCCCCCCATGAACCTTGATACCCGCTACCGCATCCTTAAAATCATCCAGGAGCAGCCGCAAATCAGTCAGCGGGACCTGGCCCGGATCATGGGTATATCCCTGGGCAAGGCCAACTACTGCCTGCAGGCCCTGGTTAAGGTGGGCATGGTCAAGATCAAGAATTTCCGGAATTCTCACAACAAAAGCGCCTATCTCTATAAGCTGACCCCTCGCGGCATTGAGGAAAAGGCACAGGTGACCCAAGCCTTTCTTAAACGGAAACTGGCTGAGTACGAAATAATCCGACAAGAGATTGCCGAACTCAAGGCCGATGTGGCGGCCTGTGAGGAAGAACAGTTTTGATTGATTGTTTTCGCTAGGGGCGACTTCCCAAGCAACCCCAAAGCATGTAATATCTCGCTTCGGCTCAGCCACTTAATAAGAACTCACTAAAAAAAACAGATCATGACATCTAAAAAAAATATTGCTGTTGTCGGTACCGGCTACTGGGGTAAAAACCTGGTGCGGAATTTTCATAATCTTGGTGCCTTGCATTCTGTTTGTGACACCAACCCTGAAACCCTGAGCGCATTTCTTGAGCAATATCCTGGTGTAAAAGGTTTTTCCAGTTTTTCTCAGCTCTTAAATGAGCCTGATGTTGAGGGTATAGCTCTTTCTACCCCAGCCCCTACCCATGCGACTCTGGCGAAAGAGATATTGCTTGCCGGCAAGGATGTCTATGTTGAAAAACCGCTTTGTCTATCAGAGGCCGAGGGGGTTGAATTAAATACCCTTGCCCGCGTCCATCAACGGGTGCTGATGGTTGGACATCTGCTCTGGTATCATCCTGTTGTTTTAAAACTGAAAGAGCTGGTTGATGCCGGAGAACTTGGTCAGCTTCGTTACATCTATTCAAACAGGCTGAACATGGGGCTGTTGCGCAGGGAGGAAAACGTTCTTTGGTCTTTTGCTCCCCATGATATTTCCGTAGTTTTGGGCCTTGCCGGTGAGATCCCAGAGTCGGTACGGGCGCAGGGCGGTAATTTCCTCCACAAGAATATTGCCGATACCACGGTTACCCTGCTCAATTTTGCCAGTGGCATCCGGGCCCATATATTTGTGTCGTGGCTGCATCCGTTTAAAGAACAGAAACTGGTGGTGGTCGGCGACAGGCAGATGGCGGTTTTCGATGACACAGCCCCCTGGGATGAGAAACTGCAACTCTACCCGCATTCCGTGGAATGGAAGGGGCATGTACCGGTGGCCAATAAGGCCGAAGGGCAACTGGTGCAGGTGCCCCAGAATGAGCCCCTCCGTGCGGAGTGTGCCCATTTTCTTGAGTGCATTGAGACGCGTCAAACACCCCGGACTGACGGCGAAGAGGGCTTGCGCGTCCTCAATATTCTCAATGCCTGTCAGGCCTCCCTGGATCAGGAAAAGAAAATCGACATTGCCGGTTTCTCCGCCACTATTAGCCCGGACTACTTCGTCCAAGAGACTGCAGAGGTCGATGAGGGAGTGCGCATCGGCGCCGGCACCAAAATATGGCATTTCTCACATATCCTTGCCGGCAGCAGCATCGGCCAATCCTGCAATATCGGCCAGAATGTCGTTATTGGTCCGAACGCCCAAATCGGCCATGGCTGCAAGATCCAGAATAATGTCTCGGTCTATGAAGGCGTTACCCTGGAGGATGAAGTTTTTTGCGGGCCCAGTATGGTTTTTACAAATGTTATGAATCCCAGGGCAGCCATCTCCAGGAAAAAAGAGTTTTGTCGGACCCTGGTAAGAAAAGGCGTAACCTTTGGGGCAAATTCCACCATTGTTGGCGATGTTGAAATCGGCCGGTATGCCTTTATCGGCGCCGGCGCCGTGGTGGTTAAAGATGTGTCGCCCTATGCCTTAATGGTGGGCAACCCGGCCCGCCAGATCGGCTGGATGAGCCGCTATGGCAAGCAGATGGATTTGCCCTTGACGGGTGAGGGTGACTTTATCTGTCCGCATACCGGAGATACCTATCAGCTCAAGGGTGATAAGGTTGTTTTGCTAACCACTGACCCCTCTGAAGCTAATAATAATTAAGGACCGGCAATATGAAATCCATTGCATTTATTGATCTTGCTGCCCAGCAGCAGCGTATCAGAGAGAAAATAGAAGGGAATATAGCTGCGGTTCTTGACCATGGCCGTTACATCCTCGGCCCGGAGGTTGGTGAGTTTGAGGGCAGGCTGGCAGATTTTGTCGGTGTGAAACATTGTGTCGGGGTGGCCAACGGGACTGATGCCCTGCTCATGGCCCTGATGGCAAGGGGGATCGGACCGGGTGATGCCGTCTTCACCACACCGTTTACCTTTATCGCCACTGCGGAAGTTGTTTCATTGCTCGGCGCTACCCCGGTCTTTGTCGATATCGATCCGCGCACCTATAATATAGATCCTAAGCAGCTGGCCAAGGCAATTAAGGCGGTGCAGGATGGTGATCCTTCTCTTCACCCATTACCTGCGGCAGATGACGGAACACCGCTTCAACTCGTGCCCAAGGCCATTATCCCGGTGGATCTTTTTGGACTGCCCGCGGATTATGATCCCATCATGGCCCTGGCGCAAGAGCATGACCTGTTTGTTATTGAGGATGCCGCCCAGGGCCTTGGCGGTATCTATAAAGGTCGCCAGGCCGGCAGCCTGGGTCATGCGGGGACAACGAGTTTCTTCCCGGCAAAGCCCCTGGGCTGCTATGGCGACGGTGGCGCACTTTTCACCGATGATGATGCATTGGCGGAAATTTTCAGATCTATCCGGGTACATGGCAAGGGCACGGATAAATATGACAATATCCGTCTTGGTCTCAATGCCCGCCTGCATACCCTGCAGGCCGCCATTTTACTGCCAAAGCTTGAGATTTTTCCTGGCGAGATAGAAGAGCGGCAACGGGTGGCCCAGAGATATAGCGCCGGGCTGAAGGAGTGCGCCACACTGGTGGTGCCCCATGTCCCTGAGGGCTGTCAATCTGTCTGGGCCCAATACACCCTGCTTGTCAAGGACAGAGACGTAGTACAGGAAGCGCTCAAGGCCAAGGGGGTGCCCACGGCGATATATTATGGTCGTTGCCTGCATCTGCAACCCGCCTATGCAAATTTGCACTATAAAGCAGGTGACTTTCCGGTGGGGGAGACAAGTTCCGACAATGTATTCAGTCTGCCCATGCACCCCTATTTGGACAATGAAACAATAGATTACATAGTTGAGGCCGTCTGTTCCGCAATGCCGGCGAGTCAAGACAGTTAAGTAGCCAATGAGCGCTCCCTGTGCGTTGAGCCTGCCGACACGCAGCAATCCACCGTGCCGTCATTGCGAGCGAAGCGCGGCAATCCAGGAATTAGCGGTTGCCCCTGAGTCAAAACCTCTGGACTGCCACGTCGCTCCGCTCCTCGCAGTGACGGTGGAGGTGCAAGTGGCAAGGTCCAAGGTTCAAGTGGACGTCATTGCGA
>PKTX01000043.1 GCA_002868945.1 Desulfobulbaceae bacterium
CCGGAGTGTCGCAGGCTCCCTTACCTCTTTCAGGGCGCGCTTATTTTTCTCGCAGTCCTTGATCTCGAACGAAATGACCTATTTCTGGACAGACACTAAGTAAAGAGGCACGGGCCGACCAACTGCCCTGCGGCGGCAGCTCCGGGCCCGGCTCGGGAATTGCTGCTGTCGCTTTAGCAGCCCGTTGAAAAACTACTGCGCTCGAAGGTCTCTCTTCGTTTGCTATCTGCTGATGCGTCGTCAAAATTCGGCTTGAGCTAAGCGAGCCTGCGAGACTCCGAAATGCTCATTTACCCCATGTAAACTGCGCTTTTTCGCCTCGTTTTGCCTAGCCTCAGCTTCGCTCGTTACCATTTTTCAATGGGCTGTTAGGTGGCGGTTGTTGGCTGATTGCCAGCCGCCTCACCACTCTGCCGGCAGGTTTGTGTGCCGCAAGGCCTGCCTCGGTCCACAGGAGTCTTGCTTCTATCCGTCTGCCCGGCAGGCGTTCTTCGAGATGTTGTAATTATGGTGGAATTTTTTCAAATGGTGTGGGACGGGCTGATCCTGCCGTTGGCACGCCTGATCTTCTATGTCTCACTGGGGCTGGCCTTTGCCAATTTTGTTGAATCTCTCAACTGGACGCACAGGATTGCCCGGCTGTCGCGACCGTTGATTCGTTTGGGTCACCTCTCCAGTGCCACGGGCGCCAGCTTTTCCATGGCCTTTTTTTCGGGAGTGTCGGCCAACAGCATGCTGGCCGAGGCTTATGACCAGCAAAAGATCGACAAAAAGGAGCTGATCTGCGCCAATCTCTTTAACTCGTTGCCCACCTATTTTCTGCATTTGCCCACCATGTTTTTTATAACCGCTCCCCTTATCAAGGGGGCGGCGCTTATTTATGTCGCCATCACCTTTTTGGCCGCAGTGTTGCGGACCTTGATCATTCTGGTTGTTGGCCACTACCTCCTGGAGAAGAAGAAATATGAGAGTGTGGCACTGGCACCCGATGAGCGAGTGAGCCTGCGGCAGGCCCTGGGCAAGACCTGGCAGAGATTTCGTAAACGTTTGAAAAAAATAGTTTTTTTAACCGTACCCATCTATACGGTCATTTTCGTTATCAACAAAAGCGGTGGCTTTGCCTGGCTTGAAGGGTTCATGGCCAGCCATCTAGGTATTCTTTCCTGGCTTCATCCGCAAAGCCTTGGTATTATTGTCTTGCACCTGGCTGCGGAATTCACGGCCGGGCTGGCGGTGGCAGGGGCGTTGCTGGATGCCGGTACCATGAATTACCGGGAGATTGTCTTGGCACTGTTGGTGGGTAATATCCTCTCATCGCCGGTTCGGGCAGTGCGCCATCAATTTCCCTATTATGCAGGCATTTTTTCGCCCCGCATAGCGCTTGAGCTCATAGTATACAACCAGAGTTTTCGGGTGGGCTCTCTTGTCGTGGTGAGCCTCGTTTATTACCTGTTTTTTTAAGGTGACCTGAGTCATGCATCGATTGTCTCCTCTTCTCGTCTGCTGTTGTCTGTACCTCTTTTGTGTTGTGCCGGCCTCGGCCACAACCGGCAGCGACCTGTTCCCTGTCCATGATTCCATGCAGCCTAATGTCGAGTTCTGGACCAAGGTCTATGCGGAACATCCTTCCACCAAAGGCCTGCTGCACGACTATGACAATCTGCAAATTATCTATGATGTTATCGATCTCAAGCCCCATGCTCCGGGGAGTAGGCAGAGCAACCGCAGGACGATCAAGAAGGCCAAGGAGCATTATCGCGCCATCCTTGATAAACTGGCCCGGGGTGAGATGCCGGCCAGCCGGGATGAACGGCGGGTCTACGCCATGTTCGGCCCCAACCCCAAGCGTCATGAGTTTCGTCAGGCCAGGGATAATATCCGCTGTCAGACCGGCCAGAAGGATCGCTTTCTGGCCGGTCTGATTCGTTCGGGTAAATATCTTCAGCGCATTAAGGATATCTTCAGGAGCCAGGGGCTCCCTGAAGATCTTGCCTATCTTCCCCATGTGGAATCTTCCTTTAATTACAATGCCTACTCCAAGTTCGGTGCTGCCGGTATCTGGCAATTTACCCGTGCCACCGGCCGGCGTTATATGCAGGTGGACTATGTGGTTGACGAACGGCGTGATCCCATTGCCTCCACCCATGCAGCTGCAAAATTTTTAAAGTCAAACTATGAGATGCTGGGCTGTTGGGCCCTGGCCTTGACCGGTTATAACCATGGCCCAAATGGTATGTTGCGCGCCAAGCAACAGTTGGGCACGTATCAGCGGATATTTGAGGAGTATAACGGCAGCAGGTTCAAGTTTGCCTCCCGGAATTTTTATGCCAGCTTTATTGCGGCGCGCCATGTCGCCAAGAATTATCGGCAATATTTCGGGAATGTCAGACTCGATCAGCCCGTTAAGTACCATACGGTTGAGCTGACCGGCTACGCCCCCCTGGTCCGGCTGGCCGAATTTTTTCATGTGACGCCTGAACAGATCCGCAGTGTCAATCCGGCCCTGCGGCCACCGGTCTTTGATGGCCAGAAGTTTATTCCAAAGAGCTATCGACTGCGTCTGCCAGGGCCTGCACCGAAAATGGCGCGCATGTCTGCCGCCATCCCCTCCTCACTCTTTGAGAGAACGCAGAAACGGTCGAAATTCTACCGCGTCCAACGGGGTGATACGGCCGGTACTATTGCCAGGCGGCATGACGTCAAGCTGCAGGAACTGGTGATGGCCAATGGTCTCAATCGACGCGCCACCATTTATGTGGGGCAGAATCTGCGTATTCCGGCCGAGGCCCCTACAGGCGTCCAGCTGGCCGCGGCCTCAAAAAGTAGCGGCCCGAGCCAGGCGGAACCGAGCATGGCCTCCCTGAAGCAAAAGGTGCTTGCCCGGGCCGCGGGGGAAGATGTCGGCCTGGGACCGGTGTTGACTGTTGCCAAGTGGCCTCCCCAGGCTAATCCATACGGTCTTGTGGCGGCGCGGGAGGAGACTGCTGTCCAGGGCCCGCTGGTGGCCCGCGTTTTGAAGAAGAGGGTTGCGGTCTCTGATCCGGATCGTTCGGATGAGGGGGCCGCGCTGCCTGCCGAGACGGTTGCCCCACCGGCAGAGGGCGAGGCTGAAGCGGGACCTTCCCCTCTGGTGCCGGCGCCCCAAAAGGCCCCTGCTGTTTTGGTGGCTGCTGCTGATGCAGTTTCCGAGACAGAGACGGCCGGCGACGTTCTCTCGGAGGACGCCATGCCTGCCGGGCTTCAGGAGGACCTGGCCGATGAAGAGGTCCCTGCCCTTGCCACACCTCTTGAAGGGGCCGCGTCCGTGGAGGAGGGTGCCATGCCCAATCCCATGGTGCTGGTGGGGAATTTTGACGTGCATGCCGTTGCCAAGGTCGATGGCGTTGCCACCGGGACCATTCAGGTGGAGGTGGAGGAAACCCTGGGCCACTATGCCGATTGGCTGGAGATCCCCACCAGCAGGATAAGGCGTCTCAACGGTTTTCGTTTCGGTATACCCATTCATTATGGCCAGAAATTGCAGGTACCTTTTGTCAAGGTGGACAAGGCTGATTTTGAGGAGAGGCGTTTCCTCTATCATAAGGAGCTCGTTGAAGACTTCTTTGCCGCCTTTAAGGTGGAGGGCGAGGAGACCTATAGGGTGCAGAGGGGCGATAACCTCTGGGCCCTCTGCCATGATCAATTTGAGTTGCCTTTCTGGCTGATCAAGCAGTACAATGCCGGCTTTGATTTCCGGTCCCTGCGGCTGGGCGCCGAAATCAAGGTTCCGGTTGTCAGCCGGATTGATCCGGACAGCAGGCTGGCTCGGACAGAGCCGATGGAACGGGCGCCGTCAGGCAGGCCGCTGGTTGTCATTGCGGCCCACTAATCCCCCTTAACAGCCCGTTGAAAAACGTAGCGAGCGCCGCTGAGGCTAGGAAAAATGAGGCGAAGAAGCGCAGTTTACATGCGGTAAATGAGCATTTCGGAGTCTCGCAGGCTCGCTTACCTGAGCCGAATTTTGACGACGCATCAGCAGATAGCGAACGAAGAGAGACCTTCGAGCGTAGTAGTTTTTCGACGGGCTGTTAACAAAACTCTTAATTATGCAGCCGGCCTTTTCTTGTGGATCGTGCAAGGGGCCGGCTTTCTCTTTTCTTTCGTGATAACAGATATGAAGCAGTCCGACGCCAAGACGATTTATCGTGCTGATTACCAGCCTCCTTCCTTTTTTATCGATACCGTGGACCTGACTGTCTCCCTCTTTGAGGAGAAGGCGGTGGTCACCTCTCTGTTGCATATACGGCGCGGCGAACAGACCGCCGCCGATGCCCCCCTTGTCCTTGACGGAGAAGAACTCTCGCTGTTGGAGCTTGCCCTTGACGACCGTCCCCTGGCTGAGGGTCAGTATGAGGTGACGCAGCAGGATCTCACCGTTTTTAAGGTGCCGAAGAGCTTTACGTTGCGTTGTGTCACCGAGATTTGTCCGCAGCACAACACCTCCCTGGAGGGCCTTTATCAGTCCGGCGCCAACTACTACAGCCAGTGCGAGGCCCAGGGCTTCCGCAAGATAACCTATTATCTGGATCGGCCTGATGTCATGGCCCGCTTTTCCACCACCATAGAAGCGGATAACTCCCTGCCGGTCTTACTGGCCAACGGGAATCTGCTGGAGCAGGGCAGGTTGGGGGATCAGCGGCACTTTGCCCGTTGGTATGATCCTTTCCCCAAGCCTTGTTATCTCTTTGCCGTGGTGGCGGGCGATCTGGTTGCCATCACCGACACCTTTACCACGCAAAGCGGCCGTCTTGTTGACCTGCATATCTACGTGGAGGAACATAACAAGGAGCGCTGCGCCCATGCCATGTCCTCCCTGCAGCGGGCCATGCAATGGGATGAGGAGGTCTTCGGCCTGGAGTATGATCTTGACCTCTACATGATCGTTGCCGTGGATGATTTCAATATGGGGGCCATGGAGAACAAGGGACTCAACCTTTTTAACTCCAAATATGTGCTGGCCGAGCCTGCCACGGCCACGGATGACGATTATGAGGGGATTGAGGCGGTCATTGCCCATGAATATTTCCACAACTGGACCGGCAACCGCGTTACCTGTCGTGACTGGTTTCAGCTCAGTCTCAAGGAGGGACTTACCGTGTTTCGCGATCAGCAGTTCACCGCGGACATGACCTCGCCGGCCGTCAAACGGATCAACGACGTCCAGCTCCTGCGTAATGTCCAATTCCCGGAGGACAGCGGCCCCATGGCCCACCCCGTGCGGCCGGACCACTATATTGAGATCAACAATTTTTACACGGTTACCATCTATGATAAAGGCGCGGAGGTGATTCGCATGATCCATACCCTGCTCGGCCCTGAGCGGTTCCGCAAAGGAATGGATCTCTATATTGCCCGCCATGACGGTCAGGCTGTCACCTGTGATGATTTTGTGGCCGCCATGGCAGATGGCGGCGGTATTGATCTTGACCAGTTTAAAAACTGGTACAGCCAGGCCGGTACCCCTGAGCTGACCGTGACAACGGCGTATGACCACAGGCAACAGACCTATAGCCTCACTGTCGAGCAATCCTGCCCGGCCACGCCCGGGCAGGAGCATAAGAACCCTTTTCATCTGCCCTTTAAGGTCGCCCTGCTGGCCGAAGACGGTCGGCCTTTGGCTATGCGTCTGGACGGCGAGGTAAATGCTTCCGCGGCACAGCGTATTCTGGAGATCCGTAAGACCCGGGAGGAGTTTGTCTTCAGAGATATCCCGGTCCGGCCGGTCCCCTCTCTGCTGGGCTCCTTTAGCGCGCCGGTCAAGCTCAACTACCACTATGGCGATGCGGAGTTGCGTTTCCTCATGGTGCATGACACGGACGCCTTTAACCGCTGTGAGGCGGGTCAGCGTTTGGCCTGCCGCTTGCTGCTCAGTCTGGTCGATGACGTGCAGGCCGGTCGGCCCCTGGTCCTTCCTGCCGACTTTGTGGCGGTCTATGGCCGCATCCTCAAGGATGAGGTTGCTGATCCGGCCCTGCTGGCCCGGCTTATTACCCTGCCCACAGAAAAATATCTGGGGGAGCAGATGGAGCTGATCGATGTTGAGGCGATTTTTACGGCCCGCCGCTTTGTTCGCCGGGAGTTGGCCAGACAGCTTTTCGTACCCTTTCTCTCCACCTATCATGGCGCCCTGCTCAATGAGCCCTATCGGTACGATCCGGCCCTGAGCGGCCAGCGTCTTCTCAAGAATGTCGCCCTCTCCTATCTGATGATGACCCGCAAACCGGAGGTGGTTGAGCTCTGTCTCAGGCAGTTTGAAGAGGCCGATAATATGACCGATACACTGAGCGCCTTTCGGGCGATCATGCATAATCCTGATTGTCCGGAGCGCAAGGCGGTACAGACGGCCTTTTTCAGCCAGTGGCAGCATAATAGCCTGGTGCTGGATAAGTGGTTTGCCGTACAGGCCACTGCCCCCCTGGCCGGTACCCTGGCCGAGGTCAAGGAGCTGACCGGCCATCCAGCCTTTGCCCTGGGCAAGCCCAACAAGGTGCGAGCCCTGATCGGTGCCTTTTGTGGTGCCAACCAGATCTGTTTCCATGACCAAAGCGGTGAGGGCTATGCCTTTCTGGCCGATCAGGTTTTGGCCCTGGACCGGATCAATCCGCAGATAGCCGCCCGCATGGTGTCGCCCCTGAGCCGGTGGCAGCGCTATGACGTCAAGCGGCAGCAGTTGATGCGGGGTGAGCTTGAACGTATCCTGGCCGACGAGGCATTGTCCAAGGATGTTTACGAGATTGTCAGCAGAAGCCTGGCTGTCGCCTGATTAGTGCCTGTCCAGAAATGGCCCTCTCGGAGTCTCGCAAACTCGCTTACCGGCCCGATCTCGGCGTCATGCTCAAAAAATAATGCTCGGAGGTAAGCGAAACGAA
>PKTX01000072.1 GCA_002868945.1 Desulfobulbaceae bacterium
CATGATGGGTGCAATGGTTGATATTATGGAAACAATTCGCCGGGCGCACAACAAAAAGTTCGGAATAGCAAGCAGTTAAATCAAGTCAGAAAGTTGAGTCTTTAAGAGTAAACTGGCCAAAAATCACCCTAAAGGCGAGGCTGCCACGCTTTTTCGGGAAAGACACTGTCACCCTTCCAGAAAGATACATTTTGTCGGCGTCTGGGACACGGTTGGTGCCCTTGGCATACCCTTCAGCCTGATGGGACTCTTTGAGAGCCATGATGAATTCTATGACACCAAAATGGGTTCCAATGTGGCTATCGCCCGACATGCCCTGGCAATTGATGAGCAGCGCGAGGACTTTGAGCCGACACTCTGGACCCCCAAGCCGGGCGTTGATTTGAAGCAAGTCTGGTTTGCCGGGGTTCATTCCGATGTCGGCGGTTCCTATCCACCGGACAAAGATACAGGACTGCGGGCAGCGGACATCCCCCTGGCATGGATGCTGGACGAGGCCACACGCGGCGGATTGCACATCGAAGAACATATCAGAAACGGCCTGACAGATGACACCACGGCCAAACTGCACAAATCACGCAACCATGTCTACAGGTTTAAGACACCTCTCCACCGACCACTGCTCCTGCCGGACAAACCCACCAAGATCCATCCCAGCGTCAAAAGCCGTTACCAAACCGACAGCGGCTATCGTCCCCGCCAACTGAAAAAACTGGTTGAAGAACATGGTTGGCATAGCCTGCCGGTGGGCACATAACCTGTGCGGCGCCTTCCACGAAAGGCTGCTATAAACACGTCGCTGGCACGAACTCGCCATTGCCAACAGGCGCCATCCCCCGGCACGATTGCCTGCCTGCCTTGCCGTGCGCGAAGTTGATCTGCAACGCCTGCTCAGGCCCGCCTTTCGGCCAGCAGTTCTCTGAAGGCCGGGGGCAGAAAGCTGCGTACCTTCCTGGTTATTCTTTCTTCATTCCTTTGCCAGAGCAGACCCAGATAGATAATGGCCAGACCAATGGCGGTCAGGGCAAAGGGAAAGAGCCAGCTGTTCTCAAATACCTCGTTGGCAAGATGGCCCAGATAGATGGAGCAGCCCAACGCCCCGAAAATGACAAAAATGCGGCGGACGACAACCACGCCAATCCCGATGAGCAGCAGGTTGACGGTGAAGTAGATAAACTTGCCAAGCTCGCTGTCCGAATGCTGGGAGGTCAGGCCTCCCCAGAAGGCCATGACACCAAAGAGGTAGAGCCAAAAGGCGTAATCACCACTCTTTGCCGAGCGGATATCCACCCAGAAGGCAAAGAGTGCCATGGCCAGGCCGAAGTAGATGGAAACCAGGGCGCGCAGCTCAAAGTCCGGCCTGCCGCCGGCCAGCATGGCGGCAATGTCCATGGACATGTACCAGAGGGTAACGGCAATCGGCATCTGCAGAAAGGGATAGCGATAGATAAAGGCGATGACAGCGCCGACTGCCAGGGTGCCCAGCTCCAGATAGAGCCAGTGCCACTTAATATAGCGGTGGTACTGACGATAAGTGCTGTCATCCGGCCACCAGCCCATGCCCTGCTGGAGGCCATATATTGCCAATGGCGCCAGTGCCACCACAAAGGCCGCACAAATGCCGGCCGGCACCGCATATCCTTTTTTGTGAAAGGTGCCGGCCAGCTGCAAGGCTGCCCCGGCATATGCCACTGAAATAAAGAAGATCCCCCAGCCGCCGAAACTCTCCCAGCCCAGATTCATGAACAGGGTCATGGCACCAATAGCAATCAGGCCGCCCATGTAATAGAGGACATGGGTGAAGTCGAAACGTGGCCCGCTTGCCGGCTGCTCCTTCAGGAAATCAAGAAGACGCTCCGCCTGTTCCGGGGAAAGAATCTCTTCAACAACTGCCGAGTCTAGCTGTTTCCTGGTGACCTTCATCACGTATCTCCCAAGGCTGAGGTGGAGGGGCCTTTTTGATCGGCAAGGTGTTCGGCCTGTGGCAAAAGAGCAGCAATCTACGTTTTTACTCCGCAGTAATAACTGCCTCAGCCACTCGACCGTTGAACCAAACGAGAAATGTTACAAAAAATACGAAATTTCAAAACATTAACCAGGCTGAAAAGCCTAAGTTTCCATGCTTCTCAAACTCAAGGGTATTTTGCATAACAAGATAGCCACATAATGACGAAATTCCGCGCCAGTCAGCAACCAAAGAAGGATACGCGGGGGAAACTATGCCAGTACGGTCGGCATCAACAAGGCGCCGACAATGATCCCCACCAATAAGAGCCCCATACCGCCACGGGCGACGAGATGGATCACCAGGGCCAACAAACCGAGTAAAAGCTGTATCCTGCGCATCACACCCTCCTTTGTTATTCTGCATGCCCCTTCTTGTCGAACACGGCCCAGGCCCGGGCATAGGTCTCATCCAGGCGCTCCTGTAACTGTACACGATACTCCTCCAGCCCCTCGCTGTCCAATCCCTTGGGAACGTGCAGCGGCTCGGCGATCTGCCAGACCATCCGGCTGAAGGGCAGCGGCAGCAAGGTCTTGTCCCAGCTGCGAAAGAGCCTGTAGCGGCTGAAGGCCCAGTTCATGGCCAGGATGGGAATACCGCTGCGACCGGCCAGCATGACGGCGCCACCCTGGGCCACCCGGGCCGGGCCCTGGGAGCCGTCGGCAATAAGCACCGGACTCAGCCCTTGGCGCACCGCCTTGAGAAGCCCCTTGATAGCGCCGACGCCGCCCTTGCTGCGCGAACCGCGTACCGTGGCAATGCCGCGAGACTCCATGATCCTGGCAATGAATTCGCCGTCCTTGCTGGGGCTGACCATGGCGACCATGGGCAAACCACCGCCGCCTTTGGCGGCATAGAGGACATTATAATGCCAGAAGGTAATGATAAAGGGCCTGCCGGTGCGGACCTGGCGGGCAAAAAGTTCGCGGCCCGACCCCTCTTTACGGCAGGTGAACAGAATGGTGCCCACCAGCAGCTTGTAGAGGAGCGGTGCCAGGGCCAGCAAAAACCGATATTGCCAATCATACTTTACAGCCATGCCAGTTCCATCTCCTTGAGCATCTTGATCTCATCCCGCAGCAGGGCGGCCCTTTCAAAGTCCAGAACCTTGGCCGCAGCCAGCATCTCCTTGTCCTTGCTCTTGATGGCCTTGCGGATCTGATCCACGGATCGGTAGACCACCTCATCCTCGGCCGCTTCGGCCGGCAACGGCCCGGCCATGTCATAAACCGTTTCCATGACATTCTTGATGGCCGAGGTCACGGTGGTGGGGGTGATGCCATGCGCCTCATTATAGGCCTGCTGGATGGCCCGCCTGCGGTTGGTTTCATCAATGGTATAGCGCATGGAGCCAGTGACCTCGTCGCCATAGAGGATAACCCGGCCCCCGGCGTTACGGGCGGCGCGACCACAGGTCTGGACCAGGGCACGCGATGAGCGCAGAAAGCCCTCCTTGTCCGCATCCAGCACCGCCACCAGGGTCACCTCCGGGATGTCAAGGCCCTCACGCAAGAGGTTGATACCCACCAGGACCTGGTACTGCTTCTGACGCAGCTCGCGGACCAGCTGGACCCGCTCCAGGGTCTTGATATCGGAGTGGAGATAGCGCACCGCCACCCCCAGCTTCTCGTAATAGTCGGTGAGATCCTCGGCCATGCGTTTGGTAAGGGTGGTGACCAGCACTGCCTCGCCCCGTTCTTCACGGCTGCGGATCTCGGCCAGCAGATCATCCACTTGGTTGGTGGCGGGCCGCACCTCGATCTCCGGGTCCAGGAGGCCGGTGGGCCTGATGATCTGCTCCACCACATGGTCTCGGGCCCTCTCCATCTCAAAGGGGCCGGGCGTGGCCGAGACGTAAATGGCCTGATTGATGCGGCTGTCAAACTCCTCAAACTTGAGAGGTCGGTTATCCAGGGCAGAGGGCAGGCGAAAACCGAACTCCACCAGGGTGGTCTTGCGGGAGCGGTCACCATTATACATGCCGCCGATCTGGGGGATGGACATGTGCGACTCGTCCACAAAGAGCAGAAAATCCTCCGGAAAATAGTCAAGCAGGGTGGGCGGCGGTTCGCCGGGCTTGCGACCGGTGAGATGGCGGCTGTAATTCTCAATGCCATTGCAGTAGCCCAGCTCGCTGATCATCTCCATATCAAAGAGGGTGCGCTGCTCCAGACGCTGGGCCTCCAGCAGCCTTTTTTCAGTATTAAAGAAGTCGAGGCGTTCCTTGAGCTCCGCCTTGATGGTCTGCATGGCCCGATTCATGATCTCCCTGGAGGTGACAAAGTGGCTTGACGGAAAGATGGTGATCTCGTCAAGCTCCTCCAGGACCACGCCGCGCAGGGGGTCAACCAGGGTGATGGCATCGACGCTATCGCCGAAGAACTCCACTCGCACGCCCACCTCCTCCTCATAGGCCGGAAAAATCTCAATGACATCACCGCGCACTCGGAAGGTGCCGCGATGAAAGGAGAGGTCATTGCGCTCATAAAGCATGTGGACCAGGCGACGCTGCACCTGCTCCATGGCATACTCCTCATCCTTTTTAAAGAAGAGATGCATGTTCTTATACTCATCCGGCGAACCAAGGCCGTAGATACAGGAGACCGAGGCGACAATGATCACGTCGCGGCGGGTGAGCAGGGAGCGGGTGGCGGAGTGGCGCATCTTGTCGATGGCGTCATTGATGGCCGAGTCCTTTTCGATATAGGTGTCGGACTGGGGGATGTAGGCCTCGGGCTGGTAATAGTCATAGTAGCTGACAAAATACTCCACGGCGTTTTCCGGGAAGAGCTCCTTGAACTCGGCATAGAGCTGGGCGGCCAGGGTCTTGTTATGGGCCATGATCAGGGCGGGCCGCTCGGTGCGGGCTATGATCCGCGCCATGGTATGGGTCTTGCCGGAGCCGGTGACACCGAGCATGACCTGATCGCGCAACCCGGCCAGAACCCCTTGACTCAAGGCCTCAATGGCCTGGGGCTGATCACCGGCCGGCTCATAGGCACTGTGCATGGTAAAAAGACTCATTGCAACTTTCAGGTTTGAGATAAATATTCGATATTCTGCGAGTTAAAAGCCGTGCCGGACTTGTGAGTGCACGAGAATTCAGAATTCAGAATTCAGGAAACAGTAAAAAAAAGCTTGAAAATCAATCAAGCCGGCTTCTGCATTTCGGCATGTTGGCAAAAACTTCACCATGTTCACTATGAATCAACATAAATATCAACGAGGTATTAGAAGTCAGCGCCTCACGCCGCCTGCGGCGGCGATTTATCATTGAGTAACTATTTATCAAATTGTTGCCAAAAATAGCGCCCGAAACAGAAGAATGTGAAAAACGCAATTTCAACCAGTTACGATGAAGTTACTTGGAAGAAAGTTGAGTACATATGTAGCCACGGAATCCTCGCAAGGCACGGAAAACTTTTTTTTGAGAGCATGCCGTGCACTGCGTGGCAATCAGCCGTCGCCTTGATCGTCCTGCAGCTCGCTGAAGCCCCAATAGGGAAAATCGAGATGGTAGCGGGCCACCAGGCCGGGCGGATTTTCGCGGCTGGCCACCAGCCACAGGGAGTTGACCCTATTATCGGCATTATTGGTGACCGCATCCCAGTCGGGCAGAAAGACCATGGCATTGTCGGCGGTGTACTCAATATCGCCGGAGCCCTTGAAGAGCCCCATGTGCGGCACGCCGTCATAGCGGCCTCCCTCCTGACGCTGCAACTCGGAGATGACCAGAAAGGCGACATTGTAGTGATCGCGGATATCCTCCAGCTCGCGCAGCCAGGCATCAATACCGGTGCGCCGTTCGGAAAAATCCTTAAAGGGCAGCTTGTGCAGGGAGTCAATGACGATCACCGCATCGTCACGATGCGTCTCGTGGCGCAGGAAGTCGACATGGCGCCGCATGATCTCCGGGTTGAGCTTGCGGTCATTGACCACCCGCAGCCAGGTCATCAGGCGGCGCAGCTCCTCCCGGCCCCGGCGAAGACGCTGCTCCTCCTCCGCCTCCAGCTCGCCGCTGAAGCGGGAGACGGCCACACGGCTAAGCCGGGCCAGGGTGCGCTGATAGATCTTCTGGCGGCCGTTTTCAAAGTCATAGTAGATCACCGGCACCTCATTGGCGGCAAGCTGGCCGGCCAGCTGAATGGCCAGGCAGCTCTTGCCCGCCTTGGGGGCGCCGCCGATGATGTTAATGCCGTGCACGCCGCCCAGGGCCTCATCCAGGCGGGCCATGCCGCTTTGCAGGGCCTGATAGTCGCTGCTTCGGCGGCGCTCCAGGCCCTGGACAAAGAGGTCATACTCCCGCCTCGGCGTTTTAAAGGGCGAAAAGGAGCGGGAGGCGGCCACCAGCTTCTGCAGGGCAGTCCGAAAGTTGTCGCCCTCCTCCCGGGCCATCCGAGCCAGGTTGAAGGCACGCGGCGCCTGGGCCGGCCAGCGCAGCAGCCTCACCTTAAAGCCGAGACGCGCCGCAAAGGCGCGGGCCGCGGCCTCTGATTCCGGAGTGTAGTTCACCAGCAGAAAGAGGGTTTTAATGGCGGCAAAACGACCACTGTCCATTGCGGCCAGATCAGCGGCCCCGGAGACGGCAACACCGGGATAGCCCTGCTCGCGCAGGCAGAGAAGATTCTCCTCACCCTCAACAATAAAGAGGGCGCCATCCTGGCAGTGATTGATATCAGCCACGTTAAAGAGACGAAACTCCTCGGTGGCGAAATTCTCATCACCGTACCAGAACTCCTCGCCCGTGCCCTGGGGCGCCAAACAGTGGGCCGCATAGCAGCAGCCGTTCTCCTGAAAGTAGGGGTAGACAATGTAGCGGCCGTTAAAACCGATATGCAGCTCCTCCAGCACCGCAGCACTGACACCGATCTCGGCAAAGCCCTGGCGGATGGCGCTGGTCATGGAGTTTTGAAACTTGAGGACATCCTGATTGATATTCTTCAGGGGCCACTCCACCTGCTGGACATAGGGCTCTTGATCCGGATCATGGCCGGGCACGCTTTCCGGATCAAGCTGACGCAGGCGGGCAAAGTGGGCGGCAAAACCACCCGGCACGCAGCGGTTCAGACAGCGAAAATAGCCGGCAAAAAAGCCCTCGCCATTCAGAAAGGCCACCAGGGTACCAGCCTCCTTGCGACCCCGACCGCTACAAAAGGGGCACGGCGCCTTGAGCATGGTGCCTTCGATGACGGCGCCGGGCAGGTTGTCCTGATAGAATTGGGCAAATTTTTCATGAAGCGCCATAAGAGGCCCCCTTAGAGATCAGCTTTGTCTGGTGGCCGCCGGCCGCTGTCAGCGGCCGGCCTGAGGTGATGTTCATAGCCCTGAAAGGAGATGCAGCGCCTGCCGCCGTCCGCCTCGGTCAAAAAGACCTCGTTGTCGGCCGTGATGCGCCCTACCCGACTCAGGGTCAGGCCCAACTCCCGGGAGACCCGCTCGGCCAGCTCGGTGCCGGTGCCGGCCGCCGTGGTAAAGAGCAGCTCATAATCCTCGCCACCGCTCAGGGCCCATTGACTCGCCTCACACTGGAGATAACGGGCCGCCTCCTTCAGTGTAGCAGAGAGGGGCAGACGCCGGCCATCAACATCGGCTCCGACGCCGCTGGCCCGGCAGATATGGGCCAGATCCGTGGCCAGACCGTCCGAAAGGTCCATCATGGCATGAACCTGGTCGCAGGCAGCCAACAGACGACCCAGGGCAACACGGGGTTCCGGATCAAGATGGGCGCTGACCAGCTCGGCAAAGCGGTCGGAGAGCTGATCCGACTTTTCGCAGAGGGCCAGTCCGGCTGCGGCCCGGCCCAGAAAACCACTGACCCACACCTCGTCACCCAGCCGGGCAAGGCTGCGATAGCGCACCTGTCCCGCAGCCATCTCTCCCAGCAGGGTGACGTTAAAGACGGGCTGCGGCGCCGCCACTGTGTCGCCACCGATCAGCACCACGTCATGCTCGCCGAGCATGGCCGTAAAGCCGGCCATGAACTCCTCCAGGCCCTGCTCGGCCAGGGCGTCGTTCAAGGCCGCCGACAGCAGGGCATAACGGGGTTTGCCCCCCATGGCGGCAATGTCGCTGATATTAACGGCCGCCGCCTTGCGGCCCAGAAGATAAGGGCCATGCCAGGCAAGATTGAAATGGACATCCGCCACCAGGGTATCGGTGGTGATAAGCAGCACCTGATCGCCATCCCGGCTGAGCACGGCGCAATCATCACCAATGCCGCGGATCAGACCGGGGGCATGGGAGGGGCTCATGGCAGCCACTGCCTTGATAAACGCCAGCTCCGAGTTACCCATCAGCTCTCCACCCCGGTCTCGTGCCCCATGCCTTGCCACTCAAGGCCGTAGTGACTATGGAGATATGCCTTGAGCCGCTCCTGCAGGGCCTCAGTGGCAGGACAGGCCAGCAGCTCGGCCGCCAGCTCCTCGGCCTGTTCCACATCGGTCAGGCGCACCATCTTCTTGATCCGGGGAATGGCCAGGGGCGGCATGCTCAACTCATCCAGCCCCAGCCCCAGGAGAACCGGCAAAATGGCGGCATCACCGGCCATCTCGCCACAGAGCCCGACCTCAATACCGGCAGCATGGCCCGCCTCCACCACCTGGGCGATCATCCGCAGAATGGCCGGATGCAGGGGGGTATACATGTGGGCCACCTGCTCGTTGCCGCGATCAACGGCCATGGCATATTGAATAAGATCATTGGTGCCGATACTGAAGAAATCCACCTCGCGGGCCAGGCTGTCGGCAATGGCGACAGCGCTGGGCACCTCCACCATCATGCCGATTTCCACTCCGTCGCCGTGCGGCAGTCCCTGGCTACGCAACTCGTCACGCACCTGTCGGACCAGGGCCTTGGCCGCCAGCAGCTCATTATAGGAGGTGATCATCGGTAACATGATGCGCAGGGTGCCGTGTTCGGCGGCCCTGAACAGGGCACGCAGCTGGCTGATAAAGAGCTCCGGCTGCTGCAGGGAGAGGCGAATGGCGCGCAGCCCCAGGGCCGGATTCTTTTCCGGGCGGCCCCCATAGCCCTTGATAGGCTTGTCGCCCCCCACATCCAGGGTGCGCACCGTCACCGGAAAAGGATTGAAACTGACGAGCAGATGGCTGTAGATGGAAAGCAGCAGCTCTTCGGAGGGCGGCCCATCCGGGGTAAGATAGTAAAACTCACTGCGAAAAAGGCCGATGCCGGCCGCGCCATACTGCATGGCCGGCTCCACCTCCTCAAGCATCTCCAGATTGGCCTCGATGGTTATTTTGCGGCCCTGTCTGGTTTCCGCCGGCAGATGGGCAAAAAAGGCCAATTCCCGCTGCTGCCGCTCCTGTTCCGCCTGCTCTTGTCGACAGGCGGCCAGGGCGCTGCTGTCCGGGTTGACCAGGACACGGCCGCGGTTACCGTCCAGCACCAGGAGATCGCCGCTTGCCACCCGCCGACAGGCAGCCGCACAGCCCACCACGGCGGGCAGGCCGGAGGTGCGGGCCACAATGGCGGTATGATCGGTGCGGCCGCCCAACTCATTGACAAAGCCCAGCACCAGATCGGGATCCATGGCCAGCACATCCTCCGGAGAGAAATCGTGCCCCACCAGAATGACCGGATCGTCCTGTACCGTCTCCTGCTCTGCCCCGGCCAGCCGGGCGGCGATCAGGTTGGCGACATGCCGGACATCCGCCACCCTTTCGCGCAGGTACTGGTCGCTTAGACCGGCAAGCTGCTCCTCCATGCCGGCCAGGGCCTGGCGCAGCGCTGTTTCGGCCGGCACCATGTGCTCGCCGATAAGGCATCGGGCCCGCTCAACAAACAGCGGATCTTCAAGAATGAGGAGGTGACCGGCAATAAGGGGGACAAACTGGCGGAACGAGGCCCGACAGGTGATCTGCAACTCCTCCAGGCCCTGGCCGGCCAGGGCAACCGCCCGGCGCAGACGCTGCTCTTCCACCTCGACCTCGGCCGCATCGCGCAGCGGCGCCCCGCCTTCCCACTGCTGTTCACCCAAGACAAGGGCGCGACCGACAACTATGCCCGGCGAGGCGGCAAGGCCCTGCAGGAGCTCGGTTTGGCTGGCAGTAACACTGCTCTTCATATCATCTTCCCTAACAGCCCGTTGAAAAATTACTGCTCGTGCCGCTGCGGCGCTCAAAATTCGGCTCACAATACCCCTGGCCCATGGAAACTGCACCCCAAGGGTACTCGGAGTGTCGCAGGCTCCCTTACCTCCTCCGGGCGGGCATTTTCCGCCTCATTTCTCCTTGTCTCAGCTAGACTCGCTACCTTTTTCAACGGCCAGATTAAGAGGCGGCCGGGATCTTTGTGTCGCACAGGGGGCTCACAAACGCCGGATCAGCTCGGCCAGGCAGTTGACCACCTCTTTACTGTCGGCGCCCGTGGCGGACAGGGTAATCCTTGTGCCGGCCAGGCAGCCGCAGCTAAGGATCTCCAGGACAGACTTGCAGTCCGCCCGGATGCCGTTGGCCAGCAGGGCGACTTCCGCCTGAAAGCTCCTGGCCCGGGCCGCCAGCAGGGCGGCGGGCCGGACATGCAGGCCATGCTCGTTTACCAGGATAACATCCGCTTCATGGGAAATGTGCTCAAACATGCCCAGCTCCAAAAGCTTACTTGACCCGACGCAAGGTGGGCTTGCGGTCTTTAGTCACCTTGTCGGGCGGTGGCACAAGGGTCTCGTTGTCGAAATCAACCGCTGCCACAAAACGCTTCTCGCCCCCCATGGTAAAAATCTCCTGACCGGTGAACTGGGCGGTGCGCAGGGTCCAGGTCACCTTTTGCGGCGGCACACTGAGAATCTGCAGTCCCACATGCCACCACTCGTCGCGCTTATTGTCGTCCCGCTCAAAATCGGTGACCAGGGCATAGGCCATGGAGGCCGGCTCCTCGGCCACCACCAGCACCAGATCGCCGACCTCGGTGGTCGGTTTAAAACGAACAACCTTTTTCAACTCTTCGATAATCGCTTCCATATATCCCCCCAAAACCGAACAAAACAAAAGTTCGCGGCGACCGGCGCAAACAAAAAAATCCCTGTTACATTGCCAGATTTCGTCGGAAAACTCCACCTGTTTCCCGCCGCAGGCCCTTTTGAGAACGGCTGCCTTCCACCACTGCTGTCGACTGCTTTCTCTATCATTTTTTTTCTTTTTATTGTATTACCTTGATATTTACAGATTTTTTATTGTTTTGCTTCCTCTGTTTCGCTGGTTTGCCGGCAAGGGTCACCATCCCTCCTCCACATCGCCGCCCACACCTCTGCAGCACATATCAATTTCAGACCACTTTTTATGGAACTTTTCATTCTGCTTATTCCTCTTTTACTTATCACATCCCTCAGTGCCCCGGCACGACAGGAGGAGAGTGATGGCCCGGATGAGACAACCCTTCTGGTCCGAGCCGTGCGCCAGGGTGACAAGCAGGCCTTTAACCGCCTGGTTCTGCTCTATCAGAACCGTATTTACAACCTGGCCTTCAACTATGTAAAGAACGACGAAGAGGCCAAAGACCTGGCCCAGGATATATTTGTTACCGCCTATCGGGCCTTACCTAAACTGCGGGAAGACAACAAGTTCGGCGCCTGGCTCTACCAGATCGGCCTCAACCATTGCCGCAACCGCTATAAGCGCCTGAAGAGAAGAGGTTTTTTTACCAACACATCATTGGATGACGACCAGTCGAGCCTGCAACTCTCCGGCAAAAGCAGCCCGGAAAAAGAGGTTGAGGAAAAACGAACCATCTCGATCGTTCGCCAGGCCATCGACACCCTGAAGGATTCGGAGAAAGAGATCCTCGTCCTTCGCGACTTGCAGGGTATGCCCTATGATGAAATTGGTGAAATTCTGGAAATTCCCCTGGGCACGGTGAAGTCAAAGCTGAGCCGGGCCAGGACAAGCCTGAAGAATAAGTTGAAAAGCGTCTATCCCAAGCTGTAAGCAGGGTGGGCGCTGCAAGCGGCCACCCCGGTAAGATGATGTGATCACGGTAGCCATAAGGGTATCTTGCATAATGAGATATTTCGGAGCTCGCCTACCTGTTCGACTTTGAAAAGCATAGGAAATAAAAACAGCAACATATCGAGCAGATGTGAGGTTTTTTGTTTTCACAGCGACGAAAAAATCGGCCAAGTATGCAAGCCTGCGAGACTCGGAAAGAGCACCTATGCAAGATGGCCTCAAGAGAAATTCAAACCATAAACTCACTATGAATTGCATCGACTGCCAAAACCAATTCTCCGATTTTATTGATGATGAAATCTCTTCGGAAACTGCCCGTATCTTCAAGGGGCACCTGGCCAGTTGCCCAGCCTGCGCCGATGAATGGCACCTCTTCCGGCAGACCGTTCATGCCATGCACAGCTTCCCCGAACAAAAGGTGCCGGCTGACTTTATCATCGGCATCAATGAAAAGCTGACGCCCCAGCCCTTTGCCAAACTGCGGGGCTGGCTCTCCCTCATGACCCAGCACAAGTTGACGGCCACCAGTGCCCTGGCCACCCTGGTGGTGGGGGTCATCAGCGCCGCTGTTTTGCAACTCTCACCAATGGATATGTACAAGAACGCCGTCAAGGAAGACCCGGGTCAGCAGAGCAGCGTCCAGACCCAGGCCACCAACCGCGATCGCACCAACTACTATCCCAACACCCCTTACCTGGCGGCCAACACCGAACCGAGCCGCACCCCCACCAACCGGGCCCGTGTCCAGTTTACCCCGGTAAAGCAGAGCAGTCCCACGATCAGCCAGCCCTCCCTCATTGATTCACGCGGATCGCCCAGCCTATCACATTTCGCCACTGCCGCCCCCCCATTTTCCAGCCTGGGCAGCCTGACACCGGACCTGGTTGTCACTGTCCATGCCGACAACACGGCCTATCAGCATGCCCTCATCCGGCAGATGACCTCCAACCGCAACTGGCAGACCCATATCAGCGGCAACACCCTGCTGGTCACCCTGCCCTGCAGCCAGTTCAACACCTTCCAGCATCTCTTCGGCCCAGCCAACCCCCATATCAACACCAAGGAACTCTCCCGTATCCGCCGGTCGGCAACGAGCATGCTCACCGTGGCAGTGGCCTTCCACTGAGCCGCCTGAGCCGATCAGACTGCCTGAACAGCGGCATACCGGCCCCGAACAAGAGCGCCCCGGCACGCCCCACCACCGCGGGGCCGCCGATGGGCAATCCTGTTTGACATTACGCGTCAACCCTATAAACTGGTATAGGATACCCTCTGGGCCGTGACTTTTTTCCACCCTGGAAAACAACGAACTTTTTTGCAATCGGCCATGTCTAGGGAGTGTTTACAATTGATTCCCATTGCCATAAACCTTTACCCATGAGGCACTTGAGATATGCGCACCCCCGTAACTATTCGCACCATACCCGATCCCCGTTTTGTCATGACCAGTTTGCTGGTCGCCTTTTTCTTGGTACTGCAACCCATGCTGGACCAGGCCCGGGCCGCCCGCCCGGAAAGCTTTGCCGACCTGGTGGAGAGCCACGGCGCCACCGTGGTCAACATCTACACCACCCAGACCGTCAAGGCCCCCACCCTGCCGCAGTTCAACTTCAAGGGCTCACCCCATGAACTGCCTGAACTCTTTGAGCGATTCTTCGGCAACCCGCACACAGCGCCCAACGGTAAACCGCGTACCCAAAAGCGCACCAGTCTCGGCTCCGGTGTACTTGTCTCAGTGGACGGCTATATCCTCACCAACAACCATGTTATCGAGAATGCCGATGAAATCCATGTCCGTTTTGCCGATCACAAGGAATTTGAGGCCAAGATCATCGGCCGTGACAAGATGACCGATATTGCCCTGATCAAGATCGATACGGAGGAGAGGCTGCCCTTTGTTAAATTCGGCAACTCCGAAAAGCTGCGCGTCGGCGACTGGGTGGTTGCCATCGGCAATCCCTTCGGCTTTGAGCAGACTGTCACGGCCGGTATTGTCAGCGGCATGGGCAGAACCCTGGGCAACGGTGCCTACGACAACTTCATCCAGACCGATGCCTCCATCAACCCCGGCAATTCCGGCGGTCCCCTCTTTGATCTTGATGGTAAGATGGTGGGCATCAACACCGCCATCTACTCCCGCTCCGGCGGCAATATCGGCATCGGTTTCGCCATTCCGGTAAACATGGTGAAAAACGTCATGGACCAGCTCCTTGAACATGGTCAGGTGACCAGGGGCTGGCTCGGTGTCCGCATTCAAACGGTGAACCAGGATATTGCCGCACAATTCGGCCTTGATCGTCCCTATGGCGCCCTGGTGGGGCAGGTAGACAAGGACAGCCCCGCCGACAAGGCCGGCATCCGTCAGGGTGATATCATCATCCGCTTCAAGGACAAGGAAATCTCGGAAATGACCATGCTGCCCACCATGGTGGCCCAGACCCCGGTGGGAGAGAAGGCCAAGGTCACTGTCTTCAGAAAGGGCAAGGAAAAAAACCTCACCGTGACCATCGGCAAGCTCAAGGAGGAGAGCGACCTGAGCCAGGCGGTGGAGGAAGAAACCGCCTCACTGGGCATGACCGTTCAGGAGCTCACGCCGGAGCTGGCCGAATCCCTGCAGCTTGGCCAGGCCACCGGCGTCTTGGTCAGCAATGTTGAAAGCGGCAGCCCGGCCGCCATGGCCGGTCTCAGGCGCGGCGACCTCATCACCGAGCTCAACCAGCAGGAGGTCTCCGATCTGGACAGCTTCAGCGCCTTGCTGAGCCAGGCCAAGGAGGCGGACAGAATTCTCCTGCTGGTCCAGCGCGGCGCCCAGAGCCGCTACGTGGTGCTCAAGACCAACTAGGTCTTATCGCACCACCGCCCGCCGTGCCACCAAAAAAGGCCGCTTCCCAACAATGGGAGGCGGCCTTTTTTTGCCGGGAAGTATGAGGCAATCGCGGTGAGGAGTATAAAAACTGCCGCTGAGCAGATTTTTTTATCCCCGGCCGCACCAGAGAGATGCGCTATAAATCAATGGCTGCGCCGCACAGATTATCGGCCCGGGCAACCTGGCGAAACAGGGCGTCAATCTGTTCGGGATCCTTGCGGCCCGGACTGCTTTCAATGCCGGAATTGACATCCACGGCAAAGGGCTGGACCTGGTCAATGGCAGCGGCGATGTTCTCGACCCCCAGGCCACCCGCCAGAATCAACGGCTTTTGCGGCTGCACTTTTTCCACCAGGGACCAGTCAAAGGTCTCGCCGGTGCCGCCGCCCATCTCTTTGTGGTAGGCATCAAGCAGGAAGCCCCACACCACGTCATTATAGGGCTCAAGGAGATCCGGCCCCATGTCGGGCCGCACCTGAAAGGCCTTGATGACCCGACGCGACATCATCTCGCAATATTCGGGCGGTTCCTGGCCGTGCAGCTGTACCACGGTGAGACCGCAGTAGTTGACAATCTCACCGACCCCCTCCGGACTTTCATTCATAAAAACACCAACGGCATCAACAAAGGGAGGCAGTCCGGCAATAATCTCCCGGGCCTGCTCCGGATCAATAGCACGGGGGCTGTCCTTTACAAAAATAAAACCCAGGGCATCCACCCCTGCCTCAACCGCCTTTTCCACCTCCGAGGGTTCCGTCATACCACAGATCTTAACCCGTGTTCGCCCGGCCATTTATCCTTTGCCTCCTGTCATAGTATTCTATTCTTTCCACACACCACGCACTGACAGAGAGTGATTTCCGGGTGCTCTGCCCGTGAGTGGTATGTGGAACCTGTATCAGCCCCGCTTGAGATTCTCTCTTTGCAGGGGCTGCGTAAGATGCCGGACCGCAGAAACTGCCGCCCGAGCATATAGTACAAAAAAACTAACGCCCCATCAATTGCCGCAGCGAGCCCTGTCTGCCGCCGGCCCGCATCAGGGTCTCCCCCACCAACACGGCGCAGATATCATGGGCGGCCAGCTCTTTGATATCATCCACCGAGCGGATACCTGACTCGCTCACCACCGGGATATCGGCAGGGATCTCTTTTTTCAGGCGCACGGTGGTGCCGAGATCAACCGTGAAGTCCTTGAGGTTGCGATTATTGATACCCACCAAGGGGCTGCCAATGGCCAGGGCCGTCTCCAGCTCCCTTTCGTCATGGACCTCCACCAAGACGTCCATGCCAAGCTCCCGGGCACAAGCCAGGAACTCGGCCATCTGATTGCGGCCAAGGATGGCGGCGATGAGCAGGATGGCATCCGCACCGTGGGCCCGGGCCTCCCTGATCTGCAGCTCGTCAATGGTGAAATCCTTGCGCAGTACGGGCAGTCTGACAGCGGTCCGCACCTGGGCAAGATAGTCGAGATGGCCCTGGAAAAACTTCTCATCCGTGAGCACCGACATACACTGGGCACCCTCCGCCTCATAGCGCCTGGCTATCTGCACCGGTTGAAAATCTTCACAGATGACGCCCTTGGAGGGTGAGGCCTTCTTGGCCTCGGCGATCAGGGCAATACCGCTATAGGAGGTCAGGGCTCGCTGGAAACCACGGGGCGGTTCAACCTCTTCCGGGGCACGGATACCCCTTTTCCTGAGCTGCGCCACCTCGATTTTTTTCTGCTCAACAATGGTGTCAAGGATCATGATGACGGACCGCCTGCCGCGCCGGAGAAAGCCACCAGCTCCTCCATCTTGGCCAGGGCGGCGCCGCTCTCGACGCTGCGCCGGGCCAATTCCACACCGCCCTTCAGATCAGGGGCCTTGCCGGCAGCCATCAGGGCGGCACCGGCATTGAGCAAAACCGTATCAAGGCAGGCGCCGGCCGTACCCTCCAGAATCTCACGGAGCTGCCGGGCAGAGAGCTCGGCAGTGGCGGCGCCCTTGATCTCTGCCAGGGTGGCCCGCGCCAAACCCGCATCCTCGGGGGTGATGGTATAGGTGGTCACCCGGCCGTCCTGGTAATCGGCGACCTTGGTAGGGCCGGTGATGGTGATCTCATCGATGTTGCCTTCACCACAAACCACCAGGGCACGTTTAACCCCAAACCTGCCCATGACATGGGCCATGTTCTCCACCAGATCGGGGCTGAAGACACCGAGCAGATAGACATTGGCATTGGCCGGATTGGAAAGAGGCCCGAGAATATTAAAGATGGTGCGAATACCGATCTGCTGGCGCGGCCCAATGGCATGCTTCATGGCGCCATGGAACATAGGTGCAAACATAAAGCCCACCCCCACCTGGCGCACGGCCCGCCCCACCTCGGCGGCGCTCAGGGCCAGGTTGACGCCCAGGGCCTCCAGAACATCGGCACTGCCGCAATGGCTGGAAACGGCCCGATTGCCATGCTTGGCCACAGGCACGCCGGCGCCGGCCACCACAAAGGCGGATGTGGTGGAGACGTTAAAGGTACCGGAGGAATCACCGCCGGTGCCGACGATATCCACCAGCACCTCGCCCTCATCGGCCGCGTCAACAACCGTGGCCTTGGCGCGCATCACCCGTGCAGCACCGGCAATCTCGTCAACGGTCTCGCCCTTGAGACGCAGGCTGGTGATAAAGGCACCGATCTGGGCATCAGTGGCATCACCGCTCATGATCTCATCCATCACCGTTACCATCTCTTCCTCGGAAAGATCCTTGCCGTCGACAATCTTAGCAATGGCCTCTTTTATCATCTCTCTTCACCCTCTCTACTCTTAATCCATAAAAAATAGACCGGCAGGCCGGCAGTGCCGCCCCCCCTAGATAATCATCGCTGCGGCAGCCTGCCATGCAGTGCCACCGAATCCCCTATTTGCCGCGCAGCATGGCCGGATAGTCGGGACTGACAAAGTTGCGCAGGAGCTGGACGCCATCCGGGGTCATGATCGATTCGGGATGAAACTGCACCCCTTCCACCGGCAATTCCTTATGGCGCAGCCCCATGAGTTCGCCCTGATCGGTCTGGGCCGTGACCTCCAGGCAGTCGGGCAGGTCATCCATGGCCACCACCAGGGAGTGATAGCGCATGGCGGCAAAGGGCGAGGGCAGAGAGGTAAAGACACCTCTGCCGTCGTGGCTCACCGGACTCGTCTTGCCGTGCATAATGCGCCCGGCCCGCACCACTGTGCCGCCAAAGGCCTCACCAATGGCCTGATGACCGAGGCAGACGCCCAGGATGGGCAGCTTGCCGGCAAAAGAGCGAATGGCTTCAATGGAAATACCGGCCTGCCCCGGTGTGCAGGGCCCCGGCGAGATCAAAAGACGATCCGGGCGCAGAGCGGCAATAAAGGCGATGTCCACCTCATCATTGCGAAAGACCTTGACCTCCTCGCCAAAGGCGCCGATGGTCTGCACGATATTATAGGTAAACGAGTCGTAGTTATCGATAATAACAATCATACGTGTACGTGCTCCTGATGAGCCAAAAGATATCTCAACAAAAAATCCTCAACAGGCCGCGGCGGCGATCCGGACCCTAGATGCCCTTTTCGGCCAGCTCCACGGCACGCCGCAGGCCCCGCGACTTGTTCAGGGTCTCCTGATACTCCATCTCCGGATCAGAGTCGGCGACAATACCGGCTCCGGCCTGGACCCAGAGATCAGTGCCGTGCATGACAAAGGTACGGATGGTGATACTGAAATCCATATTGCCGGAAAAACCAAAATAGCCCACGGCGCCGGCATAGGGGCCGCGCCGCTCCGGCTCAAGCTCCTCGATTATCTCCATGGCCCGCACCTTGGGGGCGCCGCTCACCGTGCCGGCGGGAAAACAGGCCCGTACCACATCAAACTGATCGCAGCCCTCGGCAAGTTCACCGCGCACACCCGAGACAATATGCATGACATGGCTGTAGCGCTCAACAACCATCAGGTCATAGGTATTGACCGTACCATACCTGGCCACCCGACCCACATCATTACGGCCCAGATCAACCAGCATCAGATGTTCGGCACACTCCTTGGGATCGGCCAGCAGCTCTTTCTCCAGGGCAAGATCCTCGGCCGCCGTCTTCCCCCGCGGCCTGGTGCCGGCAATGGGCCGCACCTCCACCTTGTCATCCTCCAGACGCACGAGAATCTCCGGCGACGAGCCGATCTGGATGGTATCGCCCATTCTGACATAGAAAAGATAGGGACTGGGATTGATATGACGCAAGGCCCGATAGAGAAGAAAGGGCGGGATTTCGGTTGTCGTGTGAAAACGCTGGGAGAGAACCACCTGGATGATGTCGCCGGCCATGATGTACTCCTTGGCCTTACGCACCATGGCGCGGAAGGCCTCCGGCTCCATATTGGCGGTGAACTCGTGGGCGGAAAAGCTACTGTTGCCCTCCACCACGTCATAAGGCAACGGTCGCCTCTTGAGTCTGGCGATCACCGCATCAATATCGCGCTGGGCCTGCTGGTATACCTGGTCAAGGTCATCGCCCGCCGCCACCTGTACACAATGGACCACACTCAGGGTCTGCCTGAGGTTGTCAAAAATCAAGACAAAGCGCGGCACCATGAAGGAGCTTTCCGGCAGCTCGTCCAACGGCGCATTCCTGGCGGGCAGACGCTCCATGAAGCGCACCATGTCGTAGCCGAGAAAGCCGACAGCGCCGCCGAAAAAGCGCGGCAGGAAGTCACTCTCCGTGCAGGCGTTAAAGGAATCAAGCAGCTTTTTGAGCTCTGCTAAGGGGTCGCCGCGCAATTCGGTGACTTGGTCACCCCGGCGGATTTTGATCAGGTTGTCCCGGCTCTCAAAGGTAAGGAGCGGATCGTAGCCCACAAAGGAGTAGCGGCCCCACGTCTCGCCCCCCTCCAGGCTTTCCAGCAAAAAGGCATGGGACTCATCACCGGCCAGCTTGGCAAAAACAGTGAGCGGCGTGTCAAGATCCGCCACCATTTCCCGACACACAGGAATCAAGCCCGCGCCCTTGGCCAGCTCTTTGAAATCTTGCAAACCTGGTTTATACATAATACAGATATCCTCTTCACCGGCGGGCCGCGCCGCCATCTTTACCCGTACCACAAAAGTACCGCACAAAAAAAGCCATGGAGCCGGGTTACGGTTCCATGGCTTTTTTCAGAAAAAGAGTCGGCAGAGTTTGCCGCCGGAGAACGCCAAGCCTGGAGCAGAACCGAAAATGCACCCTAACGGTTCCTGTGGTCTTGCATCTCCTTCTGTTGCGGCCCGAGGTCTCATTGTTTCTTATGAAGCGGCAGCAGGCGCCACTGGATGAACCTCTTTGCTCAGATTATCTCTTAAAACATGCACTTGCCGGTGCACGGGCTAGGCGGCACTCTCGACAAACTTATTGACCCGCTTGGTGAGGCGAGAAACCTTGCGTGAGGCATTTTCCTTTTTCAGGGTGCCCTTGGAGGCGGCCTTCATGATTACCGGCACAGCCTCTTTGAGGGCCTGACGGGCGTTATCCACGGAGTTTTCGGCAATGGCCGTATCAATCCGTTTGATGTGGGTCTTGACCTGGGTACGGATTGCACGATTACGGGCCCGACGTACGGCATTCTGCCTGTTTCTCTTTAATGCTGATTTATGATTTGCCACTATTTTTCCTCTTTGTGAAAAAAATCTGTTTAAGAGCCCTGCCAAACGGCCCGCGCCAACTCCATAAAGAGTGGAACAGGGCCCGGAAATCCAGCACCAGGATTCCTGCCATAATGGGCAGGGCCGTATTTATTGAAATATACTCATACCCGGCAGCCACAATAAAAACAGGTATGATCGTCAGCAAGGACGCACGAAACCCGAACATATAAATAACTTTTCAACAGGTGTCAAGACTATCCCCGGGACAAAAACAAAAAGACCTTACCCTGGTTGATCCTTTCTTGTTTCCACAAAACAGCGCCGGCCAACAAGGGGGGGGCGGCATGGCCACCGTTTACCATTTTTCTTATCCAAAAAACTCTTTCACCTCGCAATATGACCTGAAGTTCATTATGATAAAAAAATACGGGCATTTGCACGCTCCGACCCCTGCGTCGGCCCGGGGCTCAACACATGACGTGAATTATTGTACATGACAGAAACCCTCTACCATCTTTTCAAATCATATCGGATACTTTTCGACCTAGCCGATATTTTCATCGTCGCCTTTATTATTTATCGGGGCATCCTGCTGATCCGGGGTACCCGGGCCGTACAAATGCTGGCCGGCATCATTGTTCTTATTGTCGCCTATTTCGTGGCCCGCGAACTGCAACTCCTCACCCTCTACTGGCTTCTTGGTCGTTTTTTAAGCTCCATCCTCCTTATCATCATTATTATATTCCAGCGCGACATCCGCCGCGCCCTTACCCAGATGGGCCAGACCCCCTTTGTCTCCAGGGTTGGCGAGGATGAGAGCCAGTCCCTGGACGAGGTTATCGGCGCCAGCGACTATCTTTCCAAACGCAGGATCGGCGGCCTCATCGTTATTGAACGGGAGACCGGCCTGCGCGACTACCTGGAATCAGCCGTCACCCTGGACGCCATGCTCAGCAAAGAGCTGCTCATCAGCCTCTTCCACACCTCGTCACCGCTGCATGACGGTGGTGTTATTGTGCGCAAGGGTCGCATCCTGAACGCCCGCTGCGTCCTGCCGTTGACCAAGAATCCCTACATCAGCCGCTCCCTGGGCACCAGGCACCGGGCCGCCATCGGTCTCTCCGAAGAGACAGACGCCGTGATCATCGTCATCTCCGAAGAAACAGGTTCCATCTCCCTGGCCATGCATGGCGGTATTACCAGTGATCTCGACATCACCTCCCTGCGCAACCGCCTGGAAGCAATATTTGTCCCCAAAGAATTCCAGAGGAACATATGGAAAAACTGGTTAAGCAGAGCCTAAACCGCCTTTTCGGATCGTGGAAATGGCCGAAAAACTGGGTCCTGAAGCTCCTCAGCCTCTTTTTCGCCATTTTCTTATGGTACTTTGTGGCAGGCGAGGACAAGGTAGACATGACGGTGAAAATCCCGGTGGAGCTGATCAATCTGCCCCAGGACCTTATTGTTGCCAACGAGTATAAACGGGAACTGGAGGTCACGGTGAGCGGCCCACGCGGTCTTATCCGCAACATGGCCGGCGAGGTTACCCGCACCATTGATCTGGAAAAAGCCACCCAGGGGCCGGTGGTGATCAAAAACGACACTAAATCGATCCCCATGCCTTGGGGAGTCCAGGTCTTACGTGTCAAGCCTTCGGAAATGATCGTCCAGCTGGACAAACTCATTGAGAAAAAGCTGCCCATCCAGCCCGTTACCACCGGAAAGGTGCCGGAGGGCTACTCGCTGATTTCCGTGTTGCTTGAGCCGTCGGAGATCACCATCACCGCCTCAGAAGCCATTATCGGCAAAAAGAACGTGATCCACACCCTGCCCCTTGACATAAGCGGCCTGACCGAACCGACCATAACCCATACATCCCTTGACCTGGTGCCGCAGGTCTCCGAGCTTATCGGTCACCCGGTGGTCACGGCCACCATTCTTATTGAAGAAAAGCAGGTGCACAAATCGGTCCGCAATATCCCCATTGTCGTGCCCGACAATAACAACGTCCCGACCCTGAAGCTGTCAAGCCGCCAGGTGACCGTGCATGCCTCCATCCCCTACTCGCTGGCACAGACCACAAGCAACTACACCTCCCTGTTCGCCGCCACCATCACGGCAGAGGGTCTCCAGCCCGGAACCCATAAAATAAAGGTGTTGCTCACACCGGCTGAAGGCGTCAAGATCCTCGAGGTTGAACCGGCAGAAGTGACGGTAAGCGTACCTGCCGCCAAAAAATAGCGCCGGTACTCATTTTTTTTCAACACACGTAACAGGCTTTATCATGCGTAAATTATTCGGTACAGACGGCATCCGCGGTGTTGCCAACATACATCCCATGACCACCGAGATCGCCATGCAGGTCGGTCGCGGCATCGCCTTTCAAGTCAAGGACATGCGCCAGGGGCATCGCATCGTTATCGGCAAAGACACCCGTATTTCCGGCTACATGCTGGAGAACGCCCTGGTGGCGGGAATCTGTTCCATGGGTGTTGACGTCATGCTGCTCGGCCCCATGCCGACACCAGGCATCGCCTTTATCACCACCAGCATGCGGGCCGATGCCGGCGTGGTGATCTCCGCCTCCCACAACCCCTCCCAGGACAACGGCATCAAGATCTTCTCCAGGGACGGCTTCAAACTGCCCGACCAGAAGGAGATGGAGATCGAGGACCTCATCTTCTCCCAGAAGATGGAGGCGCTGCGGCCAGTGGCCGACGAGGTGGGCAAGGCCTTCCGAATTGATGATGCCCGCGGCCGCTACATTGTCTTTCTGAAAAACACCTTTCCGCGCAAATATGCCTTGGACGGCTTTCATATTGTGCTCGACTGCGCCCAAGGCGCCACCTACGGCGTCGCCCCCCACGTCTTCGAAGAGCTGGGCGCCACAGTAACCGCCATCGGCGTCAACCCCAACGGCACCAACATAAACCAGGGATGCGGCGCTCTGCATCCCGAGGTGATGGCCGCCAAGGTCAGGGAGCTGGGGGCGGATATAGGCATTGCCCTGGACGGTGACGGTGACCGCCTCATTGTCTGCGATGAAAAGGGCAATATTGTTGACGGCGACCACATCATGGCCATCTGCGCCAAGGATCTGCTGGCCACCAAGAAGCTGAAAAAGAAGACCCTGGTCACCACGGTGATGAGCAATATGGGCCTGGAGGCGGCCATGGCCAGGATGGGCGGCCAGATGCTCCGCACCGCTGTCGGTGACCGATACGTGGTGGAGGAGATGCGCAGAGGCAAATACTCTTTTGGCGGCGAACAGTCGGGCCACCTCATCTTCCTTGATCATAATACCACCGGTGACGGCATCCTGGCCGCCCTGCAGGTGCTGGCCGTGATGATCAAGCATGACAAGCCGATCTCCGAACTGGCCACCATCATGGAGACCTTTCCGCAGGTCCTGAAGAACGTTCGCACGGCCGAGCGCATGAACCTGGATCTGGTGCCGGGCTTCAACCGCACCATGGCCGCCATGGAGGAGAAGCTGGGCAATGACGGTCGCATCCTGGTGCGCCATTCCGGCACCGAACCGGTGGTGCGTGTCATGCTGGAGGGCCAGAACCAGGCCACCATCAATGATATGGCCGATGAACTGTGCGAGCTCATTCGCAAGGCGGATGTCTCCTGAGGCGGCTCGATGGCCGCAAGGAATGGGTATTGCACAAGAAGCTACGCTTTGGCTATTTTTAAAACGTCTTCATAGGTATAAGGCACGGCACTCTATCGGCAGCAGGGATAAAGATATCTTCGGCGATCTGTCGTTCCCTTCTCCGCATGCCGTGGCCTCCGCCACATTGTTCTCATTGTCCGCATAATTGGTTTGGTGCCATGAAAACTCGTCTTGACAAATTATTGGTGGCCAAGGGCCTGGTGGAGAGTCGCCACAAGGCCCAAGCCGTGATCGGCAGCGGCCAGGTGCTGGTGAACGGCCGCATGATGGACAAGGCGGGCAGCCAGGTGGATGACGGCCAGGAAATAACCATCAAGGGCAAAACCTGCCCCTTTGTCAGCCGGGGCGGTCTCAAGCTGGCCAAGGCCCTGGAATATTTCCAGCTTGATCCGGACGGTTTGATCTGCGCCGATATCGGTGCCTCCACCGGCGGCTTCACCGATTGCCTGCTGCAAAATGGCGCCGCCCGCGTCTATGCCGTTGATGACGGTTACGGCCAGCTCGACTGGCAATTGCGCCAGGACCCCCGCGTGGTGGTCCTGGAGAGAACCAATGCCCGCTATCTCAGTGTTGATCAGATCCCGGAGCCCCTTGACCTGGCAGTAATTGACGCCGCTTTTATCTCCATCAAACTGCTCATCCCCGCCCTCATTCCCCTGTTTGGCGATAAGCCGGTACATATCATTTCCCTCATTAAACCGCAGTTTGAGGTGGGCAAGGGCAAGGTGGGCAAAGGCGGCGTGGTCAATGATCCGAACCTGCATGCCGAAGTCGTCGGCGAAATCAGGGCCTTTATCCACAGCCTGGGGCTTGCCGATAATGGCGTCACCGACTCACCCATCCGCGGCCCCAAGGGCAACAAGGAGTTTCTCATTGAGATCGGAGCAGCGCCCTGTTGAGCATGAAAAGGCACGGAGGCTGGCCACGTGACGGAACAAAAAAAGAGCATCAGGAGTCTTTAAATTCTGTCCGGCACCGGCACGTGCCGCAGCTCTCTACGACCTGCGCTCCAGGACAAGGAGCTGCGGCCGGCCGCCCTCCCTGGTTGACTTGCGCTCGGCAGGATGCTATTTTGTTATAAATTATCCTTAAAGCTCAACGCTTCCGTATTGTTACAGCCAATTCTTAATGACGGAGCAGTTCACCATCATGAAATTTACCAAAAGATATCCCCTTTTTTTTCTGGTCATGTGTGCCGTGTTTATCGTCTCCGGCCACGGTCGCATCTGTCTGGCTGCTGAATATGTCACGGTCATCAAGGATGGTGTGAATGTCCGCTCCGGCCCCTCCACCAAGAATGAGGTGCACTGGGAGGTGTTCAAGAATTTTCCCCTCAAGGTTCTGGAGCGCAAGGGCGACTGGGTCCACACCGAGGATTTTGAGGGGGATACGGGCTGGATCTACGGCCCCCTTCTACAGAAGGATCGCCAGGTGATCGTCAAGGTCAAAAAGGCAAACCTCAGGGTGGGGCCCGGCAAGAACTACGAAATTGTTGCCACCGCCCTCTATGGCGTTGTCTTTACCCCCGGCCGCACCGACGGCAACTGGCTGCAGGTCACCCACCAGGACGGCACCAAGGGCTGGATCCACAGCACCCTGGTCTGGCCCTGAGCCGCCGTCCTCCCCGCCCTCTGCTGCCCAACCGACAAACACGGCACTAACGCGCCTGCCGCCTGAAAAGCATTGATATTGCCCCGATGTCAGGCGTCAGGCCGCAAATCCGCTACGCCGTTTTTTTACTACTCCCCCATAACGTCTCACCCTCGAACAGCTAACAGCCCGTTGAAAAACGGTAGCAAGCGAAGCTGAGGCCAGGAAAAACGAGGCGAAAAAAGCGCACCCGCAGGAGGTAAGGGAGCCTGCGACACTCCGAAGTATCTCCTGCTTCAGGGCATCCTTCTGTTTTTTTTGGGGGGGAGTGAAACTTGCATATTTTGCGACCCATCCGTCACTTTCTTCTTGCCTCTAGGAACCGTTCAGTCATAAACTTGCTCTATGAGCACTCCTCGTTCCCCCATCATCCTGCTTGTTGCCATGGCTGAAAACCGCGCCATCGGCAAAGACAACAAAATCCCCTGGCATATCCCGGAGGAAGTCGCCCATTTCAAGCGTACCACCATGGGCCACACCCTGATCATGGGACGCAAGACATACGATTCCATCGGCCGGCCCCTGCCCGGCCGCACCAATATCGTTATCACCAGCCAGGCCGATCTTGCCATCCCGGGCTGCCGCATGGCGGCAAGCCTGCATGAGGCCATTGAGATAGGCAGAACATTGGCCAAAAAAATATTTATCATCGGCGGCGGCGACATATTTCGCCAATCCATGGTCCTGGCCGACAGCATCTATCTCTCCGTTATCCATCGCAATGTCGAAGGAGACGTCTTCTTCCCCGACTTTTCCGAAAGGGAATTCGTCAAAACCTCTTGCCAATATATTGAGGCCTCGGAACCCTATACCTTCGAAATATATGAACGTCCCGACGCCCTCAAAATTGCAAAAGAAAGTTGACAAGCACCCAGCGTTCTCCTAAGGTCAAACAATAGGTACTTCCACCTAGAAGACTTTTTTATTCTCTGCCGGTCCGCTCTCCATCTACCTGAAAAAGAGATCAGGACCCGGCGGAGATATGTAAGGGCTTCCTGGCGTCGCCCCTTGCAGGGCAGCACCACCTTGGGCCAGGGGCTATTCACAGCAAAGCCACACCTGCGATGAGGGAAACAATGTCAAACCGGGATGCGACCATTTCCAGACTTGGAATCAACCGCCGCGACTTTCTCAAATTCTGCACGGCAACGGCAACGGCCATGGGATTGTCCACCTCTGTTGCCCCGCGCATTGCCGCAGCCATCACTTCCCCCAACAGGCCGCCGGTGATCTGGCTCCACGGTCAGGAGTGCACCGGCTGTACCGAATCCCTGCTGCGACCGTCGCACCCCACCCTGGACCACCTCATTCTCGACCTCATCTCCCTTGATTATCACGAAACCCTGTCGGCCGGCGCCGGCCACCAAGCCGAGCATTTTCTGCACGAATCGGTAAAAGCCAATACCGGTAAATTCATCCTGGTCATCGAAGGCGCTGTTCCGGTCAAGGATGGCGGCGTCTATTGCCAGGTGGGCGGTCGTCCCTTTCTGGACATGGTCAAGGAATTAGGACCGCAGGCCGCCGCAGTGATCGCCATCGGCTCCTGCGCCTCCTGGGGCGGCATTCAATCGGCGCCACCCAACCCCACCGGCGCCACCGGTGTGCCAACGGTGCTCAACGATATACCGGTAATCAGCATTCCCGGTTGCCCGCCCCACCCCCAGAACTTCCTGTCAACGGTTATCCACTACCTGACCTTTAAAAAACTACCGGCCCTGGACGACAAAGGTCGGCCGCTTTTTGCCTATGGCCGTCTCATCCATGAAAACTGCGAACGCCGACCCCATTTTGATGCCGGCCGTTTTGCCGGCCGGTTCGGAGATGAGGGGCATCGCAAGGGGTACTGTCTCTTTAAGCTGGGCTGCAAAGGCCCCATCACCCATGCCAACTGCCCCAGTCAACTCTTCTGCGAGGTGGGCTCCGGGGCCTGGCCGGTGGGCACGGGTCATCCCTGCTTCGGCTGCACCGAGAAGGAAGTGGGTTTTCATGTGCCCCTCTTTACCCAGACCTATATCAGGAATCCCACCCCGGCCGCGACACCGCCGCCGGTGGATGCCGAAAAGGAAAGCGGGCTGACCGCCGGCGGCGCGGCCGTGGCCGGTGCTGCGGTGGGCGCGGCGGTGGGTGCCACCATGATGGCAGGCAAAAAGGCGGCGGACAGCCAGGACGACGGAGAATAATCCATGGCTATTACCAGGAGAAACCTCTTAAAGGCCTCAGCCTGCACAGGCGCCCTGCTGGCCTGCGGCTCCTCGGCCCAGGCAGCCAGAGAGGCGGCAATGCCGGCCGGCGCCCTGGGCATCCTCTACGACTCCAGCCTCTGCATCGGCTGCCAGGCCTGCATGGTGGGCTGCAAGCAGGCCAATGATATGGAGCCTGATCCCGAGGGCGGCCAGACAATCTGGGACAATCCGGCCGACCTCTCCTCCCGCACCCTCACCGTTATCAAGAAGTATGAGGAGGGCAAAGCCCGGACCCGCAACCAGACGAAGGACGGTTTTGCCTTTGTCAAGCTGCAGTGCATGCACTGCGCTGATCCGGCCTGCGTATCGGCCTGTCCGGTATCGGCCATGACCAAGGATGCCGAAACAGGTATTGTTTCTTACAACAAAAAGGCGTGTATAGGTTGCCGCTACTGCCAGATCGCCTGCCCCTACAACATCCCCAAGTTTGAATGGCATAAGCCCCTGCCGCAAATCGTCAAATGCGAACTCTGCCGCCACCTCATTGCCAAGGGCGGCATTTCCGCCTGCTGTGCGAGCTGTCCCACCGGGGCCTCCCTCTTCGGACCGGTGGAATTGCTCAAGGAGGAGGCCCACCGCCGCCTGCTCTATGAGGCCGGCCATTACTACGAATTCCCGCTGCACGACATCAGAAGCGGCAGGAGTGTCGTCCAACCCGCCGCCCTCTACAAACAAAAGCTTTACGGAGAAAAAGAGCTGGGCGGCAGCCAGGTCATGCTGCTCAGCGCTGTTGACTTCCACCACCTGGGTATGCCGGAGCTGCCGGACAAGTCCTACGCCAGCACCACGGAAACCATTCAGCATACCCTTTACAAGGGTATGTTCCTTCCTGTCGCCCTACTTGGCGGCCTTGTCTATTTCGTTAAGAAAAACGCGGAGAAGCTTCACGATGACGAGTAAAACGGCCAAGCCCCTGGGCTCAAAAATAGTCAGCTGGCAATTTCTCGTTCTGCTCACCATTTTCTGCCTCAGCGTCTTCTTCATGATTAAGCGCTTCATGCTGGGCCTGGGCGCCGTGAGTAACATGAACGACGGCTATCCCTTTGGTATCTGGATCGCCATCGACGTGGTCGTGGGCACCGCCTTTGCCTGTGGCGGCTACACCATGGCCCTGCTGGTCTACGTGGCCAATCGCGGTAAATACCACCCCCTGGTACGGCCGGCCCTGATGGCCTCGGTGTTCGGCTACACCCTGGCCGGGGTCTCGGTGGTCATCGATATCGGCAGATACTGGCAGATTTACAATATGTTCCTGCCCCAGTTCGCCAACCCCAACTCGGTCATGCTTGAGGTCGGTCTCTGCATCGCCGCCTATACCATGGTGCTCTGGATTGAATTCTCCCCTGTCTTCCTGGAGAAATTCGGGGCGGCAAGGGCAAAAAATTTCTTAAACAAGGTCCTCTTCTTTTTCATTGCCCTGGGTGTCCTGCTGCCCACCATGCACCAATCCTCCCTGGGCACCATGATGGTGATTGCCGGCTACAAGCTCTCACCCCTCTGGCAGACCGAGCTGCTGCCCCTGCTCTTTCTGCTTTCCGCCATATCCATGGGCTACGGCGTGGTTATCTTTGAAGGCACCATTGCCGCCACCGAGTTCAACACGCCAAAGGAGACGAGGATTCTCTCCCAGGTCGCCTATGTCATGGACATCTCGCTGGCCATCTTCCTTATCTTTCGTTTCGGAGATCTGCTCAATCGCGGCGTGCTGCCCCTGGCCTTTAACGGCGACCTGGTCAGCAACATGTTTCTGCTGGAAAACGGCCTGCTGCTTATTGCCGCCGTTCTCCTCTTCTCCAGGCGGCTGCGGACCACGGCCTACGGCCAGTATATCGGCGCTGTTCTTCTCCTGGCCGGCGCCTCCCTGTTTCGCTACAACACCTATATTATCGGTTTTGATCCCGGCACCGGCCACCGTTACTTCCCGGCAGTGGGTGAAATCACCATTACCCTGGGCATCATCTCCCTGGAGCTCATGGCCTATTTGGTCTTTATTAAAACCCTGCCTGTCCTGCCCTCTCGCAGCAAAAGCACGTCAGGCTGAATGGTCGGAGCCGAGAAAAGAAACCTCCGCGAAAATATTTTTTCCAGACTGCTTCTGACACAAAAAAACAACTCGTAAGGCACTAAGGAGTATTTCCATGGCTAGACGAATCGTCGTTGACCCGGTCACCAGAATCGAAGGCCACCTGCGCATTGAATGCGAGGTGGACAAAGGCCAGATCAGCAAGGCCTGGTCATCGGGCACCATGTGGCGCGGTATTGAGCTGATCCTCAAGGATAAGGATCCGCGCGAGGCCTGGATCTTTACCCAGCGTATCTGCGGGGTGTGCACCACGGTGCATGCCATTGCCTCGGTCCGGGCCGTGGAAAACGCCCTGAAGCTGGAGGTGCCGATGAATGCCCAGCACATCCGCAATATGATTATTGCGGCCCACGGCATTTTCGACCACATTGTTCATTTCTACCACCTCTCCGCCCTGGACTGGGTGGACATTGTCTCGGCCACCAAGGCAAACCCCAAGGCCGCCGCCGACCTGGCCGCCAAACTCTCGCCCTGGCCGGACAACTCGGCCCACGGCTTAAAGGAGGTCCAGGATCGTCTGAAAAAATTCGTGGCCAGTGGGCAGCTCGGCGTCTTTGCCAGCGGCTACTGGGGCCATCCGGCCATGAAGCTGAGTCCGGAGGTCAATCTGCTGGCCACCAGTCACTACTTCCAGGCCCTGGACTATCAGCGCAAGATCAACCAGGTGGTGGCTATTCTCGGCAGCAAAACCCCCCATATCCAGAACCTGGCGGTGGGCGGCGTCTCCAATCCCATAAATCCGGACAGCCAATCCACCCTCACCGTGGAACGTCTCTACTACATCAAGACCCTGATCGACGAAATCGGCGACTTCATCAATCAGGTCTACCAGGTGGATGTCGCTGCCATTGCGGCTTTTTATGCCGACTGGACCGGATATGGGGCAGGAGTCACCAACTACCTGTCCGTGCCGGAATTCCCCCAGGACACCAAGGGTGAAAGCTTTGCCCTGGCCGGCGGCTACATTCCCGACAGGGATATCAGTGCCTTCACTCCCATCTCCTCGTTTAATGACGACTTTTTCAACCAAGGGGTCAAGGAGAGTGTCAAACACGCCTACTATAAGGGTGACAGCAACCTGCACCCCTGGCAAGGCGTCACGGAACCCAACTTCACCGGTTTTCAAGACGACGGTAAATACTCCTGGGTCAAGGCCCCCACCTTTCAGGACAAGCCGGCCCAGGTCGGTCCCCTGGCCAATGTCCTGGCCATGTATGCCGCCGGCCATGAAGCCACCATCAGACATGCCAACAAGATTCTCAGCCAAGCCGGCGCCCTGGCCGGCAGCAAACTGGGCCTGGAGCTGCTGCACTCCACCATTGGCCGGCACGCCGGCCGAACCATACGCACCGGTGTTCTCCATGAGGTTCTTGCCGAGGAATGGCAATCCCTCATGGCCAACATCGGCAGGGGTGACTACGCCACCTTTAATGAACCGGTCTTTCCCAAGGGTGAAATCCAGGGCGTTGGTTTTCACGAGGCGCCGCGCGGCATCCTCTCGCACTGGGTGGTCATTGATAAAGGCAAGATAAAGAATTACCAATGCGTGGTGCCCTCCACCTGGAACGCCGGTCCCCGCAACGACAAGGATGAAATGGGTCCCTATGAAGCCTCCCTGGTGGGCAATCCGGTGGCTGATGCCGACAATCCCCTGGAGGTGCTGCGCACCGTGCACTCCTTTGACCCCTGTCTGGCCTGTGCTATCCATCTCTTTGACCCCAAGCACAACAGCCTTGTCAAGGTTCGCACCAATGGCTGAACCTGCCATTCTGATTCTTGGAGTGGGCAATATCCTCCTGGGCGACGAAGGGGTCGGGGTCAGGGTTGTTGAACAACTCCTGCAACACTATCACTTCAGCGACCAGGTGGAGTTGGTGGATGGCGGCACCGCGGGCCTGGAACTTCTCGCTTGCCTGGACGGTAAAAAGGAGATGATCATTATTGATGCCATGGCCGGCCACGAACCGGCCGGTACAGTCAAGAAAATGATCCTTGCCGATCCGCCCGCCTTTTTCCAGAACCGCATCTCTCCCCACCAGCTTGGCCTGTCCGAGATGCTCTCCTGCGCCGCCATGACCGACTCCCTTCCGGAACATATCACCCTCTACGGCATTATTCCCCACTCCCTGGAGACCGGCTTGACCCTTTCCAGCCCGGTGACCGGGGCCATGCAGGAGGTCATGGCAAAGATCATCGCCGACCTGTCGAACCTGGGGGTAAGTATGACGCCAAAAGAAGTGCAGATAGCCCTCAAGGCCACTTGACTCCCAGGCACGCGGTTCTCCCCACGGCTGAGGCGTCATAAAAAGCAAATCACCTACCATCCATCCGTGCCACTTGCCGGCTGCCCCACTACCTTTGTAAAGATATGCCCCTCATATCTGTCCGGAAAGACAAAATAGTCTCCGATTATAAGCGTATCTCAGCCTCTGCTCAGAGGTGAGATACGCTTTGCCCTCCATGACAAGGCCATAATTCTTCAAAAAATACTTTTTTGTTATCTCTGATCTCCCGCTTAAAAGAGTGCCATTTCATTTCTAAGCATGTCCCGTACTCTCGGCATTGTCGCCAATGCAGCTTGAGCACCTTGCCTGTTGTCACTCAAGCGGCCTGCGATCATAGGCCCATTATTCCCCATTCTGAGAATCATCACGCTATTAACAAGAGGCGTTTGCATCGTTTTAATAAGCGCTTACAGTTACTCGAAAGGATTAACAGGCTTTCCTGGGTTGCCGGACAGAGACCGCCTCCCCCAATCTTTCCTGACACCGGCTGAGGTTAAGTGCTACTCGATTTGTGTTTAATCGTTTCCTTTGGATAGTTTTTTCCTATTTGACCAATCGGCGTACACCCTGTAAGAGTCGTGAAACTTACTCTTAGGAATACCGTTTGAAATGGAAAATATCAGATTCTCATCATACTGAACGTTGCGTCTAGTGAGCCGCCCGGTCCGGGCAGTGCAAAAGGCAGACGCGGTGTTTTCCCTCCGATCTGGTGATCTCTCTCCGTAGTTATGGGTTCAATCTCCCTGGGGGTTCAAATGCGTGTTGTCTGCCTTTGCTGGCAACACAAGCGTCTGATTCCCATACAGGAGGAACCCCTCATGAATGCTGCAAGAACAAACAATAGCGCCACCACCAGCGGCGCGGTCATGGTGATAGGCGGCGGTGTGGCCGGCGTCCAGACCGCCCTTGATCTCACCGAACTCGGCTATAAGGTGTATCTGGTGGAGAAATCGGCCGCCATCGGCGGTGTGATGGCCCGTCTGGACAAAACCTTTCCCACCAATGACTGTTCACTCTGCATCCTGGCCCCCAAGCTGGTGGAGGCGGGCCGCGATCCGAACATCACCATCATCACCCTGGCCGAGCTTGAGGACCTCTCTGGTGAGCCCGGCCGTTTCACCGCCCGCATCCGGAAAAAACCTCGCTACATAGATGAAGAGGTCTGCACCGGCTGCGGTCAGTGTACCCTTTACTGCCTCAAGCAGATCGGCAACGACTTCAATGAAAACCTTGAAAACAGTCACGCCGCCCACATTGATTTTTCCCAGGCAGTGCCCACCTCTTACCACATTGATGCCAAGTCGTGCCTGCGGCTCAACCACGACACCTGCGGCCTGTGCGCCGTGGCCTGCCGCGCCGGGGCCATTCGTTTTGACGAGAAGGAAAAGATGCTGGACATTGCGGTGGGCGCCGTTGTCCTGGCGCCGGGCTTCGGCCGGGTGAGCGACGAGGTCATGGCCAAGTACGGCCTGGGTCGCTTCAAAGATGTAGTCACTGCCTTTGAACACGAACGGCTTATGTGCGCCTCCGGCCCCACCGGCGGCGAGATCCTGCGCATCTCGGACAAGAAACATCCGAAAAAAATCGCCTTTCTACAGTGTATCGGTTCCCGCGACGAGACCTGCGACAACAATTACTGCTCCTCGGTCTGCTGCATGTATGCCATAAAGCAGGCCACCCTGGCGCGCGAACACGACCCGGACTGCGAGATCACCCTTTTCTACATGGATATCCGCACCCACGGCAAGGGCTTTGACGCGGCCCGCCAGCGGGCCATCAAGGAGAATAATTTCAGGGTAATCTATGCCCGGCCGCCCAAGGTGGAAAACGTCATCGATGGCGGCCTGCTGTTGACCTGGTCAAGCGAGGATGGCCGTCATCATTACGAGAAATTCGACCTGGTAGTGCTCTCCCAGGGCCTCGAAGCACCCCATGGCGCCGAGCAGTTAGCCGCGGCCAGCGGCATCGAGCTCAATGAGTATCTCTTTGCCGCCACCGCTAATTTCACCCCCCTTGCCACCAGCCGGCCCGGCGTATACGTTATCGGCGCCTTCCAAGGACCCAAGGACATCCCCGATTCCGTAACCCAGGCGGGCGGCGCCGCAGCCCTCTGCGCCGGACAACTCGCCCCGGCCCGCGCCAGCGAGACCATCAAGGCCACCTTCCCGAAGGAACGTGACATTGAAGGCGAGGAGCCGCGCGTCGGTGTCTTTGTCTGCCATTGCGGCATCAATATCGGCGGCGTGGTCAACGTACCGGCCGTGGCTGACTATGCCGGCACCCTGCCCCATGTCGTCTACTCCTCGCGCAATCTGTACTCCTGCTCCCAGGACGCCCAGAAGATGCTGGTGGACACCATCCACGAACATAAACTCAACCGGTTGGTGGTGGCGGCCTGCACGCCGCGCACCCATGAACCGCTCTTTCAGGCCACCATGCGCGAGGCAGGGCTGAACCGATCACTCTTTGAAATGGCCAACATCCGCGACCAGTGCTCCTGGGTGCACATGCATGAGCCTGAGGCCGCCACCGAAAAGGCAAAGGATGCCGTACGAATGGCCGTGGCCAAGGCCTGTCACCTCACCGCCCTGGCCGAACAACAGCTGCCGGTCACCCCCGGCGCCCTGGTGGTGGGCGCCGGTCTGGCCGGGCTGACCGCAGCTTTGGCCATTGCCGACCAAGGCTTTGGCGTCACCCTGGTGGAGCGCTCGAAGGACCTAGGCGGAAAAGCGCTGCTTTTAAGCGCTGACCGTTACGGCAACAAGCCGGGCAAGTCCATGACCGAGGTTGTACAGCGGATCAATAAACACAAGAAAATCAAGGTACTAACCAACGCCCACGTCACGGCGGTGTCCGGCTATGTGGGCAACTTTTCCACCAGTGTGACCACGGCCCGAGGGACGGAGGTGATCAACCACGGCGTCACTGTCCTGGCCACCGGTGGCACCCCGTACCAGCCCAGCCAATACCTCTACGGTCAGTCTGCCAGGGTGCTGACTCAGCTTGATCTTGAAAAACGACTGGGTACGGGCAAGCCCCTGCCCAGGTCCACCAGACAGGTAGTGATGATCCAGTGCGTCGGCTCCCGGGGCGAGGATCTTTCTTACTGCAGCAGGGTCTGCTGCGGACAGGCCCTGAAGAACGCCATCCGTCTCAAGGCCCTGGCGCCTGATCTGCGCATCACCATTCTCTACCGCGACATCCGGGCCTATGGTTTCATGGAGGATGATTACCGCCAGGCGCGAAAACTGGGTATCATCTTCAGCCGTTACGATATCGGCAACAAGCCCGAGGTCGCTCTGGGCAAGGGCAGGAACAGCCCACTGACAGTGAAGTATTTCGATCATCTGCTGGGTGACAGCGTGGAGATCGCCTGCGAAATGCTGGTGCTCTCCACCGGTATTGTGCCCGAAGACCCCACCGACTTGGCGAAAATACTCAAGGTCCCGGTAACTGCTGACAAATTCCTCCTGGAGGCCCATGTCAAGCTGCAGCCCGTGGACCTGCCGGTGGACGGCACCTTTGTCTGCGGCCTGGCCCACTCGCCGCGGTCCATGGACGAGACCATTGCCCAGGCCCAGGCCGCGGCGGGCCGGGCCTGCCAGCCCCTGGCCCGCGGCTTTGTCACTCCGGCTCCCATTGTCTCGCAGATCAACCCGGAAACCTGCATCGGCTGCGGGGCCTGCGAATCATTCTGCCCCTACAAGGCCATTACAATTTACAAGAACGGCAAGCAGCGCAAGGCCCGCACCATCACCGCCTCCTGCAAGGGCTGTGGTGTCTGCGCGGCCCGTTGCCCCACCCTGGCCATTGACATGGGACGCTTTACCTATGATGGCATCATGGCCCAGATTCACGCTTTTGGAGAACAAAAATGACTCATCACAATCCGAAAATATTAGGTTTTTTATGCAACTGGTGCTGCTATACCGCTGCTGATTCGGCAGGTGTCGGCCGTTACCAGTACCCCCCCAACCTGCGGGTCATACGCATGATGTGCACCGGTCGTCTTGATCCAAGCTTTCCCCTCGAAGGCCTGGCAGGCGGCGCCGACGCCATTTTCGTGGGCGGCTGCCATCCGGGCGAGTGCCATTACATCGACGGCAACTACCACGCCCTGGTCTCCGCCGCCCTGGTCCACGAAATAATGGAGCGCCTTGGTGTCAGCCGCGACCGTTTTCTCATCGACTGGGCCTCGGCCGCTGAAGGTCCGAATTTCGTCAAGATCATCACGGCCTTCACCCAGAAGATCACCGAAATCGGCCCCTTGGGGCAGGCGGAAGACAAAAACGGCGCAGATCTGCGGCTGGAACTGGCCAATGCCGCCGAGGCGGCCCGCAGCCGCAAACTCCGTATCGGACTGATCAATGCCTCAAAAGAAATGATGAAATCCCGCCACTTCACCAGACCGGTGGTCGCCGGTCTGGTCAGGGATAAATGCGCCAAAACCCTTGACACTCTCTTTGATAAAGGCATTGCTGCGGCATGAAGGAGATTGTCCTGAACATCGACGAAAACAGAGGCTCGGGTCGCGGCAGGACTCAGCATCAAGGAGGCGGTGCGCACCGCCGGCCTTGGAATCCCCGGCCTCTGCCACCTCTCCTGTCAAAGCGAAAAAGAGTCGCCTTGCCGACTCTACCTGGTTGAGGCGAACGGCCAACAGGTACGGGCCTGCAAGCCCAGGAGGAACCGGAGTTGGCGGTGCTAACCAGTGCCTGTCCAGAAATGGCCCTTTCATCCGATCTCGGCGTCATGCTCAAAAAATAATGCTCGGAATATCAGATATATGCCTGCGCTTATTTTTCTCGCAGTCCTTGATCTCGAACGAAATGACCTATTTCTGGACAGACACTAACCAGCAGTCAGGAATTAATCGCCCAGGGGATCAAACAACTGGAGGCGCTGGGCACCAACCACTACGAGGACGAGCGCGCTCCATGCAGCTGGTATCTGCGGCTGCATGGCCGCCAGGTGACCATTTTTCGAGGCTACCCACTGCTTGGGTGGCATGTCCTGGCAGGGCTCATGGAGATCTTGAATAATTGCTCTTTTGCCCGACATGCTGCCGTTTTTATTTTCTATCCTTCTCAAACTCGAACAGATAAGCGAGCGAAGCGAGACTCTGAAATATCTAATCACGATACCCTTATCCTCTCTCAAACCTCCTGACGCCAACATCCAGCGGGTAATTGAACACATCACCGACCTGGGCAGCCATGTCCGCATCGAGCAAAGCTGGGGGAACCCACTGCCTGCCGGAGCGGGCATGATCGAACCCAAAGGGTGGTGGCAAAATCGCAGACCGCTGATATTCGCTGGAAGAAAGTAGATTGACCTTTGCCTCTTATTGCAGGTAATGTGACCCTACACCCTACACCCGCCACCTTCCAGCAACACCCCCCACTGCCATGTGCCTAGCCGTTCCAGGAAAACTTATCGAGATCTTTGACGAGGCCAGCCTCAAGATGGGCCGTATCGACTACAACGGTACTGTCACCAAGGCCTGTCTGGAGTATGTGCCGGAGGCCAGAGTTGGTCAATATGCCTTGGTCCATGCCGGTTTTGCCATTTCCATCCTTGATGAAGAAGAGGCCCGCCACAGCCTGGCCGCCTGGCAGGAGCTCAAGGAAAAGATGGAGGGCCTGTGAAGTATCTCGCTGACTTTCGTGACCCCGGCCTGGCCCGGGCCCTGCTGGCTGAAATAACGGCAAGCGTCACCAGGCCCTGGACCCTGATGGAGGTGTGCGGCGGCCAGACCCATGCCATTGTCCGCAGCGGTATTGATCAGCTCCTGCCCGCCTCTCTGAAACTGGTGCACGGCCCAGGCTGCCCGGTGTGCGTCACCCCCATTGCATACATCGACAAGGCCGTGGAGCTGGCCGACCAGCCCGAGGTTATCATCCTCACCTTTGGCGATATGCTGCGCGTACCGGGCAGCAACGGCAACCTGCTGGACGCCAAGGCCAGGGGCGCTGATGTCCGCATGGTCTACTCGGTGCTGGAGGCCGTGGAGCTGGCCAGCCAAAGGCCGGACAGACAGATTGTTTTTTTCGGGGTCGGTTTTGAGACAACTGCCCCGGGAAATGCCATGGCCATCCTCCAGGCCCGTCGCCTGGGCCTTGCCAACTTCACCATCCTGGCCTGCCATGTTTTGGTCCCGCCGGCTCTGCGCGCCCTGCTGACCAGCCCGACAAACAGGGTGAACGGCTACCTGGCCGCCGGCCATGTCTGCACGGTGATGGGGCTGGCCGACTATCAGGAGATTGTTGATCAGTTTCAGGTGCCCATTGTTGCCACCGGCCTGGAGCCGGTGGACATCCTGGCCGGCATCCTGGCGGCGGTGCAACAGCTGGAAAAAGGCGAATATCGCTTGGAAAATGCATACCAGCGCTCCGTCACCACTACAGGCAACAGCCACGCCAGGGAGGTCATCGACCAGGTCTTTATGGTCTGTGACCGGATCTGGCGCGGTATCGGTTTTCTGCCAGCAAGCGGCCTGGCCATCCGCCCGGAGTTTGCCGCCTTTGACGCTGAACAGCACTTCCGGCTCAGGGCAACAGCAGAGCCGGATAACGGCTGCCAGGCCGGTCAGGTCCTGCAGGGTCTCCTTGTTCCCAGCCGCTGCCCCCACTTCGGTGGCCGCTGCAAACCGGAGCATCCCCTGGGCGCCACCATGGTCTCCAGCGAAGGCGCCTGCGCCGCCTACTATCGATATCAGGGAGTCGTTGCCACCAATGAAGGATGAAATAACCGGTTTTCCCCGCCCCAGGCAAGGGCCGGCCGCCATCAGCCTGGCGCACGGCGCCGGCGGCAAGCTGTCGGCCCGCCTCATTGAGGAGTACCTGCTGCCCCGCTTTGCCAACCAGCACCTGAAACGTCTGGAGGATCAGGCCACCCTGGCCATCAGCACCGGCCGGATAGCCTTTTCCACCGACTCCTATGTGGTTGCCCCCATCTTCTTTCCAGGTGGCGATATTGGTGAACTGGCGGTCAACGGCACGGTAAACGATATTGCCATGGCCGGTGCCCGCCCCCTCTATCTCAGCCTGGCCCTGATCATTGAGGAGGGCTTACCCTTTACTGATCTGGAACGGATCCTCGACTCCGTGCAAAAGGCCGCCCGGCAGGCAGGGGTCGCCATTGTCACCGGCGACACCAAGGTGGTGGAACGGGGCAGCTGTGACAAGATCTTCATCAATACCAGCGGCATCGGCATCCTGGCCGAGGATATTTGCCTCGGCGCCGAGCAGATCAGGGCCGGTGACAAAATCATTGTCTCCGGCAGCCTGGCAGACCACGGCATGACCATTCTCACCAGCCGCCACCGGCTCGCCCTGGAAAACTCCCTGCAGAGCGACACCGCCCCCCTGGCCGACCTGGTACAGACTATGCTGGCAGCGGCCCCCAATCTCCACGCCCTGCGCGACCCCACCCGCGGCGGAGTCGCCATGACCCTGAACGAATTCGCCGGCCAGAGCAAGCTCGGCATGGTGCTCCATGAAGAGAGCCTGCCCATACATGACACGGTGCGCAGCGCCTGCGAGATCCTCGGTATTGATCCTCTCTATGTGGCCAATGAGGGCAAGCTTCTTGCCATGGTGCCGGCCGCCGAGGCAGACGCCCTGCTGCGGGCCATGCGCGACCATCCCCAGGGCCGCGAGGCGGCCATCATCGGCGAGGTGAGCACTCAACACGCCGGTCTGGTCACCATGATCACCGCCCTGGGCGCCAGCCGGGTGGTTGACATGCCGGTGGCGGATCAGCTGCCGCGCATCTGCTGAAAGCAGCTCCTGTCCGGCCGGGTATCTTGAATAAAAACCGCAGCAGGTCGCCTGGCCGCAACAGGGCTTAAGGCGTCGTCAGCCGCAGGGGGCAGCGCACCATGTCACCTGCCTTGTTCCGAAAAAGAAGATGTTCGTTTTTCAGGGCAAAGAGGAAGAGGTCGCGGGTAATCTCCACATCCTGGCGGCAATAGCGAATGATCTTATCGATCCTGCCCTCCTTGTACCACTTGAGGGCCTGCAGGCCGTCGGCGCTCTTTTGTACGCCCAGGGTCTGTTCCGCCAGCCGGTCAAGGCTGAGGCGATAGCCCAGCCGCTTTTTGACCTCTTCCAGGAGGTCGATGGTGGGCCGCAAATGCAGTTCGACATTGCCGTAGGCCGACAGCACCCGGTTATCAAAACGTTTATTGTTAAAGCCGACGATCAGTTCACGCCCGGCCAGATAGGCCAGCAGTTCAGCCATCTGCCCCTCCCGAAAGACCAGATAGTCATCTCTCTCACCATCATAGACCACGGCCACAGACACGCCCATGCGCTCTGCCCGGTGCCAGCCCCCCACCTCAGCGGCGGAACGTTGCGTCTCCACATCAAAGACGGCCCACTTGCGCGGCAGGACAAAGGCCGGCGCCCGGGCCTCGGGGCGGCGCACCGCCTTGCTCTCCTCCTGCAGCCGTACCTCCTGACGCCGGTTCGACCCGGCCAGTAATTCATCCAGGACCATCCGGGCCGCCGCCTTGTCAATGGGCCGATTGCCGGAACCGCATTTGGGTGAGTGGACACAGGAGGGGCAGCCGGTCTCGCAGTCGCAGGAGACAATGGCCTGTCGGGCAGCCAGCAGCAGGTCGTCGATGCAGCCGAAGGCCTGACGACAGAGGCCGATACCGCCGGGATAGCCGTCATAGATAAAGATGGCCGACCCCTGCAGCTGCGGATGAAAGGGATAGGAAATGCCGCCGATATCGTTGCGGTCGCAAAGCACGACAAGGGGGAAAACACCGATGGCGGCATGCTCCACGGCATGGATGCCACCCATGAAATGGGCCTTGTCTTGCTGCATACGGCTCTCCAGACCGTCCGGCACGGCAAACCAGAGGCCATGGGTCTCAAAGACCTGGGGGGGCAGATCAAGCTGTTCGGTGGCAATGGTCTTTTGGCCGCGGATCAGCTTGCGCTGAAAACCGGTGACCTGATCCGTCACCTTGAGGCGGCCGAACCAGGCCTTGATACCGCGCACCTCCACCTCCGCATAGGTGGCAAGGATCTCGGTCTCCTTGTTGGCCATGGCCCGGGTGAAATAGTTGGTGTCCTTGCGCCGGACCAGCACCTGGGCGGCATCCAGGTCAAGCTCCACCACCTCCCAGGTCCGGCCGTGATGGAGATAGAGGGCGCCGGGATGGCACTCCTTGAAACAGCGGCCCGCGTCAATATCACCCAGCTGCCGGTTGTCATCCACCCTTCTAATCACAAAGGGCTGACCGCTGCCGCGCAGCTCCACCTGTCGGTGCGGATATTTGCGGACCGTGAAAAAGCGGTTGCCGCTCTTGGCCTCCAGAAGTTGGCCCTGGTCGCAGAGATCAGCCACCACCTTACTAACGGCGCTCATCCGCAGGAGCGGCTCGTCACCCTGCAGAGGCGCCTCGGCGGCCGCACAGATAAGCTGCCGGGCGCTGATCTCTTCATTATCGGGATTAAGGACGGCAGCCTCCACCGGCCGCTTGAAAAACTCGGCGGGATTCTTGAGAAAATAGTGGTCCAGGGCATCCTCCTGACCCACCAGGAGAACCAGACTCTCCTGCTGGCGTCGGCCCACCCGACCGCCGCGCTGCCAGGTGGACATGATGGAGCCGGGATAGCCCACCAGAATGCAGATATCCAGGGAACCGATATCAATGCCCAGCTCCAGGGCCGAGGTGGAGACCACCCCGAGCAGCTCGCCACTGGTCAGCTTCTGCTCAATGTCGCGGCGCTCCTCGGGCAGGAAACCGGCCCGATAGGCCGTGATTTTATGCCGCTGGTCCCCGAGCCGTTCTGCGGTCCACAGGGCAACAAGCTCGGTGATCTTGCGCGACTGGGTGTAGACAATGGTGCGCAGCCCGCGTTTCAAGGCGGCCTCCAGCATCTGGCTGGCGGCCAGGGCGGCCCCGTCCCAGGGGTCGAACAAAACAAAGTGACGCGGCGCCAGCGGCGCGCCGCTCTTGGTGAACACCTCGGGCCGCCTGCCGATGAGACGCTCACCCAGCTCGGCCGGGTTACCGACCGTGGCGGAAAAGAGCAGAAACCGCGGCGCACTGCCGTACAGGGCACAGATCCGCACCAGCCGCCGCAGGACCCAGGCCATGTGGGAGCCGAATACCCCCCGGTAGGAATGGACCTCATCAATGACGATATGACTCAGGTTGCTGAAGAACTCGGCCCATTTCTCATGGTAGCCGAGAAAGGAGAGATGGAGCATCTCCGGATTGGAGATGATGATATTGGTCGGCTTTTCGCGCAGCTTTTTGCGGCGATAGACGGAGGTATCACCATCACAGACCGCGGCACTGAAACGCTTCGTCGCCGGAAGACGCTCGGCGATCTCCTCCAGGCGCCTGAGCTGATCCTGAGCCAGGGCCTTGAGGGGAAAGAGGTAGAGGGCCCGCTGCCGCGGCCGCGCCATGATACTCTCCAGCACCGGCATGTTGTAGATCAGGCTCTTGCCGCTGGCCGTGGGAGTAGCCACCAGAACATCCTTACCGGCCCTGATACGGTCCATGGCCCGGGCCTGGTGGCTGTAGAGCCTGGCCGCCCCCTCCCTGGCCATAATGGCCCGGAGTTCGGCCGGCAGCGGCTCGGCCAAATCGTCATACTCCGCCTCCCGGCCGGCCAGAAACTCATGGTGGGCCACCTGCGGCCCGAAACGCGCCGAGGCCTTCAGGGCCGCTACATATTCGGCCACAGTATGGGGGGAGGAGGGGGTCATCGTTTAGCGGAACCACAAGGAAATATCCGCCCACGGCGGATTTTGACCAGCCGGCAAGGCGAGGTCGTCAAAAGAGCAATGCTGCTCTCTGCCCTTACCATATTCAGGCAGAGCCTGCCAAAAAAGTGGCGGCCGACCCTGGCCGGTCGGCTATAAGAGCACTCATCCAATATACCCTTTATTCTTTGCCACTGCCGTCTTCATATGATAGCAAGAAGGGAGTTCGTCTCTGTCGGGACACCGACCACTTTTCGGTGTCCCGACGCAACAGCGGCCTGCACCCCGACTGGCGCCGGCTCCAATAGGTCGTTACCCAGCGAACAAAACGACAGACACCTTTTCACTCATAAATAGTGTCTGTCCAGAAATAGGTCATTTCGTTCGAGATCAAGGACTGCGAGAAAAATAAGCGCGCCCTGAAAGAAGTGCCCTTGGGGTGCAGGCATATAT
>PKTX01000075.1 GCA_002868945.1 Desulfobulbaceae bacterium
ACAATGAGATCCAGAGGCCTCGAAGAAAGAATGTCCTGATAGATTACGAAAAATTTATGGAATTGCTGGGTACTGACAATTATGACCAGGCCAAACGAGGTCACGGAGCTGTTACACCTGACATGGCTTTACGGTTATCAAGAGCGTTTGACACTACCCCCGAGATGTGGCTGAATCTGCAGAAAAATTATGATTTATGGCATGCTGCCCATGACTAAAAAGCATGGAAAAGAATTAAGCCTATTCTCCGTGCTCCCATGGATTTACACGCATAAAAATACAGCGTGCATTTCCACGGCAATCCTGCCACCCATTCCACGTGTAGATTCCGTGGTGTCCCCGGAACTCCCGGCTACACCCTGAAGGATATAGCCGATGCTATAGGGCCGCATTACACTACGATCAGCAAAGTTGTAAGTCTCAAGGGCAAAAACTGATTTTTCAAGACCTGCCCCCCCCCCTCCCATTCTGGCATTCTGGTAACAGGACGCTCTATCTCGATGCCTTCGCAAAACAAATTGACAGCAATCAACCCAAGGCATATATTCTAGACAGACTGGACAGAAAAATATCAACCAAGGTGTCGCTATGATTGAAAACCATTGGCAACTGCAGGATGCTAAAAACAAATTCAGCAATTTAGTTGACAAAGCTCAACATAATGGTCCGCAGGTCGTAACCAAACACGGCAAAGAGGCGGTCGTTGTGCTCTCAATCGACGAATATAAAAAATTAATAAAACCAAAAACCAACTTGATTAAATTCTTTCAGGCCTCTCCCCTCGCAAAAGAGGATCTAGACCTAACTAGAAGCAAGGAAACGCCGAGGGATATAGAGTTATGAATTACCTACTAGACACCTGTGTAATTTCAGAACTCATCAAAAAATCTCCCAGCCCAAAAGTGGTTAAATGGATCTCGAAAGTTGAAGAAACTAACCTATTTATCAGCGTTTTAACTATCGGCGAAATCCACAAAGGCATCGAAAAATTAGCCAAAAGCAAAAAGAAAGACAAACTTCACCAATGGGTAAATTACGACCTTCAAGAACGATTCAAAAACCGCATAATTAGCTTTGACCTACAAACAGCTACTGTTTGGGGTCAAATCCAAGCGCATTCTGAAACAGTAGGCAAAGCCCTGCCAGCCATTGATGGGCAAATTGCGGCTACTGGAATTTCTTATGACCTAACAGTCGTAACCAGAAACACGACAGATATGGAAATTAGCGGTGTTGCCTTGCTAAATCCATGGGAATAGCCACTAACAGCCTCATATTAAAAAAAAGCTAACGAATTAAGGTTAGATTGTGTGAGAGCGGAGCGAGCCACAATCTGAACCGTTTGTTGAACAAGCCCGGTCACGGGCAGGGCCAGTCAACCTTTCCACTTGCCGCTTGCGGCTCGAATAGTTTTTCGATATATTTTATCTGACTTTTCTGTTTGCTGATTTTTGGCCCATGGCCGGGCCTGTCACTGGTTCGATACAAGACCTCAAGAGGATATTATGAACGCTGGAAGGAAAATGGTTTTCATTTCAACCGTCGCCATTCCCCTCCTGGCCCTCCACGGCCTCGGCCCCCTCCTTGAGGTGGAAACCGTGACTGCCGGGGCCTATCTGGATTCGGCCCATGGGGATGTGGTCAACGGCGTCTGTCGGGCGGGATCTGTACTGACGCCAGTCCTTCAGGAGACTACTCACGGGGAAACTGCAGCAACTGTCATGAGGCGCACGCCTCCGTTGACGGCAGTGAGCCTGTCCCGGTCGATGGCACTCCTTCCCCTTTCAGCCTGTTCACAACAAATTTTAATACTGGGGCTGTAACGGGCTACCCCTATCAGGAGTCAGACAATATCTGTTTTGCCTGTCATAATGATCTGGGCTCGGTCATGCAGGTAACCAATTACACCTATGCCCAGACTTTCGGCGGTTTTGTGCCCGATACCCCTATCACCAGCATCCTGGATGCCTTCAATACCGAACTTAAGGAAGGGCATACGGAGCACAACTTAAAGGACATCTATACCTACGCCAAAGATCACTTTTCCTATTTTTCCGACTACTCCAATCCCTGTCTGGCCTGCCATAACCCCCACTTGGCCAGACAGAACAAATCCGATGTGGACAATCCTGCCCTGACCGCCATTTCCCGGCCAAGCGACCATGACAACCTCTGGGGTGATGAGGCCGGCGAGACCATGAAGGACCTGGCCGACAGTGCCGGCGGGGTCTACCAGCCGCCCTATTATTTCGGTTCCACGACCACCCACGAACCGGGCGGCGTCGCCGACCACGACGGCACCAAGATGCCTGACTACAACAGTCTCTGTCTGGACTGCCACGGCAACAATGATGTGTACAGTAACGTTTATGGCCGCTACCTCCGGCAGATCGACTGGGGACCCACCGGCGACATCCACGGGGGGAGTCCGCGCTATGAGGGGGATTATGTCTCCGGCGCCGAACTCAGGCCTCCCTATCTCGACAACAACGGCGGTACCTCTCCCAACTACGTGTTGGCCTGTGTGGACTGTCACGAACCTCACGGCACCATCCTCTATAATTACGGAGGCTATCCCTCCTATCTCTACCGGAGGGCGGTGAATGGCGAGGAATTGGGCTGCGAGGGCTGCGGCTGGGTGCTCAATGATGCGGATTACACGGTCATGGATCTCTGTCTCCGCTGTCATACTGTGGGTAAACATTGCGGCAGCCAGTGGGAGTGCGCCACCTGTCACATGCATGGCCATACAGCGGAGCGGGGATGCGTGGGCGGTCCTTCCGGCCTCTGGAATAAGAAGGTCTTTTGAAAGGCTCGCAGCACACGGAGCTTCGGTGAGACCATACTCCAAGTTCCTACTCTCCCCCGGATCCTTGTGTCCCCGGAACCTGACTGTCATAGCTTGCGGTCAGTCGGGCACGGACCGGGGAAACGGCACGACAGTGGTTTCCTGCGGCCGGCCATACTCGCCCAGGGAGTCGGTGCCCATATCCCTGATCATATCGATAAACGCCCTTTGATGGGTCGACATGTTGTTGGTACGTAAAAAAACCGCGCTCCAGGTCAGCGGAAAGCCCTTTGTCGTGATGGGCAGTGCTGTAAGGGCTGTGCCGGCGGTCGCCAAGGTGCTCTTGATCGCCCAGCGGGGAAAGATGCCGATGCCAAGTCCTGCGCCGGCGAGTTCGATGATCGCCTGGGGCTGGCCCACTGCCATGAAGCGTCCCGGCTCAATGCCGCGCGGCCGCAGAATCCTCTGGTAGAAGCTGCTCTCCTCCCGCGTGACGTGGGAGATGAGCTTCTGGCCGTGGAAATCGGCCAGTCGCATATGAGGGCGGCTGCTTAAAGGATGGTCGCACCCCATGATGCAGATCAGCTCGTCGCAAAACAGGGGAACATGATCGAAATTGTTGTTTCCCGGGGCAAGGGCAGTAACAACAACGTCGTACTTTCTTTGCAACAAATCGGCGGCCGGCTCGTGAGAAATGCCGATTTCGAAATCGATTCCGACGAATCGTTGCTGAAAATCTTCCATGAGCCGGGGCAGCCACCGAAAACAGAAAATGCATTGGGTGCCGATCTTCAGTGCACCGCTTTCGCCATTAGCCATGGCCACAATGTCGCGCTCGGTAGCGTCGAGCCGGTCAACAATGCTCTCGGCCGCCTGCAGAAGTCTTTCCCCGGCCGAGGTGAGGAGCATCCTCTTTCTGGTCCGGTAGAAGAGGGCCACGCCGAGCTTGTCTTCGATATCCTTGAGCTGCTGGCTCAGGGCTGACTGGGACAGGGCGAGTATTTTCGCCGCCCGGGTCATGTTGCCGATATCGGCAAGGGTGCGGACCATACGCAGGTGTTTTATTTCGAGAAAGGCCATAGTCGATAAGTGTTTGTGATCGTAACCATAAAAATAATTAATTTTTCTTATACAGTGTCGTGCGATATTCTCCAAGCAGAGAGTACATGGAGGGTGTGGAAATCGCCTTACCCTCTGGAGAATCCACCTCAATTATAAGGAGAAAGTTATGGCCCTTATTACCCCCGTGCCACAGGAGCAGGCGCAAGGTGTCATAAAGAAAGGTTACGAAATGTTTCTTGAACGCGTCGGTACCATACCACGGCCCATGGAGATGCTGAGCGTCAGTCCGGGTATGTTCGACCTGCAACTGCGGCGCCTGCAATACCTGGCGCGGCACCCGCGTCTGAGCTTTTCCCTGCTCGCCCATATCCGCTACCTGGTCTCCCATCATCTCGCCTACCCCTTTTGCACCGACTTCAATCGCCACATTCTCGAACGGCAGGGCCTTGACGACGAGGATTTTAAACGGATGGAGGAGGACCCGGACCAGGCACTGCTGGAGGATAACGAACGTGCCATGCTGGTCTTTGTGGTGAGGGCCGTCCAGGACCCCTCCGTGGTGGGCGCCGAGGAGATCATGAACCTGAAGAGGTTGGGCTGGGAGGAAGGAGATATGGTCGATGCCCTGGCCCAGGGAGTCGGCATGATCGACCACTCGATCATGATGCAGGTCTTCCGCATGGATCAGGAATGCCTGAGGAACTGAGCATACAGCGGCCGAAGGAATATCGCGGCTTGACAAGCTTGCCATGAGCGCAGCGGAAAAGACGCAACTATTTTTTAGCAAGTCGCGAGCAGCATTGCTTATTTAGTGTCTGTCCAGAAATGGCCCTCTCGGAGTCTCGTAAACTCGCTTACCGGCCCGATCTCGGCGTCATGCTCAAAAAATAATGCTCGGAATATCGAATATATGCCTGTGCTTATTTTTCTCGCAGTCCTTGATCTCGAACGAAATGACCTATTTCTGGACAGACACTATTTAAGCAGAGACCTGTTAGGGGAGGCGGTGCGGCTGAACATGAGGTGCGCAAAAATGGGTTTTTCTTTGGATAAGATTGTGCCATGGGGGCGTTCTTTTGAGGAATACGTCGCCATGTTCAGCCTCACGGAGGACGATTTAGCGCGTTCCATTCTTGGCTGTGGTGATGGCCCAGCCGGATTCAATGCCGAACTTGCCAGACAGGGAGGCAGTGTCACCTCCATTGATCCACTCTATGCATCTTCCTCAAGCGCAATCCGGCGGAGAATCGGCGCAACATACGATACAGTGATGCGGCAAATGCGCACCAACCGAGATGACTACATCTGGTCATCTATCGGCTCGGTTGCTGAACTCGGGCGCATTCGGATGTCGGCAATGCACGCTTTTCTGGCTGATTATGATGGGGGAAAAAGAGAAGGGCGATACATTGCAGGTGAATTACCTTGTCTGCCATGTGCCGACAAATCGTTTGATATCGCCTTGTCTTCGCACTTTTTATTTCTCTACAGCGCCCATTTGTCGGCGCAGTTCCATGTTCGGGCCTTGGTGGAGATGGTGCGAGTTGCCAGCGAAGTCCGTGTCTTTCCTCTGCTCTGCCTGGATGGAACGCCATCTCCCCATGTCGGCGATGCCGTGGCGGCCCTTGAAGAACGGGGTTTTCAGTCGGAAATAATTGCCGTGCCCTACGAGTTCCAGCGCGGTGCCCATGAGATGTTGCGCATTATAGCCGCCTAAGCGGCCTTGGAGCGTCAAGGTGCACCTGCTCCGCCAGTCCTGATACTGAAACACAAATCATCGCTTTATTATCAAGTTGGTGGTTTGATAAGCCCGTATTATGCCGTCACTGCGGGCGTTCTAAGCGTTGGTTGAGTGTGCTGGCCGGTTTCCCGGCAAAAGTTGCCGGTGGCCTGCCGTGTATGGGGGTGTCTCGTCTGAAAAAGGAAGTTGAGCGCAGGCAAAGTCGCTGAAAAAACGGCCTGATCACGCCGTGTTTACCTGGAGCATTGTTGCTTGGCATGGTGATTGCTGATTTGTAGGAAGCATGCCGGAGAGTGTGAGCCACGGCGGTATCGGAAAAGGGAGTCATGTGTGCCTGTGAAACAGGCCACAGCCAAAGCAGCATGAGCAGGACAAGCGATCCGCTCGGAACGCATCACGCTGGTCACTGGGCAGTTTCCCGTCAAAGGTACCGGCGATGAAGATATGGGTATCACTCCTGCTCGTCCGTTCTGCCTCGTAACACATCAACTCAGACAAGAAACCATGATCAACTCCATCTCGACAGTCAATCATCCATCAGGTAACCGTGCCCGGTCCTCCTATGCGGCTATCGGCGCGCAGTCACAAGAGGTCACTGGACAACCCGGAACCTCCGGGGCATATACGGTGAACATTTCCGAACAGGCAAAGCTGGCAAATAAAATTGACAAGGATTCCCTGGAAAGCTATCGCCTCCCCAACTGGATGATCGACTTTGTCCCCAAACAAAGCATCCTGAACTCGGCCCAGGCCATCCAGGAGACCCGTGGGCATTTAGCCATGCTGGAGAAGATCACTGCCGACGGTGAGTTTTCCTCTGCCGACAAACGATTCATGCAGGATCATTTGGTCCATCAATCACCCGTCACCCGGAACATGCATGCTGATGCTGAATTCCGCATGAAATATAAAAACGAGCTCAATGAGTATGCCGAAATTCTGAGACATGCCTATGACAACGCCAAGCAGGCAAACGGTATTGCCAACCGGGACGACTACATCAATAAGGTGCTTAATGCCCCTGACGATAATCTCGCGCTTCGCGACAGCTTGCTGAAAAAACTCCTTGAGACCCCCAGGGCCCTGGAGCTCATGGATATGCTCGGCATTGACCGACCATCTGGTTAACGACCTTGAGGGAGAGGCCTAGCGCGTAAGGAAAGGTGGATGATAGGGGGCGAGTTCCGGGGACACCACACCCCAGTTTCGCAAGTTGCAGTGCCTGCTCCGCGACTCCCCGGAGCCGTCGTGAGCAAACAGTGAGAGGGCAAAGGGAAATGATTGCAAAGGACCAGGCTGAGAAGTTCGCCAAGGAGTGGGTGGCTGCGTGGAACGCCCATGATTTGCCGGAAATTCTTTCGCATTACGAGGAAGAATTTGAAATGTCTTCTCCGGCCATCACCAAGCTTTCCGGAGACCCCTCCGGAACACTCAAGGGAAAACAAGCAGTTGCAGAGTATTGGGCAGGCGCACTCGCAAAATATCCCCGTTTGAAATTCGAATTACTACACGTACTCCGTGGTGCCAATAGTGTCATTCTCATCTATAAGGGCGTTTTGGGCCTTTCAGCGGAAGTGTTTCAGTTCGGAGCCTCGGGAAAAGTGGCCAAGGCATGTGCGCATTATGATCTCTGACAGGAGGTCTGAGTTCCGGGTAGAGCAGGAAGCTGGTATCAGGCTAGTGGCCGGGACTTTCATTTCGTGCTGCCTCTAAAATGGTAATGCCCTCTCGGGCTACAGGCCATCTTTTCTAATTGCTATTTCGGAGTCTTGCAGGATCGCTTACCCGCCCGATTTTTTCGGCGCTACGAAAATAAAATATCTCATTATTCAAGATATCCTGCAATTGTTGATCTATTTATCGTGATTTCCATTAGGAGATGATCCCGCAAAAAAGTCATGGTCTGCCACGCAAAATAATCACCTGCCGGTTCCATTCTTGGGGTGGGCTTCAGCAGGTATTTATTTATGGCGTCGTGCCGAAAAGGTGCAGCGCTGTTTTACCAGCGCTGCACCTTCTGCTTATAGTGGTTATGCCTCTGGCTCCAGGGCCTTGCAGCGGCCCTCCAGAAACTTCCACGCCTTGTCGACATCGCTTTGGGCCATGCCCATCAGCTCGTCAAACATGGCGGGGTTGGTGAGTTTCAGAGCCCGGTAGCGGTTTTCTTGCAAGGCATAGTCTGCAAAGGGAAGTGACGGTGCCTTGCTGTCGATGATGAGGGGATTTTTGCCCGCCTCCTCAAGCATGGGGTTGTAGCGGTACAGGGGCCAGTGGCCACACGCAACCGCTTTTTTCTGCTGATCCAGACCATGGGCCATGTTGATGCCGTGGTTGATGCAGTGCGAGTAGGCGATAATGATCGAGGGGCCATTATAGGCCTCGGCCTCGTTAAAGGCCTTGACCACCTGAGCCGGATTGGCGCCCAGGGCCACCTTGGCCACAAAGACGTTGCCGTAGGTGGCAAAGATCATGCCGATGTCTTTTTTGGCCATGCGCTTGCCGCCGGCGGCGAACTGGGCCGTGGCGGCCCGGGGGGTTGATTTTGACATCTGGCCGCCGGTGTTGGAGTAGACCTCTGTATCCATCACCAGGACATTGACGTTTTCGCCGGAGGCCAGGACATGATCGAGGCCGCCGTAGCCGATGTCATAGGCCCAGCCGTCGCCGCCGAAGATCCATACCGATTTCTTGACCAGATAGTCAGCCACATGCAGTAATTGCCGGGCCTTGGCAAAAGAACTCTCTTTCAATATTTTTTTCAATTCGGCGACGCGGCCGCGTTGGGCCTCAATCTCCACCTGGCTGTCTTGAGGAGCGTTAAGCAACTCATCCAGCATGGCCTGGCTGACAACTCCATCAGCCACCGCCTCAGTGAGGAGTTCAACGGCCTGGGCTGCCATTTTATTAACGGTCTGGCGCATACCAAGGCCAAACTCGGCATTGTCTTCAAACAGGGAATTGGCCCAGATCGGTCCCCGACCATCATCCCGCTTGCAGTAGGGAGTGGTGGGCAGGTTGCCGCCGTAGATGGAGGAACAGCCGGTGGCGTTGGCGATCATCATCCGGTCGCCGAAGAGCTGGGTGGCCAGTTTGATATATGGTGTTTCACCGCAGCCCACACAGGCACCGGGATACTCAAACAGGGGGCGGAGCAACTGGCTGCCTTTAATAGTGTTCGGCTTGATCTGGTTATAATCAAGCTCCGGCAGGCTGAGGAAAAAGGCGTAATTCTTTGATTGCCGCTGGCGGATCTTCTCGTCATTCATGGCCATGGCAAGGGCCCGAGCCTCGGTTTTTTTACCCTGGTCGTCCTTTTTGCGGGCCGGGCATACCGAGACACAATGACTGCAACCATTGCAATCCTCGGTGGATACGGAGATGACAAATTTACGGCCCTTGAACTCTTTACCCACCGCATCGGCGCTCTGCAGGGTAGCCGGTGCCGCAGCCAGGGCATCGGGGCTGACGATCTTCATGCGGATGGAGGCGTGCGGGCAAACCAGTGAACATTGGCCGCATTGAATGCAGGCGTCTGCATCCCAAAGGGGTACCTGCACGGCAATATTACGCTTCTCATACTGGGTGGTGGCGGTGGGCCAGGTGCCGTCACAGGGCATCTGGGAAACCTTGATGCTGTCACCCTTGCCTTCGATCATCTTTGCCGTCACCTCTTTGACAAAGGCCGGCGCATCGGCCGGGACGGTTGGCGGTATCTCATGGCCGGTGATGGCGCTTGGCACATCAACGGCAACGATATTGTCGACTGCGGCGTCCACGGCGTCATAGTTCATTTTGACCACCTTGTCGCCCTTCTTGCCGTAGGTCTTCTTGATGGCACCTTTAATGGAACTGATGGCCTCGTCCCTGGAGATGATATCGGAAATCAGGAAAAAAGCGGTCTGCATGATCATATTGATCCTGGCACCAAGGCCGAGGGCCGCGGCAAGGCTGATGGCGTCGATGATGAAGAACTTCAGGTTCTTGTCGATCATCTGCTTCTGAACCTTGGCCGGTATATGGTTCCAGACCTCGTCCTTACTAAAAGAGGTGGTGAGGAGAAAGGTGCCGTTATCCTCGATGTTGGCCAGAATGTCGTACTGATCAAGAAAGGTGAACTTATGACAGGCAATAAAGCTGGCCTTGTTGATGAGATAGGGGGCCATGATCTTGTTCTTGCCGAAACGCAGATGGCTGGTGGTGATGGATCCTGATTTTTTCGAATCGTAGACAAAATAGCCCTGGGCGTTGTTGTCGGTCTCCGTGCCGATGATCTTGATGCTGTTCTTGTTGGCACCCACGGTACCGTCGGCGCCCAGTCCGAAAAACATGGCCCGGTGGACATCCTTACCTTCGATATCATATGTCTTGTCGTAATCGAGGCTGGTAAAGGCCACATCATCATTGGGCCCCACGCAGAAATGGTTTTTGGGGCCTTTGGCGGTCATGTTGTCAAACACCGCCTTGACCATGGCCGGGGTGAACTCGGCAGACCCCAGGCCATAGCGACCACCGAGAACAACCGGCGCCACGGGAAAGACACCGACATCCTGGGCCTCGCCGACAACGGTTCGGACATCCTGATAGAGTGGCTCGCCGGCTGCACCGTTCTCCTTGGTGCGGTCAAGGACGGTGATGCGTTTGACACTGTCCGGCAATGCGCCGATAAGGGCGCTTGAGTCAAAGGGCCTGAAAAGACGTACCACCACCAGGCCCACCTTCTGCCCCTGGGCCACCAGGTATTCCACCGTGGCCCGCACGGTCTCGGCGCCGGAGGCCATGACCACGATAATATCCTCGGCGTCGGGCGCACCGAAATAATCAAAGAGATGGTACTGGCGGCCGGTGAGTTCGGCGAACCTGTCCATGGTCTCCTGGACGATGCCGGGTACAGCTGCATAGAATTTGTTTACTGTTTCGCGGCCGGTGAAATTAACATCCGGGTTCTGAGCCGTGCCGCGTATCATGGGGCGTTCCGGGGAAAGACCACGCTTGCGGTGTTCGATAATCAGCTCTTCATCGATCATGGCCCGCATATCATCCTCGGAGAGCTGCTCTATTTTCTGGATTTCACTGGAGGTGCGGAAACCATCAAAAAAATGCATAAAGGGGATGCGTGACTTGAGGGTTGACTGGGTGGCGATAAGCGCCATGTCCTGGGCCTCCTGGACATTCTGTGAGGCAAGCATGGCCCAACCAGTCTGGCGGGCAGCCATGACATCACTGTGGTCACCGAAGATGGACAAACCCTGGTAGGCCAGGGCGCGGGCTGAGATATGGAAGACCGTGGCGGTCAACTCGCCGGCAAGCTTGTTCATGTTGGGTAACAGCAGCATCAGGCCCTGGGAGGCGGAAAAGGTGGTACAGAGGGCACCGGTGGTAAGGGAACCATGCAGTGCTCCTGCCACCCCGGCCTCGGACTGCATCTGGCTCACGGTGGGAACCGAGCCCCAGATATTCTTCTGGCCGGCATTGCCCTTGGTGTCAGATTCTGCCGCCATGGAAGTGGAGGGGGTGATGGGGTAGATGGTGATAATTTCGCTGGTGGCGTAGGCTACATGGGTGCAGGCCTGGTTGCCGTCAATGGTGATCATTTTTCGTGACATGGTGTGTCTCCGTATATATCTGTAGGCCATCTTGAATAATTGCTATTTTGTGCCTGTCCGGAAATGGCCCTCTCGGAGTCTCGTAAACTCGCTTACCGGCCCGATCTCGGCGTCATGCTCAAAAAATAATGCTCGGAGGTAAGCGAAANGCGAAACGAAGTGGAGACTCCGATATCAAATATATGCCTGCGCTTATTTTTCTCGCAGTCCTTGATCTCGTACGAAATGACCTATTTCTGGACAGACACTATTTTGCCCGATTTTTTCGGCGCTACGAAAATAAAATCCTCACATATGCTCGATATGCTGCGGGGTTTATTTTCTATGCTTCTCAAACTCGAACAGGTAAGCGAGCGGAGCGAGACTCCGAAATATCTAATAATTCAAGATACCCTGTAATTATAGTTTATTATCCCTGTCGGCGGAGCTTTTCAGATTTGGCCATCAGGGCCTGGCGGGTCTCTTCCCTGAATTTCTCAAGACCGGCAGCAAGCTCCGGGTATTTGATCGACAGGATCTCGCAGGCCAGATAGGCGGCGTTCTTGGCCCCGTCGATGGCCACTGTGGCCACCGGGATGCCGGGAGGCATCTGTACCGTAGAATGGAGGGCGTCCACGCCGTTCATGGCCCCGGATGCCAAGGGTACGCCGATTACCGGCAGGGTGGTATGGGCGGCAATCACCCCGGCCAGGTGGGCCGCCATGCCGGCCCCGGCTATAATCACTTCCACGCCGCGCTGCCGGGCGGTCCGGGCGTATTCAGCTGTTTTGTCCGGTAACCGGTGAGCCGAGCTGATGTCCATTTCATAGGGCACCCCCATTTCTTCAAGTACAGCTATGGCTTTTTTCATCACCGGCAGGTCTGAATCGCTCCCCATCAATATGCCGACACATGGTTTCTTTTGTTGCATTATTTTTCCTCAAAAAAAAGTGGTGGATAAAAAATGAATGCCGGCCCTGAAATAGATTTTGTCGTCCAAAAACCGACAAAATGAATGGAGGAGATTTTTAAGGCCGGCATTCAAACCTGTTTTTGTGTTGTGAAAAGAAGATTACTGGATCAATCGTTGCAGGGCGTCCCAATATTTTTCGCTGGTTTTCGCCACCACTTCGGGCGGCAGCTCCGGGGCCGGTGATTTCTTGTCCCAGGCCAACCCTTCGAGAAAATCCCTGACATACTGTTTGTCGAAGCTGGGTTGAGCCTTGCCGGGCCTATACCCCTCTGCCGGCCAAAAGCGAGATGAATCCGGCGTGAAGAGTTCGTCGATAAGAAGTAATTCCCCATCCGCCAGGCCAAACTCAAACTTGGTGTCGGCAATGATAATGCCCCGTGATAAGGCATACTTTGCGGCAAAGGCGTAGAGTTGCAGACTGATGTCGCGCACCTTGACCGCCAGTTCCTCACCGATCAGATCAACCGTTTCCTCAAAAGAGATGTTTTCGTCATGCTTCCCCACTTCAGCCTTTGTTGAAGGGGTAAAAATCGGTTCCGGCAGCTTGGCGGACTCGGTGAGTCCGGCCGCCAGTTCAAGGCCGCAAACCTTTCCTGATCTCTGATAATCTTTAAACCCTGAACCCGCGAGATAGCCTCTGACAATGGCTTCCACCGGCAGAGGCTCTGCCTTTTTGACATAGGATATGCGTTTTTCCATCTCCCCCTGAAACCAAGGTTTTAGGGGCGGGGTGGTGTCAACGAGATGATTGGCAACAATATGACGGGTTTTATTGAACCAAAATTTGGCCATCCGAGTCAGAATGACGCCTTTGTCCGGAATGGAAGTGGGCAGGATGTGATCAAAGGCGGAGATCCGGTCGCAGGCGACAATAACCAGATGGTCTGTCGATTCAGTGGCGTAAACGTCGCGGACCTTGCCCTGCTTGATGAGGTATTGTTTTTTGTCTGCGGAATCGATGAAAATCGGCATGTCTACTCTCCTTGATCTGAAAGTTTCCAGCGCAGCTCAGGCCCAGCCTGCTGCGAAAATTTTTTGGGTGCGGCTCAGGCCATATAGCGATCATGGTAACGTTAGTAATTCGAGAGTCGTTCAAGGAGGGTGAGGCGGGCGGCTTATGAGTTGTCCCGGGAAAAAAAGCTGTCGGCAAAATGGTGTGCGGAGTTTTGCTATCGTTGTACTTGTGGTTTTCAGTTATCCGAGATGGTTAAGAGGCTGCGAGGTTGCCGTAGAAGCAAAGTCTCGAGCCCGACACGTTCTGAAACCTGTTGAGATTCGTGGCTGATCAGATTTTATTCATCATCATCATCATCATCATCATCATCATCATCATCTTCTTCTTCTTCTTCGGCAGATTTGTCCTCATCTGCTTCCTCAAGACCAACAACCCCATTGCTTATGGATTGTGTTGCCTCTTCTACAACCTGACCAGCCGGTTCGCAGCCGGCAAGGAGAGACCATGCCAGCAATACCCAAAGTGCTGTTAGGGCCTTCAGTGACAGCAATTTCTCTAGTATGGAATCTTTCATGATCAGTTCCTTTGCCGGGTATCTTGAATAATGAAATAGTGGTTTTTGTCTGTTGACACCTTTTTTTATGGTGTTCTAAAAAATGCCGAACTCTGCCGGGATGCATTACAGATAGCAGGCAGAATTCGGCTTGAGGAAGTAGAAAACAAAAATACAGAGGAAGAAACGCTAGGTCAAATAGATAATTGTATGCCAATACTTCGATAAAAACGAAATAAAAGTGTTGACGACTCAGCACCACGAAGGACCTGAGGAAGGTGCCACCCCTAACAGCCCGTTGAAAAACTACTGCGCTCGAAGGTCTCTCTTCGTTCTCTATCTGCTGATGCGGCGTCAAGATTCGGCTTGAGCTAAGCGAGTGGAGCGAGACGCCGAAATGCTCCTAAACCACATGTAAACCGCACCCCAAGGGTACTCGGAGTGTCGCAGGCTCCCTTCCCTCCTGCGGGTGCGCATTTTCGCCTCATTTTTCCTGGCCTCAGCTGCGCTCGCTCCCTTTTTCAAGGGGCTGTTCATTTCATCGGCAAGGCATAATGGCGGACAAGGCATCCAGACAACCGTAAGCCATACATTTTTTTCAAAACGTATTTTCCTCAGAAAATAGGTGCAGACCTATATACAAGCAAAAAAAAGCTTTTCATGCGCAGCCTCTGATATAGCTGCCACGGCCGGATGTTTGATGATCCGCTCCACCGAAATGGCATAAAACTTCTCCCTGACATCTTTTGTCCTACCGACAAGCTCTACCTGATACTGCATTTTCACCTCTTTCTCGATAATGGAAGGCGCCATAAAGATGCCTTCACCCGCCTGCCCAAAAACCTTCATAAGGGCACTATCTTCAAACTCGCCAATGATTATCGGCTGAACACCTATTTTTTCAAACCAGCGTTCAAGCATTCCCCGTAAGGTGCTCATGGCTACGGGCAACAACATGAGTGCCCCGTCAAGTGACTGCGGGAAACCTTGCCGACGCGGTTCAGCAAGTCTCTCAACCCCAAAAAAAGAAACGCCACATTCGCCAAGAAGGTGGTTGTAGGCCTTGATGCGAGAACCTGGAGGAAGCGGTGTATCCGTCAAAACCACATCGAGATTGTGCAAGGCCATTTCCGCAAGCAAATTTTCATTTTTACCCTCATGACAAATCAAGCGTACCCGCTCTGGCAGCGTCCTTGTTGAATCCAGAAGTTTTTTTGCCACCAGCTTAGGCACCACGTCAACGATACCGACTTTTAGTGATAATGGCCCTGCGACAGGCCGGCCTTTCAGGGAGTTCATCATTTCCCGGCCCAGGGAAAAGATTTCATCGGCATAACGGAAAACAAGATGCCCCATGTCGGTAGGTTCAAGGGTGCGCCCCACACGCTTAAAAAGTTTCGCCCCTAAATTTTCCTCCAGCTTCGACAGTTGCGCACTGACGGTGGACTGGGCCAAGCTCAGCTTGGCGCTTGCCGCGGTGACGCTCCCCTCACGCATAACTGTCCAGAAATAAAAAAGATGATGATAGTTAAGCCATTCCATATGTTCTCCATTTCGTTTTTTACGAACAATCTTGCCGCAATTATCTATTTGTACTAATCAGCATCTTGCCATATTTTATTATTCTAGAGAACATGAATTGTAGTTGAAGGAGTCCGCATAACACAGAAAAACGCCTTCCCTCAAGTTGGGAAGCGCTTATATGGTTGCGGCGATGGCCACGGCAGCATGGTCTTTCACCGTCAACTTTGTCCCCCCCCTCTCTTCTCCTCTCTCGCCGTCCCCTGTCTGCTGCAGCACAAACACAGGGGGTGGTTTTTTCAACAAGAGAAAAGACCATGGACAGTTCATACTTGCTCGGCATCACCACCTTTGCCTATCTCCTTGCCACCGCCCTCTATATCGGCCTTTTTCTGTTTCGTTCTGCAAAATTAGGTAAGGCCGCGACAGTGACCACCTGGCTGGCCTTATTGGTCAACACGGCCGGCATAGGTCTTAGGTGGGTTGAGTCCCATCAAATGGGGATCGGCTATGCGCCTTTGTCCAATATGTATGAATCATTAGTCTTTTTTGCCTGGGCCATAGCTGCTTTTTATCTTTTTCTCTAATTTAAATACAAAAACCGTTTTCTGGGGACTTTTGCCTTGCCCTTTGCGGCAATCGCCATGGCCTTGGCTGAAATGAAAAACCCGGAAATATCACCTCTGATATGGTTGACTCTTTGTCAAGAGGAAAGACGAATCCGTTATCCTTTTTTGTGGGATTTAGTCACATCTTCCAGTGTACTGCCAGAGGCG
>PKTX01000067.1 GCA_002868945.1 Desulfobulbaceae bacterium
CTTTGCCATTGTTTTGCTCCTTTCTGTTTGAAATTAAGTTAACAGATTGGAACGGCATTTTCACTTAACGACCTGTCCAGTTTTCCCCGACCAGCTCTCTGCGAACGGTCAGAGTAAAATTTAATCCAAAAGGCGGTTGATGCTCTGTCATCTTCCGCCTTTTCTGTTTTTAAAGAGGCTGGCCCGGCCCTGACCACAACTCCAGCACCTCTACCAGCCGATACCTCAGCCAAAGCAAGCAAGAGCCGCCATCCACTAAAGACAGTGGTTGGCGGCTTTTTTGTCTGCTATGTTGCATAAAATTCCTTATGTAACATGGGCGTGGCCGTCAGGCCGTACCAAGCTTGGCCGCATTTTACATAAGAAGATTTTATGCGGGCGAAGCCCCGGCATCACATGGCGCAGCCGCCGGACATAGCCTGCACCAAAAGATGACAACCACATACCATGAACCCCTTCGAGGGGAGGTAAGCGAAACGAAGTGGAGACTCCGTTGGGGTGATCCTCTAAAGCCGGATTACGGATAGCGAAGCGGAAGACGCAGCAGTTCGCGGCTGCAGCCGCTAGCCGGAGACCTTCCACCTCTCTTTCTCTGTGATTATGGGAAGTAGCGGTAGATATCCCGCCGGTGAAGTGCCCGGATGAAAATGACCAGGTCATTCTCGACCTTGATGCCTATGCGGAAGTTGCCGAAGCGAATCCGACAATAGTCACTCTAAGTTTTTTGAGGTTGGCAACCCCGGAAAGGTCGGCGGCCTGCTCAACTTCCTCGATGACCTCTTTAACGCGATCCAGAAAGTCTTTGTCCTTTCTGCGTGCGCGTAAATTCTTGGCAAAGCTGTTTCTGAACTCCGTTTTCATGCAGAGTCTTCTTTGCCGTCCAGAATGTCGAAAATCTCCTTCCTGCTGGCAGAGCCGGAAGACTCACCCTCCTCAATGGCCCGAACCATGGCAAGGTCTTCCATGGCCTGCTTGAAGAGATCCTTCAGCTTACCGTTGTCGATCGACATTGTTTCCATCATCTTACCTCCTTTCCTGCCAACTCCTGAAAGCAATACTTCAGGATAACAAGATCAAGTATTTCCTTGGCAAGCTCTTTTTCCTTCTTGCAAAGGGTATCTACCATCTCAAAGCGTCTTAGCAGCTCCCGATCCTGAACATTGAGTTTGGCGGGGCGGCCCTGTGGCTCAAAGGCCAGATAATCAAGGGTCACATCAAATGCTTCGGCCAGCCTGATCAATATATCTGTGGAAGGCAAGTTTACGCCACGTTCATAGGCTGACACCTGCTTTTGGTGTATCCCCAACCTCTCGGCAAGCTCGGCCTGAGTCCAGTGTTGTTCCTGTCTTAACTGCCTAATTCGTTCTGAAATAGTCATATTTGTTGCCCTCGCATGTGATCAAGATAACTTTTTCGTTGAACTGTTCGACAAGGTAGGCTTCAAAGAGGCCGTGACCATGCTGGAGTCTGCAACCTTCCCCAAGAGATCAGCCAAGACCGTAGCCAAGAAGAGTAAGGAATAGCGGTTACAGATAAAAAGCTGCTGGCCGGGGGGGTGATTATTATCAGCATACCTTTGTAGAGGACAGTCGAGGCCCGGACTACCTCAAGAATCGAGGCATCACCGACCACCAGAGCCAGAAAGACTTCGGGGCCGGTTTTATGACGGCAACAAATCAGAACAGTCCTGAGCGGTCCCTTTTACCTTCTTCCTTGCCGGCAGCTCCTGCTTACATACCATCCCACCCTGCCTCACTGACCAGCTCATAATAATAATAAAAGGCAACAATTTCTGTTGACAACTTGCGCGGCGGAAATATATTTGAGCAGTCAACTATTAAGGAGTCAACTATGACCAATTGCCTTCAATACCATGAAGATCTGCCCCTCTCACGGTTGATCTATCACACGGCCCATGCCATGAAGATTGTTGCGGAAAAGCTGCTGAAGCCCTATGACCTGACCATTGAGCAGCTTTACCCCCTGAAAATCCTGGCCACCGAACCGGGCCTGAATCAACGGCAGATCGGTGAACAGTGCAGCAAGACGCCCTCCAACCTGACCCGCATCCTGGATCGTCTGGAGAAAAAAGAGCTGATAGAACGGCGCCGTGATCCCCATGATCGCCGCACCACCCAGATCTTTCTCACCTCCCGGGGCAAAACCCTGCTCACTGAGGTGACCGGTATCCTTGACGGATTCTCCGAACGCATCATAGAGGGGATCAGCATGGCCGACCGGCAGATCACCAAATCCTCCTTAGACACAATAGTCCGCAACATCAAGGCATTAGAGTTTAAAAACCAACCCTCCTGAACGAGACCTCACCATGCGAATCATCACCAGTATCGCCCTTGCCTTTCTTGTCCTGGCCCCCTCCTCGGCAGCGGCCCAGGAACAGCCGCCGGCCAAGGTGGTTGTCAGCCAAGTTTCTGAAAAAGAGGTGGCCCAGAACCAGGCCATGATCGGTACCCTCTACTATGACCGGGTGAGCCGTCTCTCCAGTGAACTTGCCGGTCTGGTAGCCGCGGTGCATGTCCGTGAGGGTGACCGCGTTGACCGCAACGCCGTGCTGGTTGAACTGAACACCGACATCCTGGACACGGAAATCAAACTGACCGAGACCCGTATTGCGCAGATCGCCCTGCGCATCGAAAATGCTGAGAAAAACCTGAAACGTCTGGAACGACTCCATGCCCAGGAAGGTGTCAGCGAAAAGGATTACGAGGATTCCCTGTATGCCTATCAGGATCTGGTCAAGGAAAAGCAGGCCCACCAGGACATTCTGACAAAGCTGCAGATTCAGAAGAAACGCAGCCGCATCAGAGCCCCGTACGCCGGTGTCATCCTCAGCAAGGATGTGGATGTGGGCGCCTGGGTCAGTCAGGGCAAGGAGATTGTCGGCATTGCCTCCAGCCGCGACCTCTTTGTCAAGGTGCCGGTGGGCGAGAGCATGCTGCGTCACATCACCATCGGTGCCGAGGTGCCGGTGCTGATCAACGCCTATGACCGGCAACTCATCGGTACTATCCAGGCCATTGCCCCGGTGGCGGATGCCCAGACCAAGAACGTCTTCTTAAAGATCAACATTGCCGATCAGGATGACATTGCCGTCAACATGTCGGCCACCGTGCATGTGGCCACCAGCCCGGCCAGAAAACTTGCCATCATTCCCCGCGATGCCCTGGTCCGGAACCAGGGTCGCACTTTCATCTACACCATCAAGGAGGGCAAGGCGGCCATCCTGCCGGTGAACATTGTCGCCTTTCTCGGCAAAGAGGTGGGAGTGGATAATGCCCATATCGTGCCCGGCATGCCGGTGGTCATTGAGGGCAATGAACGTTTACGTCCCGATCAGGCCGTCGAGGTAAGCGGAGAGCACTAATGGATATTATCAAAAGCTCCATAGAAAAGCCGGTGGGCATCGCCGTTGCCGTCATCCTGGTGGTGATGTTCGGCATCATCGGTCTCAACAAGCTGCCGGTCCAGCTTACCCCGGACGTGGAAACCCCGGAGATCACGGTGAATACCACCTGGGCCGGCGCCACTCCCTATGAGATCGAAAAGGATATCATCGAAAAGCAGGAGGAGGTCTTAAAGGGGTTGCAGGGTCTTACCGAGATGGAAAGCGCCAGCTACAACAGCTATGGCGAGATCTCCCTCTCCTTTGAGCTGGAAACCGATATTGACGACGCCCTGCTGCGTGTCTCCAACAAGATGAACGAGGTCTCCAACTATCCGACCAATGCCGACAAACCGGTGATCGAGGCGGCCGGCGCCAGCAGTTCACCGGTGATCTGGATGATGCTGAAGACCAAGCCGGAGAATCCGCAGCACATCAATGAGTTCAAGACTTTTTTTGAAGACAATGTCCGCCAGCACCTTGAGAGGGTAAAGGGCGTTGGCTCCCTCTTTGTCTTCGGCGGCACGGAAGACGAGCTGCAGATCACCCTGGATGTCGAGAAGATGGCGCGCCACCAGATCACCATCAACCAGGTGATCCGCGCCGTGCGCCAATCCAACTCCACCATCTCGGCCGGCACCCTGGGCATCGCCAAGAAGAATTACCGCATCCGCACGGTGAGCCAGTTCCAGTCGCCCATGGAGGCCTTGAACGTCGTTCTTTTTGATGACGGCAGCAAGCGCGTCTATCTCCATGACGTGGCGCAGGTGGCCAAGGGCTATCGCAAGGAAGATGTCTCGGTGCAGCATAGCGGCGACCAGGTTATTGTCTGCGGTGTCCGCAAGGAGCAGGGTGCCAATGTGCTGACCCTGACCGACACCCTCGAAGAAAAGGTCAATGAGCTCAACCAGGGCCTGCTGGCCGACAATGACCTCTACATCAAATGGGTCTATGATCAGCGGCCCTACATCAATACCGCCATCAAGCTGGTAAAGCAGAATGTCCTGGTGGGCGGCAGCCTGGCCGTCTGCGTGCTGCTCATCTTTCTGCGCAGCCTGCGCACCACCATTACCACGGCCATTGCCATTCCCATATCCGTGACCGGCACCTTTATCTTTCTGTGGATCATGGGCCGCAACCTCAATGTTGTTACCCTGGCCGGTATCTCCTTTGCCGTGGGCATGCTGGTGGATAACGCCATTGTCGTGCTGGAAAACATCGACCGGCACCGCAAGATGGGCAAGCCTGCCAAGGATGCCGCCCTGGACGGCACCAAGGAGGTATGGGGGGCAATTCTGGCCTCCACCGCCACCACGGTGGCCGTCTTCCTGCCTGTTATCTTCATGCAGGAGGAGGCCGGCCAGCTCTTTCGCGATATTGCCATCGCCATCACCTCTGCCATCCTGATCAGCCTCTTTGTGTCGATATCGGTGATCCCTTCTGTTTTCCACCTCTTTTACCGGAATCAGAAAAACAGCCTGAAAGAGGTAAAGAAACATCGCTTCGGCAGTCTCTTTGTCGACCTGTTCATGAAAGTTGCCGACTTCTGCCTGCGCAACAAGGTCACCCGACTGGGCACCGTGGTGCTGCTCACCACCTTTTCCGTTAGCCTGACGGCTCTGCTCATGCCGCCGGCCGAATATCTGCCCCTGGGCAATCGCAACCTGATCCTCAACATCCTCATGCCGCCGCCCGGCTATTCCGTCGACAAGCTCAAAGAGATGGGCGACTATATCTACGACGAAATTGAGCCGTACATGCAGGAAGATGAAAAGGACGGCATTCCACGGGTCCGCGATATCTTTTATGTGGGGGCCGATCGCATCAACCTGTTCGGCGGCATCTCGGCCCATGAAACCAGGGCTGCGGAGATGATCCCCCTCTTTCAACGGATAATCGACTCCATCCCCGGCATCTTCGGCATCAGCCTGCAGGCCGGTATCTTTGAAACCGGTCTGGGCGAAGGCAACAATATTGATATCAATATATCCGGCACCGACATCGACGCCATGATCAATGCCGGCCGCACCCTGTTCGGCACGGTGGGCCAGAAGATCCCCGGCGCCCAGGTGCGGCCCATTCCCTCTCTGGAAACGAGCTATCCGGAGGTCAAGATCATCCCCAACAAGGAGAAACTGGCTGCAAACGGCCTCACCGAAGAGGACCTCGGCATCTATGTGGATATCCTGATGGATGGCCGCAAGATCGATGAATATCGCCCCGAGGGCATCAAGCAGGTGGATATGGTGGTCAAGGGCAAGGAGACCCTCTTCACCACGCCGGAGGCCATTCTCGACAGCACCATTGTCAACAGCTTCGGCCAGCTGATCCGCATCAGAGATGTCGCCGATCTCCAGTATAGCCAGGGCATGCCGCAGATCAACCACCTGGAGCGCCTGCGCACCATTACCCTGCAGGTCACGCCGCCACGGGGTCTGGCCCTGCAGAGCGCCATGGAGACGGTGGAAAAGGATATTGTCGGCGCCCTTAAAAAAAGCGGCGCCCTGTCCGAGGTAACAGTGGCGGTGGGTGGTAATGCCGACAAACTGACGGAAACACGGCTGGCCTTGCAGTGGAATCTGCTCTTGGCCCTGATCATCACCTACCTGCTCATGTCCGCCCTTTTTGAGAATTTTCTCTACCCCTTTATCATTCTCTTTTCCGTGCCCCTGGCCGCGGCCGGCGGTTTTGTCGGCCTGAAAATGGTGGATTTCTTTATTGCGCCCCAGGGTTTTGATGTGGTGGCCATGCTCGGCTTTATCATCCTGATCGGCACGGTGGTCAACAACGCCATTCTCATTGTCCACGTCTCCCTCAACAACGTGCGCTACTACGACATGCAGGGCGTGGCTGCCATTTCCGATGCCATCCAGACCCGTATACGGCCCATCTTCATGAGTGCCACCACCAGTCTGCTGGGCATGCTGCCCCTGGTGCTCTCCACCGGGGCCGGCAGTGAGCTTTATCGGGGCTTGGGCAGTATCCTGCTTGGCGGCCTGGCCATGTCCACCATGTTCACCCTCTTTGTTATCCCATCGCTCCTTGCCTTTGTTATCGGCATGGAAAGGAGTCGCCGATGAAAACCGTAAGTCTCTTCATAATTTTGATGATAACGGCCCTGCCCTGCCATGGCGCCAGCCTTGTCGAGCTGCAGAAGAGCGCCATTGCCAATCGCAGTATTGTCGAGCAGTATGAGGCCGAACTGGACAAGAGCAGCCGGGACGTCACCATTGCCGGTAGCCGCTTTCTCCCCAATGTGGGCGCCTCCTACACCGTTAATTCCCTGGACGAAGAGACGACCCTGGAGGCCAGGGAAAACTCGGTTGCCCAGGGCATTATCACCTGGAACCTCTTTTCCGGCTTCTACGACTACTACAACCTGCGCTCGGCCCGGCTGCTGGAAAAGGCGCAGGAATACAAGCTGCAGGCCGTCAAACAGGACATTCAGTTGAATGTGGCCCTGCGTTATGTCGACATTTTCAACCGGCAAAGCAGCCTGCGGGTGGCCCGAGAGTCGCACGCCACCCTGGAAAAACTCCATGAGGATGCCCGCACCCGCCATGCCGTGGGTCTTATAGAAAAAAACCAGCTACTGCGCTTCCAGGTGGATCTTGACAATGCCTTTATCACTGTAAAAAAGGCGGAGGCCGAACTGGCCAAAAGCCTGCAGCGCCTCATCTTTGAGACGCAGCAGCAACTCGTTCTGGACGAGCTCGACTTTACGGAGTTCGATCAGCTGCCGCAGCTGGCCGACAAGGAAGGCTACCGGATCGACATGCTGGCCAGGCGCAGTGAGATCAAGACCCTGGAAGAGCTAGAAAAGGCCGTGAGCCTGCAGATCAGGGCCGCCTATGGCGAACACTTTCCGCAGCTTGACGTCAGCGGCAGCTACCGTAAGTATGAAGATGATTATATCAACGGTGACGGCACCTCTTACGATGAGGAGCTGCGCGCCCAGGCTGTCTTGAGCTTTACCTTTTTTGACGGCTTTGCCAGGCAGGCGAAAATCGGCAGGGCCCGCAGTGAAAAACAGAGTGTCGCCGCCCGGCTGCGGGAGTTAAAAAAGAGCCTGCAGACCGAGCTGACCAATCTCTTCTTTGATTATGAGGTCAGCATGGCCAATGCCCAGGTGGCCCGCAGCAGTATTGCCCAGGCCGAAGAAAACCTGCGCATCACCCACCTGAAGTATGATGAGGGCCTTGAAAAAGAGGCGGACCTGCTGGACGCCATTGCCAACCTGGCCCTGGCCAGAAACAGCTATGTGGCGGCCCGTACCGAGGTCTTTACCAACTACTTCATGATATGCCGCGCCGTTGAAAAGTTTTAGGGGACATGGCCGCTACTGATCGTGGCGGCAAGCCGGCAAACACGGCGCAAAAACAAGCCGAACCACGGATAGACCACCATGACCACCTTTAAATCCCCCCTGGACCTCTACAAGATCCTGCCGCAGACCAACTGCAAACAGTGTCAGCTCCCCTCCTGCCTGGCCTTTGCCGCAGAGGTCATCAAGGGGGAAAAACGGCTGAGCGCCTGCCCCCATCTCTCCCGCAAGATTCTTGATACGCATCAAGGCAACCTGAGTGCCAGAACCAGTCTGGATCAGGAGCTTAATGCCGTCTTACATGAGCTGCAGGCCAAGGTGACGGACCTTGATTTCAAGGAGGCAGCCGCACGCACCGGTGCTGTTCTGGCCAACAACAGGATACGGATAAACTGCCTGGGCAACAAGTTTGAGATCGACCGGCAGGGCAAGGTCACCTCCCACTGCCACACCAGCGCCTGGTTCACCGTGCCGCTGCTCAACTACCTCCTGCTTGCCAAGGGCTCGGAGCCCACCGGCAACTGGCTGGCCTATCGCGAGCTGCCCGGCGGCAGTGAATGGAATCCCCTCTATGAGCAGCGCTGTGAGACCCCCTTAAAAAAGCTGGCAGACAAGGAGCCGGAACTCTTTTCCGACCTGGTCGACATCTTCAGCGGCCGTCAGTCGGACCATCGTTTTGATGCGGATATCGGCGTTGAGCTGCTGCCCTACCCCAAGCTTCCCCTGCTCATCTGCTACTGGCTGCCGGAAGAGGACCTCTCCTCCAAATTGCAGATCTTCTACGACGAAACCGCCGGTCACAACCTCCCCACTGAATATATTTACAGGTTATGCACCGGCCTGGTGGTGATGTTTGAAAAGATCAGCCAACGCCACAGCCGGTAGCCCGCGCTATCAGCGGGAAGGCTTTGTCCGGAGCCGGCCCTCACAGCTTCTTGGCAATGGCAATATAAAAGGTGACGCCCTCGTCGGCGGCGGAGCTGCTCCATACCTTACCGCCGTGCAGTTCGGCGATCTCCTTGACAATGGCAAGCCCCAGGCCGGAACCGGAAACATGCTGGCTGTGCGCCTCCCGGCTGAAAAGCTCAAAGACCTTCTGGCAGGCATCAGCGGAGAGGGCGGCTCCATCATCATGGACGGAGAGGATATGAAAGGAGGCATCCTCCTCATAGCCTATTTTGATATTGGCCAGATCCTCGCCACCATACTTCAAGGCATTATCGACAAAATTCCTGAATACCCGTAACAGGGCCAGCCTGTCGGCCGTCACCAGCGGCAGCTGGTCCGGTTCATGCCAGCTGACGGCCCGCTTTGACAAAGCCTGGCTGTGCTCCTGCCGCACCTGGGCCAAGATATCTTTCAGATCAAGCTCCTCCACATCAATGGGATGCTCGGTGGTGGATATATAGACATTGATCTGTTCGACAAGCTTGGTTATCTGCTCTGCCGAGCGGGTAATCTCCCGGCAATACCGTCTGCCCTTTTCATCGATCAGATCACCATACCTTTTTTCCAGGAGCTTGGTCAGACCATGGATGGAGACCACCGGGCTCTTCAGATCATGGGAGACGGAATAGGCAAAGAGCTTGATCTTTTCAAAACTCTCGGCCAGACTTTCCTCAAAGAGGAGCCGTTCCGCAATACGCCTTTTGCCGCGATCAAAGAAAAGGGCAATAACCAGGAGACCGAGAAGCCAGAAGAGGAGGTGGCTGATATAGATGACCCGCATGGCCTTGGCCTCCAGCTTCTTGTAGGGCTCCAAGGAAAGGGAGACGCCCACGGCTCCGCGTACATCTCCCACCTTATAACCCTGATCGGCATGGCATTTCAGACATGACTCGGTGGCGATCATCGGCCGCATCAAACGCAGCCAGGAACGGCCCTCCCTCTCCTCCACCTCAAAGGCCTCCGGCATGCCTTTTTCAAACTTGACAAGGGCCCGGCGTTCCCACTCATCAGGGGCATTGCACTCATTGGTGAGGTTGAGGCTGGTTATATGGCCCTTGACATCATACAACTTCTCATACTGATCCATGATCTGGCGCATCATGTAGGCCGGATTAAGCAGGGTCAAACGGGTCCCCTGCTCTGTAACGATATCGCGTTCCGGGATATGGCTGAGGGCGGGATTGGGCTGGGTTTCTTCGCTGACAGGTGCATAGACGCCGCCATGACCGGTGGCCCACAAACGAAAGGCCTTATCCTTGTTGAAGATGGTGGTCGCCTCCTTGTGGGCCAGGTCCATGGTGCGGCCCTTTTCCATGCCGACATAGACTAAGCCGGACAAGAGGCAGAGAAGTGTCCAGGACACGGCCACCAGCACTGCTGTCCGTCTCAAGGAGCGCAGATCGCTATGATGCTTGTTCCAAATCATTACCATCAGGCACAACCCCTTAAACAGCCGGCTGAAAGGACCATTGCACAGAGGGGGGTATGCCGGACTCGGCAATACTCCTGCACCCGAGCAACAAGCAGGCGGCCAGGCGATAGACAAGGCTGCTTTCGCCACATTTTTCGTGCCGTGAGCGACACTGGCCAACGTCTTGAGCGGCGTTAAATCTGCACCTGGCCAGTGTCTGCCCAGAAAAAGCCCACAATTATTAATTATATCATAGTGATGATAAATGGACCAAGAGAAATGCTATAAAATCAAGGCCTTGAAAAAAAGGGGAACAGACTTCCTGTTCCGGGTCCAGGCCTCGACACAATGGCAAGCGGTCCGGCGCCAGACAGGAAAAGGAGACCACACCCTGCGGGGGGTCAGGTCAAGCACGAGGGCGCGGAGGGTTAGCCCTTGATCAAGTTGACGATCTCGCCCTCGTCCGGAAAACGCTTCAGGGCCTTTTTGGAAAAGATGTTCCGGCCGTCCACATCCACCTCAAAGACACCGCCAGAGCCGGCGACAAGCTCGACATCGGCGCCAAGGGCGGACTGCAGTTCGGCTCCCAAACTGGAAGCACGGGGTTGGTAGTTTCACTTTGAACAGTAGGTGATGACAACACGCATGGGATATACCTCCTTAATTTCTTAACGGAATGTAACAGGGTGACAAAGCATTTCGTTGCTTGCTGGCCTGTTTGTGAATATGCTATTATTTTAACAAATTACTGGCAAGCCTCAAGATCTCGCCAGACCAATGAGTGCCTGTCCGGGAATGGCCCTCTCGGAGTCTCGCATATATGCCTGCGCTTATTTTTCTCGCAGTCCTTGATCTCGAACGAAATGACCTATTTCTGGACAGACACTAACTATTCTCTTGAACGACAAACACTTTTTTTGGAAACAGACATGGCAGAAGAACAGGACACACAGACAACAGGCAGGAGATTTTTCCGCATCCCCCTGGAAGATCCGCAGGAGGCCTCTGTCGTCATAAAGGGCCATCACTATAACGTCATCAATGTCACCTCCCAGGGCGTTGGTATCTACCTTGAAGATGCCGACGCCTTTGAGGTGGACAGCGAAATCACGGATATCAATCTCACCATCAACGGCAGGTCATGCAATGTCAAAGGTCGGATTGCCCATGTGACCCCCACCAGCATCCATTATCTTTGCGGACTTGAGATCATTGATATGGACCAGGACGCATCTGAAATTCTGAAAGGCTTCATTGATCAGCACAAGGCCAGCCTTTTCTCCTTTATGAGCTGAACAGGACACCCCTATGACGGTTGGGCCCACCAAGACAAGCATTATGAACGAGATCATGACCGGCAGCGCCCATGGCGGTGATCCCATTCCGGTGCTCGACGAGTTGACCCAGCTCATCCGGCTTTACTCACCCCAGGATCCCGTTGCCCCTGTTCCGCGCAACACAAGCCACGCATCCCCCTTACTCAACAAGCTCCTGCCGCCGGAATACAACAGAAAAAAAAGCAGCTTTCAACTCTCCTGCAGCGTTGTGGAGGATCTGGAGAAGGCCACCAGGGCCATTCGCCAACAGCTGCCGGACGGCGCCAAGATGCAGATCAGCAAATCACGAATCGTCGAATATGCCCTGGAGCTTCTCCTGGAGGATTTTAACGAATATGGCGCTGACTCCATTCTGGCCCGCAAGATCCTCAAAGAGTTCAAAGTCGACAAAACCTAAAGTTCCCAGCGCCGGGAGAGACCGACATGATCATCACCTGTCCGCATTGCTCAAAAGAACACTCCATTGACGAGACCAGAATTCCGCCCAACGTCAAGCGGGTACGGTGCAAGTTCTGCAAGCAGCTTTTCTTGTTTGGTGAGGGGCAGGAAGAAAAGGCCCGGGAAAATCAGATCCGGAAGCTGGCTGTGTCGCTGAGCAAGGGCGGCGTGGGCAAAACCACCACGGCCGTCAATCTGGCCGCCGGTCTTGCCCTGGCAGGCTACAAGGTGCTGCTCATTGACACCGACACCCAGGGTCAATCCTCCTTTATGCTGGGCGTACGGCCGTCGGCAGGCCTCACGGAACTGGTCACCGAGGAACTGGCGCCGGAGGAATGCCTCTTTCAGGCCCGCCAGAACCTCTGGCTGCTGGCCGGCGGTAAATCCCTGGCCGGGGTCAAACGGGTTATCGATCGCAAGGATTTTGGCGGCGAAATGACCCTTGCGGAAAAGATTTCCCCCATTGACAATCAGTTCGACTTTGTCATTGTCGACACCTCTCCGGGCTGGGACCCGCTCATCGTCAATGTCCTTTTCTATGTAACGGAAATCCTCATCCCGGTGTCGCTGGAGGTCATGACCCTGCAGGGCCTTGTCGAGTTCCTGAAGTCAATCTCCTCTATCCAGAAATATCAGCCCGCCCTTGGTTTAAAGTATATCCTGCCCACCTTTCTCGACAAGCGGGTGAAAAACACCACCGGCATCCTGCTCAAACTGGAAGAACTCTACGGTGAACATGTCTGCAAGCCCATTCGCTACAATGTGCGGCTCACAGAGGCGCCGGCCCATGGCCAGACCATCTATGAGTTCGCGCCGGGCAGCAACGGCGCCAGTGATTATCGCGATCTGGTACGCAAGGTCAGCGGCAACAGTAAACTGTTCACCGAATAGCTTGCCTGCAAGACCACGGCGAGCCGCCGGGCTGCCGGATCATCTCCGACAAGCGCCGCCGGCCGTTTTTTTTAACCGGAAAACTAATCAGCCTGGCGAAACCCCTCCCGCAGCCCCTGCCAGACACTCTTACCGGCCTGTCCTGATTTTCGGAAGATTTTCTTCGATTGTCTGGCCACCCCCTTGGAGGTTTCCTTGATCTCCTTGTTGACCCTCTGCCCCTCCTGGTCGGCAGCCTTTTCCTCCTGAGCCGGACAAGGATCGGCGCTTATAACCAGGGCCATGCAACAACAGAGTAGTAATAGCTTTTTTTTCATCGCACTCTCCTCCCTAACCGGGTACCAATAGACAGTTCTGTAACGAAAAAGGCCGATTCTCGGCCCTCATCTCATTTTTTCAAGCTGTTTTTTTTATTTAAGGTACAATATTAACCTGCGACTACTAGAAATATCATGAAAAGAACCTTCCGAAAAGACCTCATTATTCTTGCCAACGGCGCCTCTGAACATCTTGGTCGCAAGGTGGCCGATTTCTGCGGCTGCAGCTTTACGGCCATGAACAAAAAGATCTTTGCCGACGGCGAAATCTACCATGCCTTTCCCTGCGACATCACCGGCAAGGATATTGTCATTATCGCCGCCACTCCTGATGACGGCGCCCTCCTTGAACTTATCGACATGATTGACGGCTGTCATCACTATCTCGCCAACAGCGTCAACATTATTGTTCCCTACCTGGGCTATTCCACCATGGAACAGGCCAAACCGGGTTTTCAGGAGATTCCCAAGGGCATCACCCGCACCAGACAGATATTCCGGGCCAGGCCCCATTTTGCCGCCTTTGTCGATCTCCACTCCGAAGCGGTCTTAAATGCCCATGGCGGCGACATTCACACCCTGCACCTGCAGACGGACCAGCTCATTGTGGAGAAGATCAACGCCCTGGCCATCGACAATTTCGTCCTGGTATCCCCCGACTATGGCCGCTCCAAATGGGTGGCCCGGTTGGCCGGTCTGCTCGGCGTCTCCCACACGGCCGCCGACAAAGACCGCTACGCCATGGACAAGACCATGGTGGGCCAGGTGGCCAGTGTCGTGGAGGGTAAAACCGCCATTATCTGTGATGATATGATCCGCACCGGCGGTTCCATCATCCAGACGGCCCAGCGTTGCCGGGAGGCCGGCGCCACCGACGTTATCCTCTTTGCCACCCACCTTGTCATGGCCGGCAACTGTGAAAAACGTTTCCGGGAAAACGGCATTAGAAAAATCATTGGCTCAGACACCTATCCTGACAGAACAAACAACGATCTCTTAGACATATATTCAGTGGCGCCTCTGTTACATAAAGCCATCACAAAACAACTGCAGATAATAGACTGATGACCAATGAACAGCCCAGAGAACATCGTTTTCCGTGCCAGGGAGAGGCAGCCCTCTTCCTGAGCGACAAGAACGGCCACACCAGCATGAGCCGACGGCTGCATGGCAGGCTTGTCGATATCTCCTGTCATGGAGCGAGCCTTGCCCTGGCAGAGATCATCACCGAACGCCTGCACCTCATCTATACGCCCATGGAATCGGACCGATACCACCTGCGTCTCGTCTTACATATGGAAGAGGGCGAGCTGATCCTGCCGGTGCAAGCAATATGGTTCAACAAAAAGATCAACCATGAGGAGCTCCCCTTCCGCATCGGTCTGAAATTCCTCGAACCCCTTACCTCCGAGCAGCTCAAAAAAATCCAGGGCGTCTGAGGGGGCAGCCCTTGCCGCTGCCGCTTTAAACTTGCGGCGGCGCATAGAAGCGCAGACGCAGGGCGTTTGTCACCACGGACACCGAACTCAAGGCCATGGCAGCCCCGGCAATCATCGGATTCAAGGTGGGGCCGCCGAAGATATAGAGCAGACCGGCCGCCACCGGGATGCCGGTGACATTATAGGCAAAGGCCCAGAAGAGATTCTGCTTAATATTGGTCATGGTGGTGCGGCTCAAGGAGAGGGCGGTCACCACACCGTCGAGATTACCGCGCATCAGCACGACATCCCCGGACTCAATGGCAACATCAATGCCGGTCCCCATGGCAATGCCCAGATCAGCCGTGGCCAGGGCCGGTGCGTCATTGATGCCGTCACCCACCATGGCCACCACCTTGCCCTCCTCCTGCAGCCGGCTGACCTCCAGGGCCTTATGGTCGGGCAGTACTCCGGCAATGACCCGCTCGATACCGGCCTCGGCGCCAATGGCTCGGGCGGTCTTTTCGTTGTCGCCGGTGAGCATCACCACTTCGATACCCATCTGCTCAAGCTTCTTGATGGTGGCCGGTGTCTCAGCCTTTATGGCGTCGGCAATGCCGAGCACGGCCTGCAGTTCACCATTCACGGTGAGGAAGAGCGCGGTTTTGCCGGCCCCGGACAGCTCATCCGCCCGGGCCAGGGCGTCACGGCTCAGTCCCAGCACCTCTCTTTCTTGCATCAGGGCATGGTTGCCCAACAGCAGGTCAAACTCCTCCTCCCGCATGGTCAAGCGGGCCTCGATACCCTTTCCCGGAATGGCCTGAAAGCTCCGGGGCTCCAACAGGGCGATCTTTTTCTCCCTGGCATGTCGAACAATGGCTTCGGCCAGGGGATGCTCGGAGCCGCTTTCAGCCGAGGCGAGCAGGACCAGGAGCTCCTCCCGGCTAAAACGGTCGGTAAGCAACTGAAAGTCAACAAGCGACGGCTGACCGTGGGTCAGGGTACCGGTCTTGTCAAAGACAATGGTCCGCACCCGCTGGGCCATCTCAAGGGCGCCGCCGTTTTTGATCAACACCCCGAGCTGGGCGCCCCGGCCGGTGCCCACCATGATCGAGGTGGGGGTTGCCAGGCCCATGGCGCAGGGACAGGCAATAACCAGAACCGCGATAAAGATGCGCAGGGCAAAGGTAAATTCGGCACTGCCGATAAAATACCAGGCCAGACCGGCCAGCAGGGCCACCAGCATCACCGTGGGCACAAAGTAGAGACTGATACGATCCGCCAGATTGGCGATGGGCGCCTTGGAGCCCTGGGCATCCTGCACCATGCGGATAATGCGGGCCAGCATGGTCTCCTCGCCCACCTTGTCGACCTCCACGGTCAGGGCACCGTTTTTATTCAAGGTGCCGCTGTAAACGAGATCCCCCTTTTTTTTCTTTAAGGCAACACTCTCACCGGTGAGCATCGACTCATCAACGGCCGACTCCCCTCGCAGGACAACACCATCCAGGGGCAGCCTGTCGCCGGGCCGCACCAGAATATGATCGCCCTTGACGATTTCATCCACCGGAATCTTGATCTGTTCGCCGTCCTTGAGCAATAACGCCGTCTCAGGCGCCAGTTCCATCAACTTACTGATGGCATCAGAGGTCTTCAGCTTGGAGCGGGCCTCCAGATACTTGCCCAGCGACACAAGGGCAATGAGCATGGCCGCGGATTCGAAATAGAGGTCATGGGCCTTGGCCATGGGATCTATGCCGAGACCGATTTCAATGAGATTCCATGTTGAATAGATAAAGGCGGCACCGGTGCCCATGGCAATAAGAGAGTCCATGTTCGGCACCCTGCGGATAAGGGCCGGAATGCCGATGATATAAAAACTCCTGCCCAGCCACAAGACAGGCGCCACCAGGGCAAACTGGATCAAGGCAAAACGAAAGGGATGCTGCATGGAGCTGACTGCGGCAGGCTGACGCAGGCCGACCATTTCACCCATGGAAAAAATCATGACAAGCAGGGCAAGGACAAGGGAGGGCCACAGACGGCTCAGCATGGTGCGCAGCTTTTCCTCGTTCTCCTGCTGTTTTCTGGCAAAGGCGTTCCGGCCATCACCCTGACTGATTAGTGCAGTAAAACCGATTTCCTTGATGGTCGCCAGAAGATCACGAACCTGAAGGCGCTGCGGGTCATAGATCACAACGGCCTTCTGGGTGGCAAGGTTGACGCTGCACTGTTCAACACCGGCCATGTCACCCACCACCTTTTCAATACGGCTTGAACAGGAGGCGCAGCTCATGCCTTGGATATCAAGGGAAACCTCCTTGTTCTCGGTGGAGTGCAGAACAAGCTCAAACCCCAGCTCATCAATATGCTCGGCAATCTCGGCAAGGGATATAATTGCGCTGTCAAAGACGAGGTGTACCATCTCGGTTGCCAGGTTCACCTGGCAACTTTCAACACCCTCCAGATCACCAATCACCTTTTCAATGCGAGCGGAACAGGAGGCACAATGCATGCCCTGAACCGGGAGGCGGAGCTCTTCAAACTGGGCGGTTTCCATATTTTTTCCTCTTTTAGGGCATGATGCGGTCAGGAGGGCGAAAAAGTTCTTGAAGTTAGAGGGCCCGGAAATTAAAATTGTTCCCAAACTCGCAAATATCTCATTAAGATTATTTCATTTTTTTTCAAAGACCCAGGTAAAAAAATGCCTGGTCGACAAGGGGACTGAAATGGCTACACTTAAAATCAAGGGCATGAAATGTCAACACTGCCTCTCCTCGGTAACCAAAGCCCTGGAGGCCATTGCCGGCGTCTCCAACGTCTCGGTTGATCTTGACAAGGCGGAAGCGACCTATGACGCCGAGGCCACCGTTGACCAGGAGACCCTGCGCCAGGCGATCCGCAAAATCGGTTTTGACCCTCAATAATCGCCCGCTTTTCCTGCCTTTCGCAGCCCCGCCCCAAGGGCGACAAACTTACATTTCTTCAAGCAGTTCGTGACGGCAAGGATGCAGGTGCTGCACATGGCGGGAAAAGCAGGCAAAAAGCTGGCGCGGACTCTTCTCCGGCCGCCCGCATCTGTTCCGGGTGGAGGAATTCCTCTGAGAACAGGGGATTACCGGAGTTCGAGACCACGGCCAAAGGCAGGAACAGCGCGCAACCACCACCATTTCAGTAGAGATCTTCCAGCGCCTCCAGACAGATCACCTCCCGGAGACGCCACCAGGAGAGTTCTGCGCTGCGATCACCTGCCTGTACCGCAGGTATCCCTTTACGCGGCATCTCCCGGCCCTCCATTTTTCGGCCACAAACGGTCGGCGCGGCGGAGGTCTTGCAGCGCCATCTGACCACTGCTGCACCAAAACAAATAACCCCGGCAGGTGTTGTGTTCATGGGTTCTTCCACCACCGACAAACCGTGCATTCTCTACCTTGATGCCGTTCCGGAACAACGCCGGGACTTCAAAGAGACCTTTGCCACCGACTTCACGGTGCTGGTGGCCGCTTCCCCGGAAAAGGCCCATGACCTGCTGCGTCGCCATGATATCCTGGCCGTTGTTGGCGACCAGCCCGCAGGTGACAGCTCTATCCTCCATTTTTTTGCCGAGATCCGCGCCTCCTTTCAGGATGTCTTCCGCATTCTGCTTCTGGATGCGGCGCACGTCGACCAGCAGACATATCTTACAGCCATCAACCAGGCCAATGTCTACCATCTTTTCACCAGGCCCTTTGAACCTGCCGAAGTGCGGCTGGTCATCCATCACGGCCTGGACAGCCTCAACCAGAAACGGCAGCTGCAAGCCAAGATACGCCACATCGAGATTGAAGAGGCGAGCCGTCTGGCCGAAGATGCCAATCAACACAAGAGCCGTTTTCTGGCCGACATGAGCCATGAGATCCGCACGCCCCTCAACGCCATTATCGGCATGGCCCATCTTATCGCCGAGACCTCCCTCTCCAACAAACAGCTTGAATATATCAACAAGATTAATCAGGCATCCCGCAACATGCTTGACATTATCAATGACATTCTCGACCTCTCCAAGATAGAGGTGGGCAAGTTGAAACTAAAGGAGAGTGAGTTCACCCTGGAGGATATTCTGCAAAATGTTACGGACATTGCTGTCATCAAGAGGCTGCATCCCAGCGTCGAGCTTATTGTCTCCACCGGAGCCGATGTTCCCGCCACCCTCATCGGCGACCCCCTGCGTTTGACTCAGGTCCTCATCAACCTGGTGACCAATGCCGCCAAGTTTACCGACATGGGGGAGATCATCATCAGCACCGAGCTGTTGCAAAAGGAGGAAGATCATGTGGATCTGCGTTTCTCGGTAATGGATACCGGCATCGGCATGACAGCCCAGCAGCAGGCCGTTATCTTCGAAGCCTTTCAGCAGGCCGACAACGCCCCCTGCCACGACTACTCCGGCACCGGTCTCGGCCTTACCATCAGTCGATTGCTGGTGGGCATCATGGGCGGCACCCTGCAGGTGGAGAGTCGTCTCGGCCAGGGCTCGACATTCAGCTTTGAACTCACCCTGGCGCGGCTTGTCACAGAGAGTGGCGGCGGCGACCACCTGCCGGAAGACCTCCGCCATATGCCTGTCCTGGTGGTGGATGACCACCCCACGGTTCGCAAGATCTTCCGTATTCACCTGCAATCCTTGCATCTGCAGGTCACCTTGGCCGCCTCCGGCCATGAGGCCCTGGCGCTTATCGATCAGGCCGAGGCAGACAACGAACCCTTCCAGCTCATCATCTGTGACTGGCAGATGCCGGGCCTCAACGGCATAGAGTGCGCCCGCCGTATTCTTGCCCATACGGGGCTCTCCCTGCAACCGGCCATCATCATGGTTACCGCCTACGATTCCGCCGATATCCATCGGCAAGCAGAGGAACTGGGCCTGAGCGGCCTGTTGTTCAAGCCGGTCAACAAACAAAGGCTTGTGCAAACCATCCTGACCGCCTTTAACAAAAAAAGAGTGGCCGCGCCGCCGAAGCAGGTCGATGCATGCCCTGCCGAGGAGCTCAAAAAGGTTATTGCCGGGGCGGAAATCCTCGTTGCCGAAGACAACTCCATCAACCGGCAGGTGACCAGGGAGATCCTGGAATCGTGGGGAGTTACCGCAACCATGGCCCACAATGGCCATGAAGTGGTGGAACTGGTCAAGAAAGGCCGTTTTGATCTGCTTCTGCTGGACATCCAGATGCCGGTCATGGACGGCTTTGAGGCCTGCAGACAAGTCAGGCAATGGGAGCAACACAGCCCGAGACGCAGACTGCTCGGCCCCCTGCCGATTATTGCCATGACCGCCTATGCCATGAGCGGCGACCGGGAAAAATGCCTGGCCACCGGCATGGACGACCATATTGCCAAGCCCCTGGATCCCGGCAATCTCTTTGACATTCTGGTTACATGGCTGGCCAAGCCGGCAGGCAGGAATGAGGAAGCGGCACTGCCGGTCCGGCGCCGACAGAGTATACCGCCTGATCTGCCCGGCATCGATCAGGTCAGCGCCCTGCGCCGCCTGGCCGGCAACAAGCTGCTCTATCGCAACCTGCTCATCCAGTTTGCCGGTGACTACCGGGAAATCCTGCCTTTGATTGAAAAATACATCGACAAAAACAACTGGCCCGAGGCCACCAAGCTGGTCCACACCCTGAAGAGTGTTGCCGGCAATATCGGCGCCCTGGAGGTGGTGCAGGCCACCACCCTGCTTGAGAAGGAATTGCGCCACAAGGGCCCGGACACCAGGGCATACTTCAAGATTCTCACGGAAAAACTGCTGCCCATCCAGCAATCCCTGGCCGAGGCCTTCCACGAGTTGAGCGGCCAGCGCCGGCAGCAGAGAATCGGCGCCGCCCTGGCCGACGAACAGAGCCGCATGAAGCAACTCAACATGTTTATCAACAGCGCGGCACCGGAAGCAAAACCGCTCTTTTATATCCTCAAGCCCACCCTGCTCTCCATGGCCACGGATGAGACATGGCAACTGCAGGAGTTTCTGGAAGAAGACGATTTTGAGCAGGCCGGCCATGCCATGCAGGAGATCCTGAGGATCACCGACCAATAGGGGGCATGCCTCTCCCGGTGCCCAGCGGCGTGGGCACGGCGCTACAGTGTGGTTTAGAGAAAATTCAGGAGTCAGGAGTCGAGAGGCGTGAGGCGGTACGGGAAAGACGAAGCCTCCAGAGATTCACCACGTCGGAAGGGTGCGTCACATATAGAGACCGCCATTGACGCCGATCACCTGGCCGGTGATATAACCGGCCTCCTCGCCCAGCAGAAAATTGACCACTCCGGCCACCTCGGCGCTGCTGCCGAAACGCCCCAGGGGGATGGTGGGCAGCAGCTTGTCCTTGGGCAAGGCATCGGTCATTTCCGTGTCAATAAGCCCCGGTGTCACCACATTGACCAGGACATTGCGGCGCGCCATTTCCCGGGCCAGGGCCTTGGAGGCGCCGATAAGGCCGGCCTTGGCCGCTGAATAGTTGACCTGACCGGCCTGGCCGGTTTCGCCGGAAACAGAAGAGATCGCCACGATCCGACCGGCCCGGGCAAAGAGCATGTTTCTGGCCAGCACCCGGGTCAACAGAAAGTAGGCGGTGAGATGGACATCAAGGACATTGTCCCACTGCTCCCTGGTCATGGTTGCCACCAGGGTATCGCGGGTTATACCGGCATTGTGGACCAGCCCCCAGACCTTATTATCGTCAAGCAAGGGCTCCAGGGCCGCCTTGACCTCTTCTTCGTCCGACACATCAAAGGGCAGCAGACGACAGCAGCCGCCCCGTGACTCGATCTCCGCCTGCACCGCCTTGGCGCTGTCATGATCGGAGCGATAGTTGAGCCAGATATCATAATGGGGGGCCAGGCGCCCGGCAATGGCAGCGCCGATTCCCCGGCTTGCCCCGGTAACCAGGACAATCTTCTTTTTTTCTTGCATGGTATCTTCCTTACGGCAATGCCCTTTGCAGGGCGGCTATACTTTTCACCACTTCCGGGGTGAGGATTTGGGCAAAGTTCCAGGCAATGATGTCCTTGCCATCCTTGCCGCGGCTCAGACTGTAGACGTTGTAATACTTATCCTCCGCCGTCCCGCTGAGCCGGGTCCGCCAGACAATCTCGTCGGTGGCCACCTTGCGCAGCTTAAGCTCCACCTCAAGCTCGAAACCATAGGAGACGTAGGGCAGGCCGATCACCCGCGTCAACCAGGCATACATAAAGGAGCCGTAGTAATAACCGGTCTCATGCACCAGACTGCGCTGCAAGGAACCCTCCAGCCGATAGTCATAGTCGGAATGGTTATTGTGGGGGATAAAAAAGACATCCTGAGCGGCGCGACACTCTGCCAGAATATCGGCAACAGCCAGGGCAACGGTGTAATTCATCGGCTTGGAGCTGAAGGAGGAAAAGGCGGTATAGATCTCCGGGATATCGGAGCCGATCTCAAGCCAGAGAATACCCGGGATCAGGCCCTTCCACTTCTGATTATCGCTGCCGTGGACCTGGGGCCGCATGTCAACAAAGGGCTCCACGCCGATACGAACCGGCGGCGACACCACCAGGCCGGGGCACTCCTCGGCCAGGGGCGCGTCAAAGGAGAGGTCCAGTCGAGGCGCGGCACAGCCGCCCAGCACCAGAACCATAAGCCCCATCATGACCGGCAACAAAACCGCCCGGCCGACATTCTTCCTCTTTGTCTTCATGCACCCTTCCTCCCCGGCTGAAATCTCTTTTTTTACCTTTCAAAAACAGGCTTTTCCGTTTACTATCCGCCCTTCGGATGAATCAGACACTACTATAACAAAATCGAGACTCTCTTGAATTCTCTTCCGGCTTTTTTGTACGACGGTACCCCTGCCTCTTTAAAATAAAATGCATGCCATGGCAAGCCGGGCCTTGTCGATCGCCGTCGTCATCCTGTTTGGGTATCAACACTCATGACCTCTGCTTCTTCTTTACCAGCCACCATTCTGACCATTGACTCCACCCTGCGTGATGGTGAACAGGCGGCCGGAGTCTACTTCACCCGGGCGGAAAAGGTGGCCATTGCCACGGCCCTTGATGCGGCCGGGGTCTCCATCCTTGATGCCGGCTTTCCCATTGTCTCCAGGGAAGAAACCGCCGCCTTTGCCGCGGTGGCCGCCGCCGGTCTCCGGGCCAGGGTCTTTGCCACGGTACGGCCCGACATTGTCGAGATCTCCAACGCCAGGAAACTGGGCGCCCAGGGCATCTTCCTCTTTTTCCCCATCTCGCGCATCCTGAGCGGCCTGATCCGCACCATGAGCCTGTCCCAGTTTCAGGAGGTGATCGTCAAGGCGGTCCAGCATGCCATGGACCTGGACCTGGAGGTCATTGTCGTTCTGGAGGACGCCGGTCGGGCCGGGTCAGGCACCGAGGCCGAGACCATAGAACGCCTGAGACCCGAAGGGGTCACATCCTTTATAATTGCCGAAAGTGTCGGCGCCCTGACGCCTTGGGCCATGCAGGCCAAGATCAAGGAGCTGTGCAACAGCTTCCCGGACCTCAAATTCGGCATTCACTGCCATGACGATTACGGCCTGGCCACGGCCAACAGCCTGGCCGCCATAGAGGCGGGCGCCCTCTACTTCTCCGGCACGGTCAACTCCATCGGAGAACGGGCCGGCAACGCCTCCCTGGAGGAGGTTATTGTTGCCTGCCGCAATCTCCTGCTTCGGGAAACCGACGTTGACCCCCGCCACCTCTGCAAACTGTGCCGACTGGTGGAGGAGATTTCAGGCTTAGTCATCCCGCCCATCAAACCGATCAGCGGTTCCAACACCTTCAAGTGCGAGTCGGGCCTCCACTCCCGCGCCCTGCTGCGCCAAAAGGGGAGCTACGAACCCTATGCCCCGGAACAGGTGGGCCAGGAACGCTCCTTTTCCCTGGGGAAACACACCGGCATGGAATATCTTGACCACCTCCTTGCCGAGCAGGAGATTTCCCTGGACGATGGCCCCAAAAAAGTACTGCTTGCCAAGATCAAGGGCTACCAGGAGGAGCACAAGTCTGCCGAGATGCGTGATTTTGTCATGACATGTCGGACCTTTCAGCGCAGCCATTCAGGCCTGAACATGGAGATCTTCCAGCACCTGCTGGCCGAGGTAAAAGAGGATGGAAATGGCCCGGACCCTGATTGACAAGATTCTGCAGGCACACCTGGTACGCCGCGAGGATGACCATCTGCTCATCAGCTATGACCATCTGCTGCTGCATGACGCCACCGGCGCCCTGCTCATCAAACCCTTTGCCGAGCTGGGCCGGCCCCTGGCCCACCCGGAGCGCATCCTGGCTGCCGCCGACCATTTCGTGCCGCCTGCCACTGCCGAGCGAGCCGCCATTCTGCAGAATTACCTTGATTTCACCGCCGGTCTCAAGGGCATCAGACGCAAACCCTTTGAGGGGATCTGCCACCAGATCCTGGTGGAGGACCCCGGCGTCGGGCCGGGCCAGTTTATTATCGGCGCCGACTCCCACACCATCATGGCCGGCGCCCTGGGCAGCATGGCCTGCGGTCTCGGCTCAACCGACATCCTCTTTTCCATGGTCACCGGCTACACCTGGCTGCCCAGCCCCCCTACCTGCCGACTGGAATTGACCGGCACCCCAGCCGCCCACATCCGCGGCAAGGATGTCGCCCTGGCCATCCTCGCTAAGATCGGCGGCAGCCGCGCCCTGCCCGACTATGCCTTTGAGTGTTTTGACCTGAGCAGTGGCCCACTCAGCATGGATTCGCGCCTGTCGCTCTGCTGCATGGCCCAGGAGATGGGCGCCGCCTTTTTTGTCATGGTGCCGGACCAGCGCACCATGGCCTTTCTGCAGGCCAAGGGCAATGACGCCGATGCCCTGCTGCCTGACGAGGATGCCGTCTATGACGAGACCCTGACCATCCCCATGCCCGATCACAGCCTGGTTTCCGTACCACCGGCCCCCTGGCACGTGCAGGAGGCAAAAGAGCTGGGCACCGTCATGATCAATCAGGCCTTTGTCGGCTCCTGTACCGGCGGTCGTCTTGAGGATATCGCCGATACGGCCGCCATAGTACGCCACAACAGGGTGGCCGACAATGTCCGGCTGGTGGTGATCCCCGCCTCTCGGGCTATCTACCTGCAGGCCCTCAGGGCCGGTTATATCGAAGATATCATCAGGGCCGGCGGCATTGTCGAGGCGCCCTCCTGCGGACCGTGCGGCGGTATCGACAAGGGCATTATCGGCGCCGGCCAGACCATGATCGCCACCTCAAACCGCAACTTCCCCGGCCGCACCGGCCCCGGTGACACCTACCTTGCCTCGGCCCCGGTGGTGGCGGCCAGTGCCCTTACCGGCGTCATAACCGATCCGGAGAATCTCTGATCATGAGCATACACCGCGCCTATATCATGGGCGACAATATCTGTACCGACCTTATCCACCCGCCCGACTACTTCAGCCTGGACAAGAACAGGCGACAGCAGGGCTTTCTGCGCGGCGTTTCCGCCAAATGGGCCGACAGCATCAGGCCCGGCGCCATCATTATCGGCGGCGACAATTTCGGCTGCGGCTCATCGCGCGAGGTAACGGCCCAGGTCTTTGCCGACCGCGGCGTCTCCCTGGTACTGGCCCGCAGCTTTGCCCGTATTTTCTACCGCAACATGGTCAATCTCGGCATACCGCTCTGCCGCTATAGGGGCGACCATCCCTGGCAGCATGGCGAGGAGATCAAGGTGGAGCTTGATGAACGACAGTGCCGCATCACCAACTGTCAGGCCTCCCTGATCTACGATGCACCCTCGCAATTCGTGCAGAAGCTGGTGGCAAGCGGCGGCCTCTTATGCGCCATAGACTCCCTTTTCAGCCATGCAGAGTAAGACGGCCGCCGACTTTCCCTGGACCGGCAGCCACCCCTGGGACGTGGACATCGCCATTGTCGGCGGAGGACCGGCCGGTCTGGCCGCGGCCATCCGATTACGCTGGCTCAAGAGCATGCCGCCCCTGCCCCTGTCCACCTGCCTGATCAACTCAGGGCCCCTGGGAGGGCTGGCCTGTCTGGGCAACTCCATCCTCACCGGTCCGGGCCTGGCCTTTCCGGCCGCTGGCCTGGTCAGTCGGCTGCGGGACGACCTGGACAGGTGGCCCCTGCCCATCCTGAACAACAAGGTGATCGGCGTGGAACGCCGGCACGATTACTTCCGGCTGCAGCTCGAGGATGGCGGCAGCCTCCGTGCCGCCGCGGTGATCATGGCCTGCGGCATGCTGGACATCCGTAACATGGCCCGCTTCTGGCGGCAGGGCGTACTGGCCACCTTCGGCAATCGGGCCAATATCTTTACCATCCTGCGCAGGGAACTGCCCGCCTGCCGACAACCCCTGGTGCTGGGAGGCGCCCACCTCAGCCGTCTGCAACAGACCATCACGACCCTCAACGCCAATGCCACCCTGCTTGTGCCGCCCTCTTGCCAAGGCGCTGCCGATACCGGCAACCTGCTGCAGGGCGAGCTCCTGGAGCTCCGCGAATCAGCCGGTGTCCTGAAGGGGGCCCTGCTCAAGACCGACACCGGTCTGGTGGAAAAGCAGGTGGACAGGGTCATCATTGAATTCAACTCCCTGGAGCTCGGCCGCGGCCTCCTGCCCAGCGGCCTCCCCTGCCTGGAGAACGGCTACCTGCAGACAACAACCAACTGCCGAACCACGATCAGCGGTCTCTTTGGCGCCGGCGACTGTACCGGCCCGCCCTTTGCCGCCCTGGTGGCCATGGGTCAGGGGGCCGAGGCCGCCTTTGCCGCCTACGACTATGTGCACAGGATGAAGTATAATCTGGAACCGGCCCTGTTCGCCTATTTCGGTGACAGCCGGGTGAAGGACAACCTGGCGGCGCCGGACGACTTCCCCCTCCGGGCCGAGCTGGTGCCGGCCCGGCTCCTGCGGGAGTGCCCCGTGGCAGGCTTGGAGGATCTCTGGCACTGCCTTGACGGCCGCACCAGCCTCGGGGCCCTATGTCAGAGACAGGGCCTCGGCGAAGAAGAGCTCTTCCGCCGCATCAACCAACTGGTCAAGGAGAGGGCCCTGACCTTCTGTCCTTTGTAAGCAAGGGATCAAAGCTGCTCTGCCAGCGCCGCACCATCTGGAAAAACTGCATGTTCATGCCCAGATAAAAGAGGGGATGCACCCGCGGCCCCTTGATAATGCGCCGATAGATGGAAGAGAGGGAAAAGGTATGGCGCCACAGGCTCTTGAGCCCCTCTTCCAGCTCCGTCACGGTCATGCCTTGCGGCGCAAAGACGCAGTGCAGGGTGTCATACTTCTCCCAGTCCCGTTCAATGATCCGGCCCTCCTTCTCCATCTGGGCATAGAGGCTGGTGCCGGGATAAGGGGTGCGGATAAAGGTGAGGGACCAGTCGAGCTGATGGTCGATGGAGAAATCAAAGATACGCCTGAAGATGGAGGGATCTTCATCATCAAAACCAACGACAAAGGTGCCCATCACGCCGATATTATTATCGTGAAAGGCCTTGATGGCGGCGCCGTAGTCATGCCGGGCCGCATAGGACTTGTGCATGGTCTTGAGGTTTTCCGGCGACAGCGACTCAAAACCGACATTAACCGCCAGACAGCCTGAATCATTCATCCGGGCGAGAAACTCCGGGTCCCGGGCAATATCCACGGTGGCATGGCACCACCACTTGACGTCGAGACGCTGCAGAACGGCCATGATCTCCAGGGCATACTTCTTGTCGGCCGCAAAATTGGAGTCGATGAAGTAGATGAGGCGGCGCTCGATAAAATAGGGCATATCTAGGCCCAACCGGGCCAGCAGGCGACTGACGCTGTGCCGGAAACCGCCGCCGAACATCGATTCCAGTTCAGCGGTGATCTCGGCAATGGGCCGTTTGCGATAGCGATGCCCGAAAAACTTGGAGACGCCGCAGAAGTCGCAGTGATGGGGGCAGCCGCGCGTCGTCTCCACCAGGGTCAGGGGGATGTAGTAGCGCGGGTTAAGAAGATCACGGCGTGGCCAGGGCAGTCCGGCCAGGGAGTGGTCCGTGCCGCTGATGTAACGCTCCTGGAGCTCCCCCTTTTCCAGATCGGCAAGCAGCCCCGGCCAGACAAACTCCCCCTCGCCGATGATCACCGCATCCACATGCGCCAGGGCCTCCTCCGGCAGGGTGGAGGCGTGCACACCACCCATCACCGTGGTGACGCCGCGCTGCCGGAACCGGTCAGCCACCTCATAGGCGCGCGGCGCAATTGGCGTCTGCGCGGTGAGGGCCACCAGCCAGACGTCATCATCAAAGTTGATAACCTCCTTCTCTTCGTCTATAATCTCCACCTCATAGTGGGCCGGCGTTACCGCGGCCAGATAGGGCAGATTGAGAAAGCTCAACTTGAAGATGAAGTCCTCCTCAGGGCCGCGATCACGGGCCGGTGAGATGAGCAGAATTTTTTTATTTTTCGTTTGCATATAAACTCGGCGCCTTGCCGTTTAGGCCATCTTGAATAATTGCTCTTTTGTCCGATTTTTTCGGAGCTACGAAAATAAAATTCCTCACATATACTCGATATGCTGCACCCCAAGGGCACCCGGAGTGTCGCAGGCTCCCTTACCTCTTGCAGGGCGCGCTTTTTATTTTCTATGCTTCTCAAACTCGAACAGCTAAGCGAACGGAGCGAGACTCCGAAATATCTAATAATTCAAGATATCTTTTATTATTTGTCTTAACAGTGCAGGAGCAGGCATGCCACTCTTTGGAAAATCACCGCTGGCCATCACCTCGAAAATCATCTTCCACGCCTCCACCCTGGGCCTGCCGGAACGCCAGCAGCTCGGCAAGGCCAGCCTGTCGGCGGACGGCTTCACACTCGCCATCCCGGCCGCCAAGGGCAACGATGCCATCCGGATCAAGGTGCCGCTCAGCCGCATCAGCAACCTGCGCGCCTTCCAGAAGAAGACCTACAGCTCCATCTTTTACATCATCCAGGTCGATTACCTCAATGACAAAAACAAGGCCTGTATGGTCTCCTGCGAGATCCGCGTCTTCCTGCGCCGCGGCCAGGCCCTGGCCACGGTCAGGCAGTGGAAGGAGATCTATGGGCGTCTCGTGTCGCAACAGGGATAAAGGGCATGAGCAGGCAGCCGCTGGTGTCACCGGGAGTGTCGAATGCATGAGAGCCCGCAGGGCATCATCCTTATGACACTTCCCCATATGGAACGGGTGAAAAGGGCACCCCGGCAGAACTGGCCTGGCGACCCGCTCGCCTTTCGCCGTAAAAAGGGAATTGTTCTTCGACGGGCTACAGACCAGTCCCTGAGTCTGTCGAAGGGACACGGCGCCCTGCTCGCTCAGTTCTGCAATGGGGATAAAAAGCATTGGTACTGATCCAGATTCAAGGGTGGCATGAAGACCCGACATGGCAGACGCCGTGCCCTCCCCTTCCCCCATCCACTGGATTTATACTGAATCCCCCTTTTAAGAATTGAGTGTGCTGTCCTCGGAACTCTCGCCAGAACTCTCGCGTGGATGCCGTTCACGCGATTATTAGGTATGCTGTGTTGATGACTATTATTCCGACCGAATATCATTAAGAAACTCTCTAATGGCGCGTGGCGACCTCAAGTGATGAACTTTCTTTGATTTCATAGAGTTGGTGACAAGTTGTCGGTATGCGGGGGTCAACCTTCTATGGCACAGCCAAAGAACCCGGTAACTATTAAGTGTTCCCTTTAATATTGGACTGTTATCAGGCCAGCCTTCGGGATCTACAAATAAACCTTTTAGGAACCGTTTTGTCACCCACGTACCATGTGTTAATAACGGGAGGTCAATGAAAATTAGCGTATCTGCAGCAGAGAAACGCTCCCATGCTGATGCGACACAACCAAATCCATCAATAATCCATTCCTCTTGGCTTAAGAGACCAGAATGGATGTTGAGATATTCGGTATGAGGGACTTCTCCGCCTCCTGCCTTGTATTTTATTTTGTCCAGCGAATATAGGGGAAGGCTAGTTGCTTCGGCCAACTGCTTAGCCAGCGTAGATTTTCCTCCTCCCGCATTACCAAATATTGCTACTTTTTTCATGTTGCCTCCTATGGCTTTAGCTAAAGCCCAAGAAGCTGACAACAAAAACCCGCCTCTTGGGCGGGTTTAAAAAACTACTGACGCGTCAAAACCCACCATTCCTATGGAATGATGGAAATAATTCGAAAAGATTGATGTGCAGAGTCTGTATTCATAACTTAAATAATCCCAGACAAGTTTCAAGCTGTCAACTCTCGACCTGCCTAACGTACGTAACGGGCTTACGAGACGGGGTCAGGTCTTGAAAAATCAGTTTTTACCCTTGAGGCATACAATCTTGCTGATCGTAGTGTAATGCAGTCCTATAACATCGGCTATATCCTTCAGGGTATAGCCATATTTCAGGTGGGCATCGCAAATCCGTTGATTCCGAACCTCCTTGTCACCCTTGCCCACATCGCTGAAATACTGAGCCAACTCCGGTCGGTCCGGATAGCGCTGCGACCTGGGAATCTCGCCGATCTCCTGCCTCTCGCCAAGAAGGTCCCTCATTTGGGTGACAAATTCGCCACTTCCCAAAAAAATCTGGCCGGAGAGTCTTTTCCACGGACTCTCCTCTTTGCCACTGATGCCGGCGAGCACAAACTCTCTGTACAGCCTCCTGGCCCGAGTTCTCTTGGTCGAGAACTGTGCCAATACCCAGTCAGTGGTCAAAAAGTCGGGAACCGCTTTTCCGAAAGCCGTGGCCTGGTAACTACTCCATGGCCAAGAGGAAGGGCTCCCCACCATGCGGGCACGTACGGGATTGAGAACGACATACCGACACAGTTCCAACAAGTGGGTATTCTTCTCGACCACAATGGCCTTGTAGCGCCCCTGAAAAACATGGCCAACTCGTTGATGGGCACGGTTAAAAGCTTGGGTATAGACGCCGTTGAGGTGCCGCATACCAAGAGAGAGGTTGGGGTCGGGAGTTTCGACAACCAGGTGGTAGTGGTTGTCCATCAGGCAGTAGGCGTGACAGAGCCAATTGTACTTGGCCACGGTCATCGCGAGGATGCCGAGAAAGCAATAGCGGTCCTGCTCTGTGACAAAGATCGCCTGCTGCGCATTGCCGCGCGACGTGATGTGATACAGTGCGCCGGGATATTCAACTCGGAGTGGACGGGCCATACAGAAACGATAGCACCAAAAAACTAATTTTTCAAGACCTGACCCCGGGCAGACCGGTCATCGCGAAGATGCCAGAAGAGAAAAGGCGGTCCTGGTCGGTGACAAAGATCCCCTGCTGCACATTGCCACGCAACGTGATGTGATACAAAACGCCGGGATATTCAACTCGGAGTGGACGGGCCATACAGGAACGATAGTACCAAAAAACTGATTTTTCAAGACCTGACCCCGGGAAGAATGCTACCCCTCATACTAATAAAGCCCAAAGCCATGCTCTTCATCTCGCTTTGATTCTTCAATTATTTGCCGGTTTATATATGCAATATGATCTTTAACCCAGCGCCTTACATTAGAATTTTCATGTTCAATCAAGGGGCTTAGTGCTGATTTATCTGATTCTAGGTAGGGTACTAGAGACCCTGACCAACCACGGGTTCCCATATTAGCGCTCAGTTCACTCGCTACCCGTTGGTCATTTCCAAAGTTCTCAAGCAAGGCGATAAACAAAGCCGAAGGCTGTTGCATCTCATCAACTGTTTCGATGACATTTAAACAACGGGCAACAAAAATTGGGCCAATATCTGGTTGCTTTAAGCACCATTCCATAACGCTTTCAACTGGAATAACAGAAAGTACACTTGGCACATTTCCTACCAAACTTGTTTCCCTATCTAAGAGCTGCTGTAACCAATACTTATCCATCCCTTCAGCTCGAACGATAGCCTCACCAAATATCGGCCAGATTACGTCACCATAGTCGCTCATTAGGTTTAACATTAAAGGTTTGGTATAAGACCAGATATCACCATGATTTAAGCCGAATTTACTCGCTGCAATTAACTGATTAGTTAGCGCAACCGCAAACTCTTCATCTCGCTCTTTTAATAGCTTTTCAGCCATGTCATGCCAATGGTGTGTATCTGTTGCAGTGTTCTCTTGCCCTTTATGTAAAGGTACGGCTGTGACTAAATACTTAAGCTGATCTCTTAGCACATTGACGCTGTCTTTATTGCTAAAACAATACATATAAATCACATTGAGTGCGGCCCAGCTGGCCTGATCGCCCAGCTCAGCTAACTGTAGGCAAAAACCGGCGATCACATCCGGTTCAATGCTGTCAGTCACACTGCCATAACTCAATGCATTCGCGCTATTTGGCGATAACACACCTCGCTGAATGAGCTCCAGTAGAACATCTAAATGTGTCTTTTTGATATCACCCGTTCGTATAAAATCTGGATAAAGATGAACCAACTTCTCATCCGTAACTAACCGACCGATATTCTCTTGCCAAAGCTCTGGCGACTGCTCAAACAAACCTCGATATAAACCTAAAACTAACCGAGAGTCAGGCTTTTCAATGGCTGCTAAGCGCTCTAGAGCCAAACCAAGTATTGGCACAACATCAGTTAAGTCATGAGCCAGTTGGTGTCCAAAAGCGTATGACTGCTTTTGCTCTCCCTGTAACAATAAGCCAAGGTGAGGGAGTAGTTCTTCAATATTATGGGAGAGCTCTGTCGCAAGTACTTTCGCATTCTCTGCTGCCACATCAACGTAGTGACCATCCTCACCTTTATGATGTTCCCAGGGAGGATTGGTTACCAGAATCTTTAACTTCTCAGGCAGTTCTGCTTCATCGGGGCTTAGCAGCTCTAACCAGTTATTCAGCACATCAGTCACTTCTTGCTTGATATCTACTGAATCATACTCAAAAGTTTTTTTGATGCTGTCTAGAGCTTCTGGCCAATAGCGGCCATTGATACTTACGACCTTCCTAATCGCCGAATCCAACATTTCAATCCGGCCACGAGCAACAAAGCCCCGAATTGAATGACCTATATCTGACAGGACTTTTTCTTTTTGTGCATCGCCCCGCTCAAAAAGAACCAGCATCAAATCAAAAGCTTGTTGCCAGAAATCAAAAATATCTTGCCATAGCTCTGGTCGCCACTCTTCAAGCGGTGCTTTAGTCCCCTGATACTCAGCCCCAACAGTTCGTGTGCCTCCATAAGTACTGATTGCTTGACCTAAAGCCTCAAGAACGACCATATCTATATCGGTCTGATTAACTGCAATAGCCCGCTTTAAGATATCAAAGCGAATATTAGGCTTCGCTTGCGTTCCAGATAGATTCACTCGAAATAACTGAGCAAACATGCCGGTTGCATTGTTGCTCCAACTTTCATTTTCAGCTGATGCCAGCAACAACATACACCATGCTGATTTTTCAAATACATCCTTATGAAAACACAGCTTTTCCAATGCCCATACTAGGTTTCTTCGCGTGTCACCATCTATAGCCTGAAGTTGATCATGACTATACTCAGACAAAACTCTGTATAAAGCATTGCTCGTTGACTCGGGGTTCACCTCAACAAATGCGCGGAAGAGTTTCGAACCCCTTTCTGTAAGCAGCCCCTCCGCTTGGACAAAAGGGCTTTGCCCTCCAAATAGTTGATCTGAAAATCTTTGAACATTCGGCTGGTCATCAAGATATGAAGCCTGAGTACAAAAACTCTGCATTAAGGAATCGGGGAGGGTATCAATTAGCTGCTTTTGACGATCATATGACGCTTCCTTCCACCATTCTGACGCCAGTGTCAGTGCCAGCGGCTTAGGTACCAGTCTTGCGTACCGCCCCCCGCGATTTATGACTTGCCGACGGGTAAATATTTTTAATACTCTGTCAAATATTTTTAGGTCAGACCCAGCAACATCTTCCGCAATATATTTAGCCTCTTCGCCGGCTGTACCAAAGACATCGAACAAGGAACAAGCAGATAACATTTCCTTCTCAACATCTGTTATACCACCGTCACCATCGATCAATTTTCTTACGACAGAGCTACTTTCTATCGAACCAAGCAATCGGCCCTCTTTCTGATACTGCTCTGCGATTAGAGTAGCCATAAGAGGATAACCCTGAGCAAACCGAGCTACACGATCAACATCACTCGAATCCATTCCAACTAATATTGGGGACAGGACCTGCTTTATGGCCTCATCTGACAATGGGGAAAGTTGAATATGAATAGATTCATCAACCTGTTCATCTGAATAGCCAACTGTAACAAGTTTTAGTAAGCAATCTGTTTTATTGGCCTCCTTCGCCAAATGGTTGTGCAAATCAATATTACAATTTTCAATTACTACCAAGCCATGAACACGATCTTCAACCATTGCCCGAATACTTTCTTTAATTGTGGTGTCGTAACCAGGTGCATCAAAAATAAGAACGCAGGAATCATCGATAGAACTAGATGCATCAATAGCTTCTAATAATAAGCGTGTTTTACCTAATCCAGATGCGCCTGTTAGCCTTATCACAGCTCGTTCTAAATCAATAGCAGCAACAAACGACTCAAAATCATTTGTTCGCGTTTCATCAGTCGCATAATGATAACTATGATTTCTTTCTACACTTTTCCAGTCTTCAAGGTCTCGTGAGGCAGTATTTTTATACCTGTTTACGGTATTTTCTTCCAAAATAAATTTTTTAAAAACAATATATGATGATGATTCCATACTTTCTGGTTTAACAATTGTGCAGTGATCAACATCGTTAATTGTTTCAACCTGATGATGCCTGAAAATACTCTTTGAACTAGAAGAAGATACAATATCGTCATTTGCAGCGACAATACTCATAATTTCCAGAGCATTGTCCAACTCACTATCTACCCACTGATCATTTAAATCATCGAGTTCGCTGGAATCACGACACAAACTTTTAAGATGCCGATTTCTAAATGAAATATACTTGCCAACATTTGCGAACCCTGACCCATCATGTGGAACGGCAAAAAAGCATACTTTTCTGATTTTATGGTTTATTTTTTTATCCTTCATGCGAAGGAGAAGTTTTTTAACCACTAAGCCACCCAAACTATGGCCAGCAAGAATAATTTCATCGTTATCCAAGTCACACCGAGCTTTTATATCGGTGAGTAGGCCATTTGCTATATTAAGAATACTGGGGGCACGCTGATAAAATTGTTTAAGTATATGGGGCGACTGATAGCCATATGAAACAATGCTGTAATCAAGGTCATTGTCCTTTTCCAAGAAATCTGGAAAATCCCCCCATGTTCCGTCGGAGGTACCGCCTAATCCGTGGACGAGTATTATTTTTTTTCCCATTTTTAAACTCTAATCTAGTGAACTTTTAGGAAACGATAAAACAATATCGCCCTTCGTTTTCCAGCACACACACTTGGCTGCCACCGTCGATACCCATGGCGCTAAAGGCATATCACTTGCAGCATGCGCGCCCTTGGAATGGAGCCGAAGGCGCAATGGAAAGGGCGTCGCCGTGCCTGCATTGGTTAGGCATCACTACCGCTCGGCCTTAAATCCATATAAGACAGTATCGCCGGAAGCCATTTCTGAACCAGTCCATATTCAGCTCGAGGCATTTGAACCCACATAGCTGAATCATGATTAAGCAAGTCCCGCTCTCGGCAGACAAGAATTCTCGTAGCACTTCCCTTTTCATGTCCACACCATTCTAGGAAGAACCTGCGAAGAAAATTCGTAGCAACTTCTGCTACCTTCATACCCTCGCTGTGAGACCACTCCCTATTGTCCAAGGCGATCCCAAGCACTTTCGTTGCGCCATAATCCACGTATTGGCTCTCACCCTCTCCAACAATCGACCCTGGCTTCATCTTTGGGTGGACGATGTGATCACGAAGTTTAAGAACGTCACTGGCAAGTTGAGCCTCGCAGCAACCACGGTCAATGTGTTTGCTCGTGCGAGAAAACAGGTAGTAATCAAATTTAGACAACGGAGGCAACCGATCAAGCTCTTCAAGTAGCCGGGATGGCAAGGACAATGATCCTAAGCAGCTGTTAGCCACACATTCTAGCATCAAGGCTGCATTGGTGATGGCACACCGAGCGAACGCGCTTCCATGCCAGGCATCCTTCGTTCTTTCACTCTCTTCCAGCAAAAATGCGATATCAACGGCCAGTGTTAAAGCGCGTTGATCGACGAACCGAATGTCTTCTACTTTATTGACCATGATGCTTTCTTGTCCTAACAGTGTAATAGGTGAAATCTTGTCCGTCATATCACCCCCTATAGGTGGACGGGATTTCCACTTATTTCCATATTAAAACGGTAAACATGGAAAACTCGCTTGTTTTTTGTCCGCTTATTACATTTTAACGGGTCGGTTTCCACTGATTGCGATATTAAGCGATACTCCTTGAGCCCGTAAGGCTTGGCTCGGGCCAAGCTCACAAAATGAATTTAGTATTGGTGGTATAGCGGAGTACATAACCCCGCAACGCTACTGCGTAAAGGGCATCCTGACAACCCTTTTTCACACGAAACCGGTTTCCCGGATAGCCTGCCGCTCAGGATGATTTGATGAGAAGGCAGGGGGCAGGGGGCAGAGGGCAGAGGGCAGAGGGCAGAATTCAGGATTCAGAATTCAGGATTCAGGAGAAAAACTTGAGAAGAAGGTGTTCTGGCGTCTGGATTACTGAAGGCTTTTTCAGATTTCTACTGTCTCACATGCGGTACGTGAGCATTTTTGGGCCATTTTTCCTCGGTACCCCCTTGAGGGGTGAACGCAGGATTTCCTGGCGCGGTAGTTTTTCACCAGCCTGCCACTAAAGTACCTTAACTCAACTTTCTGAGTTGTTTTATCTTACCGTAATATCGTTATAGTTTTCCAATGGCACCGCCCTTTTATTTTGCCGGTGAAGAGTGAGACGTTAA
>PKTX01000038.1 GCA_002868945.1 Desulfobulbaceae bacterium
ATAATGCTCGGAGGTAAGCGAAACGAAGTGGAGACTCCGATATCGCATATATGCCTGTGCTTATTTTTCTCGCAGTCCTTGATCTCGAACGAAATGACCCATTTCTGGACAAACACTATGTTAGGAGCTCAACTTTCCGACTTCTGATATCTCGTTGAGATTATGTAGATTAATAGCAAAATGGCGCCGCTATTTCCAACATGCCGGATGTCAGGGGCCGAAATTCAGAAGTCAGAATGACTGATTTTTCAGCTTTTCTTCTGTTTCCTGACTGCTGAATTCTGAATTCTCGTGGAATTACAAGTTTGAAGCGTTTTTTAAACTCGTTTAATATCGAGTGGTTATCCAACTGAAAAAGTTGAATCAGGAAGAAGAGTCATGTCAGACAAGAACCCGATGCGATTGCAGGAACAAGGAGTCGAAGTCCCCTACGAGCAGCTCGATGCGGAGACCTTGCACAACCTGATCCAGGAGTTTGTCAGCAGAGACGGCAACGATTGGGGCGATGTCAACGGGGCCCTGGAAAATAAAGTCGCGCAGGTCATGCAACAGCTGCGCAATAGGCAGGCCAGAATCGTTTTTGATCTGAAGTCGCAAACGGCCAATATTGTTACCAATCGCTGAAACTGCAACGGAACCATTTTGCAGCCGTGATCAGCTGACAAAGAGGAAACTTTGTCAGCTGATAAGAGTCAAGCAGGCAAAGCATCTCCGGAATTGCAAAATGTGGCAAATATCCCACCGGCGCCACCATCATTATTCCAGCCAGCCCCTTTCTGCATGCGATGAAGGAGAAATATCGCAAGCAGAGCCGCCAAAGCGATGACGAGGCGATCCGCCCACTGTTGTGACAATATTCGGATTGACAATGTGCGTTTTTGCGTATAGGGTATACCCCTATATACTACACAAAGGAGACACCCATGGCGCTATGCGGAACAGACCAGGACAAGGAACGCCTGATCAAACGGCTTAACCGAATAGAAGGACAAGTCAGGGGGCTATGCGGCATGATTGAAAACGACAGAGACTGCATTGAGGTCCTGCGCCAGGTGGTCTCGGTTTCAGGTGCCATCCGTGGAGTCTGGACGCAAATCGTCGGAGACCATCTGCGCGGCTGCATTAAAAATGCGGCCCTTCAGCATGGCAATGGTGACCAGCTGATCGATGAGCTCATCGAGCATCTTGGAAAAATCCGCTAAGAGCCTGTCGGACTTAGAGATCAACAAAAAAAGAAACAGGAGCATGATCTGCTGCTATGCATGTCGATACCATAAGACAAATCAATCATGAGCATGACTTCAATGATGCTGATCTTGACAACGAAAAGAAAACTCTGAAAGTGATTGCCCTTACCGGCATCACCATGTGCGTTGAGATCATCGCCGGCGTCTTGACCGGCTCCATGGCCCTTCTGGCTGACGGATGGCACATGGGGACCCATGCTTTTGCCTTGGGCATCACCTATTTCGCATATGTGATGGCGAGAAGGTATGCAGGTTCATCGAAATTTGGCTTCGGAACCGGCAAATTCGGCATCTTATCGGGCTATACCAGCGCATTGTTTTTAGGTGGTACGGCCCTTTATATGATTATCGAGTCCCTTGGTCGTTTTTTTAAACCAGTGCCCATTGCTTTTGATGAAGCGATTCTTGTCGCTCTGGTCGGACTTGCGGTAAATGTGCTGAGCATCTGGATGCTGCACGGCAAAGAAACCGATCAGCACGACCACAGCCATGGCCACGATCACGGCCACCATCATGACCACAATCTTCGGGCTGCCTACTTGCATGTTCTCGCCGATGCCCTGACATCCGTGCTGGCAATTGTGGCGCTTGTCTCGGGGAAATTTTTCGGCTGGTCATTTCTCGACCCGGTTATGGGGATTGTCGGCGGTGTGCTGATTGCCAGATGGGCATGGGGGCTGCTCCGGAGCAGCGCCTTTATTCTGCTGGACTGCAACAACGATAAAGAGATTCGGGATGCCGTGGTCCATGCCATTGAATCAGATGGTGACAGTGTTGTCGGCGATCTTCACATCTGGCCGCTTAATTCAAACGCTCTTGCGGCTGCCATCACAATCGTCGCAAAGGAAAACCGCAACCCGCCGGATTACTCTTCCCGACTTTCACATATCGCCACGCTCAAACACATGACGATCGAGATTCATACGTGTACCAATCAGTTTTGCGCATGCAGTCAGAGCTGATACCGGTTTTGCCGACAGAAACCGGTAAAGGAGCATTGTCACGAATACCTCGCAAGGCACAAGATGCTTTCGGCTTCAACCTGATCAAAGTTCGCAGATGATTTTTCCGCTCCGACAGACGAGGACAAAACAGTACCTGGCGCTGATGCTGGTGGCGGTCTTTCTCTGCGTGTCACTCCGGCACGCCTCCCATGTCCATCATCAACATGGTCCCGCGGCTGCCGAGCTTACTTCCGGCCGCATCTCTTTTGTTGCCGTCTTCTCAGACGGACATCATGGCGACACTGAACCGCACGGAGAACACAGCCACGATGCGCCGGATAAAACGGCGCACCTCTATAAACACAACAACGGCTGGAAAACTCTGCGCGGCAAGACCGATGCTGATAATCAGTTAAAGCTTGCCGCATTCTTCTCCCCCCGGGACATTGCCATTCCCTGTCTCGAAGCCGGCACCGGCCAAGCTCCCTATGTCAAGGACAACAGCGGCACATGGACCGGCGGCCCTCCACCCGCCCGCGCCCCTCCCACCATCTCTCGTCTCGCCTGATCATTTTCGTTGTACTCATCCAAGCAAGATGGTTTCGTAAAAACTCAATTTCTGGGATGGCTAAGTAAAAAGCGTCAAATGCGAGGCGCGCAAATTTCGAGGAATGAGGCGTACTTGAGTACGCCGCAGTGACGAGATAATTCGGAGTCTCGCAAGCTCGCTTACCTGCAGCAACGAAGCAGTTGGCGACTTTTTACGACGCCATCAAGCAACCGTTTTTATAAAAAAAGGATAGCTATGAAACTGTTCAAGAACTCCCCGGTCAGAAGTGGCCTGGTGTGGTGTTTTGTCCTGTTGTCACTTGTCGCCGTCGGGGCGGTGGAGGCGCTCGCCCACGGTGTGACAGCAGGCGACAAGGGATATATCCAGGAAATCAGCGGCATCATGACCCTGCCGTTTATCTATCTGGGGGCCAAACACATGGTCACCGGCTATGACCACATCCTCTTTCTCTTCGGGGTTATTTTCTTTCTTTACCGCCTCAAGGACATCGGCATTTACGTCACCCTGTTCGCCGTCGGGCACTCGGTGACACTGCTCGCCGGGGTTTTGATGGATGTCAGCGTCAGTGCCTACCTCATAGACGCCATCATTGGTCTGTCCATCGTCTACAAGGCACTGGACAACATGGGGGCATACCAGCGCTGGTTCGGCTTTCAGCCCAACACCAAATTAGCCACGCTGATCTTCGGACTCTTCCACGGATTCGGCCTGGCCACCAAGATTCTGGAATATGAGGTGGCTGCCGAGGGCCTGCTGGCGAATCTAATCGCCTTCAACGTTGGTGTGGAGCTGGGGCAGCTCATGGCCCTGGGCCTGATCCTCATTGCCATGGGTTACTGGCGGCGCACCAAGGGTTTCATGCGCCACGCCTATGGCGCCAACGTATGGCTCATGACAGGAGGCTTCCTACTCATGGGATACCAGTTGACCGGCTATTTCGTCTCCTAACCCAACAAAAAAATTGTTCAGAAAAGGATATAAAACCATGCAGCATACACCAAACCCAGAAGATCTACCGTCGAGCGCCAAGCTCATCAAGTCCACCATCGTGGCCGCCGTGGCGGCCGCTTTCCTTCTGATAGTCGCCATTTTACCCGCCGAGTACGGCATCGACCCCACAGGCATGGGCAAGGTTCTGGGACTGACCACCATGGGGGAGACCAAAACTTCCCTGGCGCAAGAAGCGGCAGTGCGGGACATGGATGAGACCGCCGCCGCAAAAGCCATTCAACCAGTTCAGGATGTTAAGCCGAAACCGGTGGAGACAGCCACCACGCTGCGAAAGGACAGCCTGGAAATCTCCCTGGCCCCCAATGAGGGTAAGGAAATCAAACTGACATTGAACAAAGGGGAGCGGGCACGCTATGTCTGGCACACTGATGGGGCTGCCGCCAACTTCGATGGTCACTCCGATTCCGTCAAGCACCAGATCAATTACCAGAGCTGGCAGAAGGGACGCTCCCAGCGCGAAGAAGGGGAACTTATCGCGGAATTCGACGGGAAACATGGCTGGTTCTGGCGCAACCGCACCTCGCAGCCCATGAAAATCACCCTGCAGGTGGAAGGGGAATACTCTGCCATCGACGAGGTCCTCTGATAAACATCTAAAAAGGGGGGGGCAGGCAGGAGATTCACGTCCAATCTTGCCCTGCCCCCTTTTGGAGCCCGGATCACGGACAAAGAGGAAGCATTGGCGATAAAAGACGATGAAGAAAGGTGTTTCCAGGATTCCGAAGATTCTTGCCTGTTTTGAAACTACATTCGCGGCCTCTAACAGCCCCTCGCCTACCAACTGTTCGCCAGGCAAAAGCTGAAAGCGGACTTTCTCCCCTTTGTTTTGTCCTGGCATCAAATCTGAAACCACTTGCAGGCCAGGAAAGAGTGCTGTATCACTTAATCCTTTGATATAAAAAGAAAAAGAATTTTATATATCTGGAGTTTTCACCAGGGGGGAGGGCAACCATGACCATCCAACGCTATGCAGTAAATCAATACCCGATCCAGACCCTGCTCACCTGGATCAACTCCAATGAAATTGCCATCCCCGAGATCCAGCGCCCCTTTGTCTGGAGTGCTGCCAAGGTGCGCGACCTCATCGATTCCCTTTATGCCGGGTATCCCATCGGCTATCTCATTGCCTGGCGCAATCCGGCCATTAAGTTGAAGGATGGTACTTCCTCAGAGGGCAAACGCATTCTTATCGACGGGCAGCAGCGAGTAACCGCCCTTATGGCTGCCATTTTGGGAAAACGGGTTATTGATAAGAACTACAGGCAGGTAAAGATCACCATTGCCTTTCACCCGCAACAGAAAAAATTTGAGGTTTCCAACCCGGCCATAGCCAAAGACAAGGCATGGATTGCCGACATCTCCGCCATTCTTGCTCCCAACGTGCAGATGCTGGAAGTGGTCAGCGACTATTGCAGCAAAAACGAAGGAACAAACCAGAATACCATCTTCAGCGCCATCGAACTGCTGCGCGGTATCGTCAATAATCATATCGGCCTGATTGAACTCAATTCTGACCTGGATATTGAAACGGTTACCGAGATCTTTATCCGCATCAACTCCCAGGGGGCGGTGCTCAGTCAGGCCGATTTCGCGATGAGCAAAATCGCTGCCAACGAGACCTATGGCGGCGATAAGCTGCGAAAGTGTATCGACTATTTCTGCCACCTGGCCGTGGCTCCGGAGTTTTATCAGCCCCTGGCAGACCACGATACGGAGTTCGCCTCCACCGATTACTTCCAGAAAATGGCCTGGCTCAAGAATGAGAATGACGACCTTTACGACCCTTCTTACACTGATATGCTGCGGGTGGCCTTTACCTCGGAGTTTCAGCGCGGTCGCCTGGAGGATCTGGTTGCCCTGCTTTCAGGTCGCAATTTTCAGACGAGGGAATACGAGGAGGTCATAGCCGAAGATTCCTTTAAACGTTTGGAACTGGGTCTGTTTACTTTTATGAACGAGACTAATTTTAAGCGTTTTGTCATGATTCTGCGCTCGGCCGGCTTTGTCGAATCGTCGATGATCCGTTCCCAAAACGCCATCAACTTTGCCTATATTGTTTATCTGGTGCTTCGAGCGGACAAGATGGATGCCGCCGCAGTTGAGTCTCATGTGCGCCGCTGGTTCGTTATGTCGGTCTTGACGGGCCGTTATTCCGCCTCGCCTGAGTCTGCCTTTGATTACGATATCAAACGTATCAAAGAATTTGGTTTTGCCAGGTACCAGGAAGACGTGGAGCAGGCCGAACTTTCACCAGCCTTTTGGGAGACCGGATTGCCCCAGCAGATGAATACCTCGGTGGCCAGCAGCCCCTATTTCAAGGTATTTCTAGCTGCCCAGGTCAAGGCCAATGACAGGGGCTTTCTTTCCCGCGATATCACTGTTCATGACCTGGTAGTCCATAGGGGAGACGTCCACCATCTCTTCCCCCGCAACCTTCTCAAGGCCCATGGCCTGACCAGGGGCCGCTATAACCAGATCGCCAACTATGCGATGATGCAGAGCGAGGTCAACATCGCAGTAAAGGACCGAGAGCCGGCTATCTATTTCAGCGAACTGGCAGAGCAGTGCCGGGACGGCAAGATCCGCTACGGCGCCATAACCGACCCGGAGGAACTTAAAGCAAACCTGGCCATGCACTGTATTCCCGAAAATATGGCGGGAAAAACCGTTGCCGACTATGATGACTTCCTTCAGGAGCGCCGTCGTCTGATGGCCCTGAAAATTCGTGATTATTTCGAGAAGTTGTAAGCAAGGAGTGCTGTCGATGTTTACGCTGCTGCCATTTGAGCTGATTTGCGAGAAGGAACAGAGGAGGTAGTCTGATGATTTTCAGCGAAGACTCACGGGTTAAAATCCCCTGTATCCTGCATCTGGTGCGGCTCGGCTACCACTACCATTCCCTTAAAAAGGCAACATGGGATGAAAAGACCGATATCTTCCCAGACCTGTTTCGTGCCGCCATGGCCCGGATCAATCCCGACTTGGATGCTGACGATATCCAGCGACTGCTGACCGATGTCAAGCTGTCGCTGGAAAACGAGGACCTCGGCAAGGCCTTCTACGAAAAACTCACGGAACGTTCCGGCACCAGGCTGATCGACTTCGCCGATTTCTCGAACAACAGCTTTCATGTGGTCACGGAACTGACCTGCAAACACGGCGACGACGAGTTCCGGCCCGACATCACCTTACTTATCAACGGCATGCCGCTGGTTTTTATCGAGGTTAAAAAGCCGAATAACCGGGAAGGCGTCCTGGCCGAGCGCAACCGCATCATCACGCGCTGCCGCAATCCCCGCTTCCGCCGCTTTATCAACATCACCCAGCTCATGGTCTTTTCCAACAACATGGAGTACGACGACGGCTCGCCGCAGCCCATCGAAGGGGCCTTCTATGCCAGTCCGTCCTATGAGGAGCCGACATTCAACTACTTCCGCGAAGAGGAAGAGCTGAATCTACCTGAATTGCTGGCCGACGAGGACGACGCAATCGAAAACAGGGTACTTCGGGACAACAACCTCAGCGTCATCAAACACAGCCCGGAATTTGTCAGCAACAAGTCGCCCCACACGCCGACCAACCGCATCTGCACCTCCCTGTTCAGCCGCGACCGCCTGGCGTTCCTGTTGCAATACGCCCTTGTCTATGTAAACGAGGCAGATGGCCTACACAAGCACGTCATGCGTTATCCGCAACTCTTCGCCACCAAGGCGATCGAACGCAAACTCAATGCCAGGGTGCGCAAGGGGATCATCTGGCACACCCAGGGCAGCGGCAAGACCGCGCTGGCCTATTACAACACCCGTTTTCTGACCGACTATTTCCAGAAACGCGGCATCATTCCAAAGTTCTATTTCATTGTCGATCGCATCGACCTGCTCATCCAGGCGCAGCGGGAATTCTCCGGCCGGGGACTGACGGTCCACACCATCGACAACCGTGAGGCCTTTGCCCGCGACATCAACGCTATTCAGGCAATCCACAACGACTCCGGCAGGCCGGAGATCACCGTGGTCAACATTCAGAGGTTTGCAGGTGACCCAGACGTGGTCCGCACCGAGGATTACGACATCAGCATCCAGCGCATCTACTTCCTCGACGAGGTACACCGCAGCTACAACCCCAATGGCAGCTTTCTTGCCAACCTGAGCCAGTCCGACCGGAATGCCATCAAAATCGGCCTCACCGGCACGCCGCTGTTGGGCGACGACTACAACTCCCGCGCCCTGTTTGGCGATTACATTCACAAGTACTACTACAACGCCTCCATTGCCGACGGTTACACCCTGCGCCTGATCCGCGAGGAGATCGCCACCAACTACCAGCTCGCCCTGCAGGAGGCCCTTGCCGCTGTAAAGCTCCAACAGGGCGACATCGACCGCACGAAGCTCTACGCCCATCCGCGCTTTGTCGAACCGATGCTCGACTACATCATCGACGATTTCGAAAAGAGCCGGGGCGCGCTGAACGATGCCACCATCGGCGCCATGGTGATCTGCGAAAGTGCCAAGCAGGCCAAAAAGATGTTTGAAATCTTTCAATCGCGTCAGAAACATCAACAGGCTCCACCTGCCGGCGCCATAAGCACGAACCCTGATGCAGCTTTCCCCCTGTCTGCCGATTCAGCGGCCCCCACCTATGCAGTTTGGCAAAAGCAGGCCAACAAAGTCAAAAGCGCCGCCCTGATCCTGCACGACATCGGCAGCAGGCAGGAGCGCAAAGAGTGGGTGGAGGATTTCAAAGTGGGCAAAATCGACCTGCTGTTCGTCTTCAACATGCTGCTCACCGGCTTTGACGCCCACCGGCTGAAAAAGCTCTACCTGGGCCGGGTCATCCGCAAACACAACCTGCTCCAGGCCCTGACCCGGGTCAACCGTCCCCATGGGGGGTTCCGCTACGGCTACGTGGTTGATTTCGCCGATATCAGCAAGGAGTTCGAAGAAACGAACCAGCGCTATCTGCAAGAGCTCAATGCCGAGCTGGGCGACGAACTGGAACACTACTCCCACCTGTTCAAGTCCGCCGAGGAGATTCAGGGCGAGATCGAGCAGATCAGGGACATCCTGTTTGACTTCGACACGGAAAATGGTGAGGAGTTCTCCCGCCAGATCAGCAAGATCCAGGACCGCGCCACCATCCTCGCCCTCAAAAAGGCCCTGACCGATGCCCGCAGCCTCTACAACCTGATCCGCCTGCAGGGGGAATACTCCTTCCTCGACCAGCTCGATTTCCAAAAACTCAACCAGCTCTACCGCGAGACCTGCAACCATCTCGACCTGTTGAACCTGAAAGAACGCATTGAATCGAATGCCGACACCACCGGGCTGCTCAACGTCGCCCTGGAAGAGGTGCTGTTCCTCTTCACCAAGGTCGGCGAAGAGGAACTGGTGCTGGCCGACAGACTGAAGAACACCCTGCGCCAAACCCGCGAAGCTCTGGCCGACAACTTCGACCAGCAGGACCCCAAGTTTATCACCCTCAAGGAGGAGCTGGAGCGGCTGTTCAAGAAGAAACGCTTAAGCGAAGTAAGCCAGGAAGAAATGACTGCCAACATCGGCGCGCTGAACGCCATCCATTAGCAGGTCAAGGAGCTGAACCGGCAGAACAATCGTCTCCGCGCCAAATATCAGGGTGACGCCAAATATACCCGCATCCACAAACGGCTGCTGGAACGCGGTACGCTGTCGGAAACCAAGCGGAGCCTCTTTGAAGCCCTCTCCGGCATCAAACAGCAGGCCGACGATCAGGTGTTGCAAAACACCCAGCTGCTGGCCAACGAAAGCTATTTCGAGCGGATGATGATGCCGCTCGTTATCGACGAGTTCCAGGGTCGACAGAAGATCAAACTCAACCCGGACGCCTCCCGCACCATCAACAAATTGGTGGTCACCGAATACCGGAATGAATTTGCCTCCGGCAACAGAACAGGAGCACATACGTGGTAACCCAGGATTTCCAAAAGAGTACAAGGCAGCTGATTGATAATCTGAAAAGTATCTGTGCCCAATATGGCCTGGGTAACGACGGCAACGAGTTCAAGATCATCACCCAGGTCTTTCTCTACAAGTTCCTGAACGACAAGTTCGCCTATCAAGCCAAGAAGATCAGCCCCGAGCTGGCCGAGGCCGAAAATTGGGAACAGGCGATCAGCGCCCTGAGCGGTGATGAGCTGGAAATGCTGCAATACCAGATGGGAGCAAACATCGCCCGCCTCAAACCGGAGCACTTCATCGCCCACCTGTGGAATCGCCAGAACGCGCCCGAGTTCGCCAAGCTGTTCGACGACACCCTGCGCGACATTGCCGTCAGTAATAACGACATCTTCGCGGTCAAGACCGACGGCGGCGCCAAGGTCACCCTGTTTGACCGGGTGAGCGAATACATCAGCGATGTCGGCAGGCGCGACGACTTCTGCCGCGCCATCATCAATAAGATTGGAGATTTCAGCTTCGAGCGCATCTTCACCCAGAAGTTCGATTTCTACGCCACCATTTTTGAATACCTGATCAAGGACTACAACAGCAACAGCGGCGGCAAGTACGCCGAGTACTACACGCCCCATGCCGTGGCCCGAATCATGGCCGCCATCCTGGTGCCGCAGGAGCAGCAGGGCAAGGTGCACAACGTCAGCTGCTACGACCCTTCGGCCGGGTCAGGCACGCTGTTGATGAACGTGGCCCACGCCATCGGCGAGAATCGCTGCAGCATCTACACCCAGGACATTTCACAGAAATCTTCCAACCTGCTGCGCCTGAACCTGATTTTAAACAACCTGGTCCACTCCATACCCAACATCATCCAGGGCAACACCCTGCTGCTCCCCTACCACCGGGACGGCAAGGCGCTGAAGCGGTTCGACTACATCGTCTCCAATCCGCCCTTCAAAATGGATTTCAGCGATGATCGCAACGCGCTGGACAGCAAGGAGAACAAGGAGCGCTTCTTTGCCGGGGTGCCGAAAGTCCCGGCAAAGGCCAAGGAGAAGATGGCCATCTACCAGCTCTTCCTCCAGCACATCGTCCATTCCCTGAAACCCGGCGGCAAGGCGGCGGTGGTGGTGCCCACCGGCTTCATCACCGCGCAATCCGGCATTGACAAGAAGATCCGCCAGCACCTGGTGGATGAGAAGATGCTCGCCGGGGTGGTCTCCATGCCTAGCAACATCTTCGCCACCACCGGCACCAACGTCTCCATCCTCTTCATCGACGACTCCAACAAAAACGGCGTGGTGCTGATCGATGCCTCCAACCTCGGCACCAAGGTCAAGGACGGCAAGAACCAGAAGACCCTGCTTTCAGAAGAAGAGGAAAACCGCATCATCGCCACCTTTAACGCCAAGGAGGCGGTGGAGGATTTCTCGGTGGTGGTGGGCTACGACGACATCGCCGCCAAAAACTATTCCCTCAGCGCCGGACAGTATTTCGAGGTCAGGATTGAGTACGTCGATCTGACACCGGAGGAGTTTGCGACGAAAATGCGGGGTTTTACCGACAACCTGGACAGGCTGTTCAAGGAGTCGGCCGGGCTGGAGCAGGAGATTCGGCAGCAGTTGACGGGGTTGCGGTATGAGTAAGGTAACAGCCAAGCGTTTGGGCGACCTTATCAATTTCAAGAGAGGGTATGACCTTCCCGAGAATCAACGCCTACCTGGAGCTTATCCAGTGATTAGCTCCGCAGGTATATCTGGATACCACAACGAATACAAAGTTGAAGGCGAAGGTGTTGTCACGGGGCGATATGGAACCCTAGGTGAAATGCATTTTATTAACGGCAAGTATTGGCCTCACAACACTGCTCTTTACGTAACTACGTTCAAAGGCAACAACCCCAAATATATTTACTACCTTCTGAGTTGTCTTGGGAGAATCCGGACTTCCGACAAAAGTGCTGTGCCCGGTGTAAATCGTAATGAATTACATGAAATGGCAGTTCCTGTAATTGAGGACAAAGCGCAACAAAAGAAAATCGCCACCGTCCTCTCCGCTCTCGACGCCAAAATCGACTGCAACAACCGCATCAACGCCGAACTTACGGCGATGGCCAAGACCCTGTACGACTACTGGTTCGTGCAGTTCGACTTCCCCTTCGACTTCGCCTCAGGTAAACCCGCCCAAAACGGCACGCCCTACAAATCCTCCGGCGGCAAAATGGTTTACAACCCCACCCTGAAACGGGAGATCCCGGCGGGGTGGAATGCTGGCATGGCGTCTGATTTGTTCGATTTCAATCCGCCCTTGATTTTACCAAAGAACACCGAAGCGAGTTATGTCGGCATGAATTCGCTCCCGTTGACTGGTTTTATGACCAATCCACCAGAACGAAAACTGTTCAGTGGAGGGATGAAATTTCAGAATGACGATGTAGTGGTCGCCAGAATCACCCCGTGTCTGGAAAATGGCAAGACAGCGCTGATCTCATTATTAGAGGATGGTGAAGTTGGATTTGGCTCAACGGAGTTCATCGTACTCCGCGGCAAGAATTACTCCCTTAGCGCATTCGCTTCACAACTGAGTAGATCGGCATCCTTCAGACAATTTGCCATTTCCAATATGACGGGAACCTCAGGGAGAAAACGTATCGACGCGAGCACATTGGAGACATTTTCCTTGCCATTGCCACCCGAGGAACTTTTGCTAAAGTATGAAGAAACGGCTTCCTCATTCTACAAACGGATGACAAATAATACTAAAGAAAATCACTACCTCACCCAACTCCGCGACTGGCTCCTGCCCATGCTGATGAACGGCCAGGTGACGGTGAAATGATGAATATCGCATTCCGGCTCTTGCTCACGGTGAATGCCACATCCCTGCTGGTAATTATTTTCCTTGTGCAAAAGGGGTACACATTAGGGTATTTCTTTCCAGACAACTCCTGGTTAGGTCAGCTTTCGAACGCGGTATCTTATCTGCTGTACTTTTTGGTTCCTGTGTTCCTTACAGGATTGAGCATTCTACTGAGTTCCCTGCTTGGGAAAGATGCGTTCAAAAAGGGAACCACAGACAGCATTGAGCATGCAAACAATAGCTTTTTGCCGAGCTATCTTGGCTACTTTTTCGTGGCGCTGAGCATAGAAAACTGGGAAACACTGTGCTTTGTCTACGGTGTGCTATTCATCTTCACCTTTTTGTCGCAGGCGCTCTACTTCAATCCTCTTTTTTTGGTCTTTGGCTATGAGTTCTACAACATCAGAACCAATAACGGGACAGCTATCTTTCTGATTAGCCGCCACAAATACAAGAAGCCGGATGAGATTGAAATTTCGACAGCGTGCCGAATTAACAATTACACATTTATAGAACGGGGGTAAAGATGGATCACGTATTGGCAAAAGTGAAGAGGCTTCGCAAGAACCCGTTTTTTAAGCTGGTCTCAGACCATACGCTCTTCGAAGCCATCGCCATAGATGTTGCTGGCTGTGTGTCGTACAACCCAGATCACAACTTGGATGAAGACGCATGGTTCAAAATCGAACAATTTAGTCAGCAACCATTTTGCATTGATCTTTTGCAGGCCGATTTTGATTCAAAAGACTACGATGACTTAAAGAAGGAACAGTTTCCCAGAATCGCTTACCTGTTTTCAGTACAGGGAGAAGATTTTTACTTCCAAAAAATCACGCCATCGCTATTTATTCGCAGAAAGACTGTCATCTTCGGCGAAGCCGCCAAAGTTGAAGAATGCGATAACCGCTTAGTGATCAATTCAAGGCCTGACGCGGTATATTTGCAAGCCTTGGATACACTGGTGTTCCGAAACCTGGCGACTATCTCAAGCATATTTCCCGGAATTGATGAACTCTACAAAGAAGCCACCAAAGAAGAAGTTGAGCAGTTTTTAGATGAGTCATTTATCGAGATGAGCAATGACTACAATGTAGATAGAGTTTCAAAACCAAACCGAAAACGTATAGCGCTTGCCATGGCAAGCCTAGCAGCCATGGCAGACGATGACAAATCCAACATGCTTTCTTACATTGATAGCTACTGCAAAGAAAAACTGAAATTCGATAAAGAGAACAGCAAATTCGAAATATCAACGGACGATGATCTGAAACTTCTGCTTTACGGCATTGAACAACGTTTTTACACCACCCCATTTGGACAAGAGCGACGACTAGCCAATTCTGTTCAAGCATTGGATTAGGGTTGATTCATCCATGAGCAGCAAATCCGCGGGTTCTGCCTAAAAGGACACAAAGCGCGACCCCGATTTCATCAAGACGAAAATCGCCATGCAGCGTGTTCCGGAGAAAGCAGGCTGGAGTGGACAATGAAGGAGCCCTGACTCAAGAAGGCCAGGGTCGTTGGACTCGGTACCGCCTGCCGATGCCCTCTCACTCCCTATCTGGCAAGGCTGACTCCCTACGTAAACCCGATCACTCCCTACATAACGACGAGTTGTTGGCCATTGCCGCCCCGGCGCTTCGCCAACAGCGGTTACCCCCCAATGAGATGGAAAAGATCCTGTTGGAATTGTGCAGGGGGCGTTGGCTTACCCGTAATGAGATAGCCGCGCTCGTTCACCGTAACCCGGAAAGCCTTCGGCAGCGCTATATCAACCCGATGGTAGAACACGGCCTGCTTCGCCTGCGTTAGCCGGAAAAACCGAACCGTACCGATCAAGCCTACACCACGGTTCTTGACAGTGCCTGAGGCATTTTATCCTTCAACCATGCCCCCGTCCATCACCGTCAACAGGGCCATGGAAGTGCGGGAATCAAATATGTACCGGCATACAGCCTTCTTGAATTGCTCTCCCAAGCGCCAGCTAACACTCCGGCCTACCCCTCACCACTCTCCCGAGCACACCCTGGAACGACCCGGGTCTGCCATGGCGCAAAAAACTCTTTGACATGTATCCGTGTATGCGGATACATTGGCAGAATGAAGACGATCAGCGAACAATTCAAGGCCCTGGGGGATGAAACCAGGCTGCGGATCATGGCCCTGCTGCTGGACGGCACGGAATATTGTGTCTGCGATCTGATGGCGGCCCTGGACATGCCGCAATCCACGGTGTCCCGCCACCTGGCCTACCTCAAACACAGCGGCTGGCTTCGGGACCGGCGACAAAACAGGTGGATTTATTACCAACTCAGGGCCGATCAAGCTTCGGCCCTGCAGCGCGACATCCTAGTCGCCCTGGCCGCTACCCTGCCTGAAATCGACACAGCCCGGCGGGACCGAAAGCAGATGGACAGCCACCTTGCCCACAAGGCAGCAGATGCCTGTGACTCCTCGGCGTGACACGAGCCCCTTTCAAGGAATCCCCATGACCAGATCAGCAAAAAAACTCTCCTTTCTTGACCGCTTTCTCACCCTCTGGATCTTCCTGGCCATGTCCATGGGCGTCATGACAGGCTATCTTTTCCCCGGCGTCCAGGACATCATCAATTCTTTTCAGGTGGGCACCACCAATATCCCCATTGCCATTGGCCTCATTCTGATGATGTATCCGCCGCTGGCCAAGGTGAAGTATGAAAAACTGCACGAGGTGTTTCGCAACGTCAAGGTGCTGACCCTCTCCCTTGTCCAGAACTGGCTTGTCGGCCCCATCCTCATGTTCGGTCTGGCCGTGGCCTTTTTGTCCAACCAGCATGAGTACATGGTGGGGCTGATCCTCATCGGCCTGGCGCGCTGCATTGCCATGGTCATTGTCTGGAACGAACTGGCCGACGGCGACACCGAGTATTGCGCCGGTCTGGTGGCCTTCAACTCCATCTTCCAGGTTCTCTTCTTCTCGGTCTATGCCTGGCTCTTCATCACCATCCTGCCCAAATGGTTCGGCATTGAAGGCATGGCAGTGGACATCTCCATGGGCCAGATTGCCGAAAGCGTCTTCATCTACCTGGGCATTCCCTTTATCGCCGGCATGCTGACCCGCTTCATCGGCATGAAGACCAAGGGGGAGCAATGGTATCAGGAAAAACTCATTCCCCGCCTCAGCCCCTTTACCCTGATCTTCCTGCTCTTCACCATCCTGGTGATGTTCTCCCTGAAGGGTGATTATATTGTCCAGCTGCCCCTGGACGTGGTGCGCATTGCCGTGCCGCTGACCATCTACTTCCTGGTGATGTTTTTGCTTTCCTTTTTCATGTCCAAGAAGCTAGGCGCCACCTACGAGCAGGCCACCACCCTCTCTTTTACCGCTGCCTCCAACAATTTCGAGCTGGCCATTGCCGTGGCCATTGCCGTGTTCGGCATTGACTCGGGCCAGGCCTTTGCCGCGGTGATCGGCCCCCTGGTGGAGGTGCCGGTGTTAATCGGCCTGGTCCATGTCGCCCTCTGGTTCAGAAGGAAATATTTCCCTTACAGCAAAGAGACCCCCACCGGCGTCTGCCATGTTGCCTGCAAATCGTAAAGAGCGCACCCCGCCATTGCCAAGACTGCGGTGACTAAGGCGCAACAGAGAGTCATTAATGAAAATATCAGAAAAACTCTGGCAAGAATATCATGTAAAGCTCCGAGCGTTTGTTCAGAGCAGAGTTCCCGATGATGCTACGAGTGATGATATTCTTCAGGACGTGTTTTTAAAAATGCACTCCGGTTTGGCTTCCTTGCAGGACGAGACAAAGCTGAAAAGCTGGCTCTACCAAATTGCCCGAAACACTATCATTGATTATTTCAGGTCGCAGAAGCCTACCGCAGATATTCCCGAGTGGCTTTCGCAACCAGGCCCCGACCCCTCCGAAAAGGTCACTCAAGAGCTGTCGGAATGCCTTCGCCCCATGATACAACTTCTACCCGATACTTATCAGGAGGCAGTCACTTTGTCAGAATTGGAAGGATTGCGGCAGAAAGAAGTCGCCCAACTACAGGGTATTTCCCTCTCCGGCGCTAAATCACGGATCCTCCGAGGCCGAGCGCAGCTGAAAGAAATGCTAGCGGAGTGTTGTCGGCTTGAGTTCGACCACAGTGGTCGAATTAGTGCGTACGAACGAAAAGACGGAAATTGTGGAGATTGTAGCTGATTATTTGCGTCCTTTTTGATGTTTCCGCGTCTATAAAGGTGAGAGTTTCTTATTACCTTTACAGAGGAGGTCTAGATGAAGAAGCAAAAGCACGACGTGATTCGAAGCGCGGTTCGGGAGAATTACGGAAAGATTGCTGTATCAGGGCGCTCCGGTTGCAGTTGTTCACCCTCATCTTGTTGTGGAACAGCCAATGGTGTAGCGGCAGAGGATATTTCACTTGGCTTAGGCTACTCCAGCGAGGATGTGACTGCCGTGCCGGAAGGAGCGAATATGGGCCTTGGGTGCGGCAATCCGCAGGCCATCGCTTCCTTGCAGCCCGGAGAAGTTGTGCTTGACTTAGGCAGCGGCGGCGGCTTCGACTGTTTCCTGGCGGCGCGGGCCGTTGGGGACAAAGGACATGTTATCGGTGTTGACATGACCCCGGAAATGATCACCAAGTCTCGAAAAAATGCGAATAAATCCGGCTTCGGGAACGTCGATTTTCGACTGGGAGAACTGGAAAATCTTCCTGTGGCCGATGGGATTGTCGATGTCATCATTTCCAATTGCGTCATCAACCTTTCTCCCGAGAAAGAAAGGGTCTTCAAGGAGTCTTTTCGCGTTTTGAAAACCGGTGGAAGGCTTGCGATTTCCGATGTGGTCGCCACTGCCGAGATGCCTGACGCCGTCAAGAATGATCTGGCAATGCATACCGGATGTATTTCGGGCGCATCGTACATCCCGGAACTTGAAGCGATGCTGAAGCGAGTCGGCTTTACGAACATCCAAATCAGGCCGAAAGATGAAAGCAGAGCCTTTATCCGTGACTGGGCACCCGGCAGCAAAATCGAGGACTATGTGGTTTCGGCAACTATTGAGGCAATAAAACCATAGGACTAACAACAGACGGGAATTGGGGGCAGAGTAAATTAAACCGCGGAATCTGCGGATCCTCTTCTTGTCGGTCTCCGCCGGGCTCTTTGTCACCATCTTGTCCACGGTGTGTTGATGCTGCACCGCCAATGTGCTTTCAGGACTGGCGCGTTGCTTTGCTCCTCGCCGTGACGCAAGTGACAAAATATGTGCACCTTCAACACAGTAATAAACTTGGAAAATTGAGATAAAGAAAGGAAGCAGCTGCCATGCCGAAAACCAGGATCCTCTTTCTCTGCACCGGTAATTCCTGTCGCAGCCAGATGGCCGAGGGCTGGGCCAGACACATAAAGGGCGACGAGATTGACGCCTTTTCCGCCGGCATCGAGAGACACGGCCTCAACCCGCTGGCCGTCAAGGTCATGGCCGAGGCGGGCGTTGACATCTCCGGCCACGCCTCCAAAACCATCGACGACCTGCCCACCACCCGCTTCGACCTGGTGATCACGGTCTGCGGCCATGCCGACGAAAATTGCCCCCTCTTCCCCGGCCCGGCCCGGGTCATCCACCACGGCTTTGACGATCCACCCGCCCTGGCCGCCGACGCCGCCGGCGAAGAAGAGGCCCTGGCCCATTACCGCCGGGTGCGCGACGAGATCCGCGACTATGTCCTGACCCTGCCGCAGGGCACTACCTGAAAAATTATGGGGTCACGGCTTTTGCAAAGCCTGCGACATTTGTTACGGTAAACACTCCTGTGCCTTCCTCCGGGCGATTTCACGTTTCAAGACCAAAGACAGACGATGCACTTCGGGCTGGGCAAGAGCACGGCAAAAGCCCCGGAGCAACAAAACCAAGGTCAACGGATGCAAACAAAAAACACTCTCCCGGCAGGCGCCTTTTCTACAGTGCCGTGGCGCATGGCGACCCTGTTGTGCCTGGCCCTCTTGCTCCTTCTTTCTCAGGCCGGTTGCGACAGAAATGATACGACTGAAGAGCCGGTCATTCGCCTCGACAAGCTGGTTCCTTTGCCGGAAAGCTCTCCTGCCGTTGCCTCCGACAGCCTGAGAGTCGCCGTGGCCGCCATTATTTCGCCCCAAGGCACCATTCAGTCCTATCAGCCGTTTATACACTATCTGGAGAAGAAAACGGGCCGCAATATTGTCCTGGTGCAACGCAAAACGTACCAGGAGGTCAATGACATGCTGGCTCGGGGTGTTGTCGAGGTAGCCTTTGTCTGCACAGGCGCCTATTGGGAAGGTCGCCGGGCAGGCAGCATGGACCTGCTGGTCGTTCCCCAGGTCAACGGCAAACTCACCTACCAATCCCTGCTGATCGCGCCACACCACTCCAGGGCAACCGGCATGGAAGGCTTGCGGGACAAGGTGTTCGCCTTTACCGATCCTCTGTCAAACAGCGGTTATATGTATCCCCTCTCCGTGCTCCATAAAGCAGGAGAATCACCGGAGACCTTTTTTTCGCGCACGATTTTCACATACAGCCATGATCGCTCCATAGTCTCGGTCATCGAAGGCATTGCCGACGGCGCGGCCGTGGACAGCATCATCTACGAATCCCTGATCCAAAAAGATCCGGAAATCGGTAAATTGTCGAAAATCATATACCGGTCGCCGGAGTTCGGCATACCGCCGGTTGTCGTGCCCAAACATATCAAGCCGGAAACAGCCGCGCTGCTCAAAGAACTCTTTCTGGACGCCCATACCGATCCGGACGGCAGCAAGGCCCTGGCGGAGATTGGCGTGGAACGCTTTGTGGAAGCGGACGAGGCCATGTATGACCCCTATTCCCTGGACAAAGAGTAATGACAGACAAGCAGAACAGTTCTTGCCGCATTACCCCTGTAAAAAAACTTCTTTTAAGCGTCCCCTTGCGTGTCAAGATCCTGGGGCTGGCCATGGGCCTGATCCTGACCCTCAGCCTTGTCACCATCTTCCTTGTCCGGCAAGAACTGAACCGAAGCATCAACGCGGCCCTGCGCGAAGAAGCCACTCTGGTTGCCGGTGAACTCTCACACCAGGCCCGTGACCTCCTGCTGATCAACGATATCTTTGCCTTAAACAGCCTCTTGAAGAATATGCAGAACAACAGGCCGGATATCCGCTATATCTTTGTGCATGACAGCCGACAACACGTCCTGGCCCATACCTTTGGCAGCCTTTTTCCCATTGAGCTGCTGTTGCGACAGCAGCCCTTCCCGGGCGATGAACCCGGACCGATCACCAGGCAGATCGCCACCAGCGAAGGCCTGATCTGGGACAGTCACGCCGAGATTTTCCCCGGCGGCAACATCTATATCCGGGTGGGGGTCAAGGGGGACAACCTGCGTCGCCAACTCTCCACTCTGACCGGTGCGTTGGTGAACACCACTGCAATTGTGGCGGCAATCGGTATTGCCCTCTCCCTGTTTCTCTCCTGGCTCATTGCCAAACCGGTAACGCAACTGCTGGCCGCCACCAGGGAAATTCGGCGCGGCAACTATGATTTTTCCCTGCCCAGGGAAGCGGATGACGAGATCGGCAAACTGATCGAAGGCTTCGGTGATATGGCGCGCTCCCTTGCCCAGGCGGAAAAGATCCGACAGGAAAAGGAAAAGCTGCAAAAGGAGTTTCTGCAAAGACTCATGGCCGGCCAGGAGGGAGAACGCAAGCACATTGCCCGAGAGCTGCACGATCAGACAGGTCAGGCCCTGGCATCCTGCATGGTGGAGTTGAAGCTTCTCGAACAGGCCGCCGGGAGCGAGGCCCTTCAGCAGGGCATTGCCCGTCTGAAGAAATCCATCACCAGCGAACTGGAATCCCTGCACGCCCTGGCCATGGATCTGCGTCCTTCCGTGCTCGACGACCTGGGGCTCATCCCGGCCCTGGAGATGTATATCAGCCGTTTCCAGAAACGACACCGCATAAAAATCAAACTCCGCCTGCTCGGCCCCCTTGAGGAGAGAATTGACGCCTGCGTGGAGACCTGCATCTACAGAATCATCCAGGAATCACTTACCAATATGTCGAAATATGCCGAGGCCAGCGAGGCGGCTCTCTTTTTGGAGAGGAAACAAGAGACCATTCGTGGAGGGATCGAGGATAACGGTATCGGCTTTGACCCAGAGGCCATTGATCCAACCAAAAGCATGGGCCTCTATGGCATGCGGGAAAGAATCGAGCTTCTGGGCGGCAAATTCAGTATCAGCAGTGACCGGGAAATCGGCACCATGATCTCCTTTGAGTTGCCCATAAAACCGGAGGTGTGCCATGAAAAAAACTAAGATCATGATCATTGACGACCACAAGCTGCTCTCCTCCGGGCTGGCCATGCTGCTTAACGCCCAGGCCGATTACACGGTGACAGCTACACCGGACACCCCGGAGGAGGCGCTCCAACTTCTCGGCCAAGAGTGTGTGGAGCTGGTGCTACTCGACATTTCCCTGCCTGAAAAAAGCGGTCTGGAACTCCTGCCGGAAATCCTCGCCCTCTGCCCCCAGACGCGGGTCATCATGATGACCATGCATGAAGACCAGCACTACCTGAAATCCGCCATCGCTGCCGGCGCCAGGGGCTTTGTCCTGAAAAAAGGAGTGGACATGGATCTCCTGTACGCCATTAAGGCGGTAATGAAGGGCGAGGTCTATATCCAGCCATCCATGCTCTCCGGCTTTATCACCGATGAGACGGGCGCCGCCACGGACGACAAAAACCTTTAGGAGCACGAAAAGCTCTGGCAATTATTAAGCCCCCGCGAGCAGGAAGTTGTCCAGGGAGTTGCCAAGGGCTTTACCAGCAAGGAAATTGCCGAAAAATACTTCTTAAGTGAGAAAACCGTGGCAACCTACCGTTCCCGGGCCATGACCAAACTCGGCTTTGAAAACAGGGCCGAACTGGTTGATTTTATCATCCGGCTGGGCAAGATCGACTGAGCCCGCCCTTTTTTCGCTCAACAGCCAGGGAGACGACAAGCACCATCCCTGCCGCCATCCTTGTCAGGAAAATCCCCGCACCGAAATCAAACTTTTCCCTCTACCCCCATTCCGACATTTCAGTCATAAAGAAAGCAACACCCTTCATTCTCTTCCCTCCCTTGCGGGTGTTACCCGCGCCATCCCGTTTGAAAGCCAGGATGGCGCGGGCTTTTTCTTAACATCTCACAAAGAGAAACCACCTTCTGTCAAAAAATGGCCTCCGAACTTTTCCAAAGAATCAGGGCAGGATTCAGCCGTTTATTCTTCCCGCAAAAACTGGCGGAATTTCTCTTTTCCAGAACCCTGGCCGTGGCCCTGACGGTTTTTGTAGCGGTGCTGGCCACCAGCACTCTGCTCTATGAAAAACTTCTGAAACAACAGGCTCAATCCACGGTGGCCGGTATTGCCGAACAGACCTTTACCTCCATCAGGGAGCTGATGTTGCACGGACCGAGCCGTGATGAATTGCTGCGCTTCATCGAGGCGACCAGGGGAGCCCATGCCGAATCGCCCTACACCGTGGAAATCTATCGCAGCGAGGCGGTGATCAGGGAGTATGGTCCCATTGCGCAACCGATTGCGGATCAATATGTCCGGCAGGCCTTTACCACAGCCCGTCCCCTGATCCTCTCCCACCAGGGTATTAGCCGCCACCTCTACCCTCTGACCGGCAGCCGGTACTGCCTCTCCTGTCACGACAACAAGCCAGGTACCGTCCTGGGCCTGGTGGAGATCAAACAGCACTTGCCAGGGCTGGCCAGTCGAATGCGCAAACAGTACAGCTGGATTTTTATGGGCTACGGCCTGGCCATTATCGGTGCGGTGACCCTGATCACCAAAATGGTGGTGGGCCGGGTGGTCAATTCGGTGCACTGGTTCCAGGAAAAAGTGGACGCCATCCAGTCTGTTTCCGAATTGAGCGCCTTTGGCGAACTCTCCGCCCGGGATCTGCGTTTTTCCGAGCTGGACCAGGCCTTCGCCTCCGTGACCAGCCTAGCCGAACGGCTGCACAGGGTGGCGGTGGACAAGGAGATCCTTGAGTTTGAGATTGAATTGCTCGACAAATTCATTATCACCTCCAATGTGATCAAGGACTGGCGCACGTTCATCAAGGAACTGCTCATTGACATAAACAATGTTGTCGACACCTATGCCCTGCTTGCCTTCTTCCAAGAAGACGAGGAGACCTACGAACTGGACATCTTCTGGCGCAGTACACCGGCTCCCGAGCACCAGCGTCAGATGGAGGAGGTTGTCCAGGCCGAGCTCTACCGGCTCTTCCGTCTGCCCGGCGACAGCCCCCAGGTTCACATCATCCATCACGACTGCCGCTCGGATGTGCCACTGCCCGTGCACCTCTCCCGCCAGAATATCATGCTGCGCACCCGGAACCTTTTTCTCGACGCCCCCAAGGTGGGCGGTATCGTCGGCATCGGTATCCAGACCACCGTGGCTGAACAGCCTGTCTACGACATTGTTCTCAACAGCGTCCTGGCCACCATGCTCAACCTGGTGGGCTCGGTCAAGGCCATATCCAAACACACCAGGGAGCTGGAATACTACGCCTCCCGCGACCCCCTCACTCTGCTGCACAACCAGCGCATGTTCTGGGAACTCCTGGGCTACGAATGCGGCAGGGCCGAACGCCACGACTATCAATTCGTGCTGCTGGTGATCGACCTGGACAACTTCAAAACCGTCAATGACAGGTACGGCCACGCCTTTGGCGATCTCTTTCTGCAACAGATCGCCGACACCCTGCGGCACACGGTGCGGGACGGTGATATGGTGGCCCGCTATGGCGGCGACGAATTCTGCGTGCTGCTGCCGGAAACCACAACGGCAGAGGGCATGGCCACGGCCGACCGCATAGCTCAGGCAATCGCGGCCTTGAAGCTCAGGACCAGGGAGGGGGTCAGCGTCCAGGCCACCATCTCCATGGGCATGGCCGTATTCCCGGACCATGGCCGTAGCAGCAGAGATCTCTTCCTGGTGGCCGATAATATGATGTATCGCGTCAAAGGAAGCGGCAAAGGCGCCATTGCCATACCGGAGCAGGAAGAGCTGCCTGAAATATTCAAGGGCGAAAAGGAGATCGACTTTCTCTACCAGGCCCTGGACCGGCAAAGCGTCACCCCCTTTTTCCAGCCCATCCTCGATCTGGCCAGCGGCCGTATCATCGCCCATGAACTGCTGATGCGCATTCCGGACAACAAAGGCCGTATGCTGCCTGCCGCCGCCTTTATCAAGGCTGCGGAACGAACCGGGCTCATCCACCAACTTGACCGGATCCTGCTGGAAAAGGCCTGCCAGGCCATGCATGAACAAGGTTACCAAGGCAGACTATTTGTCAACCTCTCGCCCTTATCCTTTATCAGCCAACATTTCTATGAGACCTTTAACGACACCCTGCGCAGTTACCGCATCACCCCGGATCGCATTGTTGTCGAGGTCACTGAGCGAGAGAGCGTCAAAAGCAGGGCCCTGCTCCAGAAATTCCTGCGCCGCATGCAGGGTGACGGCTATCTCTTTGCCGTGGACGATTTCGGCTCCGGCTACTCCTCCTTCCACTATCTGAAACTCTTTGCCGTGGATTTCATTAAAATAGACGGTGAGTTTATCCGTAATTGCCTGACAGACGCCGATTTTCTCGCCTATACCAAGAGCATTGTCACCCTGGCCAGGGAACTGCAGATTCCCACGGTGGCAGAATTCGTCGAAGATGAAGATATCCTGAACAAAATAAAAGAGCTGGGGGTCAATTTCGGCCAGGGCTACCATATCGGTCATCCCTCCCCCCGCTTCATGGACAGGATGAGATGAAAATTGCGGAACTTGTCCACGGGCTGCCCCATGGCGCCTTCACCATTCTGGAGTCCATGGCCGACGGTGTCTACGTCACCGATCACAAGCGTCGTATCCTCTACTGGAATCCAGCCGCAGAACGAATCACCGGCTGGTCTGCCGATCGCGTTGTGGGTCGCCCCTGCTCCGACAACTTCCTCTGCCACGAGGATTCTGCCGGCACACCCCTCTGCGAGGAGGAGCATTGCCCCCTGCACCGGGCCATGCTCACCGGTATTCCCTCCACTGAGCCCATCCAGGTTTTTGCCCATTGCCGTGACGGCAGCAGGCTGGCAGTGCAGGTCAATGTGGCGCCGGTACGCAACGCCACAGGTGAGGTGATCGGCGGCGTGGAAATTTTTCGCGATGTCTCGCCCCAGATGCGCGACCTGCAATATGCCCGCGCCATCCAGGCCCAGGCCATGCAGCTGCCCGCCAAGGCCGATCCGCGCCTCAGCTTTGCGGTGCGCTATCAGCCGCACGGCTTGGTGGGTGGTGATTTCTGCACCGTGGAACGGCTTGACGCCGACCGCTATGTCTTTTTTATCGCCGATGTCATGGGGCACGGCGTACAGGCAGCCCTCTACACCATGCACCTGCATGCCCTCTGGGAAAGCAATCGCCGCCTGCTGGCCAGACCGGCCTCCTTTTTCGCCACACTCAATCAGAGCCTCTGCCGCCTTTTCCAAAGAGGGCAACCCTTTGCCCACGGCACCTTCGGCCTTATTGATCTGGCCTCACGCGGGCTTATCCTGGTCAATGCCGGCGGTCCCCCCATGCTGCTGAGCACCAACAACGATGTTGTTCTGCACCAATTTGACGGCCTGCCGCTGGGCATGGACCCTGAATTTCTCTATGAAACTCAGCTCCTTCCCCTGGCCGAGGGAGACGGGCTTTTATTCTGCACCGACGGCCTTCTTAAAATACCCGACCGCCACCAAAGGAGTATGGGAGCGCATGGCCTGGCCCGGCTCGTTGAACAACGGGGTTTCCCTGCGGATGAAGAGGCCCTCTCAAGCCTGTATCAGGAGATCCTGCAACGTTCCAACCTCATCGCTCTTGGGGATGATTGCACCATACTCGCCATCAGCTTGCATACGGAGGGGAGGTAGGGAATGTCGATTCTATCGGCAGGTCGACGGCCAGGGGAAGGATTCAATCTCAAGTCGTGGATCATGCTGCCGGTGGCGCTCGCCCTGCTGGGGACCATCGGTCTTGGAATTGTTTTCAAATATCGGCAGAGCACGGAAGGACCGCGCCGGGAGATGGCCTTGATCATGAGCCAGAGCCGGGCCGCCTGGCGCCAGATCCAGAAAACCGAAGCGGCCATGCTGGAGAGCCATCTGGAATACCTGGCCGCCCATCCTGAACTGATCCAGGCGTACAGGGATCGCGACCGTGACCGCCTCATTGACCTGGCCCGTCCGATGGCCGACAGGTTGCGTCGGCGCTTCCGCATCACCCATTTCTATTTCATCGATCCGAACCAGACCTGCTTTCTGCGGGTCCATCATCCTGCCCGGCAGGGAGACCGGCTCAATCGCCACACCCTGCAGGAGGCGGTTCGCTCAGGCTATGACAGCTGGGGCCTGGAACTGGGGCCGCTGGGTTCATTCACCCTGCGCTTCGTGCGACCCTGGATCGTGGAAGGCCAACTGCTCGGCTACCTGGAACTGGGCATGGAGATCGACCACCTCATCCACCGACTGGCTGCGGCTCATGATGTCCAGATCGTGGCACTTGTTTACAAACAATTTGTCCAGCCCGAACTTTTTAAAGAGGGGCAGGCCATCTTCTCTTTCCCCGGCAGATGGAACGACTATGCCGACTTCGTTATTGTCCAGCAAACCATGGCTGAGCTGCCGTCGGCCCTGGACAGCCGCCTCCGCCGCGAACTGCTGCCGCCGGCCGGAATGGCACCGGGCCCGACCCGGCAGGCGGGGCAGTGGTGGTGGTGCGGTACCCTTCCCCAACCCGATGCGGATGGCCGCAAGGTGGCACACTTGATTCTCCTCCGGGAGGTGAGCCAGAGCGTGGAGCTGGCCCGCCGAGAATTGCTGCTGGAGATAAGCCTGGGATTGTTGCTTGCCACCGGGGTCCTCCTTTTGCTCTGGCAGGTGACCAACCGGGCCCAGCGGCTGCTTGCCGACAGCTTTGCCACAATGCAAAACCGTGAACAACACCTGGCCGCCATCCTCGACTCCATCGGCGATGCAGTCATTGTCACCAATGCCGACGGCCGGGTGACGCAGATGAATCCCGTGGCCGAACAGCTGACCGGCTGGTCGCAGAGCCAGGGGCAGAGACGCCCCCTGCCCGAGGTTTTCCGGATTTTCAACGCCGAAACCGACCAAGAAGCAGAAAACCCGGTGGGACGCGTCCTGGCAACAGGCAAGCTGGTGGAGCTGGCCAATCACACCCTTCTTAAAAGTCGGGACGGAAACACGCACCAGATCGCCGACACAGCCGCCCCCATCCGCGACCGGCATGGCGCCACCAGGGGCGTGGTCCTGGTCTTCCGCGACGTGAGCGAAGAGTACCGGGCCAGGATCGAAACAGAGCGAATCCGCGCCAGCCTGGAAAACGCCCAAAGACTTGCCCACCTGGGAAACTGGGAATGGGATATACCCAACAACACCCTTTTCTGGTCCAGGGAGATTTATCACATCTTCGGCATCACTCCGGAAAATTTCGCCGCCAGTTACCAAGCATTCCTGGCCAGGGTCCATCCGGAGGACCGCCAAATGGTCCGCCAGGCGGTTGACAGCGCCCTGTACGACAATCAGCCTTACTGTATAGAACATCGCCTGATTCACATGGACGGCACGGTGCGTTGGGTCCAGGAGCAGGCCGAGGTTTGCCGTGACGAAAACGGCCACCCCCTGCGCATGACAGGCACGGTCCAGGACATCACCGAACGCCGGGAAATTGAGAGTCGGGAACGGCAGGCCAACAAGATGCAGGCCATTGGTCTGCTGGCCGGCGGCATCGCCCACGATTTCAACAACCTCCTGACTCCGATAATGATGCATGCTGAAATGGCCCAGATGGAAGCCGCCCCGCAAGACAACCTTGACCGGCATCTTGAAGGTATCCAGCAGGCAGCCCGGCGCGCAGCTTCCCTGGTCCGGCAAATCCTCTCCTTCAGCCGCAAGAACAAGGAAGAACTAAAACCGGTTCACCTTGGCCCTCTTGTCAGGGAGGCAGTCAGGTTCCTGCAGGCCACGGCGCCGGCCCATGTGTCCGTTAGTGAAGATATTAAAACGCAAGATGACAAAGTGACTGCCGATTCGGCCCAGATCCTGCAAGTTTTGATGAATCTTGGCATCAACGGTATCCAGGCCATTGGCGCCGGAGACGGCACGCTGACCCTCACCCTTGAACAAACCGCAGCGCCGGAAAAAGCCGCCTCCTCTCAAAGGGACAGTGCCTGGCGCAAAATCTCGGTACGGGACAACGGCTGCGGCATTGGCCCGGAAGAGCTGAGCAACATTTTCGACCCCTTTTTCAGCACCAAAAAAAGCGGCGAGGGAACCGGCCTGGGCCTGTCCGTTGTTCATGGCATTATCAGCAGGCATCAGGGTGTCATCCAGGTGGAAAGCGAGCCTGGCGTGGGGAGCTGTTTTAAGATTTACCTGCCTGCCTGTGTCGGGGAGGCCGAGACCATGGCGACCCAGCCCCCGCTGCGCCATGGCCGCAACGAACTGATCCTGCTGGTTGACGACGATCCCGCCCTGCAGGAGAGTGTGGCAACCGGCCTGGAACATCTCGGTTATCGAGTCGTTACGGCGGCAGATGGGCACGAGGCCCTTACCTTCTTGAAAAGCGGCAGGAATGTCGAGGTCGATCTTGTCCTCACCGATTACGACATGCCGGGACTGAAGGGGACAGAGCTGGCCACGGCCATCCAAAAAATTCGGATCGACCTGCCGGTGGTACTATACACCGGCGCCGGCAGCCCCATTAATACGAAAAGCTTGGAGGAGTTCAACATTGCCGCTCTTCTCTTCAAGCCGCTGCGCCTCGAATCGCTGGTTCATCAGATACGACACGTCCTTGCCAAAGGAAATGCATCCCTGCTCAAGCAATAATTCCCAAAACCATGAACCAGAGGGGCTGTACCGTATTGCATGGTAATCGCCGTTACCGACCATTCACCCTGTAGGGAAACGCCCTACAATTCCTTAAAACAGGTAGTGAAATATCTCGCAAAAAAGTCCAACAAACCCCGCTACCGCAGCCCGCCTTAAAATGGATAATAGGAGGTGTGAGTCGTATATGGGCTCGCAAGGTTCTCTGCATGGCCGAACTTGATCGTCAAGCACCACAGTCCGGCCACGGCAACAGACCAATGGTAATCTTTTCAGTCGGGTTAAAGCGTTTGTGCAATCACTAAACCAAGACCGGAACACCCAATCTATTCTGCGAGACTCCTTCGGCAGACAGATAAACTATCTGCGCCTGGCGGTGACGGATCGCTGCAACCTCACCTGTCGATATTGCCGTCCCCGCAACACCGGCAGCCCCAAGGCGGCATTGCTCAGCTATGACGAACTCCTGCGGCTGGTGCGGGTCTTTGCCTCCCTCGGCATCAGCAAGGTCAGGCTCACCGGCGGTGAGCCGTTCGCCCGCACCGGCTTTATTGGTCTGGTCAAGGAAATCAGCAAAATATCCGGTATCAACAACGTCTGCATCACCACCAATGGCACCCTCTGTTTCGATCATATCAAGGAGCTGAAAAAAAACGGCGTCAGCGGCCTGAACTTCAGCCTGGACACCCTGTCGCCGGAGCGCTTCCGGCAGATTACCGGCGCCGATCTCTTCCATGAAGCCTTTGCCTCGATCATGGAGGCGGTCCTGCAGGGCATCAAGGTCAAGGTCAATGTGGTTGTCCTTGACGCCCTTAACACCGACGAACTTCTCCATCTGGCCGGCCTTGCCGAAAACCTGCCCATTGAAGTGCGCTTCATCGAACCCATGCACTTTAACGGCAGGAAAAATTTTACCACCTCTACCTGGACCATCTCCAGCCTGGCCCGTTTCTTCCGGGAGAAGATCCCCGGCTGCACCGAGGCCCTTTCGGCCAGTCCGTCAACCGCTCGTCTCTTCACAGCCAGGAATTACCAGGGCCGTATCGGCGTGATCGGCGGCCATTCCCGCACCTTCTGTCACACCTGCAACAAGGTCCGCGTCACCCCCCTGGGAATGATGAAAACCTGCCTGTACGACAAAGAGGTGCTTGATTTAAAAAAAATGCTGCGCGCCGGTTATGCAGACCAGGCCCTTGTCAGGGCTATCCATGACACCGTTCAGAAAAAGGCGGCCAGCGGCACGGAAGCCGCCAGCGGGGCAGACGCCACCTGCTCCATGGCACTCATTGGAGGATAGAGGATAAATGACAGCAAAAAACGGTTTTATCGAGGCCATCTGCATCAGTGCCAGAAAAGGAGTGCTGAAAAAAGCGGTGGAGCAGGCCCTCTTTGAAAAAAACTGGGGCATCAGACAAGACGCCCACGCCGGCGTCTGGCACCGACAGGTCTCCCTGCTGGCCGGGGAAAGCATTGATGCGGTGCGCAAGAAAATCCCGGGTCTCCGGCATGGGGTCTTTGCCGAAAATCTGGTGACCCGCAATGTCGAACTGGCGGAACTGACCATCGGCGACCGGCTCTGCCTGGGCCGGGATGTAGTCCTGGAAGTGACCCAGATCGGCAAGAAATGTCATAACGACGGCTGCGTTATCAAAAAAAAGACCGGCGATTGCATCATGCCCCGGGAGGGCCTGTTTTGCAAGGTTGTTAAAGGCGGCGATGTAAAGGTGGGCAACAGCTGTGCCCCCTGCGGTTTCAACGCGGAAAAATGCATTACTAATCCTAAGAAAGGAGGAGAATGGGAATGAAGATTAAAAGACGTGATTTTTTAAAGTTAAGCGCCGCCGGCGGTGCAGCGGTGGCCCTGACCAAGGGGAAATCCCTGAACGCCTTTGCCATGTCAAAAAGAGGGGCGATCAAGGGTGAAAGCCCCGGCGAATGGAAGGCCTCCACCTGCCAGGGCTGCACCACCTGGTGCCCGGTTGAAGTCTTTGTCCAGGACGGCCGGGCTGTCAAGGTGCGGGGTAATCGCTACTCCAAGCAGAATGACGGCAACTGCTGCCCCCGCGGCCATCTGGCCCTCCAGCAGGTCTACGATCCGGACCGGATCAAGGTACCGATGAAACGGACCAATCCCAAGAAGGGCCGCGGTGTTGACCCCAAATTCGTGCCCATCTCCTGGGACGAGGCCTTGAACACCATTGCCGACCAGATGATGGAGCTGCGCAACAACGATGAGAGCGAAAAATACGCCCTGATGCGCGGGCGCTACACCTATCTGCGCGACGTGCTCTACGAGATCATGACCAAGGTCTACGGTTCCCCCAACAATATCTCCCACAGCTCCATGTGCGCCGAGGCCGAAAAATTCGGCGTCTATTACACAGAGGGCCAGTGGGCCTACCGTGATTACGACCTGGACAAGACCAAATACGTCTTGATCTGGGGCTGTGATCCGGTGGCCAGCAACCGCATGATCCCTGCCACCATCAAACGCCTGGGCGATGCGGCGGACCGCGGCAGCCTGGCCGTGGTGGACCCCCGCTACACCACCTCGGCGGCCAAGGCCAATGAATGGCTGCCGGTGGATCCGGGCAGCGACGGCGCCGTGGCCTGCGCCATTGCCCACGTCATGCTCACCGAGGGCCTCTGGTACAAGCCCTTTGTCGGGGATTTCAAGGACGGCAAGAACCGCTTCCAGGCCGGTCACAATGTCAATGAGACCGATTTTGCCGAAAAGGAGAGTTACGGCATCGTCAAGTGGTGGAACCTGGTGGTCAAGGACATGACCCCTGCCAAGGCCGCCAAACTGGCCGGGGTTGACGCCGACCAGATCAAACGTATCGCCCGTGGCATGGCCAAGGCCGCTCCCAATGTCTGCGTCTGGATGGGACCCGGCTGCGCCATGCAGGCCCGCGGCGCCTATAACGGTATGGCGGTCCATGCCCTGGCAGGCCTTACCGGCGGTGTTGACAATGAGGGCGGCTCAATGCAGACCGCCAAGATCCCGGTGAACAAGGCCCCCAAGGCCTACAAGGAATACCTGGACGACGTTGCCAAGAAGAAGACCAAGTACAAGAAGATCGACCAGCGCGGCTACCTCAACTCACCGGCCCTCAAGAAAGGCAAGTCCGGCGGCGGTGTCACCACCAACAACGCCGCCACCGGCATCCTGAACAAGGACCCCATGGAAATCAAGATGATTGTCGGCTACATGAACAACTTCGTCTTTGCCAACAACGGCACCGAGAAGTGGGAAAAGGCCCTGGAATCGGTGCCCTTCATCGTCCACCTCACCTCCCATGCCTCGGAGTTCTCCATGTACTCCGACATCATCCTGCCCTGCCGCATCAACCTCTTTGAGCGCATCGGTTTTGTCAAGACCAAGGCCAATGGCTACGCCACCTGCTCCCTGAATCTCAACACCGTGGAGCCTGTTTTCCGGGCCCTGAACGAGGAAACGGAATTCCCCTGGCTCATCGGCGAAAAGCTCAAGGAGCGTGGCTTCCCCAACCTCATCGAGTGTCTGCGTGATGTCTACCCCGACCCGGAAACCGGCAAAAAGGCCACCAACTCAATGGAATTCACTGAGTATGCCCTCAAGTACTACACCAAGAAGATGTGGGACGGCAAGGAAGACGTGGGCGGCGACAAGATCAACGGCTGGGCCGAGATGAAGAAACGCGGCATGTGGAACTCCGACCATTACGAGTATCGCAAACACTGGGGTGGTCATTTCAAAACAGAAACCAAGAAATTCGAGTTCTACTCCGAGACCCTGAAAAAGGCCCTCAGCGGCCATGCCGAAAAACATAACACCTCGGTGGACAAGGTCCTGGAGGCGTGCAACTACACGGCCCGTGGCGAACTGGCCTTTGTTCCCCATTACGAAGAGCCCATGCGCCACGGCAGCAGGAGGGAGTACCCCTTTGTCTTTATCGACTATAAGTCCCGCCTCAACCGCGAGGGTCGCAGCGCCAACAACCCCTGGTACTACGAGTTCAAGCATGTGGATCCGGGTGACGTGGGCGAGCAGGACACCCTTCGCCTCAACCCCGGTGACGCCAGGAAACTGGGAATCAGGGACGGCGACAGGGTACGAATCACCTCCACCGGCGGCAGCGGTTACAGCGTTGCCCGTCTCTGGGAAGGGGTCAAGCCCGGCACCGTTTCCAAATCATTCGGCCAGGGCCACTGGGCCTATGGCCGCACCGCGGCAGCCGAGTTTGGCAAGAAGGAGCGCGGCATCAACAACAACACCATTATTCCTTGGGAACTTGAACGCCTTTCCGGCTCCAACCCCCGTAACGGCGGCCATACCCTGGTCAAAATTGAAAAAGCTTAAGTTCCCGAACCAAGAAGGAGGAATAGATAATGACGCAATACGCGATGGTTATAGATCTGCATAAATGCATGGGCTGTGGCGCCTGCGCCCTGGCCTGTAAGAGTGAAAACAATACCGCCATGCGGCGCAACGGCCAGACCCACAACTGGGCCGACTACCAGCATGACATGAGCGGCACCTTCCCCAAGCTTCGCTACACCGCCAGGCCGGTTCTCTGCAACCACTGCAGCAATGCCCCCTGTGTGGAGGCCTGCCCGGTTGAGCCCAAGGCCATGTTCAAGACCAAGGAAGGCATCACCATGCACAATGACGAGCGTTGCATCGGTTGCCAAGCCTGTCAGGACGCCTGTCCCTACTCAAGGATGGAGTGCAAAATCGGTGAAACCAGTGTGATCAGCTACAATGAAGAGGGTGAACCGTACGAAACCTTCTATGCCGACAAGACAGCCGCCATTGCCGGCGGCACCATGTCAGGCGCAGAACTGGCCGCAAAAACAGACAACCCACCCCACCGTACCAAATACAACCATCCCGACTATCAGGATGTGCGCCGCGACGGCATCACGGAAAAGTGTATTTTCTGTGAACACAGGGTCAAGAAGGGAGAGTTGCCCTACTGCGTGGTCTCCTGCCCGGCCAAGGCCAGGATCTTCGGAGATATCAACGATCCCAAGAGCGAGGTGAGTGCTCTGCTTAAAAAGCACAAGCCGTCCGTTCTGAAACCCCATGAAGGCACCAAGCCGAACGTCTATTACATCAGAGAGTACAGCGTCAAAAAATAGCGCGGCTGCCGGCGTAAATCCATGAGAGCCGCGACGACTCTCATGAATTCCCCTTGAAGACCCGAGGCCGATCAGAGAATCGGTCTCGGGTTCACCAGACAAATGGAGTTGTTTTATCATGGACACGATTACCCGGAAACAGAAGTTGAGCGACAGCTACAAACTCATGGCCGCCTGCTTTTATGAGCCCGAACCTGCCCTGTTTACCGAAGAGAAGGTGTTCCAGAACCTCTCACGGCTCATTACCGATCTCTGCCCCGAGGCCGAAATCAACACCGAGGATATGCAACAGGCCCTGCAGAAGGACAATGATGTGGACCTCCAGGTTGCCCATGCCGAATTGTTCATCGGCCCCTTTGAGCTCAAGGCATCACCCTATGGTTCGACCTACCTTGAACAGGGACGGCGGCTCATGGGCGATACCACCATGGAGGTGCTGAAACACTACCGCAAGGCCGGCCTGGAGATTGATGTGGAACAGCCGCCCGACCATATCGCCATTGAACTTGAGTTTGTCTCCCACCTCTATGGCCTGGAGGCACAGGCTCTTCAGGATAGCGACAAGGAAAAGGCCTCTGACTTGGCACAACAACGCCAAATCTTCATCCAGACCTATGTACGTCCATGGATGCCGGCCTTTATCAATAATGTACGCAGCGGCACGGAACACGCCTTTTACCGCAGCCTGGCAGACTGCTTTGAGAAGTTTGTCCGGCACATGGAAGGACTTGAAAAGCCGCCGGCAAATTGACCATCAGTGGAGATGAGGACGCATGCTGACGCAACCTCTTATCAACAGGCTCTGCCGTGATGCAGGGCCGCCTGTCACCCTGGCAAGAGAGCGTTGCCTGCGGTCGCGATTCAACAAAAATCGCTGCACGCTCTGCTTGCAGGCATGTGCACGCAGAGCCCTGACCTTAGGCGACAATGGTCTTCACCATGATGCGGAAGAATGCACGGGGTGCATGCAATGCACCGCGGTCTGCCCCAACGACGCGGTTACCGGCTCGCTTGATTTTCCGGCTCTTCTGCACGAAGTGGCGGCCAAGAGTTCCATACTGCTTTCCTGCCAAAAGGGCCTCCTCGGCCATGATCATATCAGGATCCCCTGTGTGGGCATGTTCTCCGAGGCCATGCTGGCCGCCATCAATGCCGTGACAAGACAGGAGTGCTTCCTTGACACCAGCGGCTGTGCCGACTGTGTCAACAGTCACTGCCTGCCGGCAATCCGGGAGAAAATGGACAAGCTGGCAAGTCGACTGCAGGACAAAAGTAAAATCAGAGTGAACTATTATGGCGACCGACATGCTCCTTTGCCCTGTTCCGGTAAGAATGCACGGAGATCAATCCTCAGGCTGTTTCGCAAGAACATCACGACCCTGAGCAAAGAGGCGTTCAACCCTGCAGAGCCATGTTCTGCGCGCCAAACAGCGTCACAGGACAAAAAACCACCGCAAACCGCTACGGTACTCCTGCATGCTTTATCTCAATTGGATGAAAAAAGAAAAGATGAAGGGGCAACCCTGCTCTCTTACTTTTTTTCAGCCGCAACTACTAACCAGTGCGACCTTTGCCCATTATGCACGGCCATGTGTCCCACCGGCGCCTTACATAGAAAAAAGCAGGAGGAAAAAAGAACCCTTACCTATACCAGCGCCCGATGCAGCGGCTGCGGCTTATGTGCCGACTTCTGCAAGAAAAAAGCCCTGACCATTTTCGGCGGATTTTCGGGAGATCCCCATGAAGCACAGCCGTTGGCAGTGGGCTGAATGGTCGTTTTTTATACAACAAGTATGGTCGACAGGTTCTCTTTTTTACAGGCTTGTTGCCAAGTAAACCGGTGTCCTTTTGACACACAAACAAAACCCATTGGAGAATGGAGAAAAGGAGACGTTATCATGAAAAAATGTATCTCTACCGCTGCACTTACCGCCGCTGTTGTCATGTTCAGCCAGGTCCAGGCCAGCCAGGCCGCCACCGTTGAGGAGCGCCTGGAGGCCCTTGAGCAGAAGCTGGAAGGCACCGACGGCGGCAATTTCCTGAAGGCTGCCAAGAA
>PKTX01000081.1 GCA_002868945.1 Desulfobulbaceae bacterium
GCATTTCGGAGTCTCGCTCCGCTCGCTTAGCTCAAGCCGAATTTTGACGACGCATCAGCAGATAGCGAACGAAGAGAGACCTTCGAGCGTAGTAGTTTTTCAACGGGCTGCTAACTGTCCAGCTGCACCCCAACTTTGCACGATCACGCCCCCTCACGGAGAGAGGCTCCGGCTCGTTGGCCTGCTTGTCCAAACCTGAGGCACATTTGAACAGTTACAGTCCGGGGGATGCAAGTTTTTTAGCCTTTGCTGGCATAGTTACGCCCCTCGAAAATGAGAGGAACATTCATGCGATCACATCAGAGAAACAACGAGCAGCTGCGGCCGGTGCAGGTAGAGCGCGGCTTTCAACCCGGCGCCGATGCCTCGGTGCTCATCAAGATGGGCAATACCCACGTGCTCTGTGCCGTTACCGTTGAAGAGACGGTGCCACCCTTTTTGCGCGACAGCGGCAGGGGGTGGATTACCGCGGAATACGGTATGCTGCCCTGTTCCACCAACAGCCGCATGGCGCGTGAGGCGGCCCGGGGCCGCTCCGGCCGCACCTATGAGATTCAGCGTCTCATCGGCCGCAGCCTGCGCATGATGGTGGATCTTGACAGCATCGGCGAACGCACCCTGCGGGTGGACTGCGATGTCCTTAATGCCGATGGCGGCACCCGCACCGCCGCCATTACCGGTGCCGCCCTGGCCCTGTATGATGCCTTTGCCAAGCTGGATAATGAAGGAACGTTGGCCAGGCCGGAGCTGATGCCGGTGGCCGCCATCAGTGCCGGTATTGTCAACGGTGAGGCCCGCCTTGACCTTGATTACAGCGAGGATTCCACGGCCGAGGTCGACGCCAATTTCGTGATGAGCGCTGACGGCCGCATTATCGAGGTCCAGTCCACGGCCGAGGCCCGGCCCTTTAGTCGCACGCAGTTCAACGAGCTGCTCGATCTGGCCGAAAAAGGCGTGCAGGAACTGCTGGAGCTGTGGCTATAAAAAGAATTTATAGAAGGTAGAGAAGTTAAAGAAGGCTGTCGGTACCGATTCTTTACCTCCTTTAACTTCTCTACCTTCTCTACCTCCTTTACCTTCCCTATCTCCTCTACCTCCTTCTTCTAAAAAATGTCCTTTACCCTCCATTCCATCGCCAGTGACTGCCCGGCCCGGCGCGGTCAGGTGCAGACCCTGCACGGCACCTTCCAGACCCCCGTCTTCATGCCGGTGGGTACCCAGGCCACGGTCAAGGCGGTGACCCCGGAAGACCTCCAGGCCCTGGCCGCGCAGATTATTCTGGCCAACACCTATCACCTCTTTCTGCGGCCCGGTCATGAGTTGATCCGTGAACTGGGCGGCCTGCACAAATTCATGAACTGGCAGGGGCCCATCCTCACCGACAGCGGCGGATTCCAGATTTTCAGCCTCAAGGAGCTGGCCACCATCAGCGAGGAGGGCGCTACCTTCAAGTCGCACATCGACGGTTCCAAACAGTTTTTGAGCCCCGAGGATGCCGTGGCCGTCCAGGAGGCCCTGGGCTCGGACATCATGATGGTGCTCGACACCTGCATTCCCTATCCGGCCACGGAGAAGGAGACCCTGGAGGCCACCCGGATCACCAGTCGCTGGGCCCGACGCTGCCGGACGGCGCAGCATCGGGAGAGCGGCCAGTTGCTCTTTGGCATCGTGCAGGGCGGCATGTACCCGGAGCTGCGCAAGCTGGCCGTGGATGAGCTCCTTGAGATCGGTTTTGACGGCTATGCCCTGGGCGGCCTGTCCGTGGGAGAGCCGCGTGAGCAGATGTATGACCTCACCGAGCAGGGCGCCGCCCTCTTGCCTGCCGACCAGGCCCGTTACGTCATGGGGGTGGGCACCCCCGAGGACCTGGTGGAGTGCGTCTACCGTGGTGTCGACATGTTCGACTGCGTCATGCCCACCCGCAATGCCAGAAACGGCATGCTCTTTACTTCCAGGGGCCGGCTTGTTATAAAAAATGCCCGCTACCAGCGCGACCCACGGCCGCTGGATGAACAGTGCAGCTGTTACACCTGCCGCAATTATTCCCGTGCCTACCTGCGTCACCTCTATGTCAGCCGGGAAATTTTGGCCTCCCACCTAAATACCGTGCATAATCTCCATTATTTTGTAAATTTAATGGCAGAGATCAGAAGGGCCATTGACGAGGATCGCTTTGTCGAGTTTCGGCGCCGGTTTTATAATCAGCGGCAGGCCTGACGATTTTGGGAACTTAAATAACTCTGGACAGAAACTAAATAACGAGGACACCGTCACTTCTTGACGAAACCGAAACACGGAGGATTTTTTTATGACTACCTTGGCATTTGCTGCCGACGGTGCTGCGGGCGCGCCAAGCACCTTGGCCAGCTTTGTACCGATGATTCTTATTTTTGTGGTCTTCTATTTTCTGCTTATTCGCCCCCAGCAGAAGAAGGCCCGCCAGCAGCAGGAGTTTCTGTCGGCCCTGAAAAAGGGTGACGAGGTGGTGAGCAGCGGTGGTATCTACGGCAAGATCACCGGCCTCACCGATAGCGTCGTGACCCTGGAGATTGCCGATAACGTGCGCATCAAGGTCTCCCGCCAGGCCATTTCCATGCCGGCTGCCGCCGCTCAGCAGCCGGGCCAGTCCTGCAGCATCGGCGGTGGTTGAGGCACCAAAAAGTAGCATCGCCGGGAGCGATTGGAAACGTAAAAAAGCCCGTTCACAGAGATGTGAGCGGGCTTTTTTTTATGATCGGCACCCCGATCAGTTACAAGACCTCGTGTCTTGTGGCATTGTCTGTAAGCACGAGGATGATGTCTGGGCCACATCGTCATTTTCTTCCTTGGCCGTTGCCCCCTTTGACCGGCTCAGGGCGCGGCAAGAGGAGAAGCGCTCCCTGAGCCGGTCGAGGGACGGACTCGCCGAACCAAGGCGTATTGTTGCCAGGCGATGTGCCGGTCGGCAACCACCTTGACGGTGAGGCCGGGATTGGCCTGGTCCAGCAGGCTGTCATCCAGGGTGCGCAGCTCTTTGATGGTAAAGGGAATATTCTCCAGGCCCGGTCCCATGTACTCCAGGGCGTCGCCCGGCCTGATCACATGGCGGATCTCCATCTGCACCGGCTCGCCCTGTTTGGCGATAATGGCGGCCGGCACGTAGTCCTGGGTAACCTTGGGACCGCTATAAAGCATGTTCTCCGCATCCACGGAACCGTCGAAAAAGTTCTCCGAATAGCCCCGTGAGCCAAGTTTGAGTATCTCGGCCATGAAGTCGGGCGGCATTTCTATCTTTGCGGTGGGGTCGTTGTGGCGCTGTTGCTCGATATAGTCGAGGGCGGCCCGGTAGATTCTGACAATACCGCCGGCATAATAGATACCCTTCATGCGTCCCTCCAGCTTGACGGAGTCGACACCGGCCGCCAGCAGCTCGGGCAGGCGGTTGAGCAGGCAGAGGTCCTTGGAGTTGAAGATATAGACGCCGCGCTCATCCTCCATCACCGGAAAATATTCGCCGGGCCGTTTCTCCTCTTCCAACCGATAGCTGTAGCGGCAGGGATGGGCACAGGCCCCCTGGTTGGCGTCGCGGCCGGTGAGGTAGTGGCTCAGCATGCAGCGGCCCGAGTAGGAGATGCACAGGGCGCCGTGCACAAAGACCTCCACCTTGGCGCTGAGGGCCTCCTTGACCTGACGGATTTCGGCAAGTGACAGCTCCCGGGCCAGGTTGACGCGGCTGGCGCCCTGATCCTGCCAGAACAGGGCACTCTGGCTGTTGGTGATATTGGCCTGGGTGGAGATGTGGATCTTCATCTCCGGCACGATGCGGCGGGCCAGCCGGAAGATACCGGCATCGCCGATGATCAGGGCGTCCACCCCCAGGTCGGCCAGTTCGCGCAGATAGGCGGGCAGGGCGTCAAGGTCGCGGTTGTGGGCCATGATGTTGACGGTGACAAAGAGGCGCACCCCCCGCTGATGGGCAAAGGCCACGGCCTGGGCCAGCTCATCGTGGTCAAAGTTGACCGCCTTGGCCCGCAGACCAAAGGCCTTGCCGCCCAGGTAGACGGCATCAGCACCGTACAGGATGGCGGTTTTCAGCTTTTCTATGCTGCCGGCCGGGGCCAGCAGTTCGGGAAGTGGATGCATGGGTAGTGCCTGTCCAGTAATGGCCCTCTCGGAGTCTCCTAAACTCGCTTACCGGCCCGATCATTAGCGTCAGGCTCGGGGAAAAATAATGCTCGGAGGTAAGCGAAACGAGGTGAAGACTCCGATATCGAATACATGCCCTGCCTATTTTTTCGTAGACCTTGATCTCGAAACGAGATGACCCTTTTCCGGACTGAGACGAGGGCAGGGAGAAAGGGGAAATGGATTTGAGGATCTTTACCTTACTTACCCCTTATTTCTCAACTTCTCAACTTCTCAACTTCACACCGCCATACAAATACAGTACATTCTTGACCATGAGCGAATTCCAAGACATAGCGGTCATCGGCGCCGGCAGTTGGGGCACGGCCCTGGCCAAGCTGCTCAGCGATCAGGGCCATCGCGTCACTCTCTGGGGGCATGACAAGGCCCATGTGGAGGCGGTCCAGGCCCAGCGCCGTAACATAAAATATCTGCCCGATTTCTGCCTGGCCGAGACCCTGACCGCCACCCATGACCTGCGGCTGGCCGTGGCCGGCAAACCCGTCATTCTCATGGTGGTGCCCTCCCATGTCAGCCGCGAGGTGTTCCGGCAGGTGCAGGCCGAGCTAACCGGCGAACCGATCATCATCTCCGCCACCAAGGGCATTGAAAACGACACCCTGCTCACCATGACCCAGGTCATGACCGAAGAGCTGCAGGCCGCCGGCAAAAGGGCCAGGCTCGGCGTCCTGGCCGGGCCCAGTTTTGCCAAGGAGGTGGCCCAACGTCTGCCCACTGCCGTCAGCGTTGCCGCCGGCAATAAGGAAACAGCGGCAGCCATTCAGCGTATCTTTTTTACGGATCGTTTCCGGGTCTATACCTCCACCGACATGATCGGTTTGGAGTTGGGCGGCGCCCTCAAGAATCCCATTGCCATTGCAGCCGGTATCTGCGACGGCGCCGGATACGGCACCAACACCAGGGCGGCGCTCATCACCCGCGGCCTGGCCGAGATCACCCGCCTGGGTGTCAAAATGGGGGCCTCCCCCCTGACCTTTGCCGGCTTGGGTGGTCTGGGCGATTTGGTGTTGACCTGTACCGGCGATCTGTCGCGCAACCGCACCGTGGGCATCAAACTGGGCCAGGGCCGCACGCTCTCCGCCATCCTGGCGGAGATGGAGATGGTGGCCGAGGGAGTCAAGACCACCCGTTCCGCCTGGCATCTGGCCTGCCGGGAAAAGGTGGATATGCCCATTTTAGAACAGATGTATCTGGTGCTCTATGAGGACAAGCCCTGTGCCGCCGCCGTCCATGACCTGCTCACCCGCGACCTGAAGGACGAGGATGAGTTCAGCGCGGATTTGAACTAAGATACCCCTAGCAGCCCGTTGAAAAAGGTAGCGAGCGAAGCTGAGGCTAGGAAAAATGAGGCGAAAAAGCGCAGTTTACATAGGGTAAATGAGCATTTTGAGCCGAGTTTTGACGACGCATCAGCAAGCGCAGTAGTTTTTCAACGGGCTGCTATGAGCCTGTCGGACTTAGACATAAATCTACTGCAAATTCGAAAAATCAAGGCCAGATTCTCTAAGTCCGACAGGCTCCTATGAATTCAACTTTCCGAGTTGAGATAACTGCTCGATGAGAATTCAGAATTTAGAAATCGGAACGACGGAATTTTGAATTTTTCTACTGTTTTCTCACTCCTGAATTCTGAATTCTCTTTTAATATCGAATAGGTACTTCACCTTCACTAATTTTCATAACAAAATGACCAAACTGACACAGACCGTTAAAGCCTCTGGTTGAGCGGCTAAAATAAGTCCAGGGGACCTGGACAATATTCTCTGTGGTCTGGATCTGCCCACGGATGTCAATCTCATGGTCGGGGCCGGCGGCTATGACGACGCCGGGGTCTATCGTTTAAACGATGACACCGCCCTGATTCAGACGGTGGATTTCTTTACTCCCATTGTCGACGATCCCTATCGCTTCGGCCAGATTGCCGCGGCCAACTCCTTAAGCGACGTCTATGCCATGGGCGGCAGGCCTCTGTTGGCCATGAATATTGTCTGTTTTCCCATTAAAACCATGGACAGACAGATTTTGAAGGATATCCTGGCCGGCGGCCTGGACAAGATCCGCGAGGCCGGAGCCCTGCTGGTGGGCGGTCATTCCGTGGAGGACGGCGAAACCAAGTACGGCCTGTCCGTCACCGGCATTGTCCACCCGGAGCAGGTGCTGCTCAACTCCGGGGCCCGGCCGGGCGACAAACTGTTGCTTACCAAGCCCATCGGCACCGGTATCTTGTCCACCGCCATCAAGGGAGGTCTCGGCGGCCCGGAGCTGGAAGAGGAGATCAGCGCCTGCATGGCCTGTCTCAACAAGGCGGCCGGCGAGGCCATGGCCGGTTTGGCCCATGGTGCCACCGATATCACAGGTTTCGGCCTGCTGGGCCATGCCCAGGAGATGGCGGCGGCCAGTAAGGTTGCCATCCATCTCGACCCGGCAGCCATTCCCCTGCTGCCCCAGGTTGTTGATTTTGCCCATATGGGCATTATTCCGGAAGGCGGCCACAAGAATCTCTCGTTTTATCGCCGCTGCCTGACCGACTCGTCGTTGCCCGAGGGCCATGTCATGGAACTGATCCTGGCTGATCCTCAGACTTCCGGCGGCCTGCTTATTGCCGCGCCGGAAGAGGAGCTGGCTGCCATCCAGGCCAAGATAGCGGTGGGCGGCTACCCCTATGAGACCGCCATCATCGGCGAGGTGGTTGCCGGTGAGCCGGGCACGGTCAGTATCTAAGGATGTCCGGCAAAGTTCATCATTAAACGAGAATTCAGGATTCAGAATTCAGGAGTGAGGAGGTAGAAGAACAGCCTGAAAGGCCGTCCTTCCGACTTTGCCATGTTGTCATTAAGTTGCATCTTATCAATAAGATAGCCTGAGCCGGAAGGCTGGGGGAGAACGTTTTCCCGGACTTCGACGCTGAACCAAAAAAACGAGGCTGCCCCGCTTTGGGGACAGCCTCGTTTTTTTGGTTCAGCTGCGCTTGCTACCGTTTTTCAACGGATTGCTAGCCGGCAATAACCGGGATGAGCATCTCCAGAAAGACGGCTCGGCCGATGACAAAGAGGATAATGGAGAGGATGGCGGCAATCGGCACGGTGATGAACCAGGAACCGAAGATGCGGCGGGTTACTTCACCGTCAATGCCGCCTAAGCCGCGGGCCAGTCCGATACCCATGATGGCGCCCACCAGGGTATGGGTGGTGGAGACCGGCAGGGCCAGGCGCGTGCAGATGAGTACGGTGGCTGTGGCGGCAATATCCGCGGCCACCCCGCGCGACGGGGTAATCTCGCAGATCTTGGTGCCCACCGTGGTCATGACCTTGTGACCATAAGAGGCCAGGCCAAGAACAATACCTGCGCCACCCAGGCAGAGAACCCAAAAGGGGACGCCGACCTTCATGGCCACATCGCCGGTCTGGAGAATATGAACAATGGCGGCAAAGGGGCCGATGGCGTTGGCGACATCATTGGCGCCGTGGGCAAAGGCCACTGAACAGGAACTGATGATGACCAGGGGCACGAACACATTTTCCACCGCCTCCAGCTGCTTGGCAATGGGCAGTTCCCGCTTGTCCTTGAGCTTGGCCCGCACGTAAATACGGGAGGCGTAGGCCGTGACCAGGGCCAGACCCACCGCCAGCAGCAGGGTGACGTTGTCGGTGAGCCAGGGTATATTGCCGATAACATGCTTGAGTCCCTTGTAGACCGTGGCCAGGGTAACCACCATCACAAGGAGAAAGACAATAAAGGGTGTATAGATTATGGCGGCCCGGGCCGGCCTGGTGCGGCCCAGGATGCGGCGAGAGATAAACTTGAAAATGACAAAGGCGCAGATGCCGCCGAACAGCGGTGAGATGAACCAGGAGGCGACGATCTGGCTCATCTTGGTCCAGTTGACGGCATTGACGCCCACTGCCACAATGCCGAAGCCGGCCACGGCGCCGACAATGGAATGGGTGGTGGAGACCGGCATGCCGATGAAGGTGGCCAGATTGAGCCAGATGGCGGCGCAGAGCAGTGCCGCAGCCATGCCGATGACAATAATGGCAGCTGCCTCGCCTTCTCGCAGGCCGGGCATGTTGGCAAGGAGCGAGGGGTCGACAATGCCCTTGCGCACCGTTTCAGTAACATGAGAGCCGACCAAGACAGCACCGGCAAATTCGCAGATGCCGGCCAGGATAACGGCCTGTTTGATGCTGAGCGCCTTTGACCCCACGGCATCGGCCATGGAGTTGGCCACGTCGTTGGCGCCGATATTCCAGGCCATATAAAGGCCGATGAGTGCTGTGAGACCAATGATAACTGTTGAAATATCCATGGATAAACCTACGGCTGAACCCAGCTCTGCCAAGGTGTCAGCCCTCTCCCCTTTTGCTGATGTGATGTATAATGGATGAATCCTGGTCCGGCCTGCTATTTGTGGAGCATGGCCCGGAGAAAGTCGCCGGCATTTTCCGCCTCATTGGCAATGGCGGAGAGTTTGAGCAGCATCTTTTCATAGAAAATGATGTCAATGGTGCTCACCTCCCCTTCCAGGGCATACAGAGCCTTGGAGAGTTGGCGGCCCAGCTTGTCCGCCTTCCACTCTTCCTTGCCCAGATTATTGATGAGCTCAAGTACCATGCGCGCCTCCGCCCCTGAAAAGGAGACCTCGGCCAGGTTTTTGAACTCGACAGCCGCGGTAAGCAGGGTGCCGCTCACCTGAAAGACCTGGATAACGAATTCCATGAATTTTTCATGGAGGCCCGGGTGCAGCCGAGTTTTGCGGAGGGTGAGAATAACGGAAAAATCCTCCGCATAATCAGCCATCTTTTCCTGGCACTGCAAAAAGCCGTCAAGCTCCTCGCGGTTCACCGGCAGGAAATAGCGCCTGGGCAGGTGGGCGCGGATGTCATGCTTGAGCTTGTCCGCCTCATATTCGGTTTTTGACACCCGGTGCTGCAGCTCTTCGAGCCACTCCCAGTCCTCGGCGATAAGGGCCTCGATCATGGGCTTGACAAACTCCACACACTCGTGCACCTTACGGGCATGGTCAACAAGATGACCAATGGGAGAGTTCCCCAGTAAGTCTCCAATTATTGTCATGAACATACTCCTCGGCTGTAACAACCTTTGGTTGTTGAGGGTATCTTGAATAAATGGAAAATAAAAACCGCAGCATATCGAGCATATGTGAGGATTTTAATTTTCGTAGCCACGAAAAAATCGGGCAGGTAAGCGAGCCTGCGAGACTCCGAAACAGCGATTATTCAAGATGGCCTTGATAATTGGCGCCACACTACAGCAGCCGTCGGCCAAAGTCAACGACGAAGCTTCATCATTGTAAGGCATTGAACAAGGGTGGTTTTTGCATGCTATGCCGGCACCGCAGACGGGGTTTTATGATCCGCATAGAGCAAGGCTGCCTGCGCTGGCTAAATTGTATCAGGCAAAAGCAGGGTGTGCGCAAAAAAAATGCCGCAGGCAGAGACATGCCCCGGCATGACGGTTTGTTGTGGAACTTAACTTTCTGACTCCTGACTCCTGACTCCTGACTCCTGAATTCTGAATTCTGAATCCTGAATTCTTGTATAAACCACATGTCCGATTTTTGTATAATCCGGAGATGCGCCCACCCCCCCCTGTTTCAGGCGGTCGAAAACCAATGGCTGCCCATAGAAAATCATGACACATCATTTGCCCCTGCCACCTGTTGTTGCCTGTCTGCAAATCGACGTCACCCCGCGTGCCGAGGATAATTTCCATCAGGTGCGGCACGCCTTGCGCCGCCTTGCGCCGCCGCCGCAGAGCCTGGTGGTGCTGCCTGAACTCTGGCTGCACGGTTTTGTCTATGAGACCCTGGCCGAGCAAGCCGCCCGCACCGCCGGTGTCCTTGATGAACTGCGCGACCTGGCAGCCCACTATGACATTGTCCTGGCCGGTTCCCTGCCCGAGGCCCGGCAGGGCCGTTTTTACAACAGCCTCTTCATGGTGAGCCCGCAAGGGGTGGAGGGCCGCTCTGATAAGCAGCATCCCTTTGTGCCCATGCAGGAGGATGAGCACTTCAGCCCGGCCGACAGCCTGGAGGTCATGACCGTGGCCGGCTGGTGCCTGGGCGGCCTGGTCTGCTATGACCTGCGATTCCCGGAACTGGCCCGCCTCCAGGTGCAGCAGGGGGCGCGGCTGCTGGTGGTCTGCGCGCAATGGCCCCTGGCCCGTATCAGCCATTGGCGTCTGCTCCTCCAGGCACGGGCCGTGGAAAATCAGGTCTTTGTGGTGGCCTGCAACCGGGTGGGCAGCAGTGCGACTACCCGTTTCGGCGGCCACTCCATTATCATCGCACCGGACGGCAGCCTGCTCAGCGAAGCAGGCGAGGGCCGGGAGGAGATCAGCGCTGCACCGGCGGATGCTGACGTGGATGAAGTGCGCCGCCGTTTCAACAGTGCGGCGCCGCGGCCCTGGCGTCTTGCCGACAAGAAAAAGATTACGGACGTGGCCAGCCTCACCGAAACCATGGGCCTCTACCGGCAGTGCGGCCAGAAGGTGGTGTTTACCAACGGCTGTTTCGATATCCTCCACGAGGGCCATGTCACCTATCTGGAGGCGGCCCGCCGCCAGGGGGACCGGTTGGTGGTCGGCCTCAACAGTGATGCCTCCATCCGGGCCATCAAAGGCCCGAAGCGGCCGGTGAACAGCGAGTCGAGCCGGGCCCGCTTGCTGGCCGCCCTGGGCTGTGTCGATCATGTGGTCATCTTTGGCGAGGATACCCCCCTGCAGCTCATTACCACGCTGCTCCCCGATATCCTGGTCAAGGGCTCCGACTGGCCGGTTGACCAGATTGTCGGCGCCCGGGAGGTGTTGGCCGCCGGCGGCCAGGTAAGGACCATCGAGTTTGTCGGCGACTTTTCCACCACCGGCCTCATCAATAAAATCCGCCGGGACTAGTCTAGCCCCCGGCAGCTCGGTCCAGACAGCCCTTTGCCCAACGCTCTCCACTTCTCCTGTGGAGCGGCCTGGCCTGACAACTCAGCCTTGTCTCTCTGCGGATCAAGGCTAATTCCTGACTCCTGACTCCTGAATTCTTACCTCCCAGGATGCTGTCGCCTGTTGCCATCCATGTGCTCTCTGGACTGCCGCGTTCCTCCGGTCTTTGCAGTGACATGGGGATGCAAGGAGCAAAGAGAGGTGTGAGGCGCCAGGGGGAGGAGCACACGGCAGCCAAAGTGCGACTCTTTGCTCCACCTCCCCCCCACGCAGACGTGGGGGAATCAAACTGGGAAAAATAGAAAAAATAACGATATTTCGTAATGTTGAATAAATCAGCACGTTGACTTAAAAAAAATCGTTTCCCTCTCTTGATTTTTCAAATAGCCGTCCCTATTGTTTCGCCTCATGCAGGGAAAAGGCATCAATCTACCTTGTTCTTTCCTTGCTTTTTTTGTGCGGAAGGCTGGCCATCTCCATTCTTGCGGTCAGCACCTGTAACTTTTTACCAAAACTTTATTACAACTCTTGTATGGAGGCAGTGCATGAAGATTCGTCCTTTAAACGATCGCATTCTTGTTAAACGTCTTGCCGGTGAAGAAATGACCGCCGGCGGCATTATCATTCCCGACAGTGCGAAGGAAAAGCCAGCGGAGGGCGAAATTGTTGCAGTTGGCCCTGGGAAGCGCAATGAAAAGGGTGAGCGCATCGCCATGGAGGTCAAGGTGGGCGATTCAGTTCTCTTTTCAAAATATGGCGGCACTGATATCAAGCTCGACGGTGAAGATTACCTGATCATGCGTGAAGATGACGTCCTCGGTGTGGTGGAGTAGCGGCCTGCCGTGTTTCAGCAGCAATCTGTTTTTTGATTTTTATTACAAATCCTCAGAAATCGGCTGCCGTGCAGCGGCCCGATTCGTGTAAAAGGAGAAGAGAATACAATGGCAAAAGAAATTAAGTATAGTGTGAAGGCGCGGGAACAGATCCTTAACGGTGTCAACGCCCTGGCCAATGCCGTCAAGGTAACCCTGGGGCCCAAGGGACGTAATGTCCTGATCGAAAAGTCCTTTGGCGCCCCGGTGATTACCAAGGACGGTGTCACCGTGGCCAAGGAGATCGAGCTGGAAGACAAGTTCGAGAATATGGGCGCCCAGATGGTCAAAGAGGTTGCCTCCAAGACCTCTGACGTGGCTGGTGACGGTACCACCACCGCTACCCTGCTGGCCCAGGCCATCTACACCGAAGGCTCCAAGATCGTTGCCGCCGGTAGCAACCCCATGGAGATCAAGCGTGGTATTGACAAGGCGGTTGAGGCCGTGGTGGCCGAGCTTGCCAAGGTAGCCAAGCCCACCAAGGAGCAGAAGGAAATTGCCCAGGTCGGCACCATCTCCGCCAACAACGATGCCACCATCGGCAACATCATTGCCGAGGCCATGGACAAGGTCGGCAAAGAGGGTGTTATCACCGTGGAAGAGGCCAAATCCATGGAGACCTCCCTGGACGTGGTTGAGGGCATGCAGTTTGACCGCGGCTACCTCTCCCCCTACTTTGTGACTGATGCCGAAAAGATGGAGGTCAATATCGAAGACCCCCTTATTCTGATCAACGAGAAGAAGATCTCCAACATGAAGGACCTGCTGCCCATTCTTGAGCAGGTCGCCAAGATGGGTAAGCCCCTCTTTATCATTGCCGAGGATGTCGATGGCGAGGCCCTGGCCACCCTGGTGGTCAACAAGCTGCGCGGCACCCTGAATATCTGTGCGGTCAAGGCCCCGGGTTTCGGCGATCGCCGCAAGGCCATGTTGGAGGATATCGCTGTTCTCACCGGTGGTCAGGTGGTTACCGAGGATCTCGGCATCAAGCTTGAGAACGTTACCCTCAACGACCTTGGTACTGCCAAGCGCGTTGTGGTTGACAAGGACAATACCACCATCATCGACGGCGCCGGCGACAAGGACAAGCTGGCGGCCCGCGTCAAGCAGATCCGGGCCCAGGCCGAAGAGTCCACCTCCGACTATGATCGTGAGAAGCTCCAGGAACGTCTGGCCAAATTGATCGGCGGTGTGGCCGTCATTAATGTCGGCGCTGCCACCGAGGTTGAGATGAAGGAGCGCAAGGCCCGCGTTGAGGACGCCCTGAACGCTACCCGCGCTGCGGTTGAGGAAGGAATTGTCCCTGGCGGCGGTGTCGCCTATATTCGCTGCCTCAAGGCCCTGGACGCCATGAAGCTGCCCGGTGAGCAGGATCTCGGCCGCAAGATCGTTATGCGTGCCATTGAAGAGCCTGTGCGCCAGATCGCTGCCAATGCCGGTTGTGAAGGCTCCATCATTGTCGAGCATGTCAAGGGCATGGAAGGCCCCAATGGCTTTAACGCCGATATTGAAGAGTACGAAGACCTTATTGCCGCCGGTGTTATCGACCCGGCCAAGGTTACCCGTACTGCTCTGCAGAATGCCGGTTCCGTTTCCGGTCTGCTGCTGACCACCGAGTGCATGATCGCTGACAAGCCTGAAGAGAATTCCGGCGGCGGTATGCCTCCCGGCGGCATGGGCGGCATGGGCGGCATGGGTGGCATGGGCGGTATGGGCGGCATGATGTAAGCCGACCACTGCTCTACCGGGCGGGGCTGGCTGACAGATCAGCCCCGTGTCCGGAAGTTATGAAAAGGAATTCCGGCCACGGGCCGGAATTCCTTTTTTTTATTGACAAGAGGCCAAAAAATGACAATATAGTGGCTTCGTTTTGCCATGGCGATGTAGCTCAGTTGGTTAGAGCATACGGCTCATATCCGTAGAGTCCGGGGTTCGATTCCCTGCATCGCCACCAAATTTCTGAAAGGGCTGTAACCTTAAATGGTTACAGCCCTTTCTTTTTGTGTGGTGTCGGAGTGGTGCGGCGTCAACAGCAGGAAAGCAGCGGAATATTTATGGGCATGGAAAGGGTGCCGGGACAATGCCGCAACATCCCCTTTACCTGTTCATCGGACGGCCAGGTTTTTGAGGAGAAGCCGCAATCACTGGCGCCAGAAAACATCAAAAAATACAACCACTTTGCATTTGGGCTGTTTGTCGGTTACATCTCATATCATAAGTGCCCTAGCAAACCGCACGGGTTTTGCTGGGGCGATTCAAGCAATATATCCCCAGGCTCAGGGGGAGGGGGAAATACAACGAATGGCAAAACATACTCTTTTTATGCTCACACCATGGCTGGAAGGAGGGGCAGGCCCCTTTTACTGTCCGGACTGCGGTGTGGTTGAAGGTTTTTTGTACTATTCACCCAAAGTGCGAGCGGAAATCGATATTGTCCATGTGGATTTCCCCCGCCCACGCAATCAGATTGTTGAGCTACTTGGTCAGGAGAATCAAAACAGCCCGGTCCTGGTGCTTGCCGAAGGGACCACGCCACCGGCAGTGGCACGACAGTCTATGAGTACCGGCAGATGGTTTATCGATGATGGTCTCATGATAGCAACCTATCTGGCAGAGCAGTATGGCGGCGTGTTGCCGCATCCGTAGGGATGCCTTTGTTTATATTGATTGAGATGCCGGTTTACGGCAATGGGTATGATAATGAAAAACGTGTGGATGATCAGGGCTGGTGAGGGCGGACGTCTTATTGGCAGTTTCAGCAAAGGCTATGTGGCTGTTGGTTGGCAGGAGCTCGGCGACATGAGCACAGTCAGCGACCTTGAGGAGATCCGCCAGGCCATTTTGCAGGCCTATCCTGATGGGCGTAAGGGTGCCATGGGCAACTCGGTTGCCATGTTCCATAAGTTTCGTTCCGTTGTCCAGGTGGGCAACCACGTCATTTCCTACGATCCCGGCCAACGTGAGTATCTTGTTGGCGTTGTTAAAAGTGAATACCAATATAAACCTGATACCGTAGGAGACTACCCCCATATTCGGGAGGTTGAGTGGCAAAGCCGGGTCAAGCGCGATAATCTGTCCGCCAGCTCCCGGAACTCTTTGGGCAGCACCTTGACCCTGTTTGCTATCAATGACGAAGTATGGGCCGACATCCAGGCCGCCATGAAGGGAGAAAAACTTTCTGTCCACAACGAGCAAAGCCTGGAGGATGAAAAGACAACCCTGGACGAGATTCGTCAGGAGATGGTCGGCAAGGCCCATGAGTTCATCAAGGATAAGATCCTCGCTCTCTCTGCTGACGAGATGGAGGAATTGGCCGCGGCCATCCTGCGCGGCATGGGCTACCGCACCCGCATTTCACCGAAAGGTCCTGATCGCGGCGTGGATGTCTTTGCCTCCCCTGATGGCCTTGGTCTGGAAGAACCTCGCATCAAGGCAGAGGTCAAACATCGACAGAACTTTGCCATGGGTGCCCAGGACATCAGAAGTTTCCTTGGTGGTCTGAGAGAAGGAGACCGTGCTCTTTATATCAGCACCGGCGGTTTCAGCAAGGATGCCAAGTATGAGGCAGACCGGGCCAATGTCCCCCTTACCCTGCTGGATCTTGACGAGTTGGCCAGTCTGGTGGTCACCCATTATGAAAATTTTGACATCGAAGGCCGTGCCCTTATCCCGCTGGTGCGGGTATATTGGCCGGCTGACTAGTACTCCGTAAAACTTAAATTTACGTGTAGAATTTCGATATTGCATACGAACCACAAAGACACGAAGGCACAAAGAAAAACATAAAAACAAGAAGCTCTTCGTGCCTTTGTGCCTAAAAGCATAGTTGCATAAATATACAAAACTTTAAGTGATACACTGCACTAGCTTATTTCCTTTGACTTTGAAAAGTCACACGTCACGATGAGAAGGCAATCCCTGAGAAAGGAAAAGATATGTCGCAAAAAGAACAAAAATTCCTAAACGACCTGGATAAAAAGCTGTGGAACGCGGCGGACAAGCTGCGCTCCACCTTGGATGCGGCCCAATACAAGCATGCGGTATTGGGGCTGTTGTTTGTCAAATATGTGTCGGATGCCTTTGACATCCGGCGGCAGGAGTTGGTCGAGCAGTTCAAGAACCCGGAGCATGACTATTTTCTCGATCGTGATGACTTTGACTCCGACGGTGAGTACCAGGCCGAGATTGCCGATGAGCTGGAGATTCGGGACTACTACACCGAGAAGAACGTCTTCTGGGTGCCGCAGCTGGCCCGCTGGCAGACCCTGCGCGACAATGCCACCCTGGCCCCCGGCAGCGAGATCGAGATCGTAAACGGCAAAAAACACATATACACCTTCCGCAGTGTGGGGCGACTGATTGACGATGCCCTGGACGCCATTGAGAAGGACAACCCCAAACTGAAAGGGGTGTTGAACAAATCATACGGTCGCTTGCAGATCGACCAGTCCAAGCTCATCGAGTTGATCAATCTGCTCTCCGAGATTCCCTTTGCCCATGAATCCCTGCAGGCCAAGGATATCCTCGGCCATGTCTATGAATATTTTCTCGGCCAGTTCGCCCTGGCCGAAGGCAAGAAGGGCGGCCAATTCTACACCCCGAAATCCATTGTCTCGCTGATTGTCGAGATGCTGCAACCCTTCCAGGGGCGGGTCTATGATCCGGCCATGGGTTCCGGCGGCTTCTTTGTCCAGAGTGAGAACTTCATCAAGGAGCATGGCGGCAGGCTCGGCAATGTTTCCATCTACGGCCAGGAGTACAACCACACCACCTGGCAGCTGGCGGCCATGAACATGGTGATCCGGGGGTTGGACTTCAACTTCGGCAAGGAACCGGCCAACACCTTTACCAATGACCAGCACCCGGACCTGCGGGCCGACTACATCATGGCCAATCCGCCCTTTAATATGAAGGAGTGGGACACCGGCGTCAGTGATGATGACCCGCGCTGGCAGTATGGCAAGCCACCCAGCGGTAACGCCAACTTTGCCTGGCTCCAGCATATGCTCTATCACCTGGCCCCCAACGGTTCCATGGGTCTGCTGCTGGCCAACGGCTCCATGAGTTCCAATACCAACAACGAGGGCACCATCCGCCGCGCCCTGGTGGAAAACGACCTGGTGGAGTGCATGGTGGCCCTGCCCGGCCAGCTCTTCACCAACACCCAGATTCCGGCCTGTATCTGGTTCCTGACCCGCAACAAGAAGGAGCGCAACGGCTTCCGGGACCGCTCCGGCGAGGTACTGTTTATTGACGCCCGCAACCTGGGCTATATGAAGGACCGGGTGCTGCGGGATTTCAAGAAGGAGGACATTGAGCGAATTGCCGGAACCTTTCATGCCTGGCGCAAGGGTGACGTGCAGGGAAGCACTAATGCCGCGGGCGCAGGACGCGCAGGAGCGGCAGAGGGGTATGAGAACGAGGCCGGATTCTGCATGTCTGCCGAAATAGCCGAGATTGTCAAACATGACCATGTGCTGACACCTGGCCGCTATGTGGGCGCGGCGGCAGAGGAGGACGACGGTGAACCCTTTGCCGACAAGATGGCAAGGTTGACAGCCCAGCTCTCGGAACAGTTTGCTGAAAGCGCCCGGTTGGAAGGGCAGATCAAAGAGAACCTGGCGGGGTTGGGTTATGAGTGCTGATTGGCCTCTGGTTTCTTTGGCAGATCTATATGATATAAGGTCTGGGTTGTCGAAGCCTGCAAAAGACTTTGGATCTGGTTACCCATTTCTGTCTTTTAAAGATGTTTTTTACAATTTTTTTGTGCCAGATAAGTTGACAGAACTTGTGCAGACAAGTGAGCGAGAAAGAGAGTCTTTTTCTGTACAAAGGGGGGATGTATTCCTTACACGGACCAGTGAGACAATTAATGAGCTGGGAATGAGCTGCGTGGCATTGAAAGATTATGAGCAAGCTACTTTCAATGGATTCACAAAGCGTTTAAGGCCAAAAAGAGGGACAGTCCTTTTGCCTGAATATGTTGGTTATTATCTGAGAAGCCCATCCTTTAGAAAAGAAATGATGGCTTTTTCTACGCTAATGTCTACACGGGCTAGTTTAAACAACGAAATGATTAGCCGGTTGAAGTTGCTGGTCCCACCCCGAAAGGATCAAGAAACAATCGCTCGTGTTCTGAAAAGTTTAGACGACAAAATCGAACTGAACCGCCAGATCAACCAGACCCTGGAGGAGATGGCCCAGGCCATTTTCAAATCCTGGTTTGTGGATTTCGAGCCGATCAAGGCCAAGATCGAGGCCAAGGTGGGCGGCCAGGACCCGGAACGCGCCGCCATGTGCGCCATCAGCGGTGCCGTGCAGGGATGCACAAATGTCGCGGGAGCCAGGACGGCGGCAGCGACCAAGACCGACGCCGAACTCGACCAGCTTGAAGCACAGGGACGTGCAAATGCCGCGAGCGCAGGAAGCGCAGGGGCGGCCCCCCAAGACCAATTTGCCCAACTCCGCACCACCGCCGCCCTCTTCCCCGACGAACTTACCGACTCCGAACTGGGGTTAATCCCGAATGGGTGGACGTGGAAGTCTCTCGACACAATAGCCAATTATCAAAACGGGTTGGCCCTTCAAAAATATAGACCGGAAGATGAAAACGATTTTCTACCTATTGTCAAAATCGCTCAGCTAAAAGCCGGTGAAGCCACCTCCGCAGAGAAAGCATCGCCCAATATAAATCTAGCCTGTATTATTGATAATGGAGATGTTGTTTTCTCCTGGTCTGGTTCTTTACTGGTGGATATATGGTGTGGAGGTAAGGCCGCATTAAATCAACATTTATTCAAGGTAACATCTGAAGATTATCCCAAGTGGTTCTATTTATATTGGACCAAACATCACCTCGCAAAATTTCAACAGATAGCTGCCGATAAAGCGGTGACGATGGGACATATTAAGAGAAGTCATCTCAAGGAAGCAATGTGTGCTGTACCAGATTTCGACTTTGAGAAACTTAACATCATGTCATATCTGATTGATAAACAGGTGGCAGTGCGACTGGAATGCACATCTCTGACCAAACTCCGCGACACTCTCCTTCCAAGGCTCTTATCAGGAGACCTCGGCATGCTGGCTGAAAAAGAAAATGCCGTCTCCACATACCAACAAGGAATTTCAGCATGATAACAATTATACAAGGCACCACCAAAAAACCTGTTTCCGCCCAGCGGCTGGCAGACTTTTTCGCCAACCATGCCACGGGATTTGACGGGTTCCTCTACATTGGCTATCCGATTATCGGTACAGCAGAAGGACCATATCCCATTGATGCCTTGTTGCTCACCAGAGACACAGGCCTTGTGATTTTTAACCTGGTTGAAGGCCTCGATACGACTGGTATTCAAGAATCCCAGGATGACAGTTATAACAAACTCGAATCTAAACTGCGGGCACATAAGGCCTTGATGAAAGGCCGCTCTCTACAGGTGCCCCTCTTCCCCGTCACCTATGCACCGGCAAAAGATGATGTCACCAGTCTATCCGAGGATGATTATCCCGTCTGTAATGACGCAAATCTGGAAGAATGGCTGCACAACTGCGAGTGGGACGATCCGAGCCATTTTGAAGCTCTGGTGGCGGTAATTCAAGCAATCTCTACTATTCGGAAAGGTCGAAAAAAACGGGATGTCCAGAAAGCTGATTCCCGTGGTGCCAAGTTAAAGAGGCTGGAAGACTCCATCGCTAATCTGGATAACCTTCAGGGGCGGGCTGTCATTGAAACTGTTGAAGGTGTACAGCGTATTCGTGGCTTGGCCGGTTCTGGGAAAACCATCGTTCTTGCACTTAAAGCAGCTTATCTTCACGCCCAGCATCCAGAGTGGAAAATTGCCGTAACATTTAACACCAGATCACTGAAAGGACAATTTCGGCAACTCATTAATACCTTCACAATTGAGCAGACAAACGAAGAACCTGATTGGGATAATATTCAGATCACCCACGCCTGGGGCGCGCCCGGTGGCGGTGATCGCAATGGAATATACTATAACTTTTGCCAGACGAATGGGATCGAATATTACGATTTCGGCTCTGCAAAACGCAAATTTGGCCAGGACAAAGAATTTGAAGGTGCCTGCCAGAAAGCGCTTGATGACTGTTCCATGCCATCAAGTACCTACGACGCCATACTGATTGACGAGGCGCAGGACTTTCCACCAGCGTTTCTCCGTATTTGTTATGAAATGCTCAAGCCAGAAAAACGGCTCGTTTATGCCTATGACGAATTGCAAAACCTTAGCTCTCAATCTCTTCCTTCACCCGAAGAAATCTTTGGAAAAAACCAGGATGGGACGCCAAGAGTTCGCTTTGCCCCAAGTCAGCCGGGCAAGCCGCAGCAGGATGTCATCCTTAAAAAGTGTTACCGAAATTCACGCCCCGTCCTGGCAACTGCCCATGCCTTGGGTTTTGGAATTTATCGAACTCCTGATGAAGCAACAGGGTCAGGGTTGGTACAGATTTTTGACAACAATCAACTCTGGATTGAGGTCGGATATGAAGTTACTGAAGGAGAATTGGCTGGCGGGCACGAGGTGACGCTTGCAAGGACCCACGACAGTAGTCCTGCTTTTCTTGAAGACCATTCTCCAGTGGACGACCTGATCCAATTTCAGCTTTTTAATTCCAGCGAGGAGCAGGCGCAATGGGTATCCGAGGCGATAAAGGCTAACTTGAGAGACGATGAACTTCGCCCGGACGACATTGTGGTCATCAATCCGAACCCTTTTTCAACCCGGAAAGAAGTCGGCCCGATAAGAAAACTTCTCTTTACTGATGGAATCAACTCTCACCTGGCTGGCGTCGATACATCTCCGGATGTTTTTTTCGATGCAGACAGCGAATCTATTACCTTTACAGGCATTTATCGTGCAAAGGGTAACGAAGCGGGCATGGTTTATATTCTGAATGCTCAGGACTGTTGGCATCAATTCTGGAATATGGCAGGCTTCAGAAATCGTTTATTTACTGCTATTACACGAAGCAAGGGCTGGGTCAGGATTCTTGGCATTGGTAAGGGGATGGAGGAGCTGATGCGGGAATTTGAGCAAGTTAAGGCCAACAACTTCAATCTTCATTTCCAATATCCAACAGAAGAGCAAAGAAAACATCTGAACATTGTCAACAGAGACATGACAGAAGATGAGCGTCGTAGAGTACGCAAAAAGAAGGACGACTTGGCACAACTTCTCGATGATCTGGAGGCAGGACGTGTATATCCTGAAGACCTTGGGGCGGATCAACTCAAACGCCTAAGAGCCTTGTTAAACAAAGAGGTGGGGTGATGCCAAGTCCTGAGCGAATCCGTCAACAGGTGGAGCAGCTGACCGCAGACCTTGTGGGATTGAGCCTCTGTGATCGTCAGAACTTTCCTGCCATGCGTGATTTGGGTGAGGGGCTTCGAGAGGTTGGCATTGGTGTTAGAGGGAATACCAGTTATGCACTCAAAAATATTCCCTACCATGACATTTACAGGGAGCTTGAGCGTACTCAAACCTATAACCTGCGCATGCTTGACGGTGCTCTCATCCAAATGATGTATCGCTTCAGGAATAACGAAGTTGAAGCCCACCGTCTGGCTTTTTTCCCTTCACCATTCCTTGAGGAGTTTCAAAACAATCCGGACATTTATCTTGATGATGAAATTTATGCTGAAGTCATTATGAAAAATATTGTGCCATTCCCAATTCGATTTGATTTTGATTGCCGAGAAGAAGTCGTGGTGGACGTTGACCACCCCAAATCGCATTTAACTTTGGGGCAGTATCAAAATTGCAGGATTCCTGTCAGTGCTCCGCTAACCCCGTACCATTTCATAGGATTTATCCTTAGAAATTTTTACAACACGGCTTATCGCAAATACGAAGATCAACTTACGATTTTTGATCAATGCTTTGAGGCATCCATTACTGCTACTGAACGAGACTTGCTGCATGTCAATATCCCTGAGCCTCAATAGAGGGAAGAAAGAAGAATAATGATCACCCTTGTACAACTTGAAAAATGGCTGGCCGCCCCATCAGAGGATGAGCACCTGGAATTTAAGGAGGCCAAGAACCGCTTTGATTTTGAAAAACTGGTGGCCTATTGTGCGGCCCTTGCCAACGAAGGTGGCGGGCACATGGTTCTGGGAGTGACCGACAAACTGCCCCGGCAGGTTGTCGGGACCGCAGCCTTTGATAATCTGGAGCGGACCAAGGCGGGGCTTCTGGAACGGCTTCATTTGCGGGTATTTGTTGAAGAGATTTTCCACCCGAAAGGCCGTGTGCTTGTTTTCGAGGTGCCATCACGCCCCATCGGCATGCCTGTCCAGTACAAGGGGACTTACTGGATGCGCGGCGGCGAAGAATTGGTCCCCATGACCCCGGACATGCTCAAACGGATTTTTGACGAGTCCGGGCCTGACTTTTCGGCTGAGATATGCCCCAAGGCAAACCTGGCTGACCTCGATCCCGAAGCAATTGACAGGTTCCGCTCTATCTGGTCGCGACGTTCAGGCAATGACAGCCTGCGGGAACTTTCCTCCGAACAACTTCTTGAAGATGCTGAACTCATCGTTGACGGCGGCATCACCATTGCCGCGCTTGTCCTTCTGGGAACGGCAAAGGCGCTTTCCAGGCACCTGGCCCAGGCGGAAATCGTCTATGAGTACCGGACCAGCGAGGCCTCAATCCCCTACCAGCAACGCAAGGAGTTCAGGGAAGGCTTTTTCCTGTTTCAGGATAAGCTCTGGGAAACCATCAATCTCAGAAATGACCTGTTTCAATACCAGGACGGTCTTTTCCGGCAGGAAATTCCAACTTTCAACGAAGCTGTGGTGCGGGAGGCCATTTTAAACGCGGTGAGCCACCGTGACTACCGTCTCGGAGGGTCTGTCTTTATCCGCCAATATCCGACCAGGCTTGAAATTGTCAGCCCCGGCGGATTTCCATACGGTATCACGGTTGACAATATTCTCTGGCGGCAGTCTCCCCGCAACCGGCGGATCGCAGAAGTTTTTGCAAAATGCGGGCTGGTGGAGCGATCCGGCCAGGGCGCGAACCGGATGTTTGAGGAGTGTATCAAGGAAAGCAAGCCGGCTCCGGACTTCAGCGATACCGATGAGTATCAGGTTTCTCTCTTCCTGCGCGGCGATGTTCAAGACCCGCTTTTTTTGCAGTTTCTTGAAAAAATCGGCAGGGAGACTCTGGCTTCCTTTACAACCAAGGACTTCCTGCTGCTCGACTGCCTGCACAAGGAAAAGCCGGTTCCCCAGGAATTTGCGGACAGGATACCACGGCTGGCCGAGTTAGGTGTCATCGTCCGGGTCGGGAAAGGGAAATATGTGTTGTCGAAACGATTTTACGCCATGGCAGGGAAGAAGGGCGTCTATACCCGGAAGAAGGGGCTTGATCGTGATACGAACAAAGCCTTGTTGTTGAAACATATTAAGAGCAATAAAGCAGATGGCTGCCGTTTTCAGGAGTTCATGCAAGTTTTGCCGGCTTTATCGGTTGACGAGATCAAAGCCTTGCTGAAGGAAATGAAAAAGGATAACCAAATTCATGTGGTTGGCCGGACCAGAGGTGCGCGCTGGTTTCCCGGTTCTGATTAGGTTTGAATAGAGTGTGACCCTAATTGGAACCTAATTCAAACACAATAACCTTGTTTTAATATTTAATATCAGCAAGTTAGACACAAGGTTCATTTAGGTTGGAGGCAGTAGGACAACATAAAAAGGGCCTGCCCGGACGGCAGCCCCATCTCCTTCGGCTCTTACACCAGAACTGGATGGCTGATGAGTTTTTAGACGAGTCAGGAGCCAGCCCCCCGCTACGCAGTGGACGGCTCACATTGGCATTAATAGCTTTTTTTGAAAAATAGGCAAGCAAGAGATACCTCTTATGATCACCGAAGACCAGCTTGAACAAATCTGCCTGGAGTGGTTCCGCGAAGGCGGCTACGAATACGCCTTTGGCCCGGACATTGCCTATGACGGCGAAGGGCCGACGGCCAGGGATGGCGGAAGTCCGGCCGGAACGGGTAGATTACCGCCATGGTGCGAAGTGTCATCAGGGTTAATTTGCGCAAAAACGGTTATCCTGCAGCGGCGTGTGATGACGTCGCGAATAATATCTTGGCCCTTTACAAGTAAAAGGTTCAGTAACAATGAGAGTTTTCTTTCAGACTAAGCATGGGAAGGAGATAACCGGATGTCTCAACCAGTTCATTACCACTTAGGAAAATTCCCTCCTGCAGAACTGGACTGGAAGTCCTTGATCCCCCTCATCGGGCGGGCAAACGCCTGCTTGGCCCGCTATGATGGCCTGCTCTCCGCCATCCCAAATGCCTCTGTCCTCCTTTCTCCATTGACCACTCAGGAAGCGGTTTTGTCATCAAAGATCGAGGGCACCCATGTCACCATGGGAGAGGTTCTCGAATTGGAAGCGGGTGGTGAGCCTGGTGGTATTACGCAGCCTAAGCGGGATGACGCGGAAGAAATCGTCAATTACCGACGCGCTATGCGCGCCTGCATAGACGAGTTGTCTGATCGGCCATTATCCCAGCACATGTTGCGCCAGGCCCATCATCTGCTTATGCAGGGAGTGCGGGGGCGCGATAAATCTCCTGGGAATTATCGGACAGAGCAAAACTGGATTGGCCCAAAAGGCTGCTCAATCGAAGAGGCTGGCTTTGTTCCCATCGCACCTGAGCACCTCGGCGCAGGAATGGATGCTTGGGAAAACTTTCTGACGAGTACGGATGAGTTGGACGCCCTGGTGCAGCTTGCCCTGGTTCATGTTGAGTTTGAGGCCTTACATCCGTTTAAGGATGGTAATGGCCGTTTGGGACGTATGCTGATCCCTCTTTTCTTGTTTAATAAAGGGCTTCTCAGTAGCCCGGATTTTTACATGAGCGGTTATCTGGAGTCCCATCGTGAAATTTACCAGGAGCGCCTACGGGCCGTTTCTCGGGAAGATGCCTGGACTGAATGGTCTGCATTCTTCCTTCAGGGTATTGTTGAACAGTCAGCCGAGAACGAACGGAAGGCCAGGGCCATCCTGGCTCTCTATGAGAGGGTAAAAACTCAGGTTGTTGACCTGACCCATTCCCAACATGCTATCCGTGCCGTGGACTTTTTATTCCAGCATCCTATTTTCACAGCCACCCATTTTACGACCTATTCTGAAATACCCAAACCAACCGCCGCCCGCATTCTAAGCATGTTGCGTGAGGACGGGATGTTGCACACCCTGCGTGAAGGGCGCGGGCGGCGGTCCGGTATTTACGCCTTCAGGGAATTGCTGAACATTGCCGAGGGCGTAGAAATACTTTGAGTCTCACTCATGAGATTTAAAACTAGTTGTGTCTCAGAATATTAATTTTGCGAGACACAAAAAACGTAGTCGCCAACAGATGAGACACAACGGAAACAAATGATCACAGAAGACCAGCTGGAACAGCTCTGCCTCGAATGGTTCCGTGACGGGGGCTATGAATACGCCTTTGGTCCGGATATCGCCCCTGAAGGCGAAGGGCCGACGGCCAGGGACGGCCTAGTGCCGGGCGAGCCAGAGATGGCGGAAGCCCGGCCGGAACGGATTGACTACCGGCAGGTGGTGCTGGCAGGCCGTCTGCTCTCCGCCATGCAGAAGATCAATCCCCATATCCCCCTGGCGGTGCTGGAAGAGGCGGCCCTTACCGTTAGCAGGCCGGAATCGCCGGTGCTCATCCATAACAACCGTGCCTTTCACCGGCTGCTGCTGGAAGGGGTGCCGGTGGAGTATGGCGACGGCGACGACACCCGCTCCGACTACGCCCAGATCATCGACTTCAACAATTTCCGCAACAATCAGTTTCTGGTGGTCAACCAGTTTACCATTCAGGGCACCAGGATGAACCGCAGGCCCGATGTGGTGGTGTTTGTCAACGGCCTGCCCATCGGGGTGATCGAGTTGAAGAACCCGAGCAACGAGCAGATCGATGTCTGGGACGCCTTCAACCAGTTGCAGACCTATAAGGAGGAGATCAGCGACCTTTTTGTCTTCAATGAGGCCCTGGTGGTGAGCGACGGCTGGACGGCAAGGATCGGCTCGCTGACCGCCAACAAAGAGCGGTTCATGCCCTGGCGGACATTGAAGAATGAGAATGACAAACCACTCCTGGAATATGAGCTGGAAAAGGTGGTGAAGGGATTTTTCGACCCGGAACTGCTGCTGGACTATATCCGCTATTTTGTCATCTTTGACCAGGAAGGCGATACCGTTATCAAGAAGATCGCCGGATACCATCAGTTTCATGCGGTGCGTGAGGCGGTGCGGGTGACGGTGATCGCTTCCCGGCAGACCGAAGGCTTGCAGACCGCATATCCTTGGGCAACCTATGGCCGGGAGGTGGTGCCGGGTTCGCGCAAGGCCGGAGTGGTCTGGCATACGCAGGGGTCGGGCAAAAGTATCTCCATGTGCTGCTATGCCGGAAAACTCCTGCAACAGCCGGAGATGAACAATCCGACCATTGTGGTGGTGACGGACCGCAACGACCTGGACGGCCAGCTCTTCAATACCTTCAAGAATGCGCGGGAACTGCTGCGCCAGTCCCCGGTACAGGCTGGCAGCCGTGATGAGTTGCGGGAGATGCTGGCAGCCCGGCAGGCTGGCGGCATCATCTTTACCACGGTGCAGAAGTTTTCCCTGTTGAACGATGAGGAGAACCACCCGGTTTTAAGCAATCGCCAAAATATCGTGGTGATCAGCGACGAGGCCCATCGCAGCCAGTACGGTTTGCAGGCGCGGCTCGACACCAGGACCGGCAAATATATCTATGGTTTTGCCAAACACATGCGGGACGCCATCCCCAATGGTTCGTTCATCGGCTTTACCGGCACGCCGATCTCCATGGAAGACAAGGACACCCGCGCCGTGTTCGGTGATTATGTCTCCATCTACGACATCCAGGACGCGGTGGACGACGGGGCCACGGTGCCGATCTATTACGAATCCCGACTGACCAAGCTCGACATTAACCGTGATGTGATTGAAGAGCTGGACGAAGAGATGGAAGAGGTCATCGAGGATGAGGAGGATATTGCCTCACGGGAACGGACCAAGAGCAAATGGGCGGCACTGGAAAAACTGGTGGGGTCGGAACCGCGCCTGAAAGAGGTGGCTGAGGACCTGGTGGCCCATTTCGAGGCCCGGACCGAGGTGATCCCCGGCAAGGGGATGATCGTCTGCATGAGCCGGGAAATCTGCGTGCATCTCTATAATGCCATTACCGCACTGCGGCCTGCCTGGCATGATCCAGATCCCGAGAAAGGCGCGATCAAAATCATCATGACCGGTTCCGCCTCGGACCGTGAACTGTTGCGGCCCCATGTTTACAGCCAGCAAGTCAAGAAGCGGATTGAAAAGCGGTTCAAGGATGCGGACGACCCTCTGCAACTGGTGATTGTCCGCGATATGTGGCTGACCGGTTTTGACGCGCCCTGCTGTCACACCATGTATGTTGACAAGCCCATGCGGGGCCATAACCTGATGCAGGCAATTGCACGGGTGAACCGGGTGTTTAAGGACAAGCCGGGCGGCCTGGTGGTGGATTATATCGGCATTGGCAATGAGCTGAAACAGGCGTTGAAGGATTATACCGATTCCAAGGGTAAGGGAGCGCCGACCCTGCTGGCCGAAGAGGCGTATGGTTTGCTGCTTGAGAAGCTGGAGGTGGTGCGGGCCATGATGCATGGTTTTGATTACAGCGACTATCAGACCAATGCTGTCATGCTCCTGCCCATGGCTGCTAATCATATTCTGGGACTTGAAGATGGCAAGCGGCGCTTTCTGGATGCCATGGCCGCTATCACCAAGGCATTTTCATTATGCAGCACCCTGGATGAGGCGGCACCGCTCAGAAAAGAGATCGCCTTTTTCTCGGCTATCAAGGCGGCAATCATCAAACACACCACGGTTGAGAAGAAACGGACCGAGGGGGATAAGAACTCTGTTCTCAAGCAGATTCTTGATAACGCGGTGATTGCTGGAGGGGTGGCGGATATTTTTGCCCTGGCCGGGTTGGACAAGCCGAATATCAGTCTCTTGTCCGATGAGTTTTTGGAAGATGTGCGGCGGATGCCAAGCAGGAACCTGGCGGTTGAACTGTTGGAAAAACTGCTGCGTGATGCGATCAAGGCCCGGACCCGGAACAATGTGGTCCAGGAGTTGAAATACGGCGAACGGCTGCTGGAAACCCTGCGGAAATATCACAACCGCGCCATTGAGACCGCCCAGGTCATTGAAGAATTGATCCAGATGGCCAAGGATTTCCAGTCTGCCATGAAGCGAGATGAAGAGCTTGGTTTGTCGCCTGACGAAATCGCCTTTTATGATGCCCTGGCCAACAATGAAAGCGCCCTGCGGGAGTTGGGGGATGAAATACTCAAAAAAATTGCCCATGAGCTGACCGAAAAGCTGCGGGCCAGTACCACGGTTGACTGGCAGGTACGGGACAGTGTGCGGGCCAAGATGCGTAATATGATCAGGCGACTGTTGAAGAAGTACAAGTACCCGCCGGATCAGCAAGCAGAGGCAATTGAGTTGGTTCTGAGGCAAGCTGAGAAGCTATCATATTCGTGGACGGTATGAGTTTGTTTTGCAGAAGGTGGAAATTGGTTGCGTATAGGTTGCAGAATCATGCAAAAAAGCGGCGACCTTTGTAAGGTGCCCCCTAATTATTTCAGCTACCTATGTGCTCCCTGGCCAATCCCTGCATCGCCACCAAACAGCAATCCGGCCTGCCGGTTTATGCCATATCGCCCCGAGTTTCCCAAGCGGATCTCGGGGTTTTTTTGTGACCGGCGGCAAAGGGGCCGACCGCTGAAATGCGGGGAGATCTAGCCGGCGTTGTCCGGCAGGGAGGGGTGGTTTTCCGGCTCTGCCGGGAAGGTGATGGTGAACATGGCACCCTTGCCGTCCGGGTTATTGGCCACCGTGATGCTGCCGCCGTTGTGCTGTTCGACCAGGCGCTTGGTGATGGCCAGCCCCAGGCCGGTGCCCTGCGACTTGGTGGTGAAAAAGGGATTAAAGACCTTATCAAGGGAGGCCTCATCTATGCCCTTGCCGTTGTCGCTGATGCGAATCTGCACCCAGCCCTCGGCAAGCGCCAGGGTTTGGAGGCTGATCACACCGTGCGTTTCGCCGGTGGCGGCCATGGAGTCGGCCGCATTGAGGATCAGGTTGAGGAAGATCTGCTGCAGTTGGCCCGGATCCGCGACAATATGGGGCAGGTCATTGCCGATATCCTTGACGAATTCAACATTGTTGTCCGCCTGCTTGTTCTTGTGGCGCGGTGTGCGCAGGGCAAAGCGTGCCGATTTCAGAGTAGTTTCCAGCACCTGATTGACATCCAGGGAGATCATCTGCGGTTTGGGGGGCCGGGCATAGTTGAGCAGCCCCTTGAGCAGGCCGGTGATCCGGTCGATTTCATCAATGACGCGGCGGAGAATCTCTTTGTCCTCCGGGTTCAGGGGCGAATCGCGGCTCAGGACCTCCATGGACACCTTGATGCCGGCCATGGGATTTTTTATCTCATGGGCCATGCCGGCGGAGAGTTCACCCACCACGGCCAGGCGCTCGGTTTCCTGCAGCCTGTCGTACTGATCCTTCAGGGAGACGGCCATCTCGTTAAAGGCTGTGGCCAATTCGTTGAATTCATCCTTGAGCTTTTCCTCTATCTGGTAGTCCAGCTTGCCCGCCTTGATTTTTCGGGTGGCGGCAAGCAGCTCGGCCACCGGCCCGGTGATGCTGCGGATGAAGTAGATGGAGATGACAATGCCCATCAGGAAGGAGAAGAGCAGGGTAACGGACAGGATTTTTTTGGCGGAGCTCACCTCGGCCATGGCGGCGTTGGTCTTGTTGCGCAGGGCTTTGTTGGCGTTGGTCACCATCCATTGCGATTTGTCGATGATGCGGTCGCCGATATCAGCGGCAAAGGTTTGCAGGCGCATGATCCGCTCCGGATCCGCCGTTGAGGTCATGAAGTAGCTGAGCGCCTCCTTGTACTGGTCGGTGAGTTCCTGCAGCTCCAGGATCTCTTTTTCCACCGGCGGCTCATGGTGGCAGTTGGTGCAGGTCTGGGCCCGGTCACGCAGGGTGAGAACATTATCGACAATGGTGTCCAGCTCCTTGCCGAAGGAGGTGCCGGTGGTATAGAGATTTGACTGGACGGTCTGGACGTTGATCACCAGATCCTGGCGGATGACTTCCACCTTGTGGAGCAGGAGAAGGGCGGTGAGGTTTTCCGTGGTCTTGTCGATAACGTGCAGGGTGATGACAACACCACTTACAAAGAGGAGAAAGAGCAGGAGAAAGGCAATGATGATTTTTTTTTTCATTCCTGCCCCCCCGCCTCTAGCAAGGCCGGCCGCGCCTCTTCCAGCATGGCCTCCACCTTGACGAACTCAGAGGCCATGGCCTTGACAAAACGGAGGGCCATGAAGTGGGCCAGCGCCTCCTGGCCGCGGAGGTTTTTGTCCATCTCCAGCAGGGCCCGGGCCAGTCTGTTGCGCAGCTGCGGGTCGAGTTCGTTGCGGACGCAGAGGGTTATTTCCGGCACGGCCGGCGAACTGCTGATGATGTGCAACTCCTGGCGGATGGAGCTGTCCTGGTCGGCCAGGCGTTTGAAGACGGTGCTCTTGGCCGCACCGATATCCGCCCTGCCGTCCAACACCGCAAAGATGGCCGAGGCATGGCTGCCGGAAAAGTAATGTCTGCTGAAATCGTTGTTGATATCATGGATGCCGTTTTGTTGCAGGTAGGAGAGCGGAAAGAGATAACCCTCCATGGTGGCCGGATCCACAAAGACGATACTCTTGCCGCGCATATCAGCGGCAGTGCGGATACCGGAATCGCGGCGCACGAATATGTAGCCCTTTGAGGTCAGATCATTGTTGAGACCCACCGGATGGACCACCGGGTCCAGGTTCAACTCACGGATGCCCATGCTGGCCGTATAGGGGGTCAGAAAGGCGCCATCCAGCTTTCTGGCCTTAAAGCGCATGATTCCCTCACCGTAGCGGCTCATAATGGTGAGTCGCACCGTGATGCCCAGGTGATCGGAAAGATAGTCGGCCAGATGGCGATAGCGTTCCATCTGATCAAAGATGTTGTGCTCCGGCTCAATGCCGATGAGCAGTTCCTCGGCTTGCTCCGCGGCAAGGCTGACCCCGGTCGTTCCCAACAGCAGAAAGAGGAGGAGGGCGACAAGGCCATGCCGCCGGCATATTTCAAGAAATCCCTGCCTCATCGCACCACCCTGGTCGCCTCAATGAGCAGATGAATGGGGAAATTGATTCCCAGGCTGCGGGCTGCTCCCTGGTGGAATACCAGCTCTGTTTCCCGGAAGGTGTGCGCGGCAATGCTGCCCGGCGACACGCCGGCGAGGATCTGGCCGGCCATCTCCGCCGCCATGCGACCTTGCGGTTGGGGCGGGTGGGAGAGGGTCATCAAGACTTCAGATTCCGGCGGATGGGGCAGGATGTCGGCGGCCGGGATCTTTTTCTGGCCAAGGAGGGCCAGAATTTCCTCAATCCAGAGGTGGGTCAGTGAGCTGCCGGTGATAAAGACGGCGTCCGGGCTATGTTCCTTGAGTTGTGCCAGATCGTTGCGGGAGCGGATATCGATCTTACGGGTGAGAATGCCCTGCTGGCCGGCCAGGCCCCTGATTGCTTCATACTGACGGACGGAATCCTCCTCTATGCTGCTGTAAAGCACCCCCAGGGTCTGAAAGGATTTCAGATTTTTCAGGTAGCGGACAATGCTTGACAGCGGCACCTTATAGCCGCAACCCGTGACGTTTTTGCCGGCCATGGCGGCATGATCCGGTTCATGCACACCGGCATAGATAAGCGGAATGGTGCTTTTTTCGTGCAGGGCCGCGGCAGTGGCAGGCCAGCCGTAGGTGACCATGAGGTTGACGTCAAAGGCGATGAGCTTGCGGGCCGCGTTGCTCCAGGAGATGGGGTTGGGAAAGGGTTTCTGGACAATGATCTCCACCTTCTGCCGGCTGCCGAGCTGCTGGGTGAGTTCCTCGACAAAGCTCTTGTGCATCGCCTGGTAATAGGGGATATCGCCGGTCATGATGACGCCGATGCGTACCTCGGCACAGAGGTCGGCGGCAGCCGTCAGCGCCATGCAGACGGCCAGCAGTATTGGCAGCAACAGCCGGGCGAAGAAGTGCACGCTAAAAATACCTTTTTATTGTGAGAGTGGTGGTAAAGGCTTGACCATCAAAGGAGTCCTCTTCCCTGTCGTTGTAGATATCAAGATAGGATCTGAGCGACAGCTGCCAATCCTCGGAGATTTTTTTGGCAATATCCAGGTTGAGCACGGTTTCCGAGGCCTTAAGCGGTGAGCATGCTTCCAGGGAAAAGGGGGCGCCGCCCACCACATCCCTATAGCCGGTTTTGCCCTCGGTGATGGTGTAGGTGATGCCGGCGCTGCAGCTGATATCGGCTCTCGGCAGGTAGTGCAGCGAGAGGGAAAAGGAGTTGGCCTCGTCCGTGTAGGGCACTCCCTGATCAATATAGGGGAGATCGCCGGTGTCCACGGTGAGCCATTTGCCGTAGGCCAGATCCTGTGCCACATCCCAGCGTTGATAATACCAACTGGCGGTCAAGGAGAGCGGCGCAGCGATCTGCGTGGTGAGGCTGAGCAGGAACTGGTCGCGGCGGCCGTTTCGGTCCCCACCGTCCACCGTCACTGCCGGATCGCTGTTGAGATAGATCAGCGCGTCGCGGCTCGTGTCGGACATGAGATACTGGAGGTAGAGGTTGAGGCGGGGCGTGGGTGTCCAGGAGGTGGTGAAGCGCACCGTGTGGGATGAGTCGGGGGTACTGTTGTATGAGGGGTTGTGGAAATCCTTATATTCATAGGAGGCCTTCATCTTCACTGTCCTGGCCGGCCTGAGGTGGGCGGTGAGGTTGAGGCGGTGGGTGCGGCTTTCATTGGGCAGAATGTGCCACTGCTCGGCGTCCTGGCGTTTGAGGTGAGAAAATTCGTAGGCGGCCAGGATGGCCAGCCTGGTGGAGGGGCGATAGCGGCTGGACAGGCTCAGGACATTTTTTTCCGTGGAGATGTTGGTGCGCACCGGATAGGTCAGGCTGTTGGCCAGCCCCATCAGGGTGACACTCCGGGGAGTGTCCATATCCAGGGTGCGGTGCCTGTATTTAAAGAAAAGGCCGATCTGAGGATCCGGAATCCAGCGAAAGTCAAAGGCGCCCTTCCAGGTGGTTGACTCGGTCTTGCTGTAGTTGTTTTTCTGCTCCAGGTTGCTGAGGGTGGCGCCGGTGACAATGCCGCCGGTGTAGGAGGAGTGCAGCTTGACGGTGTGGCCTGCTGCTTCGGTCTCGGCCATGACGTTGTGGGGGTAGATGTCGGCCGGCCGGTCCGTACTGCCGGGGTAGCTGTCATAGAGAATGTTGTGCGAGCCCGGCCTGAAACGGCTTGAGTCAAAGGCATACTCAACCTCAATGGGTCCGGCATGAGTGTTGGCCCCCAGGGTGACGGCGTTTGATTTCCAGTTGATGTCGCGAGACTGGGAGGTCAGGTCAAGCTGGTCGAAACTGCCGAGCAGAAAGCGCTGCTGGATGGTGCCGTCCTTGCGCACATGCCGGTGGGTGACAAAGGCATGCATGGGAAAGTCGGGGGCCTTGAGGCGCAGGGAGAGCAGATTGCTGACAAAATCGGTGTCATAGGTGTCGGCCGGGTTGCGGTCCGTATAGCTCAACTCGCCCGGCACGCCGCCATAGCCATAGTTGATGTGGTTGAGGTTGTGATGCACCCCCACCAGGATGTCGCGGAACAGGACTAGATCGCGGTAGGCAAAACCGGCGTCTGTATAAAAGTCATGACTGCTGAGGAATTCGGAGTGGAGGTGGTAGCGATAGGGCAGGGGACAGGAGATCAGATTGACTCCGAAGGTGGCCGAGGAGTGGGGGTAGAGGCATTTGGCGGCCTGGTGCGAATCCTCCTTGAGCCAGCGGTAGCCCACAAAAAAATCACCTTCGGTCTCGTAATAGACGGCCGGCTCCTCCGGCGCCGCTTCCGCAGAGGGCAGGCTGCTCTCTTCCTCTGCCGCGGCAAGAAGGGCAAGCGGGCTCATGGGCACGAGGCCGACCAGAAAAGCGGCTATCAATTTTGCCCTGGAGTGTCTCATTGGCTGAACCTTCCCTGGCCCGAGGTTGACGGCAGATCCGAGCCATGGATGGTGGAGTGGCAATCCGTGCAGCGGCTGTAGAAGGCTCGGGCCCGATCCGCGCCGATACTGCCGCCTGTCTCGGTGTTGAGGCGGTGGCCTTCGTGACACTGCAGGCAGAGGAATGGCTCGCGGGCATTAAGGAGGCGGCTGTTCACCGAGCCGTGGGCGCTGTGGCAGTTGAGGCAATCCTCGGTGACATCGGCATGTTCGTAGAGAAAGGGCCCCCTTTTGTCGGGGTGACACTGGACACAGGTCTCCTTGACGCTGTCGCGCACCAGGTCATGGTCGGCAAAACTGCCATGGGGTGAATGGCAGTCAACACAGAAGACGCGCCCTTCCCGGAGGGGATGGCGGCTCGGCATGGCAAACTGGGCCTGCACCGTCTGATGGCAGGAGAAACAGAGTTGCCCCGAGGCCAGCGGCGTCACCTTCAGGTCCGGGCCGGCATGGACATCATGACATTCAAAGCAGGAGACTTCGTTAAAGGCGTGTACTCCGGCGTTCCAGTTATGCAGGTTGAAGGTGGCATTGACGGTGTGGCACTTGAGGCAGACCAGGGATTGGGCCGGAGCCGGCAGGTTTTTCAGGTCGATGAGGGTGTCGAAATTACAGGAGGTTTTGCGGCCCTGGGCCGCATTTTCTGCAACGAGTTCTGGGCTCAGATCCTTGATGGCCAGACTACCCGGGCCGTGGCACGATTCGCAGTCCACCAGGGGCATGCCTGATTCCTTCTTGAGCTGGGCCCCCATGGTGCTGGCGTCAAAGGCCAGGCGCAGCCGGTCATGTTCATGGCAGGCGGCCAGGCAGTTCTGGGTGCCGACATAATCGGCGTAGAGGTTGCCGACAAGCATCTTTTCGTATTCACGGGTGGGCAGAATCGGCCTTGATTCCTTCATACGGGTGCAGGCGGCTAAGACCAAAAGGCTCATGGCAAGCAGGCCGGCCAGGCCCACCAGCTGTTTGTATGTGGACATCTAGAGAAACTCCTGTTGCTGAGGATCTGCACCGCAGGCAAAAGGTGGCGGGGCAGACCTTCTCCCCTCTGCCTGGTAATACAAGGTAGTGCCTGTCCAGAAATGGCCTTTTCGCCCGATCTCGGCGTCATGCTCAAAAAATAATGCTCGGAATATCGCATATATGCCTGTGCTTATTTTTCTCGCAGTCCTTGATCTCGAACGAAATGACCTATTTCTGGACAAACACAAGGTAATAATTTGAAATTTCATTATTTTTTATCACGGCAGCATGAAGGTTGTAAATTGTTTCCTGTATCAGGCCCTGGTGTTGGGCGGCGGCGGGATGCGGTAGGAGGAAATCTTGCGGCGCAGGGTATCCTTGGTGATACCCAGTTCGCGGCAGGTTGCCATGCGGCGCCAGTTGTTGCGATCCAGGGCCGCGGTAACCGCCAGTTTTTCAATCTCGGCCAGGGGCAGCGGCTCCAGGAAAAAGGCGCCGCCGGTGTCGTCCGTTTCCCGGGGACTGAAGGGCGCCGGCAGGTGTTCCGGTTTGATCATGCCGCCGGGACAGAGGATAAAGGCATATTCAATGATGTTCTGCAGCTCCCGGATGTTGCCGGGGTAGTCGTGCAGCATCAGGGTGCGCAAGGCCTCCTCCGATACCCCGCCGATATCGCGGCCCTTGTCCATGTCGAGCTTCTGGACAAAGTGGTCAACCAGCAGGGGCAGGTCCTCCATGCGTTCCCGCAGGGGAGGCAGGCTGAGCTTGACCACGTTGAGACGATAAAAGAGATCGCCCCGAAAGGAGCCCGTCTGGACGGCCTGTTCCAGGTCCTGATTGGTGGCGGCAATAATGCGGACATCGGATTGGCAGGGGCGGCTGGAGCCCAACGGTTCGTATGTTTTGCTCTCCAGGACCCGGAGCAGCTTGACCTGCATGGCCGGCGAGATATCGCCGATCTCGTCCAGCAGCATGGTACCACCGGCAGCCGCGGCAAAACGGCCCTCCCGGTCCTGTTTGGCATCGGTAAAGGCGCCTGCCTTGTAGCCGAAAAGCTCCGCCTCCAGCAGGGTGTCGGGCAGGGCCCCGCAATTGACCGCGACAAAGGGCCCCTTGCTGCGCAGGCTCATGTCATGCAGGGCCCGGGCCACCAGTTCCTTGCCGGTGCCCGACTCCCCCAGAATGAGGACGTTGCTGGCGCTTTGGGCCACAAGGGGTAAAATAGTGAATATCTTGCGCATGATCGGACTCTTGCTGAGGATGTCCGCCATGGAGTTGCGGCGAAAGAGACGCTGCTGCAGATAGTTGACCACCCGCAGGTCGCGAAAGGTCTCGACGCCGCCCACCAGGTTGCCCTTGCCGTCGTAGATGGGGGCGGCGCAGATGCTCACCGGCACCTTCTTGTCATCCTTGGTGCGGATGGAGATACAGCGGCTGCTCTCCGGTTTGCCGGTGCACATGCTGTGGGCAATGGCGCAGGTCTCGCCGCTGATACTGGCGTGAAAGATGTCGCTGCACGACTTGCCCAGGGCCTCGGCCGCCGTGACGCCGGTAATCTTCTCGGCGGCCCGGTTAAAGGAGGTGATCTTCCAGCGCGTATCCACCGTGAAGACGCCGTCGCCGATATTGTCGAGGATCATGGCGTGGTCCATGGCACTGTTGACATCGCGAAAGATCTGGACGCCGCCGGTGATGACGCCCTTGTCGTCACGGAGGGGTACGGTGTTGATGGTGGTGGCGATACGGCGGCCGTCGGCATGGGTGATGAACACCGAGCGGTTTTCCAGGGGCTTGCCGTCGGCCATGCTCCGGGCCATGACACAGTCGTCATCGCAGGCACTTGATTGAAAGACCTCGCGGCACGGTTTGCCGATGGCATCCCGGCGCTGCCAGCCCGTCAGTTTTTCCGCGGCCCGATTAAAGGAGGTGATGCGCCACTTTGTATCAATACTGAAGACCCCGTCAACAATGCTGTCCAGGATGAAGGTGAGAGGGGCCTGGGTTGGCGGGGCCTGCTCCGGCGCATGCAGGGCCCTGATAACCGTGGAGACCGGCAGGTGCCAATCTTTTTCAGTGGTGAAGGCCAGGCCGCAGCTCTGGCGGCCCGATCCCAGGGATTTTACCCAGCGCACCTTGGCACGGATCACTTCATCGGCCATGCCTCTCTCCATGGGCCGCAGCTCAAGGGCCTGATCGCGCTGCAGGGCCAGGGGGCCTTTGGTCTCCAGTTGCATGCCGTGCGGATGGACATCGCGACTCATGGCCGTGCCGAGGTGGCGGGACGGCTGGTCGTGCAGGCTGAACATGAGGGTAAGGGGTGCCCGGACATGGGCACGCCGGTCAGCCGGACGTTTCTTTATGCGCATCCCTTTCCTCCTGTAGCGTGATTGAGCCGTTACGCTGCGCTGGAATATTCACCACTCCAGCTTGCGTGCCCTGACTCTGTTTTTCCCGTGACAGAGTCAGGGCCGCCGGCCAAAGAGAGCATGGCATTTTTCTCCATAAAAATATGCAGCAATAATCGAGCCATGACGATGGATGGGCCAGGTCACAGGTGGCAGTCAGGAGTGGAGGGCAGGGCGACGGAGCCCTTATGGTCAGCGGTGATATAGCCGAAGCCATGAGATGCGGCGGCTGCAAAAGTGGTGTCGGGCAAGGAGTGGGGCGGGGGAGTGCAGCACCTTGGCCCGCAAGGGGACGGCAGCCGCCATGGGGGCCAAGGTACCCGGCCGTTCCTCTCAAAAAAAAAGCATTTTGTGGCCCTGGTAGTGCTGCCTGGCCGTTAGGTTGGTCATTTCACCAGGCGCACCTGGTCATTTCACCAGGAGAGGTTTCGGGTCGTTGGGTGTCGCCGGTCCGGCCGGGCCGGCTGCACTCAACCAAGGGTGCGAAAACGACCCGTCAGCTGTGAATGGCCGGACAGAGTCGTCCCGGGCAGGCGGGGGCTCGGCCGGCCTGATGGAGGTGATGTTTGATTTCCGCGGCTTTTTGTTGTTTACAATCAACCTTGGTCTGCCGTTTTGTCCGATAGAGATCATCATCGGCGAATTTTTTCAGGGCCAGACCGCTGCCGGCATCATCCGGAAAGGTTGCCACGCCGCTGCTGATCTCGATACAAAAGGGATAGTCGCCCTCCAGGGCGCGGCTTGCCACCTTGCTGCGGATTCGTTCGGCAAAGATTCGAGCCTCCCTTTTGTTGGTATCGGGCAGCAGCAGGAGGAATTCATCACCGCCATAGCGGGCTGCCAGATCAGCGGCGCGTTTGGTGGAGAGCAGAATGTCGCCCACGGTGCGCAGCACCATGTCGCCCACCAGATGACCATGGGTATCGTTGACATCCTTGAAGGAGTCGATATCCATGAAGAGCAGGGAGAGCAGGCGGCCCTGGCGTTTGGCGCCGGCCATTTCATGGGCCAACGCCTCCTCAAAGGCCTCTCTGTTGTGGAGGCCGGTGAGGCAATCATGCTGGTTGCGGTAAAAGATCTCCTCGAATCGAGAGACATCCACCAGTTTGGCAAAGCCGATGCTCTTTTTCACCCATTGAAAGTAGTCGCAGACGGCAACGGCCAGGGGGACGGTCCGCTTGAGCGTCTTGGCCAGGCCGCTTTGATGGGCGATGATCTGCTGCCAGTGGCGGGCTGCGGCCGCCTTTTCAAAATCAAGATGGGTGAGAACCTCCAGGATAACCTTGCAGGCAGAATCGCCGTGGCGGGCGATTATCCGGCCCAGAGCGTCTTCCAAGTCATCGTCCGGACCGCATTGGCGTACGCAGGCCAGCACAGATTTTTTGATCCTATCCATATTTTCTCCCCTCAGTACACTTTTGCGGACGGTGTCAGGTGCCTTGTGCCGGGAATTTCACCAAGTTTACCGGGCATATGGCCGACTCTTTCTGGCTGGCCTCGGCTCTTTTTCAGCAGCACCGTCTGAAAGATTAAACTTCCCTGTAGCAGAGCTGATGTGCATGGCGCCTTGTACCAGCTGTGCCGAGCCTTTTGTGGCATGGCACCACCAGGTGTGTAATGTTTTTTTTCAAGGTCGCTACATATTTTTAATACTGCAAAACATGTGCCGTACAGCGGGGCTTTTCATGCCTCAAAAAAGAACCAGGGGGTATTGCGGTTATGGAGAGCGGTAATGTTCAGGACTCGGCCCGGTGTAACATGGATGGGCTGCGGCAGGATAAAGAGGCAGTGCTGCCAGCCCGAGGCCGGATTGTTGTGGCTGGGATGGTTTTCAAAAACCACGGAGTCATCCATTTCCAGGCGGATCCACTGGATGATACCGGCGCATCGGCCGGAGGTGGAGGCCATGACCGGCAGGCTTTGTCGGTCATGGCGGGGGAAGGTGTCACTGCCGGCAAAGTCAAAGGAAAAGGCATCCTGGGGCTCGCTGAGCAGCTCAAGGGAGAGATCGTTGCGGTTGAGGTAATGTTTGCCTGGAACCAGGTTGCTGAAGGCGCTGAGATCAAAGCCGTACATCTCGTCGACGCGGATATGCTTGTCGATATCCGCACCGCCGAACAGGGCAAAGCGGATGGAGCCGTGGGCCGGGATAATGGTGCTGCCCGGCTCGAGCCTTGGCATCCTCGATGCTCTCCAGGACGCGTCGGCCCGGGACCCTCATCTTCTTGGCCTGGCGCATGGTGTTTTTCTGTGGCGGAGGTCTGGTAAGTCGCCTTAGAGTTTGAGTTTGTTGATCTCGCTGTTGACCCGGGTGCAGAGGGCTCGGAGCTCCAGCAAACGGTCCTCGGCGCGCACGCCGGAGGTCTCGCAGAGGTTTTCGGCCTGATGCATGGCCACCCACACCAGGGAGGCGGTTTTTTGAAAGTGGTCAACGGTTTCATTGATCTGTGCGGCCAGGGCCGCCCCCTCATCGCCGTCGCGCAGTTTGACGCGTACCGTGAGATCGCCGGCGGCAATGCGGCGCAGATCCTCTTCCATGCGGTAGAGCGGCCCGGCCAGACTCTTTGGCACAAAAAGGCTGGCCAGACCGCCGGCCAGCAGGCTGACCACAAAGGCGATGCCCACCACCGGCAGCAGAAAGTCAAGAAAGTTGCGGGCCGTGATATGAAACTGCATGAAGGAACCATTAATCTCCTGGTTGGCATATTGGTAGTAGACGGCGCTCATGAGCAGCAGACTGGCCATGACAATAACCGACACCCTGGAGATGAGGCGCATCTGCATGGCGCGGTTCACCGTAAGATTGAGGACCTTGCGTTTGTATGGACGGGGTCGTGGCTGCATCATTGCTTCCTCCCTGTGAAAAAGGGGTTAATTGAACATGGTGCTGAGGGGATTTTGCCCGCCTTGGCTGCTCGCACCCAGGTTTCGAGAGTGCTTTTCGGCAAAGAGAGCCGCTGAGCTGCTTCCCCGGCAGAGAGACCGCCCTCTAGCACCACCCGGGCGGCCTCTTCCCGGAACTCCTTTGTATAGCGGCCGCACGGAATTTTTTCCATGGTAAGACCTCCACTCTGGTTTATGAATGATCAGCGTTATTGACCCGTCGGCCTCACCTTTCCCTTCCAAGAGAAAACCAGAGATCAAGTGGTTGGAAATCCTTTTTGCTTCTGTTACCGAATTATCCACTACCAGTTGGTGGAAATCAGGGGAGAGAATGAAATTTTTTAATCTTGATTGTCACGCACTGGAATGCGAAACAATCAATCGACCATCAGTGGTCACGATTCTTCCAGCAATCGCCCACTCTGGTCCCATGCCATTTTATTACCTTGGGGCACGCCGCGCAGATATTCCATAAATCCCTTGAGTTCCCCTCCTTCATACCATTCGGTCCAGAAGCCATCAGCGATGTAGCGACCTGTTGCATCAGGCTTCACCTGGACAATCATTTTGATGTTGCCGGATGGGTATTTTTTCACAGAGACCTTCTGCAGCACGACATTGTTCAACGGTGCTGCGGATTGTCGGCGAAGCTGATTGATTGCTTTCTTGGCATCAGCGCTCTTCGGGTTGAGGCGTTGTGCTTCGAGGAAATGCGCGAGGGCGTCCGCCGGTCGACCACGTTGAGCCATGGCGACGCCAAGGTGCATGTGGGCACGGTCGCGATTGGGGCCAGACCAGAACACACTGGCATGAAGAAGATGGGCATAGCCGACCTCGACCTGGCGATTTCGCGTATCCGCAATCCATTGCCCTAATTTGCTATGGAGCTTTGAATCCATGGGGTCGGTATTGAGGGCCAGGCGAAAGTATTCCCAGGCCCGATCAGGGTCATCATGCAGATATTGCGAGGCAATAACCGTTGCAGCGGTCTTGGTAATATATGGATCTTCCACTTCAAGTTGAAGGGCCTGGACAGCCAAGCGCTCAGCGTCTTCACCCTTGCCGGACCAGGCCAATACGCGGGCAAGATTTGCCAATCCCAAAGCTTGCATCGGTTTGTCAAATTGGCCATGAACCTTTTCAGTAACAGTTGCGATCGCTTGATCCCCCCAAGTCTCTGAGGGCTCGACAATCCCTCTGGCGCCCATGACCTCGACCAATTGCTGGGCAAGAAGCTGATTACCCTCAATAGTGGGATGAACGTGATCCAGGAAAAACTCCTGGCCAAGAATCGTATGCCCATGGTTGTCCTGAACGTGCCCCTCGAGCAATTGGACGAAGTCAACCAGGGGGACCTCTGCATTCTTGGCGACCTCGGCCAGCACCTCTCCCATGGCGTCAAGGGAGCGGAGTGAGCAGACATCTTCCTCTTTAGCCCGCCGGAAGGCCGCCTTTGCCTCGTCATATCGCCTAAGGGCAAAGAGGGTATTCCCGCGGCGGTAGTGAAGCTCTGCAAACCGTGGATCAAAAATCAGAGCTTCATCCAATGCCGCCAGTGCCTCGGACCACTTTTTGGCTTTTATTTTTTTGCGGGCAGCGCTCAGAAGCTCCAGGGAGCGTGATCGTTGTGCCGCAGAAAGACCCTTTGTATGTTCGCTTTTAAAGGGGGTGCAATCTTTGAGGCTGGCGGCGGGGCTGACAAAAATCACCGCAGCGCCAACTGCTTTGGCCTGGTCCACCATACGTTCCAGACTGAGCCGATAATGCTCGACAACCTCTTGCCGAAGGGCATCGTCCCGGCTATAGGAGTCAGGCCCGGTTTTTTTCAGAATAGTCTCAACTTCACCCGGCAAGGTGGCCCGCAGGCTATCCTTGCTTTTAGGCAAAGCGTTTATTTTCTGCAAAGACCACGAAAGGGCTGACCACGTCCGGGTGGTGGCGAGTTTCCCGGCTAACTCCGTGGCCGCACCTTTGACACCACCACGGAGTTGGCCGTAGCTACGCCGTTCTAAAAACTCGTTATGTCCCGTGTAAATGATGAAAAGATCTGGCTCATACTGCACAAGTTCCTTCATCAGGCGTGCCACCCGGTAGCTCGCGTAACTTATGCCGCCGGCATTGATCACCTCCCAGTTTCTGCTGGAGTCGGCGGCAGGGAGGAACTCGCGCAACCAGCCTGAAAAGGATACGGAGTCGTTATAGGGCCGACCATAGGTGGTGGATCCGCCGAGGGTGAAGATGCGGTACGTCCCTGATTTTTTTGGGCTGGAAAATGTCTGAAGATTGAAATAGGTCAGCTTGTTGGGGGCTGTTTCCAGTATGCCTGGGGGTTGAGAATCTGCTTTGGTAATATAGAGCGGAATATTTTCGGCGAAGCCCACAAAGGGATCGTCATGAAGAAGGACTGGGTTCACCCCGGCGCTGAATAAAGCCACTTCCAGGAGAGCAAGCATCAGGACCACCGTGATCAAGAGAAAGAGCAGCCTTTTCCACAGGACAATACCAGGATGATCGGATGCTTTGGGGCCGGAGAGATTTTTCTCTGGCCCGTCGCCTGATCCTTGATCGGTGGCCGTTTTCTTTATGTCTTTATTTTCCATATTCAGCTTTCTCAGAACAATTGCCGGTCTTTCCCCCTGCGTTTAGGCAGCGTCACAGGTCCTGGGAGGTGAAATTAAAAAAGGGTATAAATAAATGGCGCAAGAGCGCTGCCCTGGGTCAGCAGAATCAAGGATCCTAACAGGAGAAGGACAATACTGATCGGCAGCAGGTACCACTTCTTGCTGTGCTTGAGAAATTCAAAATATTCAGTGATGATTTTCATTTTTGCCATGAGGTAACTCCTTAATACATCTTCTCGTAATTACTCGGCTTCCCCCTTTCTTTCTTCACCCAGAAAGTATTTGCCGAGGAAAAATGTTTTTCTTCCAGAAAATTCTTCCCAAATATACGGGAAATCAGGCCAATGGAGGTTAAAGCCAGAAAATAAGCGAGGCTCAGTACCACCCTGGAAACCGGCCAACCAATAACAAAGGCCGCTCCCATCCACACCGTATACAGACGAAAAAGAGATCTTGGATAGACAAGCCCGCTTAGAACCAGCACCAAACCAATACCACCAACAATCGAGGCTGCTTGGGCATGGTTCCGCAACCACAGAAAGCCACCAACAGCCAGGAGTACCGCCCCAACCGACAGGCCGAACTTTCTAAGCTGGCCCCTGGAAACATCAAGACCGGCAAGCTCTTCACGGACATCGCTAATCCAGCTCATAGACCTGTCTCCAATCAATGGTATCGTGAAAAGAGGGCTGCTCTTCCTTCAGCAAAAGACAATCACCAAGCACCAGCACATCCATCTCGGTGCGCATGAAACAGCGGTAGGCATCCAAGGGCGATTCCACTATGGGCTCGCCACGAACATTAAACGAGGTATTAACCACCACCGGACACCCTGTTCTTCGATAAAAGGCCGATATCAAGGCGTGGTAGCGGGGATTTGTTTCCCTGGAAACAGTCTGGATGCGGGCTGAACAATCAACGTGGGTCACTGCGGGAATCTCAGAACGTGCAACTTGCAGCTGTTTGATCCCCCACAGGTTTTTTTTATCTTCATCCACCAGACAGCGCTTATCCTCTTTTACATCAGCCACAAGCAACATGTAGGGGCTGTCGTGCTCCAGTTCAAACCATTCTGCGGCCTTCTCCTCCAGTACCGAAGGGGCAAAGGGGCGAAAGCTCTCCCTGTACTTAATCTTCAGGTTCATTTTTTTCTGCATGTCCGGATTGCGAGAATCTCCGATAATGGAACGGTTGCCAAGCGCCCGTGGGCCAAACTCCATACGCCCTTGGAACCAACCGATGATGCTGCCGTTAGCCAGCATGCCGCTCGCCTGCTCGACCACATCATCAAAGGACAGGTGGGCATGGGGCAGGTCATGGTTGGTGAGAAACGCACGAATCGCCTCGCTATCATAGGCCTTGCCAAGATAAGAGCCTTGTTGTCGGTCTTTGCCGTTTTTTTGCGGGAGCGGATTGTCAAGATAGTGGTGATGGATAATGAGAGCAGAACCGATTGCATCGCCCGCATCGCCGGCGGCAGGTTGGATCCAGATATCATCAAACAGGCCGCTTCTGATAAGTTTGCCGTTGGCCACGCAATTAAGGGCCACACCACCGGCCAGGCAAAGATTTTTTTCCCCGGTTTCCTTTCGTACATGGCGGGCCATGCGCAAAACAATTTCTTCAGTGACATCCTGCACAGATCTGGCGAGATCCATCTCTCTCTGGGTCAACGGTGCTTCCAGCTGTCGGGGCGGGCCGTCAAACAGCTTGGCAAAGCGGCTGTTGGTCATGGTAAGTCCGGTGCAATAGTTGAAATAATCCATGTTCATCCGGAAAGAACCATCTTCCTTCAGCTCCAGCAGATGTTTATAAATTGCATCGACATATTTGGGTTCTCCATACGGGGCCAATCCCATGACCTTGTATTCCCCGGAATTAACGCGAAAGCCTGTGAAATAGGTGAAGGCCGAATAGAGAAGCCCTAAGGAATGGGGGAAATTAATATGCGCCACTATTTCCACCTTGTTTTGATTTCCCACGCCATACGAAGCGGTGGCCCACTCCCCCACCCCATCTAATGTCAAAAAAGCGGCTCGTTGAAAAGGGGAGGGGAAAAAAGCGGAAGCGGCGTGGGATTCATGGTGCTCTGGGAAAAGAATTTTGCCGTCATAGCCAAGATTTTCATGAATGAGATCTGAAATCCACAGCTTTTTCCTGATCCACACAGGAGCCGCTTTCAGAAACGATCGAAAGCCTTGGGGGGCAAACTGGAGGTAGGTATCAAGGATGCGGCCGAACTTGACCAACGGTTTTTCATAAAAAGCCACATAGTCGAGATCCGCAGCCTGAATGCCTGCCTCTTCCAGGCAATAGGCAATGGCACGGGAAGGGAAATCAGGATCATGCTTTTTCCGGCTGAAGCGCTCCTCCTGGGCGGCGGCAATAATTTCACCGTCTTTCAGAAGGCAGGCTGCAGAATCGTGATAATAGGCTGATATGCCGAGAATATACATACACTCCCCGAAAAAGTTTGATCCGATCGGCAGGCAGTTGCTTACTGCTCCCTTTCAACTTTCAGTTTGCCGACCATCATGCTTATCCGCTCATAAGCAGCCTGGAACTCCTTGCGGCGTTCGTCCGGGGATATTTCATCCCCAGCGGCGTATATGCGCTGAGCCCCCCGCATGGCATCTTGCACGGAGGTGATTGTTCCCTGAAAAAGGTCAACGGTTTGACGGGTACCGTGAGATTGAGGACCTTGCCTTTGTATGGACGGGGTCGTGGCTGCATGATTGCTTCCTCCCTGTGCAAAAGGGGTTAATTGAACATGGTGCTCAGTGATCTGTTTTTGAATTTGTAGTGGCAGGCCACACACAGCCTTGTCTTGACGGCGTGCCGGACCAGGTTCTTGCCAGGGGCGCCGTGGCTGTCATGACAGGTCACGCAGGTGAGCATGCCGTTCACCGTGGGCAGCTCGTCAGGGATGCGGGTTTCCGTGCCGCTGCTGTAGAGACGGACCGGATGGGAGGCGCCCAGGGTGGCCTGCGGATGGCACTGGTAGCAGGCGTCGATGGCCAGTTCTTCCGGGCTGCGCAGTTGCGGGTGGTCGGCTTGCGCGGAGCCTTCTCCTGTCGGCGCGGCAGCGCTGCTCTCCTCCGTGAAATCAGGGCCTGACAACTGCTGGACCTCTACCCTGCTCAGCAGGGGAATGCTGGTCTGCCAGGCGACCTCAACGACATCCGGACTCGGCGCCTGCAGGGTCAGCTCTTCCATAAAGGTGTTGATGGGGCTGGTCAGACCGGCACGGATAAAGCGCCGTTCCGCGGTAAGCTCCCGCGGCGCCAGACCGAGCCAGAGACTCTCCAGGGCCGAGCCGTTACCGGCGGCCTCTTTCTCATGGGCGACCACCAGCCGGAAGCGGTACGCCTGGCCAGTAGCCAGGCCGCTGAGCCGCACCCGGTGCTGCCGCCTTGCCCTGTCGCTGCCGCTGAAGACCAGCCGTTTGCTCCAGACGCCTCCCTGATCAACCACGCTGCCGGTGATGGCCTCCTGGTGCGCTGCGATGGCTTGGCTGCCGGCGGTAACATGGCAGGTGCGGCAGTGTTTTTCAAAAAAGGGTGGGTGCATAAAGGCAGCAGCCATGTCGTTTTTGTAGGTGGTGACATGGCAGCGGATGCAGGCGGCATTTGCCGCATCGGTGCCGGGCCCTGTGCTCGGAATGGAGGCGGCCATGGTCGGCAGCAGCAGGCAGAGGCCCACGAGCATAAAAAATCGCCGGGGCAATCGAGTCTGGCTGGGGAGCCAAGACCGATTCTGTATCTCCTTGTGTCGCCTTGCCATTCTGCCTATCTCACTATTTGAAAGAGTTGCACACGGTTATTGTCCCGGTCGGCAATGGCCAGGGTGTCCTCCTGGCTGATACAGGCCTGGGCCGGATAGAGGAGCTGACTTTCCGCCCAGCCCATGCTGATTTTTCGACCGGCAAAGTCGCCGGTCCGATTGACCAGGGCCAGGCCGCTGCCGTACTGATCCAGCAGATAAAGGGTGCCGCCGCGGTCAACGGCAATACTCACCGGAAAGTTCATGAGGTCTTTCATGGGGCGGCTCAGGGCGGTGAACTCCGTGGCATCCTTGCCGGCCAAGTAGACTTGGGCCCGGACGCTGTCCAGCAGGTAGATTTCGCCCTGGCTGCTGACCGCCAGATCGGCAAAAAAGCCGTGCTCGGCCGGCAGGTCGATTTGGCGCAGGTAGGCGCCCTCCTCATTGACGGTAATGAGGCGCTGGCCGAACAGATCAAGCAGATGGATATTGCCCTCTCTGTCCACCTTGAAGTTTCTGAAGGCGGTGCGAGCGGGGGCGGGCAACCCCGTGATCTCCAGGCGCCCCTGCAGTTCCCCCGCCTCGTTTAAGCGCAGGATGCGCCTGGTCTTGCCGTCCAGCACCAGAAGATCCCCAGTGATGCTGATCTGCACGGTGAGCGGCACCACATCCTCCTCCAGCTCATAGACGGTGGCGGCGCTCACTGTTTTGTCCTGCACTGAAAAACGCAGGAGCCGCCGGTTGGCCGTGTCCGCCGCCACCACGGTGGTGCCGGCGCAGGCCACCCCCTCCGGATTCTTCAGGGAAATTCCGGCATTGTCGCTGTAGAGTGACGTTATGTGGCGGATCTTTGCAGGTTCCGCGGCCTGCCCGCTGGACGCGGCCAGGGCAAGGATGGACAGAACGGCTAAGGTAAGAAGGCTTCGCATGGCATTATCTCCGGTATTTGGTATGGCATTGCACGCAGAGCGCCTGCACGTCGGGAAAATGCAGAAAATGCTTGTACTCCGTGCCATGGGTACGATGGCAGCTCAAGCACTGCAGGGTATTGTTCTTGTTGCGCGGATCCCTGACCTCTTCACCAATGGGATGGGTGGAGTGGGTCTGCCAATCATGGCACTGGGCGCAGACCTCAATGGTGGACGTCTCGTTGAATAGAAAGAGATTGTCGGAGGCATGGGCATTGTGGCAGGTGGTACACTCGCCTTGGGCAATGGGTGGATGAGCGGTCTGGGAACGCTCCTGGCGGGCCACGGTGTCGGCATGGCAGGAGCCGCACAGCTCAAGCATGGGCGCCCGCAGCAGGCCCGGTTCCGCCGTGGCGTGCGGGGAATGGCAGTTGATGCAGCCGGTTTTGTCCAGCATGGGCCAATGCTGCCTGTTCTTGCTGAAGGTATCGTTGACCATCTCGTAATGGCACGACTGGCAGAGTTCGTAGCCCTCCTTCTTCAGGGCAAAGGGCGTGGCCGAGTTTGCTTCATTATGACACTGGTTGCACATCTTTTTGCTGATCGGCTCATGGACGTTGTCCGCCAGCAGGGCACCGGTGCTGGAGCCGTGCGGGTCATGACAGGAGGTGCAGCGCGCCTTTTGCACCGGGTAGCCCATGTGTTGTCTTTTGAAGCCGGCCGAGTCGGTGGTGTGACATTGCAGACAGAGGGCCGGCACCTCCCGGTTGAGCAGATGGCTGTTCTCCCTGGAGGCGTGGGCCCGGTGACAGGAGAGACAGTCGTCCTGCACCGGCCCATGTTTGAAGGTGTTGGCGGCGATTTTTTCACCCAGCTCCTGGTGGCAGGAAAAACAGAGGTCGCTGCCGGCCTGGATCAGGTTGGCTCGATTGTCGGCGCTGTGCGGATCGTGGCAGGCCACGCATTTTCCCTCCACCACCACCTGATGTGTGCTGCGCGCCTTGTCCGGTACCATGCTGTCATGGCAGGTGGCGCAGACGGCAGCACCCTCCTCCGCCATCAGTTTGGTGTGCATGGCGGCGTGCGGACTGTGGCAGCCGGTGCACTCACCGTCCATCAAGGGGCTGTGGACATACTTTTTGTCCATCTTTTCGGCAAAGGCGGTATGGCAGCTCAGGCATATCTTGCCCCGGGCCCCGGGGCGCAGTTTCAGGCTGTTTGCACTGGAAGCCGCCGAGGCGCCGGCAAGCAGCAGTGCCGCCAGCAGAATAAAGCTGAGTTGAGCTGCTCGTCTGCTCGTACGAAACTTATGCCCTTGTGGTGTAATCGTGTATGTGTGGATACGTTTCATAAAAGACACCTGGTATTACTCCTCTGTGATATGGCAGGGATCGCACGATCTTGCGACAAAGGGGGCGTGCATCACCGGTCGGAAGAACATCTGATCCTTTGAGGCATGCGGGTCATGGCAATTGACGCAGTTCATGGCCGAGGCCTCGATAAAGATATGGGCCTCCTGAAATGATTGACTGGTCGGTTCGTGGCACTCGGCGCAGAGTGTTTGCATCTGCAGATTAAGCAGGCGGGGCGCCTGGGCCGAGTGGGGTTCATGGCAGCGCCGGCAGTCCCGGCCGGCCGGGGCATGGACCTTTTCCGCGGCCATCTTCTCTTTGAGCTCCGTATGACAGGCCATGCACAGGTCCGGGCTGCCGGCGAGCAGCAGGCTGTTGAGCTTGGCCTGATGCGGATTGTGACACGAGGTGCAGGCCGCCTCGCTCACCGGCTGGTGGCGGCTCATGGCCGCTGCCGCCTCGTCGGCGATATAATCATGGCAATCGATACAGAGGCTTTTCTGGTGGCTCACCGTCACCCCCTTGTGATCAGAGGCGTGCGGGTCGTGGCAGCCCAGACAGTCGCCCTCTTCAAAGGGAGGATGGCTGGAGGCTGCCCCCTTGTCGACGCTATAGCCCTCATGGCAGTCGGCGCAAAGCGTGGCGCCGGTGGCCTTGAGCAGGCTGTTCTTGTTGGAGCCGTGGCCCATATGGCAGGTGGTGCACTGGCCGCTTTGCACCGGCCAGTGGACATTGCGCTTGGCAAAGTCACCCTCACTGTCCGTGTGGCAGGAGTAGCAGACCGTATCGGCCCGGCCGGTGAGCATGTTCTCGGCGCTGGAACCATGCGGGTTGTGGCAGGTGGTGCACTCCTGCATATCATAGGGCTCATGGCTGTTTTTCAGCTTTTGCCCGGCGATGCGGGTCTCTTCATGGCAGGAAAAACAGAGTTTGCCGCCGCCGGCCTTGAGCAGGCCGGCCTGACCGGCGGCATGGGCATTGTGGCAGGAGAGGCAGCCCTCCTCACTCTGCACCGGCGCATGGGGATAGCGAGCCATCTTGCTGGTATCCTCATGACAGGTGAAGCAGAGCGAGTTGCCCTTGGCCTTTAACAGGGTCTCTTGATCGGCGGTATGGGGGTTGTGGCAGGAGAGGCACATGCCGGCCTCAAAAGGCTCATGCTGGATGAGACCCCCACCCATGAGGCCTTCCTGGTCGTGGCATTGCAGGCAGAGCTCGCCGTTTTCCAGGAGCAGGCCAAAGGGCTCGCTGTCCGAGGCCTCATTATGGCAGGAGCTGCATTCGGCATTGGCCACCGGCTCATGGATGCTGCTCCGCAGCAGCCCGGCCTGATCGGCACTGTGGGGATCGTGGCAGAGGGTGCAGGAGGTACGCGCAACCGGGTAATTCTCATGGGCCTTGGTAAAGGCGGAGTCGTCGCCGTCATGACAGGAGAGGCAGAGCTCCGTGGCCTCTTGCTTAAGGAGGTTGGCCTGGTCGGCGGCGTGGGCCTGATGACAGGCCCGACAACCCTCCTCCTTGATGATGCCGTGCACCACTTCTTTGCTGAACGGTTCTTTTTTATGGCAGGAAAAGCACATCTCACTGCCCTGGGCATTAAGCAGGTTCGGGGCGTCGGAGGCATGGGGATTGTGGCAGACCACGCATTTGCCCCGGCGCAGGGCGCCATGCACACCCTCTTTGCGGTCCAGGTTCAGGTCCTCTTTGGCGTGGCAGAGAAAGCAGAGGTCATTGTCCTTCTCCTTGAGCAGCAGTTTAGCGACAATGCCGTGCGGCAGATGGCACTCCTCGCATTTATTCTCCTTGACCACGGTGTGGATGTTGGTCTTGCCCAGATACTTCTCGGCAAAATCCGTGTGACAGTCCGTGCACTCCTTCTTCTGGAAGGTACGCTTGCGGGCGGCCTGGGCTGTCTGGGGAAAATCCATCTGCAGCACGCCGGCCGCCACCAGGGCGGCGGCCAGCGTGAGGATGATCCTGCTCTGTATGCCTCTAAACATGATGTACGCTCCGTGTAATAACGCTGGTTCCTGTCAGTATCATGGATCAGTCGTTCAATGTCGATCTGAAAAAAATTATCCTGCAGGGGTCATATCCCCTGCAGGACTGCGGCAGGCGGCCCGGCCCGCCTATTTTTTCGCCGTCAGAAAGATCTCGGTCTCATAGGCGTCTTTCAGGCTGGCCACCCACTCATCAAGGGCCTCTCGCACCTTTTGGGCATACACCGCCTTGGCCGCCTCGTTCTTCACCTGCTCGTATGGTTTGGCCTGGGGCGGGAAGGCCTGTTCCACCTGGAGTACATAATGGAGACCGGTGGTATCCGCATAGAGCATGACATCGCCGGTGCCGGCCTTGGCAGCCTTGCCTTGCAGGCCTTCCGGCAGGGCGGTGATAGAGAGCAGGGCGCCGGCAAAGTGGAGCAGCTCCTTGTTCTCTTCCGGCACCAGGCCGGCGGCATTGGCCGAGACCCACTTGAAATCACTGCCGGCCCGCAGCTTGACCAGGGCATTGGCGGCGTCCTGCTCATTGGTGAAGGCCAGGTCCTTGAGTTTGAGCATCAGCGGTGTCGAATATTGCTCGTTGTTCTCCTGGTAATAGGCGCGGGCCTCCTCATCCTTGACCGTGATGCCGGGCAAGACCGCCTTGCTGATAAAGGTATTGAAGATCAGCTTTTCCCGGTGTTTGCGGATGGTTTCCTGATAGGCCCTGGTCTGGTGAAGGCCTTGTTTTTCGGCCTCCAGCGCCCCGACGATGTGGATCACCTTGTCGCGCAGCAGCGAGGTTTTTTTGTTTTCCATCTTCGTGGGATTGATTGTTCTGTCCGTGCCGTGATAGAGGGATTTTTCCAGTTCCCGGGCAATGTCGGCGACACTGACCACCCCCACCACCGTGTCATTGTCGGAGATGGTGGCCAGGGGCCGCTGGTCGGCAGTGAGCTCCGCAAAGATCTCCGTGGCCGCAGCCTCGGGCCGGGCCTCGGTGATGGCGGCAAAGTCCAGGGCTGCCGCGGCCTCCTCGTCAAAGTCGACATATTTTTCCTCAAGCTCGGTCAGGTAGGCCTCCCGGCGTGTTGCGGCGGCGCGTTGCAAGACCATGGCCTCGGCATCTTTTCTGACCTCGGCATCCTCATAGGTGCGGAGTTCGTCAAGGCGAAAGACCAGGTAGCCCTTCTCCGCCTTGAAGACCTCGCTTATGGTGCCCGGTTCCATGGCAAAGACGGCGGCCGCCACATTGGGCAGCAGCTCGCGCAGCTGCACGTACTCCTCGTCGCTGCCGCCGCTGGCCTTGCCCGCCTGGACCAGGGCCTCGGCCAGAGTGTCAAAGTCCTGGCCGGCGGCCTCCTGTGTCAGGAGCAGGTTGGCGTCTTCCTTACTGGTGACGGTGTAGGTGGTCAGCTTGGCCTCCAGGGCCATCTGTCGGTAGAGTTCGTCGACCTCCTCCTGGTCCGGCACCAGGTCGGTCATCTGGTTGCGGATCAGGGTCTTGATAAGGGTGGTCCGGGCAAAGTCCTCCAGCTGCCTGCGCACGGCCGGCAGCTGGTCCAGACCGATATTGGCTGCCTCCTGGTTGGCGAGTTTGATGGCAACGAGTCGGTCCAGCAGGGCCCGGTAATCGACATTCTGTCGCGACTCGGCTGCATCCATACTGCCGTGTATGTTGAGCACCTCACCCACCAGTTCTTCCAGCAGGATGGGCTCACCGTTGATCATGGCCACCGGCGTCTCGGCATGGCGCCGGGAAAAAAGCGGCACCTGCTCAACCGCGCCGCTGGTCTTATCCTGCAGTGAGATGGTGATCGTGTTGAGATCAGCCGGGCCCTGATCACCATTGGCGTCGCCATGGCCATACGCCAGAGGCGCCGCAAGCTGAGACAGCAGAAAGGCAGTGACGATAAAACGGCTCATTTTCTTTTTCATACCAAAAACCTCGTTGTTGTTTTGCCACGGCATCGGCGTGCCGGCCGTGGCGTTTGCGGAGAGCTCTCTCCTTAATCCTGCAAAAACTTCTCACAGGCCCGGCCGGCCATGCGGCTGGCCAGGCCGTGGGCCGAGGCGATGCGGCCCATGTCGAAAAAATAGACCCGTTCATCACCGTCGGCATAGCTTCTGGAATTCCACACCACCCGACGCTGCGGGCCGTCAAATATCTGTACGGAAAAATCCACCTTGCTGGTGGTAGTTTCTCCCTGATAGTCAAAGACCTTGCCGGAAAGAATGAGGTCCGCCCCCAGGATGGTGTCGCTGGCCAGGACGTCGGAGACGGCCAGGGAGGGGCCGGCCTCCATGATCATTCGGTATTTAAGCAGGGTGTGGCGCACCACCCCCGGTTCAATGACCCGGATATTTTCATAACGGTGCAACTCCTTGACAAAGTGGAGGGCCATGACCTGGCCGGCGTTTGTCCTGGCCTCGATATTGAGAAAGGGCACCACTGCCACCGAGTAGGGCCTGTCCGCTCTGAACCCCGAGAGGCGGTGGCTGGAGCGGGGCGCATGCACCGCCCTGCGGTCGGCGCCGAGGAGGTCGGCGCCGGGCTCCTGTCGGGGGGGCTCGGCTGCCTGATAGTCGCGGCCCGCCACCTGACGCGGGCCGCGGTAGGAGCGGTGCTGCCCCGCCTTATAGCGGATCAGGGAGCCGGTGAGCCGGGTCAGGGCCTTGTTCAGTAACTCTGTGGGGCGGGTTACCCTGCCCAGGCCCAGGAGGCCGGGTCGCTCATTGCCGGCCAGGCCGACGCTGTCCATCCAGACGATCTCCGGCAGATCCGTGGTCAGCACCAGCCGCGCCAACATGGCCACCCGCGGTTCACCCCTCTCCTGCCATGATTCCAGGGCGCTGATGAACACGGCCTCGGCGCCGGTCTCCTGACGCAGGGCCCTGGCCAGGTCGCTGTCCAGGCCGCCGGTGTGGCGCATTCGGTGTTTTTCCATGAAGGCGCTGAGGCGTTCCGCTTCCAGCAGCCGCAGGCCGGCAGCGGCCAGATGTCGGCGCAGGGCCGCATGGATGTCGGCCAGGGGCGCCGAAGTGCCGCTGATGTTGTCCGGCGGCAAGAGTGCCACCAGGGTGCGGTCATCCAGGGCCGGGGCAAAGTGGTGGAGGGCCGACCAGGCACTGACCGTCCGGCGGCCCTCCCCGTCCATGGCCACCACCTGCAGGCGATAGGCTCCCGGCATTTTCGGGCGCCACTGCCAGGATGCTTGGTCGCCGCTTGCCTCCAGCATGGTCAGACCTGCTTTTTGTGACAGCAGGGCGTAGCGCAGCGGTCCGGTGGCACCCGCTGCCGTTGCCCGTACCCGCAGGGTACCCTGGCCCACGACCTGGGGGCCCTCCTGTCTGATGGCGGCAATATCGACGCGAAGCGGCGTCGGGCCGACAGCGCCCCGACCGGCACAGCCGCTCAGGAGCAGGAGTCCCAGAAGCATTCCGACGATTTTATTCAAAAAGCTGGTCCAGCAGATCATTGATGACCTGTTCCGTTACCTTGTTCATGGGTTTGCCGCCGCCGCCCAGCATGCGGTCCTTCAGGTCGATGCCGCCTCGGGTGGAGGAGGCGGCCCAGACAATGGTGCCGGTCTGGGTTTCGATGAGGCTCAGACTCACTGAGGCGATATTAGCCTCGGTGGAGCCGGAGCGTACCGGGCCATACTCGCGCAGTACCCCGGTAATAACGGCCTCCGCCTCCAGAATCTTGCCCATGGACTTGATCTCGTCGGCAGTGGGGGCATGGGCGGTGCGCACCCCGGCCCGGTTGATGCCGCGCGCCACCTCGCCGGGCGGCAGGACATAGAAGGCCTCGGTGGCCAGCAACATGCCCATGAAGGAGTCGCGTACCCGTTCGCCGGCCTGCTCATCGCTGGTCAGGTTCTGGAAGGGCAGCACCGCCACCGTCTGGATGGAGCTGAAGTCCATGTTCATATTGGTGTAGTCATTGGGCGGCGCCCAGGATGTGCATCCCGCCAGGGCCAGGAGCAGGGCGCAGGCAACGCAGATGCCGGTCAGCTTCTTCTTCCAGTCCGTCATGGTGTCCGCCTTCATGGTCTTGCTTGATCTTTGCAGGGGGCTGCCGCCGCCCGCCTCGGGTGTTTGGGTCATGATGATTCTCTAGTAAAATATGCGTAACATCACGGTGGTGTTATCAAACTCCGTGATTTCGGTGCGGTCCTCGCGTTCACCGGTTGAATATTCCAGGGAGAGCAGGCAGTTACGGTTGATCTGCCACTTCAGGGCCGGATTGAGGCTGGTTGTTTTTTCATCCAGGCTGTTGCGGGTGGCGCCGTAGCCCAGGGAAAACTGCAGGGTGCCGTCCCGGAAGGGTGACCAGTTGATGTTGTATATCTGTCGGGCCGTGGAATCCTGGTGAGCCCCCGCCTTGTCGGTATAGGAGAGGTCGGCGGACATGCTCAGGGTGGCAAAGGGGACCCAGCTTACCACCAGGCTGCCGGTCTGGTCGCGGCTGGGACGGCTGTCCGGCTGGCTGGACCAGGAGACCCCGTAGGCCAGGGTCAGGCTCAACCAGCGGTTTGGCGTGATGTTGCTGCCCAGGCGGACATAGGTGGTGGTGTTTTTGCCGCCGTCTGCCGGGTAGAGCCAGGAATAACCGTTGTCCAGATTGATACTGAGGCCCTGGTAGAGATCGAGGTTGCTGCGCAGCAACAGGGCATTGGCCGTACTGTTGCCCTCCTGGCGGTCACGGTCATTGGTGTAGCTATAGGTGAGGATCTGGTTGAAGGTATCCAGGTAACGGCCGCGCAGTGACATGGAACAGGTGTAGCCGACATCGGTGATGTCGCCCTGTTCACGGATCTCGCTTCGGGCCAGGCGACCGGCACCGGAAAAGACAGGATTAAAGACGTGGCGCAGGTTGGCGCCCATGGTCAGGTATGATTTGCGCCGATCGTCCGGCTGCGAGGTCTCCTTGCGGTAGTGCAGGTCATAGCCCGAGGAGGTGGCCTCGTTCATGCGCCAGGTGGTGGTCAGATCGGTGTTGAGATTGGTACGCCGAAAGCGGTCCGTGTCCGGCGGCAGGGACTCCCAGGCGGAGAGGCCGGTGATCTTGATCTCTTTGTCTTGCAGCAGGTTCCGGTTGAGCGGTGTGGTGACAATCTTGATATAGCGGCTTTCGACCCCGGCAAAACGAAGTTCAAAACGGTTTTCAAAGGCGTTGAAGTGCGCCACGCTCAGGGAGCGCAGCTGCCAGCTCTGCTGGTCGTCACTGACATAGACGCTCCAGGCATAGAGGTGGTCGAGGCCGTCCACCTCGCCGGCCTCGGCTTGCTGATTGTCGCTGGTAGCGGTAACCAGGTTGATGTAAAGGGTGTCCAGCCGGGTATCCACTCCGAAATCAAGACCAAAGCTGAGTTGGCTGGGAGTGGCGGCAAGCAGGTCGACGCCGGCCAGGGAGTTGTCAAAATCAGCCACAAGGGTGGTGGTGGGGTTTGTCTCGTCAAGGTTGGCAAAGGTGCTGCCCGGTGCCGCTGTTGCCGCCAGGCGATCGGCCGGGCCGGAGAATTCCGTAACATCCCGTTTCAGGCGGACGCCGGCGCTTATGGCCAGCTTGTCGGCAAAGAGTCTCTTCTGATAGCGGATGGCCCCGTTGTCTGAGGTGCTGCTCGTCTCGGCATCGGTCATCTTCTGCAGCATGTCGTTGTTGAGGTGGGAGTAGTCAAAGCTGAAGTCCTTGTAAGCATACCTGCTGCGCACCTCCAGGAGATCATTGACCGTATCCGTGCTCAACGGTTCGTCCCAGCTCAGGTTGCGGCTCAGGGTCATGTCCACGGTGGGCAACTGCACCGGTTTCCAGTTGAGCCGAGCGCTATACTCCTCGGTGAATCGTCGGGAGGTGAATGGATTGGCACCACTCTCCTTGATTTCACCACTGCGAAAGGCGGTGGCACCGCGCAGCAGGGGCGTGGCGAGCTGCAGCTCGGCATAGGGTTTGATGGTGCGGTATCGGTCCGTGGTTTTCATGGTGGTATTGCTGTTTGTCTCGGTTTCCGTGTCAATGGTCTCCATGTCAAAGAGGCCGCCGCCGTTGAGCAGCAGGGTGGGGGTCAGCTCCTTGCTGAAGTCGAGCCGGTAGAGCTGGGCAAAGAGTGCGCGCTGCCGCTCCGTTTCGGCGCGACTCGCCTTGTCGGTGGTGCTGGAGTCGCCCCTGGTGTACTCCAGGTCGGCCAACAGACGCAGGCTGTCGGCCCGCAGCGGCGTTGCCGCCAGCAGCAGGAGCATGGCCAGGGCCGCGGCCACCCCTTTTGAAAAAAAAAACGGCCCGGTCATCCTCTACCTCTGCCCCATGACGACCACACTGTGGCCGCTGCCGGCAAGCTCCACCTCGCCACGCCGGCGTTTGCTGACCAGGTCCACCTTCCAGAGGAGGCCGCCGCGGTCGGCCAGGGCAAACAACATATTCTCCTCATGGTCGATGGTCAGGCAGCGCACCGGGCCGGGCAGCTTAAAGGAGTCGATGAGCATCAGGGCACCGGGGTCGACCACGGCTATCTCCGCACTTTTCAGGGCCACATAGATCAGGCCGCTGGCCGGATCGTGGCGCAGGGCGCGGGCATCACCACCGGTGAAGATTCTCTTGCGCACCGCCAGGCTGGTGGCATCCACCACCAGCAGGTTGCCGGAATAGTCGGAGACCAGATAGAGACTGGAGCCGTCATTACTGATGGCTCCCTGTACCGGCGGCTCTTCCAGCTCTGTTGTTGCCAGGATACGGCCGTGCTCCAGGTCCAGGAGCGACAGGGTACCGGTGCCCGCCTCGGTCACATAGGCCCGGTCCGGGGCGCGGCCCATGAAGAGCCAGCTCGGCTCCGAGGCGAGCTTAATCCTGTTGCGTTCATAGAGAGAGGCGGTGTCGATGATGCTCACCGAACTGCTGCCCCGGTTCAGACAGGCCAGGGTACGGCCCGAGGCGGACAGGGCCAGTTCGCCGGGTTCATCGCCGAAGCGCAGTCTGATCTGGCCGAGGATTTCGCCGCTGCCCACCTCCAGGACATTGACCAGGTTGTAGGAGGGCAGGGCCACATAGAGCCAGCCACGCCCCTGGTCCAGGGCCAGACCGGCCGGCGGACCACCGGCGCTGATCGCCCCCACGGCCTGCATGCTGCGTTTGTCAAAAATGGTAAGGCCCGCCTTGTCGCTGGCAAAGCCCTTGCGGCTGCTGAGCAGCCGTTCCGGTTGCCAGAGGGAAAAGGTGGGCGTGAAGATAACGCCGCGGCTGATCAGCCGTTCCGATGCCAGGGAGAGAAAGAGGGTCTCGGCCCGGTCGGCATTGATGGTAAAGGGCTGGTTGATGGTAAGGCCTTCCTGGGGGGCAAGCAGGGCCATGCGTCCCTCATCGCTCTGCAGGGTGGCCTCGCTGATCTCGATCTGGAGCCCCTCATAACGGCCCGGCGGCAGGACCGTGGTGGTCAGCCTCTTTTGCCGAGCCAGCAGCTCCGCGCCTGTAAAGAGATGTTGACTCAGGGGCAGGGGCACCTTGCTGCCGTCGGCGCGGTTAGCGCTTATGCTGCTGATGGTGAAGGTGAGGGGGTGCGCCTCCTGGGGCAGGGGTTGCAGAAAAATGGTAAAGGCACCGGTGGCAGGCATGGTCGCCGGCTGTTGGCCTTCCTCGTGCAGGGCGCAGCCGCCGAGCAGCGCCAGCAGCGCCATGAGCAGCAGGGCTCCTCTCTTTGCAGGTCTCAAGGGAGTATTCACGGCAGCTGTCCCCCATGGCATTTTTCGCAGAATTGGCCCTGATTGGTGCCGAACTCCATGCTTATATCACGACCATAGTAGCTGTTGATTACATCGTTGCTGGTGGCGCCGCTGTCAGCCGGGGCCGGGTGGGAGTCGGCCAGGAGCTCGGCCGTGAAGTCCCAGCGGCCGCTGTGGCCAAAGGCCGAGGCATGGGCACGATGGCAGGAGAGGCACATGACCTTGGCTCCGGCCCCCGGCCCCCGTCTGCTGACCGGATCCAACTGGCTTGCATCGCTCACCCCCCTTTCAAAGGGCACAAACTGCAGATAGGCGCTGTCAATAGCGCCGGAGAGATCGTTACTCTTCACATAGGCGTTGTAGATGTCGATAACCGCCGGTGTCAGAAGTTGATTGGCGTCGCTGGGATGGCGAAAGGAACTGCTGCCCGTCATGTGGTTGTTGTTGACCAGGCCGGCATGGCAGTTGCCGCACCAGGCGCTCATGCCGCTGCCGTAGTCCACATGGGAGGCATCGTTTTCACCATAGCGGGCCGTGCTGCTCTGGCGTGCCACGGGCGCCGGCTGATTAAAGCTGTAGCCGAAGGAGGAGCCGCCCGCCTCATAGCCGACGTCGCCCAGGAGGCGGTAGGTGCCCAGGGCGGCGCCGGGCGGCGTCACATCGCCGTAGGAACCGGAACCGGCCAGGGCCGGGCCGGAGGCGGAGCGGCCATGCGGGTCGTGGCAGCTGGTGCAGCCCAGTCGGGCCGAGGGATAGGAGCCGCCCGGCGCCTTGATGCGGACCGGGTCACTGCTCAGGTTGTAATCAAGGGCGGCAACATTGTGGCCGTGTCTGTAACCGGGGCTCTGGCCGCCGGTCCAGCTGTAATTTCTGGTGAGCCAGTAGAAATCGCCGCCCGGACTCAGGGCAGAGCCGTCCTGGCTCAAGACCGAGATGCTGTTGCTGCCGCCGCTGCCGGCATGGCAGTTGAGACAGATGGAGCTGGGGTCACTGGCCTGCAGCAGCACCTGGGTGGGGCCGCTGGTGGAGCTGTGGATGACATGACAGCCGTTACAGGAGCCGACGCCGCCGCTGTGAAACGACTGGGCCGTCGCTGCCGAGACGGGCAGGAGCAGGCTCAACAAGCTGATAAAGGTCATGTTGCGCATGGCGCCTCTGTCATGTTGCGGGGATGGTATCACAAGAAGCAACCCCTTGTCTCACATCAAATCCGCCGGAATAGACGAAAAGCCGGCGTCGCAATGCTCTGCGCCGCCGGCTTCGGGTTCAGCCTATCCGGCTGTATACCACCATACCATACTTAGTCTTTGGCATGGCACTTGTTGCAGAGGGAGCGCTGATACTCGCCATAGGTGGCAACCACATCAAAAGCGACACCGCCGGCATAGTAGGGTACGGCTCCGGCGGTCATGGTGCCGTCATGGTCCTGCAGGATGGCGGACTCGGCAATGTACTCACTGCTGTAGCCGTCCCAGCGCAGGGCATTGTCAAAGGCCGAGGCATGGGCGCGATGACAGCTCAGACACATGACCTTGGAGTTGCCGTCAACACCCACCGTGCTGGTGGCAACCATGGCCGGATCGGAACCGTCGGCAATGCCGCGCTCAAAGGGTACCAGGGCGTCAAAGGCGGTATCCACCGTGCCGGTGAAGTCGCCGCTGGCCACATACTGGTTATAGACCGTGGGCACGGCGACATTAACGGGATGCATGTTGGCGCCGTCGTTAAAGTTGCCGTGGCAGCTCAGACACCAGCCGGACATGCCGCTGCCGTAGTTGACAAAGGCGCCGTCATAGCTGTTTGAGGTGGCCACCGGTGCTCCGGTGGTGATGTTCTTGTAACCGGCATCGCCCAACAGGCGGAAGTTGCCGTGGATGGAGCCGTCCAGGGGATCAGCAGCGCCGTAGGAGCCGGACACCGAGATGGCGGCCGTGCCGTTGCTGGTGCCGCCGGCCACCTGGCCGTGCGGATCATGACAGCTGGTGCAGCCCAAGGTGTTGGCCTGCATGGAACCACCCGGCGCCGTGACATTGGTGGGGTCGGCGGCAAAGCCGAAGTCCGCGGCCACGATGTTGTGGCCGTGGTTGTCGCCCAGGGATGTATAGACATTGCCTCTGACGTCATAGGTATAGTCTTTGGCAACCCAGAAAAAGTCGCCGCCCTGGTTGGTGTTGGCACCGTTGGCGCTGGCAATATGGTAGCGGCCGGCGCCGTTATGGCAGTTAAGGCAGGTGGAGCTGGCGTCCGAGCCCTTCATCAGGGCGGCGGAAGTGGCGCTGCCGGCCCGCGGGTTGTCGGCCGAGTTATGCATGGAATGGCAACCATCGCAGTGGGCCACGCCGCCGCCGTGAAAGGCCAGGGCATTACCGCCCATGGCCAGGGTCAACAGTCCGGCACCAGCCAGTGCCAAGGTATAGGTCTTCTTCATTGCATCCTCCAAAAATCTTTGTTTCTTCTTTTTTGGTAATCTCCGGTAGCCCAGCCATCCCTCAAGGGATCTGTGACTTTGTGTCCCTGCCTTGCGACAGGTTTACCTTTTTCGGAGGATGTGTTTTGCGGCCTGTTACGGCCGGCTTTTTTTCTCTCCTTTTCCTACATGTGCGTGTTCTGCTGGGTGTTCACCTCCTTATGTCTTGGCATTGTACGAGGCCGCGGCCTCATTGTTTCGAGCCGGGCAAGGCAATCACTTCTTCCAGGTCATTGGAAGACGAGACGAAAGACACTGACGCCGCGGTTGGCGGCCTGGGCCACATAAATCTTGCCCGCCTTACCGTCCACGGCAATGTCGTCCGGGACGATGAGATTGCCCTCGCCATGGCCCCGATAGCCGAATTCACCGAGAAATTCGAAGTTGTGGTCAAAGACCATGACCACCGAGCGCAGCCGGTCCGACACGTAAATGTTGCCGTGTTCGTCACCGGCAATGCCGGAGACCACGCCGAATTTGCCCGGGCCGCTTCCCGAACGGCCAAAGCTCTCGAGAATACCGGCCTGGTTCAGGCGGAAGGCGGCAAAGAGCACAGGCACCGTGAAATAGATCACGCCCTGGTCATCCACCGCAAAGCCGCCTATCTCAAGCCCTTGCGTTCTTTTTCTCTCCCGGTCCTGCTCGGCGGCCATGTTCTGCAGTTGGACGCCGAGTCTGTGCAGCGTTTTGAAGGTGCCGCTGTCGTTTACCTCCATGATGCGCAGGGAGGTGCTGTCCAGCAGGTAAAACGAGTTGTTCCGGTGGACCAGGCGGTCGCTGTGGAAGGCATCCATGGCCGGCGGCAGACCGCTGAGCTCAATGCGGCCTTGCGGCTCACCCCGGTAGTCCAGGGTGATGATGGCGGGGGTGCCGCCCCTGTTGGCCAGGAGGTAGATGGAGCCGTCGTCGCCCACGGTCATGTCGGTGACCATGGCAGCGTTGTCCTGCAGCTCAAAGGCAAAGATCTCCATGCCGTTCTCATTAAAGATTTGCACCTGCCGCTCCCCGCGTTTAAAGGTGTAGATCTCCCGGAAGTGCCGGTCCACATCAAGCCTGGCCCACTGCGACGGGATGGGGCCGGAAAAGTCGGAGAGCATGTATTGAAAGTCCGCCTTTATCCCGGCCCCGGCCGTGCCGGCGCCGTAGAGCACGGCAGCCAGGCTGAACAGGGTGAGGCAGTATGGGTGATTCCAGGCATTTTTCTTCATGATGACAGGTAGTCAGCAAGGAGTGTGCCACTGTTTCTTTAAGATGGAAATATTGAGTTAAATCAGGATTATAGAGTGGGGAGAGGGGGTGGAGGACAGGCCGTGATGGTGTCCGGCTTGGGGATATGGCCAGACCGATTCGGTGATTTGACGCACGCGGGCCGCAGGGCCGGTGGCCTGGCTGGCGCCATGCTGGCCGGCGAGATGGTGGCGTGGCCGGAGGTGCCCTGCTCTTGAGCCCATCAAGACCGGCCGGCGGCCGGAGGTGGGCATATCACCCAGGCTGATGTGGGCATATTCCCAAGGGAGGCGCTTTTCAGTTCACCCCGGCCGGCAAGAAACGAGGGGCGGCACCGCTTAGGCGAGGCGGCGCCGGGGCTGGCACATGAATTGCTATTCCAAAGAGAGGTTGAACCACGTCCTTGTCAGCCCGTTGAAAAACTACTGCGCTCGAAGGTCTCTCTTCGTTCGCTATCTACTGATGCGTCGTCAAAATTCGGCTCAAAATGCTCATTTACCCATGTANCCATGTAAACTGCACCCCAAGGGTACTTCCTCCGGGCGCGCATTTTTTCGCCTCATTTTTCCTAGCCTCAGCTACGCTCGCTACGTTTTTCAACGGGCTGTTATCCCCCTGAAAGCCCAAGGAGAATATGTGAAAAAGAAAATCCTGATTATTGATGACGACCATCTGATCCTCTACGGCCTGGGCAAGGCGCTGCGCAACGAGGCCGTGGAGGTGACCACGGCCTCCTCGGCTACCATGGCCGAGGCGGAGCTGGCCCTCTGCTCCTATGATCTCTGTCTCATTGATCTGCATCTGCCGGACGGCAATGGCCTGGATCTGATGCGGACAATCAGGCTGACCTGTCCCTATACCAGGATGATCGTCATGACGGCCAGCTATGTTAATGATGAGGAGTTGAGTAGCAGAATCAGAGAGGCGGCGGCCCACGGCGCCTGCCACTTCCTGCCCAAGCCCTTTGACCTTGGCGAGCTCAAGAAGATTATTGTGGGGGTTCTGGCTGAAGGGGAGGAGAGTCGACCGGGGAAAACGACGGAGAGCGGCATGACGCGCCGCACCAGGACGCACTCCCGCCATGCCTATAGCCAGCCCATGGAAATCGCCATAGCCGATGAGGCGGAGAGGCAAGGCGGACAACAGAGCAGCATGGCCACCACGGTGGACATCTCCGAGGGCGGTGTGGGGTTGCGGACCAGGTTGCCGCTTGCGGCCCGGCAGAGGATCAATATGCGGTCCGGTTTGAGCGAAAAGATGGGGATTGTGGTCTGGAGTCGCATGCTGACCGACACCATCTGGCGGGCCGGCGTGCGTTTCGCCTGAGGGGCGCTGCTGTTATTCGAGGCCGAATTTCTTGACCTGATAACGCAGGGTGTCGTAGGTGATGCGCAGCAGTTGCGCGGCCTTGGTCTTGTTGTGGTTGGTTCGTTCCAGGGCCTGACGGATCAGGTCCTTTTCCACATCGTCCAGGGCAATGCCCTCCTCCGGCAGCAGCAGTTGAAAGTTCTTGCGTCGTTCTACCATGGGCTGGCCGGTGAGGTCGGCGGGCAGATGAATGGTGGAGATTTGATCTGATTCCTCCAGCACCACGCAACGTTCAATAACGTTACGCAGCTCCCTGATGTTGCACGGCCAGCGGTGCGAGGTCAGGGCCTTTTCCGCCTCGGCCGAAAAGGAGCGCAGATTCTTTTTCTGATATTTGTGGGCAAAACTGGTGAGAAAGTAGTTGGCCAGCAGCGGGATGTCCTCCTTGCGTTCGCGCAGGGGCGGCAGGTGGACGGCAAAGGTGTTGAGACGGTAAAAGAGGTCCTCGCGAAAGGCTCCTGACGCCACCGCCTCCTTCAGGTCGCGGTTGGTGGCGGCAATAATGGTGGCATCAAAGGAAAGATCAACCTTGCCGCCCAGCCGCCGTACCATCCTGGTCTCCAGCACCCGTAGAAACTTGCTTTGCACGTCCGGTCGCATGTCGCAGAACTCATCCAGCAGCAGGGTGCCGCCGTTGGCCAGCTCAAAGACGCCCTTTTTATCCGATTTGGCATCGGTGAAGGCGCCGCGGCTGTGGCCGAACAGTTCGTTTTCGATGAGGTTTTCCGGCAGGGCCGTGCAGTTGATGGCGACAAAGGGGGCATAGTTGCCGCTCTTTTCATCCTCACAGTGCAGCAGGTCATGGAAGTAACGGGCCAGCACCTCCTTGCCGGTGCCTGACTCGCCGGTGATGAGCATCATGCCGGTGCGGGCCTTGGCAAACATCTCCACCTTGTTGAGGATATCCTGCATGGCCGGCGAGTTCCCCGCCACCTGGCTGTCCATGCAGACCTGACCGCTGCGCCGCAGATAGTCCACTTCATCCTTGAGGCGTGATGTCTCCAGGATGTTGGCCACAACAATCAAGACCTCTTCGATATTAAAGGGTTTGGTCAGGTAGTCGGCGGCGCCCAGTTTCATGGCCCGGATGGCGGACTCGGCCGAGTCGTCGCTGGTGAGCATCACCACCGGAATCTGGATCTTCTCGCGTTTGAGTTCCTCCAGGATGTCCAGGCCGTTGCGATCTTCGTCCAGCTGGATGTCGAGAAGGATCAGGTCAGGCTGCCAGGCCACGATTTTGTTTAAGAGATCAATGCCGCTGGTCTGGACCTGCGTCTCATAGCCCTCTTTCTGCAGAGAGCGGGCCAGCATGGTGACGATGAGTTCGTCGTCGTCCACAAGAAAAATCCTGCCAGCCGTTTTCATGGTTCGCCCCCCTAGTTGATGCTGAATGAATAAACAACTCCATGGTAACACAAAGGAAACAGCAATAACTCGAAAAAATCAACTGCTAAGCGACCTTGTCGGCAAGGCAGGGCTCGCTTGCTCGTTTGCTCCGGCCAGTTGTCTGAAGGCGTTGCGCTGCGCCTGGCTGCCCACCACCGCCACCAGATCGCCGCTTTCCAGGGTGTGCAAGGGGTCCGGGTTGGGATGAAAGGACTTGCCGTGGATAACACCCACCACCGAGGCGCCGGTGTGGGTGCGGATGGCGGCCTCGGCAATGCTCTTGGTGGCCAGGGGACTCGCTGCGCTCAGTTCGACCCAGGAGATCTCCAACAGTTCCTTGAGGTTGTCCAGCTTGGCCAGCAGGTGGTAGTCCCGGCTGCCGTCATAGATCGGCGCATAGAGGCGGCGGCGCACGTCATCGGTGTACTCCTGAATGGCGGTGACCGGCACCTCCAGATGAAGCAGGGCCTGGCGGGCAATCTCCAGCCCCGCCTCCATCTCAGGCAGCACCGTCATGTAGACCCCTGCCTTGTAAAGCTCCTGCATCTGCTTGGCACCGTCGGCCCGGGCGACGATGTGCAGGCCGGGGTGCAGGCGATGGGTGTGTTTGACAATGGCCTGGGCCACCACCACGGACGGCGTGGTGATGAGCAGCAGCTTGGCCTCGGCGGCCTTGGCCTCCTCCAGGGCCGGTTGCTGGCTCATGTCGCCGAAGATAACCGGAAAACCGGCCTCCTTGCACTCCAGCATGCGCTGGTGATTGATCTCCACCAGCACAAAGGGCACCTGCAGGCGTTTGAGGACATGGGCAATGTACTGGCCCACCCGACCGCCGCCGGCAATGATGATGTGATCGCGCAGACCGGTGGCCGGGATATTCTTGGTCTGCAGCGGTTCCGGCTGGTAGAAGCGTTTCCGCAGCCTGTAAAGGGGGGCGGCCAGGGCCGTGGCAAAGGGGGTGATGATCATGCTGAGCACCGACAGGCTCAACACCAGTGAATAGAGATTCTGGTCAATGGCCTCGCTTTTCAGGCCCACCCGGGCCAGGACAAAGGAAAACTCACCCACCTGAAAAAGGCCGAGGCCCACGGCCAGGGGCACGATGTTGACATAGCCGAAGAGGCGACTGAGCAGCCCGAAGAGAAGGCCCTTGGCCAGACCGATAAGCAGCAGCAAACCGATGATCTGCTGCCAGTTGCCGAGCAGGTAGGCGGGATCGAGCAGCATGCCCACCGAGGTAAAGAAGAGTAGGCCGAAGATGTCGCGCAGGGGGACGATCTCGCTCAAGGCCTGATGGCCGTAATCCGATTCGCTCAGTACCATGCCCGCCACAAAGGCGCCAAAGGCAAAGGAGAGGCCGAATTGATAGGTGGCATAGCCGATGCCCAGGCCGATGGCGGTAATGGAGAGGATAAAGAGTTCCCTGGAGTTCCACTGGGCCACATAGGCCAGCAGGCGCGGCAGTAGCCAAGTGCCGAGGTAGAACATCACCACCAGGAAGATCATCGACTTGAGCACGGCCATGGCCAGCAGCGGCAGACCGGCCCCGGGATTGCTGATCTGCGGCAGGATGATCATCATGGGGATCACCGCCAGATCCTGGACAATAAGCATGCCGATCATCACGCGGCCGGAGAGGGTGCCCAGCAGGCCTCGGCCCATGAGGATCTTCAGGGTGACCATGGTGCTGGACAGGGAGATGAGGGCGCCGCACCAGATGGCCTTGGCCGCGGGCCAGCCGAACAGGGTGGCGATCCAGAAGCCGAAGAGGATGGTGAGGCCGATCTGGATGGGGGTGCCGAGCAGGGCGATCTTGCGCACCGGTTTCAGTTCGCTCAGGGAGAATTCCAGGCCCAGGGCAAAGAGGAGAAGGGCCACGCCGATCTCGGCCAGCAGCTCGATCTCATGGCTGTCGCGAATAACGCCGCTGATGGAACCAAGGACGATGCCGGCAAAGATATAGCCGACGATCAGCGGCTGCTTGAGGCGCTGGGCAATAAGGGCGCCCATCAGGGCGGCCACGACGATGATGACGATATCCGCGGTTATTCCCATCTTTACTGAGGTGATCCGGTGAAGGGTTGATGGTGTCGCAAAAAACTAATAATTCAAGATACCCTACTGTTTTCAACGGGATGTTACAGGTGCGTGACCGTTTGCCATGCTCGGCGGCCCGGCCTACGGCACATTTGTCCACCCATGGTAGCGGAAAAAAAGGCCTCTGCCATCCTATTTGTCAGCCGGACAATCCTTTTCAGGCTTTTCTCGCCCAGGGTTGCCACTGCGGCGCCAATCAAAAAAAAATTGACCCTGTTCTCCAATTGTACTGCAATGGGGAACAGGGTCGCAGATGGGCGGCCGCCACGACCCGAGTATTGCCTAAGGAGGAGATAATGGCCCGTTTTGATTATGATGTTGGCGTGATCGGCGGTGGCGCCGCCGGGCTCAGTGTCACCTCTGGTGCCGCCCAGTTCGGTGCTAAAACGCTTCTCGTGGAAAAAGAGGCTGAGCTGGGCGGCGATTGTCTCCATTATGGCTGCGTGCCCAGTAAGACCCTGATCCAATCGGCCCATGTCTATCAAACCATGAAGAGGGCTGAATCCTTCGGTCTGCCGGGCGTGCAATCCGGGCCTGTTGATTTTACCAAGGTGGCGGAGCGCATCCGCCGGGTAATTGCCACCATCCAGGAGCATGATTCCGTGGCCCGTTTCCAGGGCCTGGGTGCGGAAGTGCGCTTTGGTGCGGCCCGTTTCTGCGACGAGCACCAGGTGGAGGTGGACGGCAAGAGAGTGACTGCCGGCAAATGGGTGGTGGCCACCGGCTCGTCGCCTGCCGTGCCCGCCTTGCCCGGTCTGGCCGCCACCCCCCATATAACCAATCGCCAGCTTTTTTCCCTGGAGAAGCTGCCGGTCTCCCTCGTGGTTCTCGGCGGCGGGCCCATTGCCGTGGAAATGGCCCAGGCCTTTGCCCGGTTGGGCAGCCGGGTTACCCTTATCCAGCGTTCCGAGCAGATCCTGCGCCGCGAGGACCGGGACATGGCGGAACTGGTCAGCACGGCCCTGGCGGCCGAGGGCGTTATCTTGCATCTGGGGGCAACAGTGGAGGAGGTGACGGATCTGGGCAACCGGCGGCAGATCCGGATCAGCACCAAGGGCGGCGAGCATCTGGCCATAGAGGCGGAGAGCATCCTGGTGGCCCTGGGTCGAGCCGCCAATGTCGGCGGCCTGGGACTCAAGGAGGTCGGCGTCGATTTTTCCGAGCGCGGCATCGTCGTGGACCGACGGCTGCGCACCAGCCAGCCCCATATCTATGCGGCGGGAGATTGTAACGGCGCCCATCTCTTTACCCATGCGGCCGGGTATGAGGCCGGTATTGTCATTGCCAACGCCATCCTGCATCTGCCGCGTCGGGCTGATTTTACCTGGCTGCCCTGGGCCACCTACTGCGACCCGGAGCTTGCCTCCATCGGCCTTAATGAAAAGGCGGCCCGCCAGGCCGGTGTCGATTATACGGTGTGGCAGGAGGAGTTCAGCGCCAATGACCGCGCCCTGGCCGAGGGCGCCGGGCAGGGGCGCCTTAAGCTGCTCCTGGACCGCCGCCAAAAACCGCTGGGCGTGCAGATCTGCGGGCCGCAGGCCGGTGAGCTGCTCTGCGAATGGGTGGCGGTGTTAAATGGTGGCATGAAGCTCTCCGGCCTGGCCGGTGCCATCCATCCCTATCCCACCCTGGCCGAGATCAATAAGAGGGTGGCCGGCGCCGTACTGGCGCCGAAGCTCTTTTCCCCCCTTGTCAGAAAAATGCTGAAGGTGCTTTTCAGGTATCAGGGCTGAGCCGTTGCATGGCTGATGGACCTTGTCCGGGTCCGGCAAGGTCGGCCCCGGCCGTTACTGCCGGTCGGCCGGCAGGATAATGGTAAAGGTCGTGCCGTGGCCGGGGCTGGAGAGCAGACTGATGTCTCCGTGATGAGAGAGGACGATATGCTTGGCAATGGCCAGGCCGAGACCGGTGCCGCCCTGCTTGCGGCTTCTGGCCCGGTCCACCCGGTAGAAGCGCTCAAAGATGCGGTGCTGATGGGCCGGGGCAATGCCCTCGCCCTGGTCGGCAATGGTGATGCTGATACGGTCATTTTCTGCGGCGGCCCGAACATCCACCGAGGCGGTGCCGGAATACTTGATGGCATTGTCCACGAGGTTGACAACGGCCAGCTCCAGCAGCGGCGCGTTGATGGTGGCCATCAGGTCGGCCGGACAGTTCAGGTGCAGGCTGATCTCTTTTTCGGCGGCCCGTGGCCGGCAGACATCCAGGGCGGCGGCCAGAACCGTGGCCAGGGGTTCCGGTTTCGTGGCAATGGCCCGGCGCTCCTCTTCGATGCGCGACAGGGTGAGCAGATCCTCAATAATGGCCTTGAGACGGCTGGACTGCTTGGCGATGATCTCCATGAACTGCCGCCGGTGTTGCGGGTCCTCCAGGGCGCCGTCCAACAGGGTTTCCACAAAGCCCTGGATGGCGGTGATGGGGGTGCGCAGCTCATGGGAGACATTGGCGACAAAATCGCGGCGCAGGTTCTCCAGCTCCTTGAGGCGGGTGACATCGTGCAGGACCAGGAGGATCTGGGGGTGCTCCTGATCCTGGATCTGCACACTGTGGGCCTGGATGGCCCGGTCACCCAGTTGGCTGTGGGCCAGGTTCAGTTCCCTCTCCAGCGGCTCGTCGGTCTGCAGGGCCTCCTGGATAAAGCCCTTGAAGGCACTGTTGCGCACCACCTCAAGAATGGTCCGGCCAATGGCCTGCCGCTCCACCGTTGTTTCCAGGAGGCGGCAGGCGGCGCCGTTTAAGGCGGTGATCCGTTCATGTCGATCAATGGTAAGGATGCCCTCGATCATGGCGTCAAAGATGGCCTCCAGCTTGTTGCGTTGACTGATCGCCGTCTGGATCTGCTTGTCCAGGTCGCGGGCCATGCGGTTCAAGGCACCGGCCAACTCCACCATTTCAGAAGGCCCTGCCAGGGGGATCTCGCGGCTGAAATCACCAGCGGCAAAGCGGTCGGCACCGGTTACCATATCGTGCAGGGGGCGGCTCAACCGTCTGGAGATAAAAAGGGTAATGGCGGCCACCAGCAGGGCCAGAAGAAAGGCGCCCAGGGCTATTTTTCGTTGAATGGCGGCAAGGGCCTGGTCAATGGCGGTGATGGGCACGGCAAGACGCAGGCTGCCGATTATAGTCTGATCCGGAGTGCGCAGGGGAATGGCGACATACATCAGGTTTTCCTGCAGGGTGTAGGAAAAACGGATGGAGGTGCCGGTCTCACCGGCCAGGGCGTTGACCACTTCCGGCCGCCGGCCATGGTTGTCCAGGCGAGCCGGATTCTCGTCAGAGTCGGCCGCCACCCGACCATCCTTGTCGATGACCGTGAAGCGTGTCGCGGATTTCCGGCCCAGTTGCCGGCACAGGGCATGGAGCTCCGGCCAGCGATTTTCGGCAAAAAGCGGCAGGATCTGGTTGTCGACGAGCACGGCGCGGGCCTTGAGATCCTGGCGGGTCCGTTCCTCATAAAAGGAGCGGATCATCTGCGAGCTGAAAAGGGTGGAGGCGGCCAGGGCCAGCAGGGTGATGAGCAGATAGAGCGAGAAATGCCAGAAGATCCTTTTTTTGTTCATAGCTCTGCTTCCTACCCGGCCGCATCGAGAAATGCAAGCCTTGACCTTGCCGCCGGAATCTTCGTGGCGGACTGTTGTGAGCCCGCCTGAGAAACGAAAGGGCTTGCCTGGTGCGGTGTCAAGATGCGACACCCTGTTTCTCAACGTTGGCAAGTAGGGTGGGGCAGCGCAGCTGCAACACCCCTGGATTGCTTTGCTTCGCTCGCCATCTTAATTTTTTAGTAACTATCCAGCGGGCAAAAACTTGAAAAATCACGGAAAGCGCTGGCAAGAGCCGCGACTTATTGGTAAAGGTGCAGATTTTCGGCACCAGGCGCGGCCTGACAAGCAGGGCAACATCTGGGTATCTTGAATAATTGCCATTTCGGAGTCTCGCAGGCTCGCTTACCTGCCCGATTTCATCGGCGCTACGAAAATAAAAATCCTCACATATCATTAATATGCTGCGCTTTTTATTTTCTATGCTTCTTGAACTCGAACAAAATATCTAATTATTCAAGATACCCTTATCTTAACCCGGAAAGTTGAATGAGTAATTTTCTGTTGATATTTATCTGTCTGGGCGCCGGCATGCTTTTGCAGCGCCGGCGTGACATGCCGGAGAGCGCCGCCCTGGCCCTCAATCTCTATGTGATTTATATGGCCCTGCCGGCCCTGGTGCTGGCTCAGATGCCTAAACTTACCTTTTCCACGGACCTGCTGGTGCCCATTGTCATGCCCTGGGCAATGCTGGCGGTGGGTGCCTTCCTGGTGTTACTCGGCCGACGCCTCTTTCACTGGAGTCGGGAGGTCACCGGCTGTCTGCTGCTCTGCGTACCCCTGGGCAACACCTCCTTTCTCGGCATTCCCATGGTCACCGCCTTTTTCGGAGCTGATATGGTGCCCTATGCCGTTATCTATGACCAGCTCGGCAGTTTTATTGCCCTGTCCACCTACGGCACCCTGGTGCTGGCAAGCTATCAGGAGGGTAGCAGGCCGCAGCTCAAGGCCATTGTCACCAAGATTGTCACCTTTCCGCCCTTCCTGGCCCTGGTGCTGGCCTTTGCCCTGTTACCCTATGACTATCCGGCCGCCCTGGCCGCCACCCTGGAGCGCATCGGCGCCAGCCTGGTCCCGGTGGTCATGGTGGCGGTGGGGTTGCAGCTTAAGATTCGTCTGCCCGGCCCCTATGTGGTACCCTTTGGCCACGGCCTGCTGGTAAAACTGGTGGTGGCGCCGCTGCTGGCCCTCTTTGCCTGCAAGGCCCTGGGACTGGAGAGTGACGCGGCCCGCATAGCCGTCTTTGAGGCGGGCATGCCGCCCATGGTCACGGCCGGCGCCCTGGCCCTGGCCGCCGGGTTGGCCACGGAGCTGGCCGCCGCCCTGGTGGGCTGGGGGATTGTTATCTCCTTTGTCACCCTGTCCGGTCTTTATTGGCTCATGTAACAGCCTGCCCAACAGCCCGTTGACAAGCTACGGCGCCTGAAGGGCTCTCTTTGTTCGCTATCTGTCAATCCCGCCTCATAATCCGCCTTAACAGCCCGTTGAAAAACGTAGTAGTTTTTCGACGGGCTGTTAAGCTAGTGCAGTGTATCACTTAAAGTTTTGTATATTTATGCAACTATGCCTTTAACCACAAGGCACAAAGGCACAAAGATCTTCTTGTTTTTATGTTTTTCTTTGTGCCTTCGTGCCTTTGTGGTTGCGTATGCAATATGTAGAAATTCTACACGTAAATTTAAGTTTTACAAAGTACTAGTGCCTGTCCGGAAATGGCCCTCTCGGAGTCTCGCAAACTCGCTTGCCGGCCGTCATGCTCAAAAAAATGCTCGGAATATCGCATATATGCCTGCACCCCAAGGGCACTTCTTTCAGGGCGCGCTTATTTTTCTCGCAGTCCTTGATCTCGAACGAAATGACCTATTTCTGGACA
>PKTX01000032.1 GCA_002868945.1 Desulfobulbaceae bacterium
TTGGGGCTTTTTTTTTTGCGTTGGTGAATTTTGTTCACTCTGGTATCTTTATGATGATTTTGAAGACTACAGGTGCGTCGCCAGCCCAAAAAGGAGGACGTGACGAAATAGCCCGAGAAGGCCGATGCGTTTTTTGTTTTCCACCTTGCCTGCTTGCCCGATTCCCGCTTTAAAAGCGATTGCTTTCCATTTTATGATGAACAAATTTTTGCTCTTGCTGACCTTTTTTCTCTGTATGGCGCCTGTAAGCTCCATGGCCGCTTCTTTTTATTCCGTGGATGGCGATAAGTATAGTGTGGAATACAACAGGCATGGCGCTGTCTTGACATCAGAGCACGAAAAGTATTTTCCGGAAAATGAGGGCAGTGATGAGATGAAAAAAGAGAAATTGTTGCTCTACCTTGGGGTGGAGTGTGATGCCTATTCGGAAAACTACGGCAACGGCACATGGTGGCAGTCACCCGGAGGCTTTGTTATTCGCTTTGAGCGCAAGGCCTTTGGCTTTATTCGCCAGGAGTTGGCCATTGCCAATGAGGAAAAATGTCTGCTGCCTGTTGAGTGATGCGGTTTTTGGCAAGCACTGCTCTCGGAATGGTGTCTGGGGGCAATGTTGCGGCACGATCTGTCCTGCCGGCTGAAAAGGCATTGTGTCTCTGAAAAGTAATCTTTCTGCCTGCTAGAGGCGGCAGCGCCACGCCACAAGGGTGTCCCCCCCTTGGCCCCATTCTTTTTGTCTATCTCCTGTCTGATCATAACACCGAATCTGCGCCGGCATGCCTCTCTTTATCCACCACGATTATCCGCCGTTTTTCCCTACGTCAAGAGACCCTAAAGCGCTGCTGTGCTGACTATTTTTGGCGGTCGCGTAACCACTGTTCAATCTCCGCAGCAGTGGGCATTCTACCCTGACAGAGGAGCTCGCCGTTAATCTTGACGGCTGGTGGAGTTATTACGCCGTGGCGCCATATTTCATCAAGGTCGAAAATCTTTTCAATGTCCGCCACCAGGTTCTGGCGCTGCAGGATGTCAAAGAGCATGGCGGCGAGCTGGTCGCAGGTCACGCAGCCGCTGCCGAACACACGGACTTCAAGGATATCACTGGTCAGCTCGGTGCCGCTGAGGCGGCGTTGATATTCCTGGCGCAGGGCCTGGCGATAGTCGGCCTCGGCCCTGGGCGGCACATAGTTCTTTCGGGAAATGGCCTGAAAGAGGAATTCCTCGGCTTGTTCAGGACTCATCTCTTCGCTGATCGCCTTTTGCATGGCAGGATCAAGGCCGATAAGCCCCACAGAGGTCTTGCCTATTTTCAGGAGTCGTTGTGGCGGAGTTTCCATAGTGGTAAATCAATCTCATATAGTTATGATCGGCCGACAGTGGCCGTGCACCTGCCTTTGCTATGCGGCACGGATTTTCAGAAGTGTTCAAAAAAGCTTGAGCTGAATGCCCTGCGGCCTTTTCTTTGTTGTTTTCCGGGGAGAAATCTCTTGTTTCGTAAAAAGACCTTCGGGTATCTCTGCCAGAAAACGAGACGGCTGGCATTCATGGCCGTGCCTGTTCAGGCTTCTGCTTAAAAAAAGTTGTTCCTTGGCCCGGGTCATGGCCACATACAAGAGGCGCCGCTCCTCTTCAAGTTCGCTGGTGGCCGAGAGGTAGGGGCAGAGTCCCTCTTCAAGTCCGGCAATAAAGACCACCGGAAATTCCAACCCCTTGGCGCCATGCATGGTCATCAGGGACACCGCTTCGGCCCGGTCATCGTAGACCGTGGCCTCTGCATGCTTGAGCAGGTGATGGGCCACCGCATCCATACCACCCAGGGCCCTGGCCAGGTTGATAAACCTGATGACCAGTTCGTGGTCAAGGTCAAGGCCGACAAAGTTGGCGACCTGGGCCAAGCCGTGGCTGGCATCCGTACCGGCGCCATTGCGGTAGAGCTCCAGCATTTCATGGAGGGCGGCAATCTTTTCCATGGCGGGTCGGGGGATCTCGATGTGGGCCAGTTCCTGCCAGATGTCATGGCTGGTAACCGGTAGCTTCTGTTCAAGAAGGTCCAGCGTGGTATGGCCGATACCGTTGAGGGCCCCGAACAGATGCAGGGAATCGGCCATGGTGGCCCGGCCGGTGGCCTCCAGAAGAAAATGGTAGAGAGGGCGAATTTCGGGCTGCAGGAAAAAGGGAGAGGCACCGCTCTGTTGAAAGGGGATACCGCGCTCTTCAAGTTCGGCCGACAGGATGGCTGCCTGTCGGCCCATACGGAAGAGGATGGCGATATCCCGGAAGGTGAAGTTGCCGGCATTGATCTGATCCACGGTCAGACTGTTGGTGCCGCCCACCAGGCGTTCTATGGTGCGGGCAATGAGTCGGCCCTCCTGTTGGCCATTCTTGCTGATCATCTGATGCAGGCTGCCGCCCTTCTTACGAGTGGCGCTGAGGTCGATTTCACTGCGCAGGCTGTTGTGGCGGATGAGGCTGCCGGCTGCCTTGAGAATCTCCGGACGATTGCGATAGTTGGTGGAGAGAGACAGGCTTCTGGCGTTTTTGCGCCGGTTGAACTGAAAAAAGAATTTCAGGTCACTGCCGCGAAAGCCGTAAATAGCCTGATCCGGATCGCCGATGGCAAAGACCTGGGCCGTGTCGGCCAGGGTGGTGACCAGCTCATACTGGGCCTGGTTAACATCCTGGAATTCATCCACCAGCAGGTAGTGTACGGCGTTGCTCACCATTTTTTTGAAATCAGGGTCGTGCAGGCAGACGAGAAAGGTGGGGATGATGCCGTCCAGGTCCACAGCCACCAAGGACTCGAGGTGGGCGAGGTAGCTCTGCACCTGCGGTGAGGGCGGCAATGCCTGCTGCCGGGTGGTGTGGGCATGGAAATGGTTGGTGATCTCCGCCCTGATCCGACTACGCTCTTGGCGATTCAAGGTGGCAAAGAGCTGCTTGAGTACAAGCTCTCGGCTTTCGTTGCCGATGACGGTGAGCTCCGGTTGCGCCTGGCGCAGCCAGTGCAGACAGAAGGTATGGAAGGTGCCGCTGAAGATGGGCTGGACCGTTTCAGCCAGTTTGGCGGTTAGGCGTTCACGGATTTCCCGAGCAGCCTTGTTGGTAAAGGTGATGGCAAAGAGGTGCTCCGGTGCCAGACCCCCTGCCAGCAGGCGGGCCATGCGCTCCACCATGGTATAGGTCTTGCCGCTGCCTGGTCCGGCTGCGACAATAATCTGCGGGGCACGGCTGGCAATGGCCTCTTGCTGCTGGCTGTTGAGTTGCGGTGCTGCCGTTGCGGTAGTATTTGTGGCTGGTGCGCAAGGGGCAGGAGGGGTCGAGAGGGGCCGGCCGGCCGCTGGTTTTCGATTCTTGCGCCGCACCTTTTGGTCGGCAAAGAGGGATTGAGCACCACTGAGCTGCTTGATCTCCTGTTCTTCAAAGACATGGATGACACCGAACTGGCCGTCAAAACCGGCCTGTCTGATCACCTCCCCGGCCCGCATCCTTTTGATCGCCTCACCCAGCAGGCTGGAGTCGTGGCTGATCTCTTCAATGGGGATGTCACGCAACAGACTGAACTCAGAACCGAACTTGCCGATAAGGCGACTGTATTGGGTCAGCACGGTTTTGCTGCCGGGGCCGACGCCAAGGATCTCGGCGAGGATCTCCGGCAGGGGGATGAGGCTTTCAAAGAGAGGGCTGTCCTCTGGCAAGAGGGGGCGGCTGCGGTCGGCCAGCTCCATGACCCGGTGGTTGACCCCCACGGTGAGGGGTTTACCACAGACCGGACAGATGTTGTCATGGCGGCGGGTGGTGATGGGGTCGAAACAGACACCACACTTACGATGGCCGTCATGGTGGTATTTGCCCTCCTCCGGATAAAATTCAATGGTGCCGGTAAAGCCGCGGCTCGGATCGGCCATGGCCCGACGGATGGCGGCAAAAGAGAGTTCGCAGCTCAGCAGGTTGGCCTCCCGGCCCAACTTGGCCGGTGAGTGACAGTCGGAGTTTGAGATCAGGGTGAAGCGGTCCAGGGCCGAGATCAGCCGATTCATATCCGGATCAGAGGAGAGTCCGGTTTCCAGGGCAAAGATGTGGTCGCTGAGGTCACCAAAACACTCCTCAATGGAATCAAAACCGGACTTGGAGCCAAAGAGGGAGAACCAGGGGGTCCAGATATGGGCCGGTACCAGAAAACCATCAGGGATATCCTCCAGGACGATTTCCAGCAGATCATGGGCATCAAGGCCGAGGATGGGGCGACCGTCCGACTGGATGTTGCCGATGGCGGCCAGACGGGCATTAAAGGCCCGGGCCGAGGCCAGGTCCGGACAGAAGATGATATTGTGGATCTTGCGCACCTTGCCGTGCCGTTTGTAGATGGAGCTGATCTCGGCGGTGAGCATGAAACGGACGTCAAGGGGGGCGGGCGATGTGTCGGGCAGGGCCAGCGGCACGGCCTGATTCTTCAGTCTGAACAGACCCTGTTCGGCCGGGGTGAGTTGTTCTTCCAGGGCGGCGAACCACTCCGGATGGGTGAAGTCACCGGTGCCGATGAGATGAATGCCCTTGACCCGGGCCCAGGCCGTCAGGCCGGCAAGATCGGATTTTTTACTGGTGGCCCTGGAGTAGGGGGAGTGAATATGGAGATCGGCGATAAAATTCACGGCTGATCGTTTCCTTTTTGACATTTGGCAGGGGCATAAGTAAAGTGCATCGTATATGAAAAAGGGCAAAAAAGATAGCCTCTTTCCCCTTGAAGGGTATCGTTGAATAATGAGCTATTTGGGTTGCGTTTGCGAAGTATGGAAAATAAAAAGCGCGCCCCGTAAAGAAGTGCCCTTGGGGTGCAGCATGTTGAACAGATGTGAGCGTTTTTATTTTCATAGCGATGAAGAAATCGACCAAAAGGGTAATCCCAACTTTCCGACTTGTGCTATCTTGTCGATAGCGTGTCAGTTAATGGTGGCAGGCTGAAGTTTCTTCCAAGATGCCGGAATTCAGCAATCAGAAGATGGATGTTTTAGATTTTCTCCTGACGCCTGAATTCTCTTGAATCGCAAGTGCGAATTCCTCCTGTTGCCGTCATCGACGGCGAGGGTGGTTGCTCCCGGCTGAGGCCGGGCGAGGCTGCTCCTTATCATGATCCGGCAGATCCCCATTTTTTTCCATGCTCAAGTAAAGGGTGTCTTGAATAATTAGATTTTTCGTTCAAGATCAAGGCATGCGAAAAAAATAAGCGCAGGCATATATTTGATATTCCGAGCATTATTTTTTGAGTATAACGCAGAGATTGGACGAAAAAGCAATTGTTCAAGATAGCCTAAAGAAGGTGCAGGTATGACAGAAGCTGTTGATGTGTTGATTATCGGGGCCGGTCCTGCCGGCTTGCAGGCCGCGGTCCATGCCGTGCGGAAGAAGACCTCGGTGGTTGTTATCGGTCGTCCGGAACGCAGCGCCATCTACCGAGCCCATGTGGAAAACTACCTCTGCGTTGACGGCGTCAGCGAGGGTCATGCAATGATAGAAACGGGGGTCGCCCAGGCCACCCGTTTCGGGGCCAGACTCATTGAGGAGGATGTCCTGCAGGTGGAGGCCGCTGAAGACGGCACCTTCCTGGTGCGCTCGGAGGGTAAAAAATTTCTGGCCACAAGCCTGATCATTGCCATCGGCACGGCCAAAAAGAAGCTGCGCGTTGCTGGGGAAAAGGAGTTGGCCGGCAGAGGAGTCAGCTACTGTGTGGACTGCGACTGTAATTTTTACCGCAATGCCAAGGTGGCGGTGGTGGGGAACGAGAGTGCGGCTGTGGATGGCGCCATCACCCTGACTAACTACGCCTCTGAGGTTACCCTGATCTGCAAGGAGCTCCTTGTCTCGGAGGCCATGCAGCAGCGTCTGGCCGAAAGTGGCGTCACAGTCAGGCATGATACCTGGGTCAAGGAGATTGTCGGTGAAAATGCGGTGACCGCAGTGGTGCTGGAGGATGACTCCACCCTGGAGGTGGATGGCGTTTTTGTTGAGCTGGGTTCCAAGGGGCCCATGGAACTGGCCACAGCCCTGGGGGTTCAGCTGGATATGGAGACCTTCAGCTATATAGACACCAATAAAAAAATGGAAACCAATATTGCCGGGGTCTATGCGGCCGGTGATGTTGCCGGACAGCCCTTTCAGATGGCCAAGGCCGTCGGGGATGGCTGTGTAGCCGGTTGGGAAGCGGCCAACTATGTCAAAAAAATGAAGCGCCAGCAGGGCGAGTAGTCTCAGATGGCTCTGTCGCTTTCTGCACACGTCTCTGTTGATGAGGCGTGCATGGCCCTGGCCCTGCAAGAGGCGGAGAAGGCGGCCCGGCGCGGTGAGGTGCCCATTGGTGCCGTTTTGGTGGGGGCTGACGGTGAAATTCTGGCCCGGGCCGGTAACAGCCCCATTGCGATGCATGATCCCACGGCCCATGCCGAGATTCTTGTCTTGCGGGCTGCGGCCCATAAGCTTGGCAATTACCGTCTTGCCGGGACCACCCTATATGTCACCCTGGAGCCGTGTGTGATGTGCGCCGGCGCTCTGGTTCAGGCCCGGGTGGCTCGACTGGTCTATGGCGCTGATGATCCTAAGGCCGGCGGCATGGTATCCTGTTATCATGTCGGCAGTGATGCACTTCTCAACCATAGTCTGGCGGTGGAGGGAGGTGTTCTGGCCGAGCCGGCCAGCGCCCTGCTCAAGGATTTCTTCAAGAAGAAACGGCGAAAATCCTGCTGATTCGTGGTTTGTCGTTATCTCATATTTATAATGGCATGGACTCTGAGTCATTGGCTGTTGCCCGGCCATAAAAAAAACGGCGTGACCTTTGTTGGTCGCGCCGTTTTTTTATGGCCTCTTGGAATGAGTCGATTTCCGCCGGTTTGACAAAAAAAAGAGGCGGCAAGCCGGCGTCGTGCACGTGGTGGCGGCATCAGCGCCGCTTGGTTGGGTCGACCGGGGGCAGGGTCGTGTTAATCATCCTTGGTGGTATGACAGGTAAAGCACCCCGTATTGATGTCGCCGCTGTTGTGGGCGTTCATGCTGCTGTAGTCCCAGCGTAACATGTCGGGGTAGGGACTGGCATGGGCCATGTGGCAGGAGAGGCAGGTCACCACGTCTGTGCCTGGCGTAACGCTGCTGGACGGTGCGTCAGGTACTGTGGTGCGGCCTATGGGGGCTTCAACGCTGTAGGTTGTATAATGCTGATACTCGTCACGATCCGGCAGCACCATGTCGGTGGGGTGACGAATAAAAGGTGAGACGATGTCTGTACCGACGCCATCGCTGTCACTGGTGGTCAGGGTGTGGAAGTTGCCGTGGCAGGTGGCGCAGAAGCCGCTGATTGTCTGGTTGGGAGGTGAGACCCCGTTGCTGCCGTGGCAGCTTGTTGTGCCGCAGCCCAGGGTCATGGGGGTGGTGGCGCCGTAATATTCGTTGTGGCTTTCCGCACTGATATTTTGCCATCTATCCAGCTGATTTTCGTACCCCTTGACGCCCACCAGAAAACGGTAACTGTTTTCAACCGTGTCCGCCACGGTGAGCTTGCCCTCCACATTGTTGTGATGGGCTCCTGACATGGCGGCCACATCGGTGGGCGACCCCTCTGTATAACGGTAGCCGTGACAGCCATTCATGCCGGCGCAGGTCAGGTTTGAGGCGTTGACGATATAATCTTCATGGAATGATTGCTTGATGCCGCCGGGCAGGACATTGTCCAGGGTTTGTTCGATGAATTCTGTGCCAAGGTCAATGACATTGTGGCCATGGCTGTCGGCCGCAACTCCTTTCAGACCGGTGATATAGGCGAAGTTTCCTGCTGCCAGATCGCCGCTTGCGTCGGTATGCATAACCTGGGGGATGTGGCTGCCGTTATTTTCAAGAATCTTGGCAACGCCGGCCTGACCGTGGCAGCCCAGGCAGTCGCTGCGCAGCAGGTTGCGTTCCTGGGTGGCGCTGCTGTCAAACTGCATGGAGGCACCCTGCTGGCTGTTATGCATGGTATGGCAATTGCTGCATAGTCCGGTAATTCTTGCCCAGGTCGAAGTGGCCGGTGTCAAAAGAAGGCAAATGATTGCGGCCTGGCTGAGCCGGATAAAGGCGCGGGCTGATTTTTTTTGCGGGTGGTGGATGTGTTTTTTGGGCACAGGCATAACCAGCTGGTTGAGGTAAGGGGTGGTTTTGGCTATTAATATTCTTTAAATATAGCATATTTCGTGCCAAAACCTCAGGTAAAAGGCTGAAGCCGTTCTGGTGCTGCCCTGGTGCGACATTTTGTCATTTCTGACATGATGGAACGCCGGCTGAAAACGACCAGGATCTGGTGAGTTGTTCTGTGCCGACGGCCAGTTTCTGGTGGGAGGAAAGGGGGGCGAATTTTTTATGTGAAAGTGTAGCATTCTGTCGCACTGTGACTATTTGCCATATTCTCAAGCATGCTGATGGGTGCTAGGTTAATATTCGGCCAAGCAAGATGTACTGTTTTGTGACCATGGGGAGAGGGTTGCATCTCTATGCCATCTTGAATAATTGCTGTTTTGTTCGATTTTTTTGTCGCTACGAAAATAAAAATCCTCACATATGCTCGATATGCTGCGGTTTTTATTTTCTATGCTCCTAAAACTCAAGCAAGATATCTAATTATTCAAGATACCCTTTAGTAAATGCATTTTGCTTACCATGAGCAACCACCTGACAAAGTGGGTGGCTTATTATTACCCTTATACAGAGAGGATGGGGAAGCATGAATCAAGAAGAGAAGTGTTGTAAGGATGTATCAAGAAGATCTGTTTTGGTTGGTGCCGGGGCTCTTGCAGCCGGTACCGCTCTTGCTCACTTGGGGGGCATGCTGCCCACTGCGGCGGCCAAGGGCGGCAAGACCGAAAAGTGGCCGTGGCCCTACGTCAAGCTTGATCCCGTCAAAACGGCGGAGATTTGTTATGATGAGTGGTATCGCGTTTTTTGCGGCGGTGCTGTTATCAATAGTGTGGTGAGCCAGTTGCGCGAAAAGGTCGGCGAGCCCTATACCTCTTTTCCCAGCGACTCCTTTACCTTTCTCGAAGGCGGCCAGGTCGGCTGGGGCACCATCTGCGGTTCACCGGCAGGCGCCAATATTGTTGCCAACTTGATTATTGGTCCGCGTATTGCCGGTTCTCCGGACGGTCATCATATCTCGGCCGATATCATGCAGTGGTACTCAGAGGCCAATATGCCTGTTTTTCAGCCCATCAATCCCCGGGTTGACCCCGCCAAGATCGTCAAGACCACAAGCCAGTCGCCACTCTGCCATATTTCCGTCGGGAAATGGATGAAGGAGGCCGGCCTGTCCTTGAAGAGTGCCGAGCGTAAGGATCGTTGTGCCAGGGTGGCTGCCAGTACGGCCTATCGCCTGGTGGAGCTGCTCAATGCCTGGCACGACGGGACATACGAGCCAACCAATAACTTCAGTGCCGCCTCTGATTTCGGCATTACCGGCCAGTTCAACTGCATGGAATGTCATGGTGATGATGTGCCGGAGCCGCCGACCTCCTCATAACCACCCCTTTGAGTGGTAGGCAGCCCGTCGAATCAGTAGGTGCAGCATTACTTTTTCAGGCGGGCTGTTGACGCAGTGTTACCTCCCCGAGGCAGATATTGTCAGGAAGTTTTTCGACAGTATCTGCCTTTTTTTGTGGGATTCATGAAAAACGATGCTCTGGTCCGCTGCCTGAAGCGACCTCGCTGTTTTTACGGCGGCTGCCCTATTTTTTTCTACACCTCCCCTGCTTCCTTCGTTATAGTGCCCCTTTGCTTTAAATTTTTTCTAAGGTGCTGCATGCAAATCTCCTGTCTTATCCTGGCCGCGGGCAAGGGAACCCGGATGAAATCCTCTCTGCCCAAGGTTCTCCATCCTGTATTTTTTCAGCCAATGGTCTGCCATGTGCTGGCTGCCGTAGAGCAGCTGGCCGTGTCGCAAACCATTGTTGTTGTCGGTCATCAACACGAGCGGGTGCAAAGTGCCCTGGCCCACTATCCGGTTTCCTTTGCCGTGCAGACGGAGCAGAATGGTACTGGCCATGCCGTGCAGGTCTGTGAACAGTTCGTTGCCGGTGATGCCGATACCGTGCTTATTCTGTGTGGCGATACCCCGTTGGTGCGCGGTCAGACCCTGCAGGCTATGATTGAACGGCATCGGGCAGAGGCCAATGTTCTTTCGGTCATGGCCACTGAGATGGCCGATCCCACCGGTTATGGCCGCATTGTCTGCGATGAGGCAGGGCAGCTCCTTGAGATTGTTGAAGAGAAGGATGCCACCCTTAAGCAGCGCCGCATTCGGGAGGTCAACGCCGGCATCTATCTGGTCGATCGTAATTTTTTATTCAAGACCTTGGCCCTGTTGGACACGGAAAATGCCCAGGGTGAGATCTATCTTACAGACATTGTCGGGCTGGCCCGGCAGAGGGCTGTCAAAGCCGGGCGCTACATATGTCCTGACAATCGCGAGATATTGGGGGTCAACTCTCGTCAGCAATTGGCCGTGGCCCATGACATCAAACAGCAGGAATTCTTTGTTGCGTTGTGGGATGCCGGCGTGACCCTGCAGCGTCCCGCCACACTCTCCGTGCATCCCGGCACGGTCATCGGGGCTGACACGGTTATTGGCGCCAATTGTTCCATTCGGCACAATGTCCGTATCGGCAGGCGGTGTGATGTCGGGGCAAACACCTGTATTGAAGAGAGCTGCCTGGGGGATGATGTTGTTGTGGGGCCGGGCTCGGTTCTGGTTGGTGTCAGGATCGATGCAGGCAATGTGCTGCCGGCCGGCACAGTGCGCGTCAGTGGGGAGAAAGGGGGCAGTATACTTTGACGGCTATGATCACCGGGGCAGGGGGTGTCAAGGGCGGCGCCGAGAAACATCCTTGACTTTGTTTTTTGAGGTTGATTATATGAAATTTGTTTATGTGTTTCTTTATAATATCGGCCTATGTCGCTGAAATTAAAATGATTCAGCTGATAGGGGCTGTTTGGGAGATGTTTCATGGAAATAGAAGGCTTAACACGGCTGGAAGAGATTGTCGGTCGTTTACTGTCGCAATATGCTGACTTGCAGAAAAAAAACGAGACCTTGGCCGCAGAGTTGGAAAGCAAACAGCAGGAGCTCGATCATCTACAGGGTAAGCTGCAGGAGATGCATGGTGACAAGGATGAGGTCCACCAAAGGCTCAGCTCCATCCTGACCAAGCTGGAAAAGTGGGAGCAGGGGGCTGAGGCTGAGGCTGAGGCCGTCGACAGGGACGATGAGGTGGGCAGTCCGGCTGAGGCGGCGGATACCGAGGCACCGAAGCAGCTTTTTAATATGGGGGTATGAGGTTCCGTACCGCCACGAATTTTGTAGCTTTTTTTTTCTTTAGGTGGGAATAGTATGGAGAGAGTGGTTAAGTTTGAAGTGCTTGGACAGGAATACCCCCTCTATACTGATGCACCCGAAGAGGATGTTCAGGAGATATTAGGGCTGGTTAAGTCACAACTCGAAGGCCAAGGCCACCGCTCCAGCCTGCCGGTAAATAAGGTTGCCATACTTGCCAGTTTGAACATGGCGGGTAAGTATGTGCGGTTGAAGAGAGATTTTGAGGAGTACCGTTCGAAGATTCAGGAGTCTGTTGACCGCATTCAATATAATATTGATCAGGCCCTTTAGGGCTCCACGGACTGCCGGGATATAGGCCAGATTGATTCATTACGAAGTGCTTCTGATGAGGTTACGTTTTTCCCCTGCCTGGTTCGTTATCATCAGCATTTTTCGAGCCAACTCTTTACATCTAGGGCGACTCCGCTGATACTCTAGAGAATGTTCGCCTTGCTTGCGAAATCACTCGAAGGTATTATGAGACTCACCCACCTAACTATGTTAGGTTCGATGTAGCTTTTGAGACGGCCAAGGCGGGGGATTTTTTATGATCTTTCTGTCTGGCTAGACTGTTATTTTTTCGCCGTATTAATAGTACGGATTTTATATGGGACAGCAGCGTCCTTTTTTTGTAGAAGCGGCGGTTGTCAAAATGCCGCCTTTTGCGATGCAAAAGAGCAAAGTGCTAAAACAGGTGTCTTTCCTTGTGGAAGCAGCATGGCAAGGCACTGTTGAGAAACTCCTGGCCCGGGCCAGATTACATATTGAAGATGTTATGTTGGTTTATTTCGTTTTTTTAAAAGGGGCGCATAGCGGGCGTTAACAAAAGCTGCAAGAGTCCCTCTTTCTTGACCATCTACTTCATTGTATCTGCCTGTTCTCTGGCGTTTTCTCGTTTTACACTTTCCTTCTTTTCTATACAATTGACCTGCCGGGGATAGGTGTTTTTTGTCGACCCCCTGGTGCTTTTGGTCTAACAGTGGAGGTACCCCGTGACTGCACAGGTACTTATATATAGTATTGTTTTTTTGCTGGTTGGCATTGCCGCCGGTTTCTTTTTGAAAAAGAAAATGGAGGAAAGCAGGCAGCAGGATGTTGAGGGGCAGCGCCGTAAGCTGCTGGAAAATGCCCTGGCCGAGGCGGCGCAGATAAAAAAAGATGCCGAACTGCAGATCAAGGCGGAATCTTTGCGTTTACGCCAAGAGGCGGAAAAGGATGCCCAGGACCTCAAGGTCACCCTCCTTAAGGAGGAAGAGCTCTTGGGGCAGCGTATTGAGCAGGCCAATCGGAAGGTCGATCTGCTCGATAAGCGGGAGATGGACCTGCTCAACAAGGAAGAGAACCTGGCCAAGAGCCAGCAAGAGCTGACTGAGCAGACCAGGGCGATTGATACCCTTGTTGAGGAGCAGCGTCTCAAGTTGGAGAAGATCTCCGGTATTACCAGGGATGAGGCCATGGCCAAGCTCATGGAGAGTATCGAGAGCGAGGCCCGTATGGAGGCGGCCAAGGCCATCCTGCGCATTGAAAACGATATGAAGATTCAGGCTGACAAGAAGGCCAAGAATATCTTGGCCCTGGCCATCAGCCGCTATGCCGGCGAATATGTTGCCGAGAAAACCGTTTCCGTTGTTTCCCTGCCCAACGAGGAGATGAAGGGCCGGATCATCGGCCGTGAAGGTCGTAATATTCGGGCCATTGAGGCTGCCACCGGTATTGATATCATCATTGACGACACACCTGAGGCGGTGATTCTTTCCGGTTTTAATCCGGTACGTCGTGAGGTGGCAAGACAGGCCTTGGAGCAGCTCATTGTTGATGGCCGTATTCATCCGGCCCGCATTGAAGAGATCGTTGGCAAGGTGGAGAAGGAGCTTGATGCCACCATGCGTGAATCGGGCGAACAGGCCACCTTTGATGTGGGCGCCCATGGCGTTCATCATGAGGTGGTTATGCTGCTGGGACGTCTACGCTATCGCACCAGCTATGGCCAGAATGTCCTCCAGCATTCCCTTGAGGTCGCCTTCCTCTGCGGCATTATGGCGGCCGAGCTGGGACTTGATGTCAAGGAGGCCAAACGCGCCGGTCTACTGCACGATATCGGCAAGGCGGTTGATCATGAGATTGAAGGTTCTCACGCCAGTATCGGTGCCAATCTGGCCAAGAAATATGGCGAGCACGAAGCCATTGTCCACGCCATTGCCGCCCACCATGAGGATGTCCCGCCCGAGTCGATCCTCGATGTCCTTGTCCAGTCGGCCGACGCCCTTTCCGGAGCCAGACCCGGCGCCCGTAAGGAAATGCTGGAGTCGTATGTCAAGCGGCTGGACGATCTGGAACAGATTGCCATGGCCTTTGATGGTGTGGAGAAATCTTATGCCATCCAGGCTGGTCGGGAGATTCGTATTGTGGTGGATAGTAAGGATATCACCGATCCTGATGCCTGCATGCTCAGCAAGGATATTGCCAAAAAAATCGAGAGTGATTTGACCTATCCGGGCCAGATCAAGGTCACGGTGATCCGGGAAACCCGCTCCGTGGAATATGCCAAGTAAAAAAAACAAGAAATAGAGAAGTTAGAGAAGGTAAAGAAGTTAGAGAAGTTAGCGTCTCACACCACCTGCGGTTGCGATTTATCATTAGAGTAACTTTTCAGCAAATTGTTGCCAAAAATAGCGCCCGAAACAGAAGAATGTGAAAAACGCAATAACTTCTCTACCTTCTCTAACTTCTTTACCTTCTTTACCTTCTCTACCTCCTCTAACTTCGTATAGCCCATCCATGAATTACACAATTGAAGAACAGATCGCCCTTATTGAACGGGGCACGGTTGATATCATCAACAAAGAAGACCTTGCTGCCAAGCTCAAAAAGTCTGCCGAAACCGGCAGGTCGCTTAAGATCAAGGCCGGCTTTGATCCCACCGCCCCTGATCTGCACCTGGGCCATACCGTGCTTATCCAGAAGCTCAAGCATTTCCAGGATCTCGGCCATGAGATCCTTTTTTTGATCGGCGATTTTACCGGTATGATCGGCGACCCGACCGGCAAGAGCAAGACCAGACCGCCGCTGACCCGCGAGGATGTCGCCCGTAATGCCGAGACCTACAAGGAACAGATCTTCAAAATCCTTGACCCGGACAAGACCAGGATTGTCTTTAACAGTGACTGGCTCAACAAACTCACCTCCCTGGACATGATTCGTCTGGCCTCGCAGCTCACCGTGGCCCGCATGCTGGAGCGAGATGATTTCCGTAAACGATTTGATACCCAGCAGGCCATCTCCATTCATGAATTTCTCTATCCCCTCATTCAGGGCTACGATTCAGTGGCCCTGGAGGCGGATGTGGAGCTGGGCGGCACCGATCAACGCTTCAATCTCTTGATGGGCCGTGATCTCCAGCGTACCTGGGAGCAGGAGCCGCAGGTGGTCATTACCCTGCCGCTGCTGGAAGGCCTTGACGGCGTCAATAAGATGAGCAAGTCCCTGGGCAATTACATCGGTATCACTGATGCCGCCAATGACATCTACGGTAAGATGCTTTCCATTTCCGATGAACTGATGTGGCGTTACTATGAGCTGCTCAGTGATCTGAGCAGTGAGGAGATTGCCCACCTCAAGAGGGAGGTGGAGGAGGGCAGTGTCCACCCCAAGACCGCCAAGATGCAACTGGCCCGGGAGCTCACCGCCCGGTTCTATGATCAGGAGGCCGCCCTGGCGGCTGAGGCCCACTTTGAAACCGTCTTTAAGAAGCATGAACTGCCGGAGGAAATTCCCGAATATCACTGCACGCCGCCGGAGGCGACGATCTGGTTGCCCAAGCTGCTGGCCGAGGCCGGTATGGTCAAGGGCACTGGTGAGGGGCGGCGCATGATCAAGTAGAATGCCGTCAGCCTTGATGGTGAGAAGATCAGTGACCAGGAATATCAGGTGACTGGCCGGGGCGAGGTGCTGCTTAAGGTGGGCAAGAGGAAGTTCTGCCGTGTCTTTTTTGGTGGCCAGTAATGGCTGCAGTCAGCCCTGGAAAAATTCTGGTCACCGGCGGTGCCGGTTTTATCGGCTCCCATCTGGTTGATGCCCTGTTGGCGTCCGGTTTTTCGGTACGTGTTGTTGACGATTTTTCCACCGGCAGCCTGACTAATCTGCCCGGGGATCACCCCGACCTTGAGGTTGTAGAGGCCGATGTGGCGCACGCGCAGGTGGCAGAGCAGGCCGTGGCAGGCGTCGCCGCTGTTGTCCATCTGGCAGCAGTGGCCTCGGTGCAGGCCTCGGTGGAAAATCCGGCGGTCACGCATTCTGCTAATTTTATCAGCACCCTCCATCTCCTGGAGGCGTGTCGACGCCATGGCGTCAGTCGTTTCATCTATGCCTCATCCGCAGCCGTCTATGGCAATGGTGCACCGTTGCCCATCAGCGAAGAGGCAGCTGTGCAGCCTCTGACCCCTTATGCCGTGGATAAGCTGACCAGCGAGTATTATCTTGATTTCTACGGACGCCAGTATGGCCTTGAGCCCGCTATCTTTCGCTTTTTTAATGTCTTTGGTCCCAGGCAGGATCCCTCCTCTCCCTACTCCGGGGTGATCAGTATCTTTGTGGATCGGGCCCTGACCCGGCGACCCTTGACCATTTATGGTGACGGCCGACAGAGCCGTGATTTTATCTATGTTGCCGACCTGGTAGGTATTCTGGTCAAGGCCATTACCGCGCCCGCCTTGGCGGCAGGCCCGGTCAATGTGGGCACCGGCAGCCGCATCACTCTTCTTGAGCTGGTTGAACAGCTCCAGGAGCTGTTGGGCTATAAACTGGAGGTGCACCATGAAGAGGCCCGCCAGGGGGATGTCAAACATTCCCGGGCCGATATCAGCCGGCTTGATAAGCGCTTTGCCTTTGAGCCGAAATATACCTTTGCCGCCGGCCTGCAGCACTTAGTCAAGCATGTGGTCGCGGGCGGCAATGTTTAGCTTGTGCCTGTTCAGAAATGGCCCTCTCGGAGTCTCGTAAACTCGCTTACCGGCCCGATCTCCCGGAGTCTCGCGAGACCCCGAAAGAGCAATTATTCAAGATGTCCACTAGGAGCCTGTTGGACTTAGAGAATCGTAGCGAAAATTCGAAAAATCAAGGCCAGATTTACATGGATTTGAGGCGAATAGCAGAGCTATTTAACGAAAAGCCATGGGAATATGGACCGATTTTTCGAATTTGCAGTAGATTTATGTCTAAGTCCGACAGGCTCCTAGGTTGTGATGATAGTCAGCCGTGCCGGTTGCCGAGCGCCGTCATGGGTCGCCGGCCGGGGTGGGACGAGAGGTGTAAGACGCCAGGGAAATTTAAAAATCCGCTGAACGCGAGCTTTTTTGCTCCTCATTCCTAACGCCTCACCCTTCACCGCCTAAAAGAGCGGTGCTGCACAAAACCATTATGCCATGGCGGCATGATAAAACAATTCAGTCGATTGAAACTCAATGTAAGGATAGATCCGTATGAGCAGTTCTCCCAATGTCGTACGCCATCAGGCCGCCGTCATCCGGTCGCGACGAGAGACCCTGAATGGCCATCGCAGTGTCAACCTCTGGTTTACCGGTCTTTCCGGTTCCGGCAAGTCCACCCTGGCCCATGCCGTGGAAGAGCGTCTGCATCTCATGGGCTGTCGCACTTATGTCTTTGACGGTGATAATGTCCGGCATGGCCTCTGTAGCGATCTCGGCTTCAGCCTGGAGGACCGCAGTGAGAATCTGCGCCGTATCGCCGAGATGGTCAATCTCTTCCTTGATGCCGGTGTTATCTCGCTCACCGCCTTTATCTCGCCGCTTAAGGCCGACCGGCAGCGGGTCAAGGAGATCATCGGTCGCGACAATCTTATTGAGGTCTATTGCAACTGTCCCCTGGAGGTGTGTGAGGCCCGCGATGTCAAAGGACTCTATAAAAAGGCGAGACGCGGTGAGATTGAAAACTATACCGGTATTTCGTCGCCCTATGAAGCGCCGGCCACCCCCGATATTGAGGTGAAGACCAACGAGCAGACCCTGAATGAATGTGTGAAGATGATTGTTGAAGAGCTCAAGGAGCGGGCCATTATCTTTTGAGCCAATATTTCCGGCGTATGTTCTCCGGCGCGGCGGCAAGCTGATCGCTTTCTTTGCCGCCCGGACGTTTATATAAAAAAAGGGCGGGGTGGAAATTTCCACCCCGCCCTTTTTTTGTAGGCTTACATGAGAAACAAGGAGCTCTTATTTCTCAGGCTCAAGCGCTGCGGCACGTCCCTTCAGGAACTTCCAGGACTTGTCCACGTCCTTCTGGGAGGCAGCCATCAGCTCTTCGGCATGATCCGGGTTCATCATCTTCAGCATGCGGTAGCGGTTCTCGGTAAGGGCATACTCCTCGAACTTGATGGTCGGCTCTTTGGAGTCGATGCTGAGGGGATTCTTGCCCGCATCTTCAAGTTCAGGGTTGTAGCGATAGAGCGGCCAGTGGCCACAGTCCACCGCCATCTTCTGCTGATGGAGGCCCTTGGTCATGTTGATACCGTGGTTGATGCAATGGGCATAGGCGATGATCAGCGAGGGGCCGTCATAGGCCTCGGCCTCGGCAATGGCCTTGGCAACCTGACCCGGATTGGCACCCATGTTGACCTTAGCCACATAAACGTTGCCGTAGGTGGAGAAGATCATGCCGATATCCTTCTTGGGCATCTTCTTGCCGCCGGCGGCAAACTGGGCAGTGGCCGCCCGGGGGGTGGACTTGGACATCTGACCACCGGTGTTGGAGTAGACCTCGGTATCAAGGATCATGACGTTGACGTTCTCGCCGGAGGCCAGCACATGGTCAAGGCCGCCGTAGCCGATATCGTAGGCCCAGCCGTCACCACCGAAGATCCAGACCGACTTCTTCACCAGGTAGTCGGCAACGCCCAGCAGTCGCTTGGCAATGGCGTTATCCTTGCCCTCCAGCTTGGCCTTGAGTTTGGCAACGCGATCGCGTTGTGCCTCGATATCCATCTGGCTCTTCTGGGAAGCGTTCAGGATTTCATCCGCCATTTTGGCCTGAATGAGCTTGGCGGTTACCGCCTCGTTGAGCAGCTCAATGGCCTGGGAGGACAGCTTGTTGACTGAGGAGCGCATGCCAAGGCCAAACTCGGCATTATCCTCAAACAGGGAGTTGGCCCAAGCCGGACCACGACCATCTTCCCGCTTGCTGTACGGGGTGGTGGGCAGGTTACCACCGTAGATGGAGGAGCAACCGGTGGCGTTGGCAATGAGCATCCGGTCGCCGAACATCTGGGTGACAAGTTTGATATAGGGGGTCTCGCCGCAACCGGCACAGGCGCCGGAGAACTCAAAGAGGGGGCGCAGCAGCTGGCTGCCCTTGACCGTGGCGGGATTCACCTCGCTGGGATCGATCTCCGGCAGGCTGAGGAAGTACTTGACGTTCTTCTGCTGTACCTTGCGAATCTCTTCATTGTTGGCGATCATCTGCAGGGCCTTGTTGCCCTTGGTGCCTGGACAGGTGTCCACGCAGAGGGTACAGCCGCAGCAATCCTCGGTAAAGACCTGGATGGCAAACTGACGGCCCTTGAATTCCTTGCCGACAGCGTCCTTGGATTTGAAGGTCTTGGGAGTGGCGCCCTTCAGGTTCTTGACCACCTTCATGCGGATGGCGGCATGGGGACAAACCAGGGAGCAGCGGCCACACTGGATGCAGTTTTCCGGCAGCCATTCCGGGACATTCACCGCAATGTTGCGTTTCTCGTACTGGGTGGTGGCGGTTGGCCAGCTGCCGTCCTCGGGCATCTGGGAGACCTTGATCTGCTCACCCTTGCCCTCGATCATTCTGGCAGTGACCTCCTTGACAAAGGCCGGGGCCTCGGCCGGCACAGTGGGCGGCAGGGCATGACCCTTGGTGGATTTGCCGAGTTTGACCTCAACAATGTTCTCAATGGCGCCGTCCACGGCGTCATAGTTCATCTTGACAACCTTGTCGCCTTTTTTGCCGTAAGTCTTCTTGATGGCGTTCTTGATGGCGTCAATGGCCTCCTGCTTGGTGAGAATGCCGGAGATCATGAAAAAGGCGGTCTGCATGATCATGTTGATACGGGCGCCAAGACCGAGGGCCTGGCCAAGGGCGATGGCATCAATGATGTAGAATTTGGCCTTCTTGTTGAGCAGGTCACGCTGCACCGTATTGGGCAGATGCTTCCAGATCTCCTTGGCACTGTAAGGTGTGGTGAGCAGGAAGGTGCCGCCCTCCTCCAGGTTGCTCAGCATGTCATACTGGTCAAGGAAGGTGGGGTTATGGCAGGCGATGAAGTTGGCCTTTTTGATAAGGTAGGGGGCGACCACCTGATTCTTGCCGAAGCGCAGATGGCTGGTGGTGATGGAACCCGACTTCTTGGAGTCGTAGACAAAGTAGCCCTGGGCAGAGTTGTCGGTTTCAGTACCAATGATCTTAATGGTGTTCTTGTTGGCGCCAACCGTACCGTCGGAGCCGAGGCCGTAGAACATGGCACGGTAGACATCCTCACCTTCGATGTTGAAGTTTTCATCATAGTCGAGGCTGGTAAAGGTGACATCGTCGTTGGGGCCCACGCAAAAATGATTTTTGGGAGCCATGCCCGCCATGTTGTCAAAGACGGCCTTGACCATGGCCGGAGTGAATTCGGCTGAACCCAGACCGTAACGACCGGACAGGATGATGGGCTTATTGGCGGCGGCATTGGCCTCAGTGGCCTCGCCCACGGCGCAGCGGACATCGAGGTAGAGGGGCTCGCCGGCGGCGCCGGGCTCTTTGGTGCGGTCAAGCACGGTGATGCGCTTAACCGTGGCCGGCAGGGCATTGACCATGGCCTTGGCGTCAAAGGGCCGGAAGAGACGGACAATGACCAGGCCAAGCTTGGCGCCCTGGGAGGCCAGGTAGTCGATGGTGGCGGCTACGGTTTCGCAACCGGATCCCATCATCACAACAACATCCGTGGCATCCGGTGAACCATGGTAATCAAAGAGGTGGTACTGGCGGCCGGAGATGGCGGCGAACTTGTCCATGGTGTCCTGGATGATGCCGGGTACGGCATTGTAATACTTGTTTACCGTTTCACGACCGGTGAAGTAGACATCCGGATTCTGGGCGGTACCGCGGATGGTGGGGCGATCCGGGGTCAGGGCCCGCTGGCGATGGGCAATGATCAGGTCCTCATCGATGATGGCAGCCATGTCTTCGTTGGTGAGCTGTTCGATTTTCTGGATCTCGTGGGAGGTGCGGAAACCGTCGAAGAAATGCATGAAGGGCACGCGGGATTGCAGGGAGGCCTGGGTGGAGATCAGGGCCATATCCTGGCACTCCTGGACATTCTGGGAGCAGAGCATACCCCAGCCGGTCTGGCGGGCAGCCATGACGTCGCTGTGGTCGCCGAAGATGGACAGACCCTGGCAGGCAAGAGAGCGAGCCGTAATGTGGAAAACAGTGGGAGTCAGCTCACCGGCGATCTTGTACATGTTGGGGATCATCAGCAGCAGACCCTGGGAAGCGGTAAAAGTGGTGCACAGGGAGCCGGTGGCAAGGGAGCCGTGCAGGGAGCCGGCAACGCCGCCTTCGGACTGCATCTGGGTAACAACAGGCACTGAACCCCAGATGTTTTTCTGCATGCCGGTTGCCTTGGCATCCGCCTCGGCCGCCATGGGTGAAGATGGGGTAATGGGATAAATTGTAATGACCTCGCTGGTAGCATAGGCAACATGGGTACATGCCTGATTACCGTCGATGGTTACCATTTTCCTGGACATAACCACTCCTTTTGTTGTGTTTTTTTGTTAATGGTTAAAACTGTCTATGAATATGCACCACAGGATCCGCCGGCGAATCCTATGGTCTTTTTTTTAAGGATCTTGAGCAGTAAGCCCGGCTTTGTCGCTGCCTTTCGTCAGTACTATCGAAAATCTGTACAACACTGTTTGCATCTGCGAAACAGGGGACAGCTTTTAATGGACGACCTGCGCACCGCGATCATCCAAAGACCGAGATGTTGCCGTGGTCACATGCTGGCAGGCTTTATTTCTCAAGGAGCAAAAAAAAATCGGCTTAAGGCCAATTGTGAGTGCAAAACCCTGAAAATTTACCCTACTTTTTGAAAAATCGCTACTGTTTCGTGGTGGATTTCGGTTTTTTTGTTCTCCGGGCGACCTGGTGGTGCGGCAGCCCATAACAGTTTGCTCGGCAGGGTATGGTAAGAATGGCAAACTCTCCATCCATATAAAGGGGCATTGATCACTTGATGATCAGTTCCGGTGGGTTGAGGAGGACCTTGGTGTTGGGGGGGATCGATTTGGTCAGCCAGACATTGCCGCCCACCACCGAGTTTTTGCCGATGATGGTGTCACCGCCCAGGATTGTGGTGCCGGCATAGACGGTGACATTATCCTCCAGGGTGGGGTGACGTTTACGGTGACGGTCAAGCTTGCCGGACTGGTCGCGGGTGAAGGAGAGGGCACCCAGGGTGACGCCCTGGTAGATCTTCACCTGATTGCCGATCTCGCAGGTCTGGCCGATGACCACGCCGGTGCCGTGGTCGATGAAGAAGGATTCGCCGATCTGGGCGCCCGGATGGATGTCGATGCCGGTTACCGAATGGGCGTATTCCGTCATGATGCGCGGCAGGATGGGCACCTCCAGCTCATAAAGCCGGTGGGCGATGCGGTAGATGGTGATGGCCTGGATGCCGGGGTAGCAGAAGATGATCTCATCATAACTGCTCACCGCCGGATCGCCGTCATAGGTGGCCCGGACGTCGGTGGCCAACACCTGGCGCATCTCGCCCAGGGACTGGAGAAAGGCAAAGGCCTTTTCCTTGCCCTGCTGGTCGCAGTGTTGGCAGGTCTTGTTGTGGCGTACGCATTCATGGCGGATGGCATAGGTGATTTCCGCAGCAAGCCGGTCGTAGAGGGCTGAGACTTCCAGCCCCATGTGGTACTCCAGGTTCACCTTGTCGATATCCTGATGCCGGAAGTAGCCGGGAAAAAGGAGGTCCTGGCAGCGCTGGACAAGGTCAAGGGCCTTTCCCCGCGAGGGCAGGGGGTCGGCGTTGATGTGTTCAAAGCAGTTCTGGCTCAGACAGCTGCCCACCAGATCCTTAATAATATCAGGGAGCATTGTCCGGTATTCACAGGATGTGAAACGCTCGTCGTTGCACTCCCCCTTGTTGCTTGTCGGGAGACCATGTTTAATGTCCATCAGCAGACCTCTGTAATGAAGATAATCAAAGCCGCCGAGAAGGCGTTGCCTTGTGGCGGCCACTTAAGGCTATCTTGAATAATTGCTTTTTCGTCCAATCTCCCGGAGTCTCGCGAGCTCGCTTACCTCGTTATGCTCAAAAAATAATGCTCAGAGGTAAGCGAAACGAAGTGGAGACTCCGATATCAAGTATATGCCTGCACCCCAAGGGCACTTCTTGCAGGGCGCGCTTATTTTTTCGCATTCCTTGATCTTGAACGAAAAATCTAATTATTCAAGACACCCTTCAAAGAACCAGCCCGCCGGTTGATGCGGCCTTAAAACAAGACGCAGGGCTGAGTCGACACGACTCTAGCCCTCTTTTCTGAGCATGTAGGGGCTTCGGTTGGAGCCGTGCGGATCGTGACACTGCAGACAGTTGCCGGCGGCGTTGGCGTGCAGGCTGCCGGTTCCTTTTGTGTGACAGGTCACGCACATCTCCTTGGCTTTGAGTTGGAAGAGGCCTTTTCTCTGGGGAGTGCAGCCCGGCCCGTTCGGAATGTGGCAGATGACGCAGGCCGGCATGCCGGCCAGTTCGGCGCCGATGGGACCGTGCATGTGCTTCATCCGGGTCAGATCCGCATGGCAGCCGCCATTGAGGCAGCCTGTCGGCGGACCGGCTGCGGCCGGACCAGGATTCAAAAAGAGTGTGAAAAGAAAGAGGGATGCGGGTATGAGTTGTTTCATGCCTTTCGTTGGATGTTGTAGGTTTTTCCGGATAGTTTGGCCATGGGGACATATTGCCGTCAAACGGCAGGGCGGCACTGCCTAGAGTGATCAACATACCCTGGAACGGTTACAGGAAAAAGTATTTTGTCCCTGTCCTGCCGCATAAAGTTCTTATGGTGATATCGTCTCTTTTGGCACCGGACATTATCGGCCTCGGGTGGTACAGTGGCGAAACAAGATTCCATGGACACCATCCGGCAGCATGTGGCTGGCGGCGTCCCTGACATGTTTGAAGCTTTACTTTTCATCTCGTTGTATCTTTTTGATGTTATGTGTTTAATAGTGGTGTGGAAAAGTTTTTTCAGCATGCCGGAATGCGGAGGTGAGAACAACTGTTTTTTAAGCTTTTCTGACTCGTGACTCCTGAATTCTCGTTAAATCACGTCTGAAGCCGCTGTTAACTCCTTTAATGTCGAATAGTTATGTCAACTCTGAAAGTTGAGTTGAAAAGTATAGTTGCTCTCTCCCTGAGAAAGTTTACGAAGCCAGGCCGGCATGGAGGGCCCTTTGCAAGCGGACAAGAAGCAGGATACCTTTATTACAGTCAGCCGTGACGAGCTGCTGGCAGGCGCAAGCAAACTCAGTTTTGATCTCTTTTCCGTCGACCTTGATAAGGAGGATCTGGAACCGCGGCTTTTATGCCGGCGCGGCACTTCGGCCGCTGCTGTTGCCGATATCCTCAAGGAGCGCGTCTTTGCCAAGCTCTTGATCAGAAAGGAGGCCCTGCAAAGTTTTTATGATCACATGGAGGGGGCTTTAAGTGCCATTATCGACAACCCCCGCCTGCCCACTGCAAAAAAGTCGAATCTGATCTACACCTGTGCCACCAAGGTGATGCAGGATATCTACAATGATCCGCGCAGTGGCGACAACCTGGCCCGTTCCCGGCAGATGAGTGATACCATCATCAAATATACCCTCAGTGATCCGGCCTCCATCCCCTCGCTGCTCTCCCTCTCTTCCCATGATTATTATACCTTTACCCACTGTGTTAATGTGGCGGTCTTTGCCGTGGGGCTCTGGCAATTCATCGGTCTCGGCAGTGAGGAGGAGCTGCGCGAGTTTGCCCTGGGATGCATACTGCATGATGTGGGCAAGTCGGCTATAGCCGATGCCATCCTCAACAAGCCGGGTCGGCTCACCGCCGAGGAGTTTGCAACCATCAAGACCCACCCCGGCAAGGGCTATGCCCTGATGGCCGAGAGCCTGTCGCCCACCGCCCTTGATATTATCCTGCATCACCATGAGCGTTATGACGGCAGCGGTTATCCGGAGAGCCTGCAGGGTGATGGCATCTCCGACAATGCCAAGGTGGCCATTATCGCCGATGTCTATGATGCGCTCACCACCAACCGACCCTACGGCGAGGCCCGTGATCCCTTTGCCGCCCTGTTGTTGATGAAGGAAAAGATGGTGGGCCACTTTGAACAGAAGAAGTTTATCGCCTTTATCAAGTTTTTGAGTAACACCCGGAACGGCTGAGCGCCCGGCGATTGCCCCGGGGAAAAGAAGCGCTGGCGACGATCCCTCATCTGTTATAGAGGCTCAAGGTGCAAGGGGGAGTGCGGCCTCATGGTGGGGATGTGTGGCTGCCTGGGCGGGTCTTTTTTTCCAACCTTTCGAACCGCTCAACACACCTTGAAATCATCCTATGTTCCTTCCTCTGTCTTCCACTGCCGCAAGCTGAAAAATGTAAAAAATAACGAAATTTCAATTGGTTGACATTTTCGGCAGGTTGGGCTCGGCCTGTTTTGCAGGCAAGGCAGGCAAAATAAGCCTTTGCATGTGCCGCGTTTGTTGATAGGAGTGGTGTTTAAGGAAATGCTTTTTTATGATCAATGCCCTGCGCCAGAGAGTTGTCCATGACCATGCTTGAAGCCCTTGTCATCAAAAACCGGGAAGACCTGGTCTTGTTTCAAGAGAGAATCGACTATCATTTCAAGGATATCTCGCTGTTGCAGGAGGCCTTTATCCACAGCTCCTACGCCTTTGAGCAGGGCAAGGACCTGCGCCGCGATAATGAGACCCTGGAGTTTCTCGGCGATGCGGTGCTTGATCTCACCGTGGCCCATGCCCTTTACCGGCGCTATCCGGCCATGGAAGAGGGCGAGCTCACCCAGTTACGGGCTGCCCTGGTCAAGGAGAGCCATCTGGCCCGCATGGCCCGCCAGGTCGATATCGGTCCCGCCCTGCTCCTGGGCCGGGGCGAGGAGCACTCCCTGGGCCGCAACAAGAATTCCATCCTCTCCTGTGCCTTTGAGGCGGTGATGGGCGCCATCTTTTTGGATGGCGGCTATGACGCGGCGGATGGGGTGGTCCATAAGCTGGTGGTGCCCTGGTTCGAGGAACGGCGCAAGGCCCTGGAAGTGGCGGATGCCAAAAGTCGCCTGCAGGCCATGCTTCAGGAGCTTTTCAATGAAGGCCCCACCTATCACCTGGATGAGACCAGCGGCCCGGATCATGACAAGGTATTCCGCGTTTCAGTACGCTTTCGGGGCCGGATTCTGGCCTGTGGTGAGGCGAAAAACAAGAAAAAGGCAGAACAGCAGGCCGCCGCCAAGGTCGTTGTCGATTTTGATTCCTATAATTTTAGGCAAGGTTCACAGGAGGAAGGCGATAATGACAACCTATAAGATTCACCCCATTGTCATGGGCACCAAGGTCTTTGACAAGGGCATGATGACCTATCAGCACGGCTACGGCACGCCCTACACCATTCCCATCTACTGCTGGTACCTTGAGGGCGGTGACAAGAAGATTCTGGTGGATACCGGCGAGATGCGACCCATTCAATCCGAAGACCGGCAACAGGCCATCGGCGGCCCCATCCATACCTTTGAAGAGGGCCTGGCCAAGTGGGGGTTGACCGGTGACGATATCGACATGGTCATCCATACCCACCTCCATGCCGACCACTGCGAAAACGACTATAAATGCCCCAATGCCGAATTCTACGTGCATGAGGCGGAGCTGACCGCCATCCATGGCTATCATCCCCTGGATTTTCGCTATGTGGAGGATTATATCTACGAAGTGGAGGAGGCCGGCCGAATCAGGGCGCTGAGCGGCGACACCGAGGTGGCGCCCGGCATCACCATGATCCACACCCCGGCCCATACCCGAGGCGGCATGAGTGTGCTGGTTGATACGGCAGAGGGCAGGGCGGCTATCACCGGTTTTTGCGTGATCCGCGAGAATTTCGAGCCGCCCCGGGAGGTGCGGGCCATGGAGATGGAGGTTATTCCGCCCGGCACCCATGTTGATGCCTATGCCGCCTATGACATCATGGTGCGGTTGCGTGACATGGCCGATATCATTATCCCCCTGCATGAACCGCACTTTGCCGGAGTAGATACCGTTTGACCCCCTGTGTCATTCCCTTTTTCATCCCCCACCAGGGCTGCCCGCATCAGTGTCTCTTCTGTAACCAGCATGCCATCTCCGGGGTCGGAGCGACGGAGATCGATGCCGACCGGGTGGCCCTGGAGATCAGGGAAAAACTGGTCTGGCCCCGGACCCCGAATCGACCGGTGCAGGTGGCCTTTTACGGTGGCAGCTTTACGGCCCTGCCCCTGCGCCGCCAACAGGAGCTGCTGGCAGCGGTGGCCCCCTTTCGGGCCACAGGCGAGGTGGCGGAGATTCGCATCTCCACCCGGCCCGATTATATTACGACAGAGCTGACCCGGCATCTGCGCCACTATGGGGTGGGCTTGGTGGAGCTTGGCATCCAGTCCCTGCATGATGAGGTGCTGCGCAGGAGCGGCCGCGGCCATACGGTGGCCCATGTGGAAGAGGCCGTTGCCTGTCTGAGGGAGGCGGGTTTGCAGGTGGGGGGGCAGCTCATGGTGGGGTTGCCCGGTGACAGCCGACAGCGGAGCCTGGTCGGCGCCGCCAAACTGGCCGCCCTGCAGCCGGACCTGGTGCGTATCTATCCCACCCTGGTGATGGCCGGCAGCCCCCTGGCCGATCTTTATGGCGAAGGCCGCTTTCAGCCCTGGTCCCTGGCCCTGGCCACCGTGGTTTGTGCTGCCATGAAGGAGATCTTTGACCGGCATCATATTCCGGTGATCCGCCTGGGCCTGCAGAGCTGTGCCGAACTGGAGGAGCAGTTGCTGGCCGGGCCCTATCATCCCGCCTTTGGCGAACTGGTCATGGGCCGCCTCTTCTTTAGGATGGTGCGGCGCCGTCTGCAGGAGGCCCGGCAGGTGGGGGGCCAGGCCCTGACCCTGCGGCTGGCGGAGCGTGACCGCTCCCTTTTTGTCGGGATGAATAAGGGGAATATGGTACGAATGCAGAGGCGGCACCTGCTGGACAATGTCACTGTCCAGTTCAGGACCGATCAACCCAGAAACAGTGTGGAGGTCGTCTGATGGAGGCCTTTCGTCTCATTGCCGAACGGCGGCTCAATCAGGCCATTGCCGACGGCACGCTTACCTTTCACCAGTGGAAGGATGTCCCTCTGGTCTTGGAGGACGACTCCTTTGTGCCGGCCGACCTGAAGATGGCCTATAAGATCCTCAAAAACAGCGGTCATCTGCCCCAGGAGGTCCTGGATCGCCGGGAGGTCCAGCGGCTGGAGGAGCTCATTGCCACCTGTGAGGATGAGCATGTCCGTCTCAGGCAGATGCGGAAGCTCTCTCTCCTGCTCACAAGAATGGAGGCACGCGGCAGCCGCCCCGTCAATCTGGAGGCCAGCCGGGACTATTATGCCAAGGTGGTTGAACGGGTGGAGGTCAAACGCTAGTGCAGTGTCTCTCCGTCAATGGCCCTCTCGGAGTCTCGTAAACGCACTTACCGGGCCGATTTCCCGGGGTCTCGAGAGCTCGCTTACCTCGTTATGCTCAAAAAAAAATGCTCGGAAGATAAAATTTTTCCCTCAGGCCATGCCCTTCAAGAAAACGCGCAGAGGAGCCGGGTAGCCCTCAATGGTGCGCTGCCGATTGACCGGGTCGATGAAGTCGGCATAGGATTCAAAATCCATCCAGGCGGTGCGCCGCTGTTCCTCGCTGCTCATGGCGTGGCTGCAGACAATCTCCACATCCTGGAAGCCGGCACGCACCATCCAGTTGCGCAGGCATGCTCCGGTGGGCACGAAATAGGTGCCAGGCACCTTGGCGTAACGATCCTCGGGAAAGAGGGCCACCGGCTCGTCACCGGCAATGGCCTGCGACTCCACGATGAGGGAACCGCCGGGCCGCAGGGCTTTTTTGACCTCCTTGAGGCATTCCAGCGGTGAAATACGATGGTAGAGAATGCCCATCAGGAAGATGATATCAAAGGTGTCCGGAAAGAGCCCCAGATCCTCCACCCCGAGCAGTTCAGGCTCCAGGTGGCGGCAGCCGGCCATGGCGTTCAAGGCCCGGAAGGCGAAGTGGTGATGGATATAGGGCTCAAACCCCACCACCAGCCTGGGCTTATGATGGGCCATGCGGAACATGTAGTAGCCGTTGTTGCTGCCCACGTCTGCGATCACCTTGCCCGTCAGGTCGGGCAGCACCGGCAGCAGCCGGTCCCATTTTCTGTTTGAGCGCCACTCGGCGTCGATATCTACTCCGAATATGGAAAAGGGTCCCTTGCGCCACGGCATGAAGCCGCGCAGGGCCGTGCTCAGCTGCGCCTGCTCGGCGCTGCTGATCTCATGGGCGGCACCGATGGTCACCACGTCGCCTGAAAAATCAAGATGACGGGCGCTGAGGTGGCTGATGGATTCGGCCAGTTCGCGCAGGCGGCGGATGCCCTTTTTCAGGCTGGTGAGACGTTTGATGGTGTGGGCCTGGCGGCGGCGCAGCTCGGCCTGATCAGCATGAGGCAGCAGGCTATAATAGTCACTGTGGAAATTCATTACTGCTTGATGGCGATAAAAGAGACAAAATTAAACCACTGAAAAAAACTCTCGCAGCCGCTAAAGCCCGCCTCTTTCAGGAGGTTGAGGTTCTCCTGGATGGAAAAGGGGATAAGGATATTCTCCAGGGCCTCGCGCTTCTTGGTGATTTCGATTTCTGAATAGCCCTGGCGGCGTTTGAAGTCGAGGTAGATATCAAGAAAGCCGTTGTTGATGGCCGGGTGGTGCGAGATGATCTTTTCGGACAGAATGAGGACGCCGCCGGGCTGCAAGGCCGCGTAAATCTTGTTGAGAAAGGCGGCGCGCTGCAGGGGGCGGAGGAACTGCAGGGTGTAGTTGAGCAGCACGGCCCGGCAGGGAGCCAGCTCGGCGTCGGTGATATCGGCCAGTTCAAAACAGACCTCTTCCTGTTTGGCGTACATCTCCGCCTTGAGCCGGGCCTTGTTGATCATGGCCTCGGAGCTGTCCAGGCCGATATAGTGCAGCTGCCTTTCCTTGAGCATCTCGGCCAGGGCAATGAGGGGTCGACCGGTGGAACAGCCCAGATCATAGATGAGATCGCCTTGCCTTACAAAAGGCTCCAGCAGCTGGCCGGTCATGTCGATCACCTGCCGGTAGCAGGGCACGGAGCGCTCCAGCATGTCGTCAAAGACTTCGGCAACCTTCTCGTTAAAGGTGAAGGGGCTGGGTGCCCGGCTGTTGGTAAAGAGTTTGTCGATGGTCATGATAGCGGCGGATTGAGGGCAATGAACCGGCGTTGGCACCGGTATCTTTATTGCGCGGCACTATAGCAGTGCCGGCCTGCTCCGGGCAAGGCATAAAAAAATGCGAGCCCATCATCAAAGCACCATCAAAAAAATGCCCCCACCCGGGAGAGAGTCGGGCAGGGGCGAGGAGAGAAGAGAGGTGTAACGTTTATGATTAGTTCCGGGCGCCTTCAGAGCATCCGTACCAAATGACGTGGATGCTGTCTGAGGAGAAGAGGGGTGTTGCTAATTTATACTGAAATCCACCGGCGGCGTGTGGAGAATTTTTTCAAGATATTTTTTCAGGTCATGATTGAGTCTGTGCACCGAACCGCCCGGTCTGCTGCCGTCATCCCGCCAGGCCGCCTCAAAGAGCTCATCCGGCACAGCAATCTTGGCAAGCTCTTCGGCGCCCTCCACCGTTCTTCTGATCAGGGTGACATACGGTTTTTCCCAATCAAAGAGGACAAAGTAGTATGACTCATCATTGCGGCCGGCCACGAAGTCATGGCCACGCACCCAGCCGGTTCCCCATTCAAGATACATCTCAACCGCCTTTTCAGGGGTCATCTGCCAGTCAATCTTATTGAGTAGCGGTCGGTTTGCCTGGAGTTGAGCAAGGGTCAGCATGGTGCACCTCCTGTTGTCATCTTTTGTATATTATTAATAATTATTACTAGGTAGGTCAAGGCAAAAATAGCCGGGGCTGTTTTTTTTTAGCTGATCATCTTTACACACCTGCCCTTTGCCGGGATGCGGCCGCAGGCGAGGAGCTTGCCGGACAGGCACCAGGACAAGGCCCGGATCATACTTTTCGGGCCGCCATGGGAAGGAGTTTTCGAGGGGAAGGGAGAAGGGAAAAGGGGGGGCAAATGGTAGGAGTCTGGCGGGGGTAACGCTTTTCGACTGCGGAAAGAGGGTGTGGCCATATCAGCTGATCTTTGTCGCTCAAGAGGTCCACTCTTCGCTGCAAAGGATCGAAAAAACTGGCTCAAACCGGCTTGTCACGCCACGCCAGGAGCACTGCAGGCAGGCCCCTAGGAGGAGTAGCGTTTATCTTCCCGGTAATATTCAGGAAAACCGATAATATCCTTGAGGCTGCTGAAGGAGATATGGTGCGGATAGTGGCCGGCGGCCAGGCTGATGAGGGATTTTTGCATGGCCTCGGTGGCGGCACTGAGCAGGGTCAGCGGATAGGCGGCTATTTTGAAGCCCAGTTCGGCCAGCCGGGCCGGCGGCAGCAGCGGAGTTTGGCCATCCTGGATCATATTGGCCATGCAGGGCACCTTGATTTCGCTGCAGAAGCGGGCCATTTCCGCCTGATTGAGCGGCGCCTCCGGAAAGATGATGTCAGCACCGATGTCGGCAAAGTCGCGGCAACGGCCCAGGGCCTCATCAAGCCCCAAGGGGCCGCGGGCATCGGTACGGGCCATGATCAGAATATCAGCCCCCTCGTTGCGAGCGTCCACTGCCGCCTCGATACGGCGACAGGCCTCGGCACGATCCACCACCTGTTTGCCGCTGATATGGCCGCAGCGCTTGGGGCTTACCTGGTCTTCGATCATCACACAGGCAAAACCGGCTTGTCCATAGCCGCGTACCGTTCGTTTTACGTTAACGGCATTGCCGTAACCGGTGTCGCCGTCGCCCAGTACCGGCAGTGTGGTGGCCGCGCAGATGGCCCGGCCCTGGTCAAGCATCTCGCCGTAGGAAATGAGGCCGGTATCCGGCAGTCCGAGGCGGGCGGCGGCCACGGCAAATCCGCTCATGAAGGTGAGCGCAAAACCGGCCTGTTCAATGAGCTTGGCACTCAGGGCGTCGTAACAGCAGGGCATGACCAGCAGGCGCGGTTCGGCCAGCAGGGCGCGCAGACGGCTCGCAGGGGCGTTGGACATCACGAGGGCCTGGGTAGATGGATGGTGCGGTCACTGGGCAGGTCAGGGTTGGGACGATAGAGGACGATCATGCCGCCGATGATCTGCACCAGGGCGGCCCCTGTTTGTTGGGCCAGCCGGGCGGCTGTTTCCGGTCGTTCCACCGTGGCCGTGCTCTGCACCTTGACCTTGATCAGCTCGTGGGTGTGAAAGACATCCTCCACCGATTTTATCACCTGATCGGTGAGGCCGTGTTGGCCGATCATGGCCAGGGGGTCGACATGGTGGGCCAGCCCCCGCAGGAAGCGAAGTTGTTTTTTGGAGAGGGCCGGAGCCCGTTTCTTTTTTTTGCTGGACATAAGCTTTGGAGATCCTGTCAGCCCGTTGAAAAAAATGCTGCGTTCGAAGGTCTCGCTTCGATCGCTCCCTGCCGATGCGTCGGCAAAAATCGGCGTGAGCGGAGCGGGCCGGCGGGGGGCCGAAATGCTCCTAGACCACATGTGAAATGCGTGCCCCGCGGGCAATACCTTTGTGGTCCTTGTTCGCCTCATTTTTCTTAGCATCAGCTGCAGGCGCTGCTGTTTTTCAACGGGCTGCTAAAAGAGGTTTGAAATAATTTCGTAGCCGCCGATCCAGGTGCCGATCATACTGCCGATGCTGGGCAGCACAAAGGCGAGAAAGACCTTGAGCAGGTTGTTGTGCCACCAGCCCTTCAGGCTGGCCATATCCTCTGTGGCGCTTTCAAACTCGCGCACCAGGGGGGGGCTCATCATGGCCTGCACAAAGGCGCAGACATAGCCGGCGCCGATCACCGGTGTCAGTGAGGTGATGGGCGCCGCCAGAAAGGCGGTGAGGATGGTGACGGGGTGGGCCAGGGCCAAGGCGGCGCCAATGGAGGAGGGGATGCCGTTGGCCAGCACCCAGTAGAGGGCATTGGCGCCGGCCGCCTGGCTGCCCTTGGTCAGACCGATATAGCCGAGGGAGGCCAGAATGACAAGGGGAATAAGCCAGCCCACGATCTTCCAGGCCGGCGATACCGGTGGAATGGCGCTGATTTCAGCCATCAGCCGGCGCCGGTCCTCATCCAGGGCCTTTTTGATGCCTGCCACATGCCCGGCCCCCACCACGGCGACAATTTTGTCGCCCTTGGCCTCCTTGATCTTTTCGGCCAGATAGGTGTCGCGTTCGTCAATAAGCACCTCCTTGATCTCCGGCAGGGCCTGGCCCATTTCGGCAAGCAGTTCGGAAAGGGCGTCGCTTTCGCGCAGCTCGGTGAGCTTTTCCTCACTCAGTTCCGTCTTGTCAAAGAGGCTGGCAAAGAGTGAGGCCAGTAAATAGCCCTTTTTGAAAAAGGAAGTTTTCTTCCAGGCCCGTCGCAGGGTGACACGCACATCACGGTCGCACAGGGCAATGGGGATATCGAGTTTCTCGGCGCTGCGGGTGGCCTCCAGCAGTTCGGAGCCGGGTGTGACGCCGAGCTGATTGCCCAGCTTTTTCTGGTAAGAGGCCAGGGTCAGGTTGATCATCAGGGTGGCCAGTTGTTTCTTCTTGATGACCTCCTTGATGTCAAGGGATTGCCAGCGCTGCTTTTGGGCCAGTGATTGATAGCGCTTGTCATCCAGCTCAACGCAGACGCAGTCGGGCCGTTGCTCCTCAATGACCTGATGGACCAGGTCCACGGATTTCCGGGAGACGTGGGCTGTACCCACCAGGATAATGCGGCGGCCGGCGTGGTCAATGAGATGTACGTCGCTGTTGTCGGTGGAGGTCAAGAAGAGTGGTCCCTGCGCAGATGATAATTAAGGAAAGGCTTGCATGTTGTACAAAGAGGATGCCTGCGACATCCTCTTTGTTCCCGATAATGCTTCGACGAGCGCGGCCGGCATGGGGCTCGGCTCATTAAAACGTGGTGTTGAGACCGATGGTGACCAGGTGGGCGGCGGCATTGGTGAACTCGCCGACAATGGCGTTGTTGTCGTCGAGACGCAGCTGGCGCTCTTCCTTGTCGTCATAGAGGTAGGCCAGGCCCAATTCGTACTGGTCATTAAGCTTGTACTTACAGCCCACCGAGTAGATCTTGGCGTCCGAGTCGGGCAGCTCAAAGCCCAGGGAGTGGTCCGGTACCGGCGTCTTGTCAATGGCAAAGCCGGCCATCAGGGTCAGACGCTCCTCCAGAAGTTTCTGGGTGACACCGATACGGAAGGCGTCGGCATCGTTGTAATCACGGGCCTGGGGAGTGTCAAAGGCGGCCTGCAGAATGGGAGTAAGGGCAATGGCGGCATCGTAATCAAAATCGAGCTGCTTGTAGTCGGACCAGAAGGTGCGATCCCAGCTGATCTCAACCGTGGTGTTGCCCATGCTGTAGGCGGCGGCCACGGTGAGGACCTCGGGCAGGGGCACGGTGACGCTGCCGCCGCCGCTGTAAAGCTGGTCGGTCAGAGCCGGTATCAGGCCGGTGGAACGCAGGGTCAGGTCGTCCGCCTCCAGGGTGAGATCCACCCGGGAGCGCCAGGTAACGGCAGTGGTCAGGTTCTCCAGGGGGTTGACGGTGAGAGCCAGGTTGTAGCCCTCGTCAATGGAATCCCCCTCCAGTTCCCGGGAAACCGTGGTGAGAAGCGGGCTGCCGGTAAAGGCGCCCTGAGCATCACTGCTCACCCGGCCCTTGCTGTAGACACCGCGCACGCCGGCTGCAATCGACACCCGTTCATGGAGTTTATAGGAGAGGCTGGGGTTGAGTTCCAGGACCTCCAGGGAAAATTCACCGGCCGTGGCACCCTGGTAAGGGTCGTCCCAGCGCTTGGCCAGGCCGCCGGGCACGGTGAAGGAGAGGCCCAGACGCATATTGCTGAACTCAGGCGATACCAGGTGAAAGAGGGGCAGCAGGAAATCCTCCTTTTTGGAATCGCCGTCCATGATCGGGGTGGTCAGGTGTTCAAACTCAACAGAGTTCAGGTGGATGTACATGGCGTCCACCTCCACTTGCCACCGCTCCTTTTCGTCTGCAAAGCTCATGTTGGCCGGATTGAAATAGGCGGCATCAGCACCATGGGCATTGGCCACATAGGCACCGCTTAGGGCCGTGGAGTTGACCGATTGCTCAGGGATGCGCCAGCCCGAGGCCAGGGCGCTGCCGGCGCTGAAGACACCGATTAAGGCCAGTAAGGTTATTCTTTTCTTCATATCTTCTCCCTCTCTGAGGCCGTGACTGGCGGCCCTTGTTTATTCGGTAAAGGTTGATGGAATCAGTCGGCGAGAGCCGCCATCTTTCACAAGTTCCCGGCTGTGCAGCGGACACGCTCCCTTTCTGCTTGTGCCGCATGCCTGCAAAAGCAGGTGTACAGGTCTGCCGTTCCCGGTTGCCGGAAAATGATCCTTATGAAAAATGCAGGCTACTGCCCCTCTGTATAGAGATAGCGTTTAATCTTGTGGGTAGCCGTCTTGATAAACGGTTCCTGCCGTTCTGTAAAGTGGTGAATCTTGGAGTAGACGGGCAGCCGGCTGTTGATCTCCGTCTTGAGCCGGTTCATCAGGTCGCGGATATAGCTCAGGCGTTCGTCGGCGGATTTGCCGGCCGTATCTCGATCAATAACATCGTGGTCCACATAGATCTTGGCCTCAAGCCGATTGTTCGTTTCCACCACCAGGGCCTCGGCTATCCATTCCACGGCATTAAGCTTCTCCTCAATGGTTTCCGGATAGATATTCTCGCCGCTGGACAGGACAATGACGCTCTTGGAGCGCCCCATTATATAGAGAAAACCATGATCGTCAAGGTAGCCCAGGTCGCCGGTGGCCAGCCAGCCGCCCTCCTGCAGGGTGGCTTTGGTGGCGGCGGCATTGTCCTCATAGCCGCGCATGATGTTGTTCCCCCGGGCCCATATCTCACCAATGCCGGTGTGCGGATCCGGCTTGTGGATATGAAGCTCGACGCCGGGGATGGGGCGACCGCAGGAACCGATGGGAATTTTTACCCCAGCCACCGGACCGCCGCTCAGCAGGGGGGCGGATTCGGTGAGGCCGTAGCCGACAATATAGGGCAGGCCCGCCTCACTCAAAAAGGTTTCGGCCTCATGGTTCAAGGCAGCGCCGCCGATGGCCAGAATCTCTAGTCTGCCGCCGAAAAAAGCCTTGAGCCGCTCACCGATACGGGCCATGATCGTGCGGCGCAGCGGGCCGACCTTGCAGGCCAGGCGCAGAATTCTTTTTTCGTGCAGGGCGGCCAGGACCCTTTTCTTGTAGATCTTTTCCATGACCATGGGCACAACACACAAGGCATGGGGCTGCTCTTTTTTACATATGCGCTCCAGGAAGGTCGGTGTGGGGGCCTTGCCGGCATAGACCACCCGGCAGCCGCGGCTGAGGGGAAGAAGGAGGCCGATGGTGAACTCGTAGGTGTGGCTCATGGGCAGAATGGAGAGAAAGACCCATTCCGGGGTTGCCACGTTCAGGATCTTGTCGGCTGATTCGACATTGGCGCAGAAGTTGCCGTGGCTGAGCATGACGGCCTTGGAGTGGCCGGAGGTGCCGGAGGTGTAGATCACCGAGGCCAGGTCACGGCCATCCACATCCGCGGCTATTTTGGCCACCTTGGCCATGGTTTTTTCCGCAAGGGGGGCGCCCTCCTCCATAAACTGAGTGAAGGGGATAACCTGGTGCGAGGCGGAAGGATCCTGGCTGTTGTCGAGGGTGATGATGGTTTTCAGCCTGGCGCGTTCAAGTTCGTAGGTCTTTTCGATCTGGCGCTGGCTGGTGAAGATGATCCGGCAGCGGGCCTCGGCCAGGATGTGGCGGACATCGGCTGGTGGGAAGTCGGGCAGGATGGGCACGGCAACGGCACCGAGACGGATGATGGCAAAATAGGCAATGGCCCAGTTGGGCGAATTTTCCGCCAGGATCGCCACCTTGTCTTTTCGTCTGATGCCCTCCTGGTGCAGAACCGCGGCAAGGGTGCAGACCTGCGCATGGATGCGAGCATAGGAGAGGGGCGCTTCAAAGGCGAGAGCCAGGGCCGGCTGTGGGCCATAGGCGGCGCAGCTTTGGTCAAGGAGTTGGTTTAAGGTGGTGAATGACATTGTCTCTGGTGGTTGGCGTTTGTCGTGTATCCGTCCTCTGCCGGTTTCTGCGCCAGGCCCGTTTTTTTTATAAAAAGGCAAGCAGGGGCAGGGGGCCAGTCGTCTTATGCGCAACATCCTGGGGCTGATGAGGCTGGTTGGTCATGGCCGACCGGGCAGGGCAGCATCTCACAATGCTTCATATTGTGAAGCAGCCGGTTCGTCAAGGCTGCTTCTTGTCGGGGTGTGCGAAGTTCTTTGAGGTGGCAGATGGGTGGCGCGTCGTCCCCCGTTTTTCATAAGAAATCTTCTGCAAAAGCGGTTGGCGCCGGCTCTTCAGCGTTACGTGACGCGCGGCGGTTTCACTCTGTCGGCTCTCCGTCTCCACACCACGTCCAGGCTTCTCGCTGCGATGTCCGTGAGACGTGCGGGCCGCAAAGCGGTTAGAGGCGGACAAAACTCCACTGGGTCGGCTGGCCATCCTTATAAGGCAGGTAACCGTGAAAGGGTCTGGGGTCGCCGTCAAAGACCAGGGGCAAGAAAAAGCGATCCCCGGGCCACATGGGCAGGCGGTGCAGCTCTGTCAGTCGGTGCCAGGCCAGGGTCCCTTCCTTGTTGGCCGACCGGGGGGTGCCCTTGAAGGCGTTAATCAAAAAGATAAAGCCGAGCCAGTCTTCACCGTTGGGGCCGAAGTGCGGCCAGTTTACAGTGCCGCGTAGCTCCATCTGCGTACACGTCAGGCCGGTTTCTTCATGGATTTCCCGTCTCATACAGGTGGCCACATCTTCATCCTCCTTCATCTTGCCGCCCAGGCCGTTGTATTTGCCGAGGTGGTGGTCGTGGTCACGTCTGTTGCGATGGACAAGGAGGGTCTGGCTGGCATCGGCTGAGAGGATATAACCCAGGGTGCCGACAATCGGGGTATACATATAATTCAACTTGCTGAGTTGAGATAACTATCCGACATGAAACGATTTGAAAGACATTTTGGTCTTGTGAATCAAAAAGAATTCAGGAGTCAGGAAACAGAAGACAAGCTAAAAAAAGTCGTTCTGACGTTTGCATTCCGGCATCGAGCTGGATGGAGGTGCATTTCTTGTCGGTGACGATTCTCTTTCTTTATTTTATGGAGGCGTGGTTTTGCAAGGTTTTTGTTGAACCAATTCGCCTTTTGATATGGGACGATTTTGCCGGCTGCAGAGCCTTGCAAACAGAAGGGCGGCGCGGCTGTCGGGCCAGGATGTTTTGTTGACAGTCTGCTGAGAAGTTGGTATCCAAATTGGAGATTTCTTTGCGGCGGCCCTTGCCAAGGCTCGGCTGCTTCCGCCAACAGGGGCGAGGGCAGGCCACGCGGTCAAAGGGGTGCCAGCCCTTTTCCTGGCGGCTGGTAAGTGCTTCATGGACATTATCCTGTGTTCGCTGCACTCTGCAAGGCAGAGGGCTCACGCTTCTTGACCGTACGCGGTTGACGACGTCCTTGACACTACAATTATTCGAGATGACCATAAGGTCTTCACTGCTTAGGCATAGTGGGTGCCTGTCCAGGCATGGTCCTTTTTTGAGATCAGGGAGTGTGAAGCAATAAGCACGGGCATAGGATACATATGCCGGGCATTATTTTTTTGAGCCGACGCAAGAGATCGGGCAAAGGACCATGCCTGGGCAGACACCACTTCATCCATCGCCATGTCGACTGTTCCTGGGGGCTTTTTGGGGGGTGTGCTGGGGATTGCCTTGCCCTGGTCGCCTATCTTGTAAGAAAAAGAGCCGCCTCTGCTCCTCAGTAGCCCCATTGAAAAATGTAGCGAACGAAGAGAGATCTTCGAGCGCAGGAGTTTTTCAACGGGCTGTTAGGCCATCTTCTCTGCCGCAGGCTCATAAACAGCGAGAAATTGTTCTGCTTTCCAGTTATATTTAACGGTAGCCGCCGGCCAAAGCCGAAGCGGCGCCGGGTCCGGGGTTCCAGTGGAGGCCGGCTGGCACGCCATCCCGCTCTGCCGTAGATGGAATTCTCGGTATTTTTTTTGTTATTTCAGTAGGTTCACTTGTTGACAAGTTTGTTGGGTAAAACATAAAATGATATCTGGCGACTTTGCCAGTGATGTTGCCAGGTTTGCCGCGATATACCATCCGTATGCGAAAGTGTTGTCGATATAGAGGGGCGCCGATTTTTCAGCAAGTTTATTCCCCTGGGCTCAGGGCCATTGCCGGATGGCCTGCGGGGCTCAGGGGTTTCATTAACATCTAGAGGGGGGAGTGTACGTGCCTGATATGATTTTGACAGCAAAGTCTGTCGAGGATGTGAAATCAATAATTAATGAAAAGCTGATCAGTGAAAACGTTCAGACGGTCATGGTTATTGATGGAGCGGGAAATATCTTGGCCCACTGCGGCCAGGATGCTGATGGTCTGGATGCTATTTCACTGGCGGCCTTGACTGCTGCCAACTTCGGCGCAACCTCACAGATTGCCAAGCTCATTGGTGAAAATGACTTCTCCCTTCTCTATCACAAGGGAGAGAAAGCGAACATCCATTTTGCCCGCCTGGGGGGAGAGATGATTCTGGTAAGTATTTTCGGCGATGATGTTTCCTTGGGCCTGGTCCGCGTTCGTGTGGAAGAACTGGCCGATGATATCAATCAGATTTTTGAAGGATAATACATGGCCTTAATTGATCTTGGCAAAAAAGAAGTGCACTGTAAGATTGTCTATTACGGTGCGGGAAGATGCGGCAAGACCACCAATCTTCTCTATATCTATAATGCCATGAGTGATAATGATCGTGGCAAGATGCTGACCATTGACACCAAGGGTGACCGGACCCTCTTTTTTGATCTCCTGCCCCTCAACCTTGGGAAGATCAGTGGTTTCGATATCAGGATACAGCTGTATACCGTGCCTGGTCAGGTCATGTATGAGGCCACCAGGAAACTGGTTCTTAAAGGTGTTGACGGCCTGGTGTTTGTGGCGGATCCCCTCAAGGTGAGACAGGAACGCAATATTGAAAGTCTGGAAGACTTACGCCGTAATCTTGCCGATCATGGTTTAAATCTCAAGGAAATGCCTCTTGTCCTGCAATATAATAAGCGCGACCTGTGCGAGACACCGGTGCCCACCCTGAGTGTTGAGGAGCTTGAGCAGGATCTTAATCAAGAGTACCAGGCCCCCGGTTTTGAAGCGATAGCCACCAAGGGGCCCGGTGTGTTTGAGACCTTGAAGGAGATCAGTAAGCGGACAGTGAATTATGTCGCCCAAAAGCATCTTTTCAACAAATAGGGGTGCCCGTCTTGGATGAGCTCCGGGATTTAGAAGAGTCTGAAGGGTGGAGCGATCTGCCTCGGCACAGGTAGAGGCCATCTTGGATAATTGCTGTTTCGGAGTCTCGCGAGACTCCGAGGGGGCCCGTTCTGGACAGGCGCAGTAACTGTTCACAGGCTGAATGCCGGAAATGACTACAACCAGCCAATTCGTAAATCTTTGAGCAGTGTCACGGATTGCCGCATGCGGCTCGGCGAAGGGTGCAGCGACCACGAGAGCCGAACCAATCACCGCAAGAGGGGACGTTGCTCGACGGTTACCAGGGATTTTCAGATCAGAATAGATAAGGAGTAGGCTGATGGGAAGTGACGACCTCAATCAGGGCGATTTTAATGCAAAGATTTCCGATGCCGTTGACGAGCTCTTTAATGCAGTACGGCAGATTGAAATAGATCCGAAAACCAACGAGGTCAAGGAGTTGGCCACCCCCTCGTCGCCAGCCTCGGCAACCGGCAAGGAGATACCTCCCCTTGAGATGGAGAGCGACGCCGATAATCAGGTCGAGTCGGCACCAGCCCCCCAGTCTCCCGGTACCGACTCGGAAACCTTGTCGCGACTCGATCAGGCCTTGATGACCCTTGACTGGGAGGTCAGTCGTTCCAATGCCGGCAGTATGCGTGACCTGCTTGATAAGGCGACCCGGGAGTTTGATCTTGCTCCCCTGCAGGGAGAGGGTGGTCTTATCTCACTCATGCATGATCTGCTGGTGGCCATGAGTGAAAGACCTGAAGTCGTACCCACCTCCGGCCCCCTTGCCTTAAAGAGCAGTCTGGCCGCCATAAAGGCCGCGGCCCTGGAGGGGCAGCCTTATGGTGATGAGACCTTGGAACTGGTGGAGCAGGGCCGTGCCGCCCTGCGCTCCGTACTCCCGGAGCAGGGCGAGGCCGCGGCTGCTCCGCAGCCCACTGTGGCCAGCAGCAGCGCGCCGCCTCTTCCGCACGAATTACAGGTCGCCCTGAAAAATCATATTAAGCGTCTGGATCAACTTCTCCAGAAGCGTGTTGTGCCGGTGGAGACTTTCTTTAGCAAGGCCCCCAGTCTGGCCAGGCTCCATGTGGTCATGAAGGCGGTGCGGCAACAACTGGCCGAGCAGATTGCCCAAATGAAAGGGGCCTTGGCCGGGGAATATGGCGATGTGATGCCTGTGGCCGATCCCGTTTCAATCAGCCTCAAGCTCGGTGATGAGTGTCAGAAACTCATGCAGTATCACCTGCAGGTGCTTAATCAATGTGCCCGCCGCATTGCTCCCATTGAAAAATTGTTTGCCGACATGGAGGGGCAGCATAAGCTGCATGCCATTCATTTTGAGTTGCGCAGCGGCTTGATGACCCAGCTCCACTATGTGGCGGCCGCCTTAAACGGCGATTTCGGCCCACTGCCTCCTTTGCCGAAGCTCGACAAAACAGCCGATTCCGAGGCAGGACAGGCAGCAGCGGCGCCACCTGCCGCCACGGCCGTTCCCCCTTGGTCAACCTTGAAGGTGGGACGCTGGCGAGGTGAACATATTGCCTTTATTCCGGAGCAGATCTGTTTTGAAGGGCCTGCCGGATTTGGTGCCGGCAATATCGCCCGGCAGGCCACCTTGAAACTGAATAAACTGAAACCCTGGCCCTGGTCCGGTCTGAAGTCGAAACTCCGCGGTGAGTTGGCGGACAAGGGCAAAAAAGAATTGGCCGGCCTGGAGCTGCCTGTTCTTGATCTGCCGGTGCCGTCCTCCGGTCGGGGCGGCAAACATGTCGTTGTCCTTTTTCAGGGGGGCAAGGGTGGAGTTGTCGTGATTGATAGCCCCCTTGATGATCTGGAACTCGGTGACCAGTATGAATGGGCGCCGGTCAGCGATGCTGAGGGTGATGTGATTTGCGGTCGGATCTTATCGGATTTTGGCGACCCCATTCCCGTGGTGGATGTCACCCGGCTTTAGCAGCTCAGATCTCTCCTATCTGTGTTGCTCTAGAGGCACTTTTTCCTGTTTTTTAGCGTATCATTAATGACGGACACAAAACAGTATTTCGAAGATCGCCTGGCAGAGGCTGACCTCTACAAGACCCATGGCCTTGACAGTGAAGCCTGCGCCATTTATGAGGAGCTGCTGGCCAAGCTTGACCCTGACAAACACGCCAAGCTCTACAGCCATATCCAGGAACAGTTGGCCTCTGCCCGTGGTCCGGGCGAAGTTCACCAGCAGGAACTCGACTCGCCCAAGGGCGAAGATGATCTGCATCGTCTGGAGAATTGCGATGGCCTTGTGGAGGCCGGTTTCCTTCAGGAGGCCATTGATGAGCTCCATAAGCTCTTTGATTCCTCCATTCAGCCGGGTCTCATCTGCTTCCGCATCGGTCAGTGCTATAACCGTCTTGAAAAGCCCTATGAGGCAGTGGAGTATTTTGAAAAGGCCCTGAGCGATGTCGGCCTGGAGGACAAGGATCGTCTCGATATCCTGGATCGTCTTGCCGTTGCCCAGGAACAAAACGGCAACATGAAGGATGCCATACGGGCCCTGGAGGCCATTTGCTCGCTTGACTCCACCTTTCGTGATGCCGATAAAAGACTTGAACATATTAAACAGAATGCCGCCAAGGCCGGTCGTTTTTTTCGCCTGCTCAGTGCCGGCTATCTCATTGACCAGGATCTTGAACAGGCCAGAAAGGCCGCCAAGCAGCAGGGTAAATCCCTCGAAAGCGTCCTTATTGAAAATTACAGTATCGACAAGAAGGACCTGGGCAAGTCCCTCAGTGAATACTACAACTGTCCTTTTGTGGAGTTTATCGAGGGCGGGATAGGACCGCAGCCCAGCTGTGTGAAGGGGATTACCGAGAAGTTCTTCAGGTCAAACAGGTGTGTGCCGGTCTATGATGAGGATCACAACCTGCTGCTGGCCATTGATAATCCCACCGACAGTGTCCGGGCCGATAATGTCCGGATGTCGCTCAATGTTCCTGATATTGAGCTTGCCGTTGCCCTCAAGGATGACATCGACAAGTTTATCGATGTCTACTACGGCATGGAGACCTCCTTTGACAGCGATGATGACGATGATGTCTTTGAGCAGCTGGAGCTTGTCGAGGAGAGCGAAGAGGAAGAGGTGGTCGAGGATACCGGCGCCGTGGCTGACGGCGTCGTTGTCCAGATGGTCAATAAGACCATTGAAGATGCCTATGCCCGCGATGCCTCTGATATTCATATCGAGGCCCAGCCCGGTAAACGCGGTGTTCTTATCCGTTTTCGTATTGATGGTGAATGTGTTCACTATAAGACCGTGCCGGCCCAGTTCAAACGGCCACTGGTTGCCCGCATCAAGATCATTTCCAAGCTTGACATCTCGGAACGGCGCATGCCCCAGGACGGCAAGATCAAGTTCAAGACTCGGACCGGTAAAATCATCGAGCTCAGGGTGGCCACCCTGCCCACTGTGGGCGGTAATGAGGATGCCGTCTTGCGTCTGCTGGCGGCAAGCGGCGCCATGCCCCTTGAAAAGATGGGCCTTTTGGATCATGTCTATGAAAAGTTCATGGAGATCCTTGCCATTCCCTATGGTCTGATTCTGGTGGTTGGCCCCACCGGATCCGGTAAGACCACCACCTTGCATGCCGCCATGGCCAAGATCAACACCCCCCAGAAAAAGGTGTGGACCGCCGAGGACCCGGTGGAGATCATCCAAAATGGTCTGCGGCAGGTGCAGGTGCAACCCAAGATCAATCTCGATTTTGCCAGGGTCCTGCGCGCCTTTCTGCGGGCCGATCCCGATGTGATCATGGTGGGTGAGACACGTGACGAGGAAACAGCGGAGATCGTTGTTGAGGCGGCATTAACCGGCCACCTGGTTTTTTCCACCCTGCATACCAACTCAGCGCCGGAAACCGTTACCCGTCTGCTTGGTATGGGCATTGACCCTTTTAATTTTGCCGATTCCCTGCTTGGGGTTCTGGCCCAGCGTCTTGTCCGGCGCCTCTGCGTTCATTGCAAGGAGAAGTATCGCCCGGATCAGAAGGAAAAGGAGTTGATCATGTCCCTCTATGGCGATCATAAAGTCTATCCGCTCACCGAGAACGATCTTGATATCGATCTTTATCGCAATAAGGGATGTCCAAAATGTATGCATTCCGGTTATAAGGGCCGGATGGCCGTGCACGAGTTGCTGACCAACAGCGACGATTTGCAGCGCAAGATCGCCACCAATGCTCCGGTGGCGGATATCCGCACTGAGGCGATGAACAACGGTATGTTAACCTTGATGCAGGATGGCATCTGGAAGGTGCTGCAGGGCCACACCGATCTCATGCAGATCCGGGCAACCTGTGCCAAATAAGATGGACGCGTAACAAACCGCTTTCTGTGAAAGAGTGACACCTTTACGCTTGCAAGGAATGGTATGAAAAAAATATTGATAGTCGATGATGAGAGTAATTTTCTGTTGAGTCTGGAAGATGGTCTCAAAGAGTTCAGCGACTCTTTTTCCATTGCCACGGCTCATAACGGCAAAGAGGCGGCCGCCATAATCGACCGGGAACAGGTTAACCTGATCATCACGGATATCAAGATGCCGGAGATGGACGGTTTTGAGTTGCTTGCCCACCTGAGCACCGATCATGCCGATATTCCGGTGATTGTCATGACGGCCTTCGGCTCCTCGGAGATAGAGGAGCGTCTCGACAGTATGGGGGCCTTTCAGTACATCGAAAAACCTATAGATTTTGATCTGCTCATTGAAAAGGTGAACGAAGGTCTTGCTGCTGCTGAAAAAGGCCACATCTCCGGTGTTTCGTTGACCTCCTTCATGCAGCTGCTCTCCCTGGACAACAAGACCGCCACCCTCAAGGTGATTTCCGGGGACCGGGTGGGCACCATTTTTTTCCTTGACGGGGAATTGATGAATGCCTTTACCGATACCCTGCAGGGCCAGGAGGCCGCCCTGGAAATTGCCTGCTGGGATTCTGTGGAGATAGAGATTCAACATCTCTGCCGCCAGCGCGAAAAAGTGATCAAGGCACCCTTGGGTTTCGTCCTCATAGAGTCGGCCCGCATGAAGGATGAACGGCAGGATCGAGCCTCCGGCGGTAGAGGTCTTGCCGCGGAAGAGGAGAAGAAGAAGAAAAAGACGCAAAAAAAAGAGGGGGAGCCGGCCGAGGGCGCGGCGCGTGAGATCGATCCTGCCACCTTGGCCCAACCGGCCGAGACAGCCGAGGGAGTGGCCCGCGAGGTTGATCCCGCCAGCCTGGTTTCCGAGCCGGAGAGACCAGTGCCTCCTGCCATAGCGCCCATGCTGGATGCCTTAACCTCCATGGATGAGGTGAGCTGTCTGGCTATTTTAGATCGGCAGGGCGTCCTGCTTGCCGAACACAAAAAAGGGGGAGAGTTTGCCTCCTACGCCGCTATTTTGGTGGCGGAAACGGAAAAACTGAATGCCGATCTTGACCTTTCGCCTCCCCAGAGTCTGGTGGTCAATAAACGGACCGGAAGCAAGATCCTTATTATTCCCGGGCCGCATATTATTGTCGGTATCGAGTTGTCAAGCGACGCCTCAGCCGGTGCCATTGCCGGGAGCATGTGTCCCATGGTAAAACGAGTAGCCCTGTAGGGCAATGATTGGCGCCTGCGCCCCTTCCGTATATGGGTTGCTGTTTCGTGAAAAAAATCTGGGCTATCAGTGGGAAACTAAATGAATGATTTATTAGAAGAGATCAAGATGCTCAAGGGTGTGCAAGGGGCATTTGTTTATACGGAAAAATTTGGTTTGGTGGCGTCTGACATGCCTGCTTCCGCCGGTTTTTCCCTTGCCGCCATGGAGAGACTGGGTGTTTTTGTCAAACGCTTTTTCAGCAACCCCACCACCATGGAACTCGGGGTCATGAGCTATGAGGTGAGAAATCCTGAGTCTTTGATATTGCTCAAAAAAATCGACAACCAGGCAACCTTGATCACGGTGTGTGACACAACGGTGAGTATGCCCCTGGTCAATATGACCACCAGCATGCTCATTGCTGAGCTGAAGTCGGCTGTGGACCTTATTACCGAGAAGCCTGATGTCAGTAAACTGCAACCCCAGGCAAAACCGGCGCAAACCGCGGCGGCGCAGGCCAAGAAACCTGCCAGCCAAGTGCCTCCCAAGCCCCAGACAAAGGTGGTTGATGTTGATAAATTGCTGAAGGAGGGGCCCTTTGCCGCCATTGCCCGCAAGCTGGAAGACTCCATGGCCCGCGCCATCGGGCCGGTGGGCAGCATGGTTGTTCGGGATTGTGTGGAAAAGTGGGTGGCGACCGGCTCCCCGTCAAAGGATCGCTTCGGGGAACTGATGGCCCTGCTGCTTAAGGAAATAGGCGACAGCCGTTTGGAGGAGGAGTTCAAGCAGGAGGTTGGCTCTCTGCTAAGCTAATGTCTTCTCTTTGTTTTGCAACGTGGTTAATTTTCTGAAGTATCGTTTTTTTGCATGATGCTTTCGGTTTGGTGAGGCGCCCTTTAATGTGTGAGGGATAAGACGTTAGGGCCAAAAACAGCTGAGTCGCCTCTGTTTTAAGCTTTTCTTCTGTTTCCTGACTTCTCAATTCTCGTGGGACCACAAGTCAGAAATGGTTTTTAACTCGTTTTATATCGAATAGTTATCTCAACTTCAGAAGGTTGAAGTATTAACCTGAAAAAACCTCAGCTGGATGCATAATCCTGCTGAGGTTTTTTTATGGTGCTTCATTTAAGATACCCTAAAGAGGTATGCCGCTTAATCGGCGCCGATCTCTTTATCGTCCAGGGAACCGGTAATGTCTGAATGGCCGGCCTTGTCAAAGACAAATTTCTGCAAGGTCTCGGGCTGCAGAGGCGTGGCCACAAGTGGTTGCATGGTTGCCGGTTTGTGCATAATGAAGGCCTGGGTCGGTTCATAGGGCACAGGTGGCAGCTCCGGGCCTTTGTTCTTTTGTGGAACAGTCAGTGGCGCTGCAGCCGGTTTTTCGGGTGCAAGGGGATTGACAAAGCCGGCTATGCTCTCATCACTGTCACCCATCTTTTTGGCGGCCAGTCTGGCCTCCTGCAGGGAGTTCATGGCCCGTTGGTTTTCCGGTTCAAGGGAGAGACCGGTTTCATAGGCCTTGATGGCATCTTTCGGTCTGTCCAGCTGCAGGTACATGTCACCCATGCCAAAGTAACTCTTGGAGAATTTGGGCGCCAGCTTTGCCGCTGCCTGGTAGTGCTTAAGGGCTATCTTGTATTTGCGAAAACGCTCCATGGAGTAGGCGTATTCGAAGTTGATGACCGGGTCATTGGGGCAATCGCTTATCCCCTGGCTGGCAAGTTCCTTGCGTTGCAGGATATCGTTTTGCTCCTCAATGTTTTTGCGGATGGCCAGACAGTCTGCCGACCAGGCAAGATTGGCGCTTGCCAGGAGCATGAGGAGGGTGGAGATCAGCGGAAGTGTGAAGGGTCTCGTTTTCATTTTAGCGCCTGCTCAGCATGCGGCCCACACTGATGCGAAGTCTGTCGATGGCCCGGGACAGGGAGCCGATTTCATCGTTTGAGGCGACAACCACCGGTTGCTCAAGTCCCTTTCCGAGGCTGATTTCCTCGGTTCTGTTGTTGAGTCTGATGAGAGGCCGCACCACACCACGCTCCAGAAAAATACTGATAATAAAGAGAGCAAAGATGAGGCAGCCGGCCCCGATGGCCAGGAGAAACAAGGCATTCTGTTTGGCCTGGGCAATGGCCTCGGAAATGGGGATATAGACCACCAGGCTCGCCACAGTATCGTTGAGCTGCCAGTTATAACCGCTTTCCGTGCCGTAGATAACCACCTGGTCCTTGGGAGCAACAGCGGGATCGGAGTGGCACTGAAGGCAGTCGGGGTGATCGACCTTGAGGGGGATGGCCCGATAAAAGAAGTTGATGCCGTTTTTGCTGATGGTGCCGCTGGTTTCCTTGAGCTGTTTATCCTGTCGAAACTGTTTGAGGATGGTGTCCTCAAAGTCATCGGCCCGGTTGGTCTCCTTCAGGGGATTGTCAGCCGCGTATTTGATCATAAAGCCGGGCATCTTCTGGTTAAAATAATCAAAGGTGGTACTGGTGGCGGCAAAGCCTGACATGAGGTTGGGATAAAAGCGATCTTTCTCGATGAGTTCGGAGATCAGGGGGGTCTGGTTCTTCCTGAAGAAGTGGCGCTGGGCCTGCAGGTAGTTGAAGATGATTTCGCCCTTGCTGGCCGCCGACTGCATAGCGGCTCGCGTGCTGAATTTGTAGCTTGCCCAGCCCAACGCCACAAGGGCCAGCAGGCTGAGGAGTCCCATGATGATTATAAAACGTGTTCGTATACCCAACCTCTATTCTCCTTGTTGAAGATGTTTCAAGGGCCTTACATTATTAAAAATAACATTTTTTCATAGTAGAAAACATGGCAACTCCTGTCAAGAAAAGCAGTGCGCCCCTGGTGCGCTGGTTAGTCCTGTGACAGTCGGAACTCCTCCACTTCATGGGCCCGTGCCTTGGGAATGGAGATGGTGACCGTGGTCCCTTCTCCCTCGGTACTGGAAAGGTCGATGGAGCAGTTCATCTGTGCCAGCATTTTTTTGGAAAGGGCCAGACCGAGACCTGTACCCTTCTCCTTGGTGGTGTAAAACGGTTTGAAGACGTCATGCAGCGAGGCGGCCGGGATGCCGCAGCCGTTATCGGTTATCTCCAGCAGGATGCTGGGGCCGTGGGAACGCGAGGAGATTAACAGGCGCGATTCCTTGTTGTTCTGCATGGCATCCATGGCATTGGCCAGCACGTTCATGGTCACCTGCTGGAGGGCGCGGCGGTCCACCTTGACCATTTCAGAGCCCGGCTCAATGTCGACGCTGATTCCGATCAGGGTATCCTTGACGCTGGAGTAAGCCGTAATAAGCTGGGTATTGTGCATGATAAAATCGGAGAGGTCCATCACCGCGGTCTGCGGTTTTTCATACATGTTGAAGTTTTTAAATGACTTCAGGAGATGTTCGATTCTGGCAATCTCTTCAAAGACGCGGACAAAATAGACCTCGATTTCATCGGGTGAATAGCGATCGATGTTTTTCTGCAGAACCGTGAGGGCCATTTTGATGGAGTTGAGCGGGTTGCCGATTTCATGGCGGATGCCGGTGAAGATATAACCGACATTGTTCATGGTCACCACGGCTTCGGCAATGGAGTCCATCCTCTTCTGGTCGGTGATATCCTGGAGAAGTATGGAGATGAACCTTTTGTCTTTTCCCGGCATATCAAAGGTATAGCCGATAAATCGTTCGCCATGTTTTTTGATGGTCTTGACCTTGTGCCGCTTCGGGTCATTGAGCAGCTCCTGGACAGACGACTCGACAATGGGATAGAGGGAGCCGAATTCAGGGGAAAGCTTGATGACCTCAAAGATTTCAGCCGCCTGTTGGTTGCAGTAGGAGACCGCATGTTTTTGCATGTCAAGCACGACAATGCCCAGGTGGATTTTTTGAAAGATTTCCTGGAAGATGAGCTCGTTACATTCTTGGGAGGGAGTAGCCATGGGTGTGTGTTCGTGGTGTCTGAAGGAGGAGCTGCGCAAGCATAATGATGAGTTGGCATCTTATCTTACCTGCTCAACTCTCTAACGTGTGCCTGTCCAGAAATGGTCTTTTCGGAGTCTCGTAAACTCGCTTACCGGCTCGATCTCCCGGAGTCTCGCGAGCTCGCTTACCTTGTCATGCTCAAAAAATAATACTCGGAGGTAAGTGAAGCGAAGTGGAGACTCCGATATCGCATATATGCCTGCTCCCCAAGTCCACTTTGTTCAGGGCGTGCTTATTTTTTTGCACTCCATGATCTCAAAGAGGTAAGCGAGCCTGCGCAACTGCGACACAACCTGTTTCTGGAGAGAGACGAGATGGCTACCAGGTGACAGGCGTAAATCTTGTTGCGTTAATGTGTAGAGCATTATAATGCTTAGGGAAGAAAAATGCGTTTATTTTTATTAACCGTCTGTTTTCTTAGTTGTTTTTATTATGGGTTGTCGGAGATGGGGCTTGGCAGGTGCCCTGCGTCGCAACCATAGCGCTGGCTGGGACCGGGACTGGGCGCGAATCAAAGGTTTCGTCGTCCAGGTTTGGTTTATTGCCAGGACGCCAGTCGGTAAGAGGATGGCTATCATGGGAGATGATACGGTATATGTCGAAAAGAGTGCGAGTAAACAGTGACAATCTGGCGGCAATCAAGTGCCCACATTGTCAAAGCATGAAGCTGATTTCCGTGCATAAGTTCAAAGGGGTCAAACATTCTCTCAAGGTGAAATGCACCTGCAATAACAGTTTTCCGGTTGCCCTTGACTTTCGTGAGAGATATCGGAAGTCGACCAATATTGACGCGCACTATGTCAAGATGGACGGCCACCTGCCAAAAAACGGAACCCCGGTGGAACCCCACTTGAAATGCAAGGTGGCTGATTTGTCCCTGCAGGGACTGGCCCTGTCCATTGCCGGCGCCCATAACCTGCAGGTCGGTGACGATCTTATGGTGGAATTCACCCTCGACGACAAGGCCAATACCCATATCAAGCGTAAGGCCAATGTTCGCGTTATCGGCCAGGGCTTTGTCGGCTGTCAGTTTGACGAGACAGATGCGCCTGCTTATGATAAGGCTCTTGGTTTTTATCTAATGCCGTAGCCGGTATCTGGTCGCACCTGCATTTTTGTCTTCGGCGTCATGCTCAAAAAAATAATGCTCGGAGGTAAGCGAAACGAGGTGGAGACTCCGATATCGAATATGTCTGCACCCCAAGGGCACCCGGAGTGTCGCAGGCTCCCTTACCTCTTTCAGGGCGCGCTTATTTTTCTCGCAGTCCTTGATCTCGAACGAAATGACCTAT
>PKTX01000018.1 GCA_002868945.1 Desulfobulbaceae bacterium
ATCCACCTTTTTCTTGGCAGCCTTCAGGAAATTGCCGCCGTCGGTGCCTTCCAGCTTCTGCTCAAGGGCCTCCAGGCGCTCCTCAACGGTGGCGGCCTGTGCCTGACTGAAGACCAGGATCCCGGCAATAAGCGCTGCTGTAGAAATAACCTTTTTCATCTGAATAACTCCTTTTCTCCATTCTCCAATGGGTTTATTAGTGTTTCAGTAACCATCCAGCAGCACCTCATTATTTTGCGGGGATCAGGCCGATTCAGGCGTCCGATGTACACTTCGCCGTACCGCTTACCACACCCTGTTGCACTGCTGCATAGTTACGCTTTGATTTTTTTTGACCATTTTCAGTACTGGGCTGAACTGTTAGCTGTACAAAAAGACACCGCTTATCCAGCAACACGGGCAGAGATACAGCACCTGTTGCCGTGCCTGATAATGGCCGGGCCAGAGGCAATTGTTGTCCGGTTTTACGGGCTTAACGAATGACCATGACGCTGCAGTCGTTTTTATTCACCACCTTGTCGGCCACGCTGCCCAGCCGCCCACGCACGCCGCCGTGCTTGCCGGCAGCGCCGATGACGATGAAGTCGGCCTGGAGGTCATCGGCACATTTGACGATGGTTTCAGCCTCATTGCCTCCTTCGATCCGGACCTGGGCGTTGGTTCCGTAATTTGCCATTTTTTCGTTGATCTTGGCTTTAATAGCCTGCGCTTCCTCATATAAGGGTACTGCTGATAATTTTGCACTCGTCAATGCCCACGTCCACCAGGCAGAGATCAGGCACCACGATTACCGCGTCGATTGTGGCTTCTTCTCCCATTTTTCTGGAGAGCTCAACCATACGCTCCAAAGCCTTGTAGGCGTGCTCCGAACCGTCATGCAGGACTAGAAAATTCATGATGGACTTCCTTTGTCTGGGAGTTATCTGACGGCTTGTTCGCCGATGGCGAAGCTGGTGGACAACGATCATGGTTATAGCAACATGTGTGCCAGATTGAGGTTGGCCCAGTTTTTTGCGGAAAAGTTTCATTATTTCAACATGTTGAAGAAGGGTTGCGGGCCTCCCGGTGAAGACCTGTTGATTGAGATCGGCACTGGACTGCTGCCCACGGTTGGCAGCTGCTGCAAACTTCGATTGACACTTCTAGCGAGGTTCTTAGTAGAAGAATACCGCTGCCGCCCATGCTTTCAGCCTCATTGCCCGCTTCGATCCGAACAGCGGCGCTGATTCCGTAATTTGCCATTTTTTCGTTGATCGTGGCTTTAATGTTCTGCGCTTCCCCGTAACGGCTGCTAATGGATTTACACTCGTCAAAGCCCACGCTCCTCAGACAGAGATCAGCCACCGTGATCACCACTTCGATTCTTGCCTCTCCTCCCACTTTTTTGGAGAGCTCAACTTGTCCGGGAGTTATCTGATGGCGTGTTGCCCTTGTCCGGACTGCTGGTTAGCTTTGGCTAAAGCAATATGTGGGCCATTTTTTCACAGGACGATTTTTTCAAGACTAACCCTGAAATTACAGCATGTTAAGAGTGATTGTGTTCCTCATAAATGGTGTGTGTTGATTGCGGTCTGAGCTCACCTACTGCCTCCGGTTGGCAGCAGGTGCAAACTTCCGGCTGCACCTCTGCGGAGCGCATATTCAGATAAACTCAGGCCTGAGCAGGAAGCTGACATCAGATCAGTGGTGGTGGAGCCGTGACGCCATGGGCCGGAACGTACAGGACCGGCAGCTACAGCCCCCAGGAAAGTTAGCGATTTTCTTCATGGAGCTTGCCCCTTGGCCCGCATGGCTGCGTGCGGCGTCGGCATGACCTCTACTCTGTTTCGTCCGTTTCTTTTTGCACTGAATAAAGCCTGATCCGCCCTCTCCAGCAAGCTGGAGTCCTCTTCTCCAGGCACGTATTCCGACACCCCAAGGCTGACCGTAAGCCGGATGCCGTTCAGCAGTTCCATGTTCTCAATGGAAGCACGAAGCCGATTACAGAATTCCGCTGCTGCTGCCAATGGTGTGTTGCTCAACAATATCACGAACTCCTCCCCTCCCCAGCGCACAGCAGTATCCACTTTACGGATTGTCCCCTTTATTGCAGCACCGAGCTGTTGTAACACCGCATCGCCGACCAGATGTCCTCGTGAATCGTTTATCCGCTTGAAGAAATCAATATCCAGCATTACCAGTGAAAAAGACGCTGCGCCATAGCGCCTGACCCGGTCCCGTTCCTCACTCATCCTGGCCTGCAACATTCTCCGGTTTCCCAGACCGGTCAGCACGTCGGTGACGGTGAGATGCTCCATGCGACGTGCTTTTTGCTCAAGCATACCGACCAGCTCATGCAGTTCGGCAGAGTGATTTTTCAGGATATTGACCCATGCGCCATAGGCATAGCTGATCAGTTCACTCTGCGCTATGAGCCCCAACAGCTGCCCCGTCTCATCCACCATGATCACTCTTTTGATGCGATACTGCTTTAGTTGCAGGAGCGCCTCATTGATTGAGGCGGAAAAGAGAGAAGTGATAACCGGGGTGGACATATATGCCGTCAGCGCCTTGCCGCCATTATCGCCTGACGAAATAATCCTGAATACATCCTTGGTGGTGACGATTCCGACTGGCCGGCCCTCTTCGACCACAATAACGGCATCCTCTGCCTTGCTGAAATGGTGCATGACATCCTTGAGAGCTCGTTCCGCAGTAAAAATGGCCGGCTTGGTAATAATGTTCATGTCGCCAATCTTCTTCTGTTCGAGCAATATGACAGGGTCGATGGCTGACAGAATATCGGTTCGTGTCACAATCCCCACCAGGTTGTTGTCGATGTCGATTACGCCCAGATGGGTGACACCTTTGCTCTCCAGATGCTCCAGCACCACCAGCGACTTTTCGCGGTCAAGGATACACTGCAAAGGTTTGAGCTGAAGGCTCGAAAGGAGGGAATCGTAAGCCCCGCCTCCATGTAGAAACCTGAGCAGGTCCTCAATCGTGAAAATATATCTCGCACCGGTACCTCCAAGAACAACACTGCTGACTTTGCTCCCGGCCATCAAGCGGGCTGCATCCCGCACACTGATGCTCCAGTTGCAACGCAGGATAACCTTCTGAGCTATCGATCCTATGCAGGGGAAAACGGACGCTGTCATTGGTGGCCTCCGTAACGGTTAAGCATCTCCTCAAGTTGCCCGGCGGGCAGGGCGCGGGCGAAAAGCCAGCCCTGGTATGTGTCGCAGCCGTGCTCGCGGATGAAGGCCAGTTGCTCTTCAGTTTCAACCCCTTCCGCCACCACCTGGAGTCCCAGGTGGCGGGCCATTCCCAGCACCGCCGGGATGATAATCCGTTTGCTTTCCTCCAGGGCCAGATCACGGATGAAACCGCGATCAATTTTGATCGTGTCCAGGGGCAGGATGTTAAGATAGGCCAGGCATGAGTGGCCGGTGCCGAAATCGTCCAGGGCGATGCTCACCCCAAGATTGCTCAGCGCCATAAGTTGACTGGAAGAGGTCCCGATATCGGCCATGGCTGCGGTTTCGGTTATTTCCAGCTCCAGCAGCCGGGCCGGAGCTCCGGTGGCTGCCAGCATACTGCTCAGGTATCCCACCAGTTCCGGCTGGCGAAACTGGTGGGGTGAAAGATTGACCGCTATTCGCAGTTTGAACCCGGCTTGGTGCCAGGCCGCAAGTTGGCGACAAGCGGTGTTGAGAACCCATTCGCCCAGGGGAATGATCAGACCGGAGGCTTCGGCCACCGGGATGAAGCGAGCGGGGCTGACGCTTCCCAGTTCATCGTCCTGCCAACGCAGCAGGGCCTCCACCCCGCTGATGCGGCCGTTGTTCACCGTTACCTGGGGCTGATAATGGAGCTCCAGCCGGCCGGCAGCCAAAGCGGCTTTGAGTCGGCTGTGGATGAGAAGATCATCCTGCACGCTGCTGTTGAGTTCCTCGTCAAAAAAGGCATAGCAGCCGCGGCCGGCCCGTTTGGCTTGGTACATGGCCATTTCAGCTTGAGGGATCAGAACCTCGCCGTCTCTGCCGTCGTCGGGAAAGCAGGAGATACCTAGGCTGGCTCCGATGTGAATCGGCGGCAGGTTATCGGCGGTAATGGGATTTTCGAAAATGGCCAGAATTTTGCGGGCCACCCCTCCCCCTTGCCGACAATCCTGCAGTTCGGACAGCAGAATAATGAATTCATCGCCGCCGAATCGGGCTACTGTGTCATCCGAGCGCAGGCTCTCCTGCAAACGCCGGGCGATAAGTCGCAGAATCATATCGCCGCTGGCTTGGCCATAGCTGTTGTTCACCGCCTTGAAGTTGTCGAGGTCGAGATGGAGCACCGCCAACGCCTGCTCTTCACGGGCGGCCCGATTCAGCATCTGGTGCAGACGATCCACAAAAAGTTCCCGGTTAGGTAGGCCGGTGAGTTGGTCGTGGGTGGCCTGGTGGCGCACCTCTTCCAGGGCCCGATCCACTTTCCGCTCGGCCCACCGTGTTGAGGTACGGAGCAGGATCAGCAGGGCGCCGAAAATCAGGCCGGCCAGCCCAAGGTGGCCGCAAGTGCAACGGCGGAAGGTCGCCATCAGATCGCTGACATCGTAGAGGATCACCAGGTCGGCCACATCCCGGCCGGCGGCATCCTTCTGATGGATAATACCGCTCCACCACAGGCGGCCCTGGTGGTGGGAAAAGAACTTTATTGGACCGGCGTGGGGCTCGTGGCCGCCGGCCAGCCAGGACCGCAGGCCGGCGGGCAGGTCAGCCAGACTCTGATGGGCCACCACCAGATCGGGAAAATCGTCCCAATGGCCGGAGAAACCGAACTTCCCTCGGCCGGCGGCGAAATTTTCTCGACTGGTGAACTTTTTTCGGATAACGCTGACAATTTCAACCTGCAGGGCAGCGGATATCTCTTGCAACAAGAAATCGGTTTCCATGCCCAGCTCGATGAAGCCCAACAGTTCGCCCTGCTGTTGCCAGGGAATGACGTAACGCAGGGTCAGGGTACCGGAGGAACCCATTTCCAGGCCATGGCCCGGCCGACCGGCGGCGGCCTCGAGCATGGTGTGCCGCTCGATCATCCCGCCGATCTTGCCGGGATTGTACGGACGGAGAAAAACCGTCCGGTCAGGTTCCACCAGGTAGAAGTGGGTGATGCTGAAATCCCGGAGCAGGGCGGCTATGGGGGCAGTATGGGCAAACAGGGCCTCCCGGTCCCGGTGGCGCCAGGCGCCGATCAGTTGGGGATCGCGGGCCAGGTGTCCGGCATGGGCCCGCAGCAGATCGATTTTCTCGCTCAGCACTTGCTGGCGGTAATTGCGGCTCTGCTCCAGCAGCCGGGCCATGGCTTTCCGTGCTTCGACCATGGCCTGGTGATTCAAAAAGACCCACCAGCAGACCAGGCCCAGCAGCACGGCAATGGTCATGGGGGCAAGAATCCAGACTTTGAAGCGGGCGATGGTCATCTTCTTTCACTTTGCTTGACGGCAGCCCTGATACTCGGGGGAACAGCACCATGGATGCAGAGCTGTTTTCTCGAGAGAATCTATATATCCTCTGCCCTTTTTGTCTGGATTTAGTCCTGATCTCCAGGAGGGGGCCTTCCCCTCCCTACTGTCCAGCAGCCCCCTGACGGCCCGGGCCAACTCCATCATATCCACCGGCTTCTGCACATAAAGATCAACCCCCTGGGCCGCCGCCCGAGCCCTGTTGATTATCTCACTATGGCCGCTGCAGAGGATGATCGGGCTTTGCGGGCGCATGGCCTTGATTGCCGACGCCAGCCCCAGGCCGTTCATGGCAGGCATGGTAAGATCAGTGATCACCAGATCATAGCGATCAGGATCCTGCCGGAAGTGCGCGAGTCCTTGGGCTCCGTTGTGGCAAACGGTTACCTGATAACCATAAAGGGAAAGAACCTCCCGGGCCAGTTCAGCAATGATCTCCTCGTCTTCGACGTACAGAATCTGTTCACTGCCGCCCCGCACCACTGCCTCCAGCTCTGGCCGGGGAACGGGATCGAGTGCCCGATCGATGATGGGCAGATAGACGTGGAAGGAGGTTCCCTGGCCTAACTCGCTGTAAACCTTGATAATTCCCTGATGGCTGCTGACGATACCGTGGATCACGGCCAATCCCAGACCGGTTCCCTTGCCTATCTCCTTGGTGGTGAAGTAGGGTTCGAAGATTTTGCCCATAGTCTCCCTGTCCATGCCGCAGCCGGTGTCGCTGACCTCCAGACGCAGGTAGGGGCCCGGAGGAAGCATGGTCAATTCAGGCCGCCGCTCGTGCCCTTCCATCATGATCTCCCGCAGAGTGACGCCCAACACCCCGCCCTCCTCCTGCATGGCATGGTAAGCGTTGGTGGCCAGATTCATGACAATCTGATGGATCTGGGTGGGGTCCCCCAGAATGTGGGCGGTGCTGTCCAGGGACTGCCGCAGTTCAATGGAGGCGGGAATGGAGGAGCGCAGCAGTTTCAAGGCGTCTCTAAGAATCGGGGCAACCTGGATTGACTTTTTTTCGTGTTTGGTTTGACGGCTGAAGGTGAGAATCTGATTGACCAGATCGGTGGCCCGCTTGATGGCCGCCCTGACCTGGACGGCATTCTGAGTAATCCGCTCGTCATGGCCGACCTTGAGCAGGACCAGTTCGACATAGCCGCTGATACCCGTCAACATATTATTGAAGTCATGGGCAATACCGGCGGCCAGGTTACCGATGGCCCCCATCTTCTGGGCCTGGTTTAACTGCCGTTCCAGGGGCAGCTTTTCAGTGATATCCTTGGCAACATGGACAATGTGGGTAAATTCCCCCTTTTCGTCGGCCATCGGCGAGGTGGTGATCAAGAAGGTTTTAGCCAGCTTGAGATGGTGGATCTCCGCCGAACTCACCCGGCAATGCTTCATGGTCGTAATCCCCGGGCAGTCTTTACAGGGGGCCGGCCGGTCGGCGAAAACCCGGTAACAATGCTGGCCGATGAGAGTGCCGGGCTCGACTCCCAGGATATGGTAGGCGGCTTTATTGGCCCTGATTATTTTAAGATTGTTGTCCATAATGGTAACAAGATCGCCAATGGCATCAAAAGTCCGCTCCCAGGCAACATGTGAGCCGGACGGAGTAATGCTGACCCAATTCTGATCCATTGAATCAGCAGCATGTTGAATGTTTTCCGAATTAAGACTGGTCATGGCGGATACCTACATGGTCAAGGATTTTGGCGGTTCTGGTGATTGCGGACGCTTTCCGGACAAACTGAGGTCGTATCGCTCCCCGATCAAGGTCATCAGCTCCTCCATGATCCCACCCATGGACTCGGCCATGGCGGCCACGTGCTGCTCCACTCCGTTCATTTCTTCCATAGATTGATTGCTGCGCTTGATCCCGACAACAACAAGGAACGTGAAGCAGAAACCGAGTTGAAGGCGCTGTTTGACGGTGAGCCGGGTGAAAAGTTTCATGGATTTTCCTCATCCGAAGATGATTGCCTGGGGACATGCTTTCTGCTGATGGCACACCATCCCCTCTTTCTGTTTTTTTCGATCAGGCCTCAGTGAGCGGCTGTCAGCATTGCCTCGAGTTCTGCGGGGGACACAATCCGGTCGATGTCCAGCAGAATGTTGACCCCATCGAAGAGCTTGGCCATGCCCATGATGAAGTCGCTATCTCCGTGGACAGCGCCGAGGCAGGGGGGCGGCTCGATGTTCTCTTCCCTGATGTGCAGCACCTCGGAAACTGAATCCACCACCAGGCCCACCACCATTTTACGGTCGCACTCAGCAGCGATTTCCACCACAATGATGCAGGTCCGTTCAGTTGGTTTGCTTTTCTCCAGGTCGAAGCGCTGACGCAGATCGATCACCGGGATAACCTTGCCCCGGAGGTTAATCACCCCTTGCAGATAAGGAGGGGCCTGGGGAATGAAGGTTACCGGCATCAGGTCGATGATCTCCCTGATTTTCAGAATATCTATCCCGTATTCCCCCTGGCCCAGATTAAAGGTAAGAAACTTGTCCTTAGCCCGTGGCTGCCTGGGGGCAGGGTGGTGTGTGCTGCCGGCGTTCAAGGTTTCCATATTGTCCCCTTTTCCCTGATTGTTTTTTTGTACCTGTCCAGCTGCACCCCACCTTTGAACTGTTACAGTCCGAGGTTTTTCAACTTTTTTGCCCTTTGCTGGATAGTTAGGTTTTCTTAGTCATTTTGACTGGCGTAGGCTTTTTTGCCTCATTTGCATGCCGCCACCGGCAACAGAACAGTCCGGTCAGCGATCCGACGGCCATCCTCCGCACTCTTGGGGATTGAACTGCCGGCCAACAGAACCTTAAGCTCTCGAACCATCTCCTTGAGGTGATCGGCCTGGGCGTTGAGCTCTTCAGATGCCGCAGCTGACTCCTCTGAACTGGAGGCATTGCGCTGGGTTATGTCGCCTATCCCATCAATTGCCTGGTTGACCTGGGTAATCGCTTCACTCTGCTCCCTTGAGGCACCGGCGATTTCCTCCACCAGGGTACCTACTTTGACGGCTGTTTCCGCCACCACCACAAACTTTTCATTGGTGGTGGCGAGCAACCCCCTGCCGCTCTGCACCTTTTGCACGGTGCCCTCGATGAGTGTGGCTGTATCCCGGGCGGCTGCTGCCGCCCGCATGGCCAGATTGCGCACCTCGTCTGCCACCACCGCGAACCCGGCTCCGGCCTCACCGGCGCGGGCCGCTTCCACCGCCGCGTTCAAGGCCAGCAGATTGGTCTGAAAGGCGATTTCATCAATGGTTTTGATAATTTTGGAAGTTTCTTCGCTGGCCCGACTGATTTCGTTCATGGCCGTGGTCTGGTCCCTGATGGAAAGATTGGCTTCCTGCACCACCTGGTTGGCTTCCTTCATCAGATCATCACACTGTCTGGAGTTGTCGGCGTTTTGACTGGTCATGCCGGCGACTTCCCCAAGGGTCGCCGAGGTCTCTTCAACAGAGGCCGCCTGGCGGGAAGCTCCATCGGCCAGTTCGTTACTGGTAACGGAAAGTTCCATGGCCGCTGATGAAACCTGTCCGGCGCTCTCGTCAACGCTTCCCAGCACTCTGGTTATGGGAGCCACCAATAATTTAACAGTGGCACCGTATACCGTGGCACACATGATCAGCACCACCAGTATGGCGGCGCTGAAAATCCCCAGCAATAGCTTGTGGGCCAAGTCCTGCATGGCGGCAAGGGCGGCCCGCTCACTGGCTTCGATCCGTTTCTCCTGCTTGGCCAGATTGGCCCGGATAACACCGTCGTTAAGGAGCAGTTCCACGGTGCCGACGACATCGGTACCGAAGATGACTTCCGATTGGTAAATAAATTCACGGGAGGGAGGCGCTGCTCCGGCGGCGGCCAGCTCGCCGCCGCCGGTATCAAAAAAGGTCACCGCCGCCACTTCCGGATCGCCGGCAGCGCTTTTTGCGATACCCTCAACGGCAGCAAAATCGTAACCGGCAATCAAGCCGGCCGCCGACTGGGCCAGAATTCCGGACAGGGAATGCCCTTTCTGTTCCAGTCCGTTCCGCAGCAGCACCTCCTGTTGCTGCCGTTCCTCCTGCATGCTTGTCATGAAATGCGCTGTCTGACTCTGCTGGAGCTTTCTGGCGCCCAGCAGCACGGCACCACCCAGGCCGGCGGTGAGTAGAAACAGCAAGCCGGACATAATCGCGATGAATTTAAAAACCACCCCTCTTTCTTTACCGATAGCCATAGTGGTGTTCTCCGCTTTTATCTTTGATATTCCTGGGTTCCCAGCACCGCCACTGCTCCACCTTTTAAAAAGGCATAATTACGGTAGCCGCTGGCTTCCAGGTAATACTGGAGCCAGCGGGTCTGGCGCCCCACCTGGTCGAAGATCAGCAGCTTTTTGTCCTGATTTACTTTGCGCTCGACAAAATTGGGGATGAAATTGTCCAGGGGAATATGCCGCACCCCGCCCACTTCAGGCAGGTTGTGGCTGCGCTGAACATGATCGCGGATATCTATGACCATGCTGCCGGCATCGGCGGCGGCCTGTTTGAATTCATCAAACGAGATATTTCGAGCTGCAAAAGCATCCCTGGAAATCAGTTGCTTGTTCGGGTCGGTAATGGGTTGACCAAGCAGCAGGGTATCGGCGGGGAATTTGATCGCCCAGTCCGGAGTGCCGGCATCGTAGGCCAGGGTATTGATGATTCCGGCCTCACTGGCCCGGGTGTAGGCCTCGTACGACTTCATGCAGGTCACGCCGTTGCAGTAAAAAGCCAACTTTTTGCCCGGATGTTTGGCAGCCAGTTCCTGCGCCTCATTCTCGAAACGGACGCTGGAGAGATCGATATGCAGGGCCCCGACCGGATGAATCACGCTGTATTCCATGGTGGAACGGACATCCACCAGTACTGCCTCACCCGCCTTGAAAAGCTGGTGGAGCTCCTCACTGCTGATGGTTTGGGCGCCCGGGTATTTGTCCCGTCCCGGGAACTCCGCTGCGTACAGCGGCAGTGCCGTCAACAGCAACAACAGCGTCGACAGACAGGTTGCCAGCCAACGATTGGTTTGTTTCACTTCCTGGCTTTGCAGTTTCATTGCAGTCTCCTTGTTTTGGTATTATAAAAAAATTCCTGAAACCTGAATGTGGCCAACTCAGCCTGACTCTTTCTCTCGGCATGGGCTATATTCTCACACAAGACGATGATGTTCTGCGTTGGCCATTGGGCGTAAAGCAGCTGATTCTGACCGCCATCTTGGCAGGTGCTCTCCCGTGAGCAGTTGGACAGCTACAGTCCGAGGTTTTTCAACTTTTTAAGTGGCGTTACGGTCTTCGAGTTGGTTGGGAAGCAGGTTCAATATTGCCATCGCAATATCTGTGCCATTTTTTTGGGGAGAGGAAAAGGCGAGGGGGTGCTGCTGAGAATATGTCTGTGATTACAGCATGTTGAGATAGAGATGATCCCGCACGGGAGAGAGGGTGCCGATTGCGCTTAGCAGCACCTGCTGCCCGGGGTTGGCAGCAGGTGTAAATTCAGGTTGGCACCCAGCATCGCAGGGAAATTTTCAGTAAAAAGCGGCTATTTAGTTTAGAGGTATCGCTGCCGCCCATGCTTCACAGCGACCATGACTCGCTGGTTCTGTTCTGGAGGTATTATGGATTGCCATGGCGCATGGGAGCTGGCCGTCTGTATTTTATGCGGGAGGGTGCGCACCCCATACCCCTGACCACGTGAAGTCCTTTTCCTGAAAAAGGTGCACACAGGCCGCCACCACGGCCGGGTCATAACGGCTCCCTTGATGCTCTCGGAGCTCCTGCATCGCCCTGTCTAGTTTCAGGGCCGGACGGTAGGGACGATGGTTGGTGATCGCCTCCACCACATCGGCCACCGCAATGATCCGCGCCTCCATGATGATCTCATCGCCGCACAAATTATTGGGGTAGCCGCTTCCATCCAGCCATTCATGATGCTGGACCACCATTTCAGCCACCGGCCAGGGGAAATCCACCCCCTTGATGATCTCATAACCAACCTCGGAGTGGGTGCGAATGAAACGAAACTCCAACTCGTCAAGTTTTCCAGGCCGATTCAGCAGTTCCGCCGGGACATAAATCTTGCCGATATCATGGATCATCGCCCCAAGGCGCAAACCTTCGATGCGCTGTTCATCAAGCCCCATCTCCCGCGCGATGGCCACCGCCAGCTCCGCCACCCGCTGCTGGTGGCCGGCGGTGTAGGGATCACGCTTTTCAATGGTGGTGGCAATGGCCTGGATTGTCTGTACCAGGCTGCGTTGCAGCCGTTCGGTCAATTGCTGCCGTCCCTGTTCCGCCTCTTTGCGTTTCGAAATATCAAGGATGCTGGCCCGGTACTCCACGACCCGGCCCGCCTCGTCGAAAACCGGTTGGGCAGTCAGACTGATCCAGATGCTTTCACCGTTTTTGTGCCTGACCAGTAATTCCTGGTCCTTGAGCAGCGCCCCGTCGCTGAAATGACCAAACAGAGATTCGGCCCTGGTGAGGCCGTTTGTCCCGGCGGGAAACAGGGAAAACAGGGAGCTGTCAACCAATTCCTCCCGTTGATAGCCCAACATGCGGATGACTGCTTCGTTGACCTGGATGATGACGCCGTCACGCAGGCGCAGCAAAAGATAGCCCGCCGGAGCGTGTTCAAAGAGCTCCTGAAATCTGTTTTCACTGGCGGCCAGATTGCGGACCGCCGCCTCCCGTTCAGCGCGAATCCGCAGCATATGGATGCCAAAGGCCAGGTCATCGGCCAGCTCGCTGAGCAGCACCACCTCGTGGGTGTCGAAGGCATTGGGTTCGGCCGCATAAATGGAGAGAGCGCCGTACAGTAGTTCCTCTCCGTCAACCAGGGGCAAGGCAATCACCGAACCATAACCCCGGGCACTGGCTTCTTCCCGCCAGGCCACACAGTCCGGATCGTTCTGCAGATCGCGGGAAGTAACGGCCTGGCGCCGAACAATGGCGGTTCCGGTCGGCCCCCGGCCCTGGGGGTTATCGGTCCAGGTGGTCGGCACGGTCTGCAGAAAACCTTCCTCGTGGCCGGCGTGGGCCACCGGTCTTACTGTGTGCCCTTGATCAGTCTCGGCATAGCCTACCCAGGCCATCTGGTAGCCACCTGATTCCACCAGAATACGACATATTTCCTTGAGCAAATCCACCTCGTCGGTGACCCGGACCAGAGCTTCGTTGGCTCGGCCGATGGTGCGCAGAGATCGGTTTAACCTTTGCAGCTCAATGGCAAAGCGGCGCAACTCGGTCAGATCTTCCAGGATGTGAATGGAGTGGCGGCAAGTCCCATCAGCCCGGCGTATGCCAAAGGAGCGGGAAACCAGGACCTCACCCTGGGGAAGGGTTACTTCATCCCCTCCTTCCTGGCTGAGTTTTTCCGGAAAATCCCGGCAGGACGGCAAGGGCTCGGAAAGCCTGGGAAAATGTTCGTGGTAGACCCGGCCACGCAGCTCCTCCAGGGGCAGCCCGGCACGCTGGACATAAGCGGGGTTGGGGTGGACAATACGGAGATTGCGATCGTGAATAAATATGGGGTCCTGAATGGCGTCAAAGGCGTCATTCCAGTCCCGGTGGGCCATTTCGATGCGACGCCGACTCTCTTCCAGCTCGACATTGGCCTGCTCAAGCTCGGCAGTGCGTTGCCGTACCCGCAAATCAAGATAATCCCGGGCCTCCCGCAGGGCCTGTTCCGACTTTTGCAGGGCGCGAGTACGCTCTTTGACCCGCTGCTCAAGTTCCTGGTTGTAGAGACGTAACTGCTCCTTTTTTTGCTTCAGGTTTTCGGCCATACCATTGGCTGCCGCGGTCAACTGAACCAACTCATCCTTGTGATAAAAAAAATACCTTTTTTCAGTCGTACCGGCAAAAGAAGGCTCACTTTCCCCTGGTGGTACATCATCCTGATCCCGAAATATTTCCAGGATCCCGTGCAGGTTGGTCACCACCATGCGGTGAAAGAAAAAACTAAGAGCCAATAAGACCAGGGCCAAGCCGATTGAGACCACCAGGAAAATCAAGATCGCCTTTTCCCTGGCCTCGACCAGGGTTGCCGCCACCGGCACCCCCACAGTCACCAGTCCGGCCAGTTCACCTGAGGTTCTCCCGAAACCCAAGCTGTCCCCATATATTTCCACCAGTCCCGGCGGGGCATGCTCCGGCCGACCGTGGCATAGCAGGCATTCTTCTTTGAAACGGACGGGCTGGAACCGTTTAAATTTGTCCTTGCCCTCCACCTTCAGCAATCCATGCCATTCAACCTCGTCGGGGTGTTCGACGAAAAAAGCGATCATCCGCTGCTCAAGTTCATTGGCCTCATAGAGAGGATTACGGGCATTAATCGCCACCCGACGATAGACATACTCGCCGACCAGTGGGGCAAAACGCTCCATCACGGCCCGCCCCACGTACGAAGTAGACATGGCCTCGGGGAGAAAATAATCATGTCCAAACCTACTGTGCATCACCGGCCGAAGCTCTTCACGAACATAGGCCCGGCTCGCCTCCACCGCTGCCATGACAAGTTCCGACTTGTCGAAAGCCCTTTCCACCAGCTGCTTTTTCTCGGCCTGATAGATAATCAGAGCCGTCCCCAGGCAATTGACCATCAGGATCAGGCCTGCAACCAGAAAAAACTTCGACTGCACGCTCAAGGAATCTTTCAGCGTCCGGCCAAGCCAGCTCGACCTGCCCTTGTTATTTTCAGGTTCCTGGTCAGTTCGGGTTCTGTCATTCATCAGCCACTCCGTGGTCCTCTTCCCTGATTCACGGACCGCTGCAACCAGGGAAGCAGGTCAGAACAGCGGATGGCGTACCGGTTGCCTTGCAATATCAATTATCCCGGGGCCTCAAGAGTCCAGTGACAACACAACAATTATTCCTGATTATAGAATAAAAAAAATGCTGTCCCTGATAAGTCGTCGCCCTTTGCAGCCCAGCCGGTCTCTTGCCGTAATCATCAACCATAGAAAACCGCAAGAATCGTTCCACATGGTGCGTCACCCAGGCGGCTACTCTCATCGGAACCAGGAGGATCGGGATCTGTCTGGACAGTGCCAAGGACGGACAGGATGAGCCATGTTCTTTTTCGGTTAGGCGGTGCACAAGGTGTATCTTCCGTAGTCTGACAGAAATTCGCTTTTCTTGGCAGGGCGTGCGGAAACATTTCTTTCCACCAGGTGCAAACACAAAGTTACACCTCGCCTTCCCCAGACCAATACCCTGACAGTCCACAAAAAAAGAGGGTGCTGTTTCCTGCTGGGAGTTATAGTCGAATCTGGTGTATGGGCGATTAAAAAGAAATGGCGTATCCTGTTGGTTGATTTCGGCTAAGATCACAACCAACAAAGGAGGATACGCCATGGACAAATCTACTCCCCCGACATCGCTTCGACAAGAGATCAATGCCACCGACCCGCTTACTGAATTGCTGTGTAATGAGGCCAAGCAATTACTAGCCCAGGCCGTCGAAGCTGAATTGCAAACATTTCTTGCTGATTTTTCGGCTAAAATTCTGGCAGATGGCCGTTCAGCCGTTGTCCCTAATGGCTATTTGCCAAGCAGCACCATTCAGGCTGGCATTGGCGATGTAGATATTCAGGTGCCGAAGGTTCGCGACCGTAGTGGTTCAGATGCCAAGTTTAATAGTAGCCTGTTGCCCCCTTACCTCAAGCGGGCTCCGAGTATCGAAGAGTTGTTGCCCTGGCTTTACCTCAAGGGTGTTTCAACCGGGGACTATCAGGAGGCTCTCGGCGCCTTGTTGGGCGATCAGGCCAAGGGACTTTCTGCCAACACGATTTCTCGGCTTAAGAGCAAATGGTTGACAGAGCATAACGATTGGCGCCGGTACTCATTAACCAGCAAGAAGTATGTCTACTTGTGAGCTGATGGCTTTTAGAGCAATGTCCGAAGGGATAACAGCCTGTGTCTCCTTGTTATTATTGGGGTTACAGAGCAAGGCCGCAAAAAGTTGGTAACGGTCGAGGATGGCTTTCGAGAGTCCGAAGATGGTTGGTATGAAGTTCTTGCTGCTCTCCGCCACCTTGGGCTTTCTGAAGGGCCGCAACTGGCTGTAGGGGATGGGGCGCTGGGCGTTTGGAAAGCGCTGACAAAGCTATACCCAAATAGGGTTCATCAACGTTGCTGGGTGCATAAGACAGCCAATGTTCTCAACAAGCTGCCTAAGGCCGTGCAGCCTAAGGTAAAGGCTGACTTCATGATATTTGAATGGCAGAAACCAGAGAGGATGCCAAGGCAGCCTTTGATAGCACTTTGGATCGCTTTCAGGCAAAATACCCGAAGGCTTGGAGTGCATCATCAAAGACCGTGAGCAACTGTTGGCCTTCTATGATTTTCCGGCTCAACATTGGATACATATCAGGACAACAAACCCTATCGAGTCAACCTTTGCCACGGTAAGGCTACGAACAAATATGACCCGCAACTGTGGTTCCCGAGAAACCACCCCTTGCAATGGTCTTCAAGTTACTACAAAGCGCTCAAAAGCGTTGGAAACGCATTCAGGATTTCGTCTCTTGGGAGATGTCATTACCGGGGTGAAATTCAAGGATGGAATAAGTGTTGAGGATCAGCCTGACAAGATTGCCGCCTGAGGCTCATACACCACATTTGACAATAACTCCGCTTTAGCCGGATGAATCATTTTTTGTCTTTCAGCTTAGAGTCATAACCGTACAACTGACCATCTTTTTGACTTGGTCGGCCACGCCACGATGAGCAAAAAAACTACGCACTCCTACCCCGCCTCCCCCAAGGATAACCAAATCTACCTCTTCCTTCTGGGCAATAGCGACGATCTGTTCTGCTGGCTCTCCTCGTTGTAACTTTAGTTTATACACAGTGCCATGTGTGGTGGCCTTGCGGGTGAATTCCTCCAGGATTCTGTCTCCTGCCTCTTGTTGTTCCTCCAAGACGTATTGCACAAAATCTTCCTTGGTTCCTCCTGGCACCAATTGATCCACATAACCGTAATGACAGAGATGATCATCTTGGACATGAAGCACAGTAAGCTCGGTAGAGCCGTTATTGCAGAGATTCAGGGTGAAATCCTCCGCCTTGCGCGCCGAGACAGACCCATTAGTAGCCAGAAGAACATGATGATACATCATCCCTTTCACCTGTGTCTGAAGTTTAGAGTTTTACAAAGTCATCATTAACCTGATGAAGCTCCGCGTTGTCAGCGGGTTTTTATTGGGGAACAAATGCACAGCCGAAGGAAGTAGTGGCACATCAGCCTTCACTTCGGCTGTGGTCAACCTTCAACTACTTAAGATACATCGCCACCAGAACCATGCACAGTCCTATTATACATACCGCCAGATCCTGCTTTCTTGATTTAGATATCTTCATTGTCATTTCCTCCATTGATACGAAAAGGATAAATATTCCCACACCGGGATTAGAAAAAGAGCATAACTGCGGCCAGAGCCAGAACAGCCTTGATCCCGGCGATGGCAAAGCCCATAAAAAATCCGGACACCCCTGCGGCCTTCAGGTCGGCCAATCTGGTCGTCAAGCCGATACTTCCAAATCCGAGCAAGAACGCCCAACTCATGAAAACCTTCGCCTGCTTGATTTCAGATGCTTCGAACATCCCCGCGGTGTTCATGAAGACGATGAGCAAGAAACCGAGGACGAAAATGGGGAACTTGTCTATGATCATTTTCATCTTGTTGATCTTTAGTTCCTCACCACCTTCCGATACCTCGCGGTTGGCCGCCATGATCGCCAGCATCAGGACAACGAAGGGGAGAAATATCACTCGACCGATATTGTATACCCCGGCCACCAGACCGGCTCCCTCAGAGTAGCCAAACCCAGCGGCCAGCACCTGGGCAGAGTTGACGATGCCAATGCCGGCAAAGGCGCCGTACTGGGCGTCGGTGAGGTTCATTATTTTCCCCACGATTGGAAAGACCAACAGGGCCAGCAGGCCGAACATGAGAACCACGGCGATGGAGTAGGACATGTCCTCGTTTTTTGCCTTTACTGCCGGTGCGATGGCGATGGTAGCAGAGACGCCACAGACGGACAGGCCCGCGGCCAGACAAGCTGTCAGGGACGTTGGCATCTTCATTTTTTGCCCAATCAACATCAAGACGACAGCGGTACCGAAAAGAAAGGTACAAATAGCGACCAAGGCCGGAACACCAACCTCTATTAGGCCTGCCATGGAATACTTGGCCCCCATGATAACGATGCCGGTCTTGGTGAGGATGGTGGAGAATCGAAGCCCCGGCTCGCAAAATTTCGGCACTCCCACCGTGTTCTTAATGACCATGCCAAGCAAAATGGCAATGATAAAATTTTTGAGCGACAAATACGTTTTAAAAAGCGGGTACTTTAACAGCGCCGGAGCGGCGAAATAAGCGGCTACAGCCACGCCTACCACCAGCAGCATTCCCGGGATGCTGTCTATAATTTCCTGGCCCAGGGATTTCCCCTGTTCAGGACGCGACTCTAGTCGCGGTGCAACTACAGTTCCATTTGCCATTTTTTTCACCTATATAATAGTCTCGACTCTGTACCGAACGGCATCCCGAGACACCTAATGCCGTTCACTCAATCAAATACGCCGGAGCATTGTTTTTATTTGACCTCTTGGAAAATAATCTTCTTGCCCTGATGGCGACCTTTGCCATTCGAAATGGAGAAGAGTCTGGTTTCTCTTCCATGGAAACTCTTTTATTTAATGATGAGAACATGACAGGGGGCATGTTCCAAAACTTTTGCCGACACGCTGCCAAGGAAAAATCGTTGGGCGCCATGCCTTCCATGGGAGCCGACAACGATCAGGTCAGCCCCGATTTCCTTGGCCGTATCAATGATCTTTTCTGCTGGATTCCCGACCTTGATAACAATCTCCGCTTTAATGCCCTTTGCTGCCAGGTCGGCCGAGACTTTTTTCATCACCCCCTCCGCCTCCGAAAAAAGCGATTCCGTGATAAATTTGGATTCACTGTCGGAAATATCCTCAGAAAGACACAAATCCTGAGCCACCGTCATGACTGTGAGTTTCGCCGCCATGAGTACCCCCATTTTACCTGCCTCCAGCAGTGCTTTATCTGCGTGCGCAGATCCGTCATGGGCAATCAAAATATTCATTTCAACACCTCCTTGTTATCGGTGAACTCAAGTTTTTTTTCATTGCCATCTGTTCTGCCATTATATCTCCTGTGTTGTTGTTCGCCCTGGTGACCCACACAGAGTTTTTAGACCTGTTCATCGGTCCGGAGAGCCAATTGGGGCCATTTCCTTCCGCTGTCTGGTCAGCATCTGTCACCAGGAACTTTGTTGCTCTCGTATTGTGTCATCTCTTCAGCAAGGAGCGTACCAGGGGGAGAATCCGGAGTTAAAAAATGTGATGATAGCTCGTGGTAAAGTGGGTATTTTTTGTTGTGTCTCAGTGGGTTGGTGTCTATTTTGCCGTTCCTTCTGTATGGTCGCTTTCGATGGAATCGAGCTGGGTTAAGAGTGGAAAAGGTCGTCGATTCTCGAGTATTCCTGTTCCCGATCAAGAACATCGTAAAGGTGCCGATGTTCTTGATCGGGAACAGACACATAAGAAGATAAGGGAATTATCCTGGAGTCCAAGCTTGGGTGAGGTAGGTTGAAAAAAATGGACACCAATCTGTTGGAATGAATGGTTCAAGGAGGTGTCCATTGGAAAGAATCCCGAGACAGTTTTACACCCAGGAATTCAAGGAGGAGGCCGTCAATCTGGCAGAGAATGGCGGGCTAACCATTGCCGAGGTAAGCAGGCGGCTGAGCGGATCAAGGTTGCCATCAGAGCAGCGCATGAGCGAGGACGTGTACTTACGGGCCAGAGAAGATACAGGACGAACTGGCCGAAGTAGAGCAGATGCAAGTCGGACTCAACCGGATCAAGCGACTGCGCCGCCATATGAAAATCCGCTGTAAACAGGCGAAGAAGTACAAAGCGACGACCGATTCGAACCACAAGCTTCCGGTGGCGCCGAACCTTCTGAATCAAAATTTTGCCGTTTCATGTCCTAACAAGGTATGGGTGGCCGATATCACCGATGTCTCTACTGGCGAGGGATGGCTCTACCTGGCTGGCATTAAGGATCTGTGGAATCGTGAAATCGTCGGCTACGCAATGGGCCACCGCATGACACAGGATCTGGTGGGCCGCGCATTGTTCCGGGTGTTCTACAACCGGCTGAGAAGACATGCCAACCTCGACAATCTCTCCGGCAGCTTATTGGAAGAAAAACGTCACGCGGCAAAAGGCTGCGTGACAATAATATGGTGTCCACTATTGCGGACCTACCTCAACCCCGGTCAAGCTATCAGGCTCGTACGGGGGTGCCGACAAACTCGCAGGAAAGAGTCTGGATCAAGTTCTGGATCACTTCAGTATCCATAACTGTTTCCTTTTAAATGTCTTTGAACTGTTCGTCATTATGAAAAGGGATCATCTGGTTGGGCCTCATCTTCATGGTGCCATGGCCTGCTGCTGGTCCTGTTTCCTGTTTTTTTGTGCCGGTCACCATCATCAACAGATCAGCCACATATTCTTTAAGCTGTTGCGCCTGGGCATTCATCTCTTCGGCGGCAGAGGCGGATTCTTCGGCACCGGAGGCATTCTGCTGCACCACTTTGTCCATTTCGGAAATGGCGGTGTTCACTTCGTCGATGCCGGTGGACTGCTCTATGGAGGCCTGGGAAATTTCCGACACCAGAGTCCCCACCTTGGACACACTCTGGGCCACTTGGGCAAAGTTGTCATTGGTGGCGGACGCCAGCTGGGAACCGTTTGTGACCTCCTTGACAGTGCCGTCGATAAGCTGGGCCGTGTCTTTGGCCGCACTGGCAGCCCGCATGGCCAGATTTCGCACCTCGTCAGCCACCACAGCGAATCCGGCACCGGCTTCCCCGGCCCGGGCCGCTTCCACTGCCGCGTTCAAGGCCAGCAGGTTGGTCTGGAATGCGATCTCATCGATGGTCTTGATGATGTTGGAGGTTTCCGCACTGGCTTTGGAAATATCATCCATGGACTGGGTGAGCTTCTGCATGGATTCACTGGCAGATGTCACCACCAGGTTGGTCTCTTTCATGAGCCCGTCGGCATTGCCGGCATTTTCTGCATTGCGTCTGGTCATGGCGGCCACCTCTTCCATGGAGGAGGAGGTTTCTTCGATGGAAGCGGCCTGCTGGGAAGCGCCGTCAGCCATGGACTGGCTGGAGGAGGATACCTGGCCTGAGGCGGATGCCAGCTGGTCAGACCCTTCGTTCAGGCCGGTGATCACCTGGTTCAGGGGCCTGGTGATCACCCGGGTGATGAAAAAGGCCAGGATCGCACCCAAAATCACCGCCCCCAGCAACAACCCGATGAGGAACCGGTTGACCGTCTCGGCATGATGGTCGGCTGAAATCCCGAAATCATAGGCAGCTTGGTCCGCCTTACGGGCGGTTCGGGAAGCCAGGTCGATAATCGCCATGGCCAGGGCATCTGACCGGTCCAGCAGGTCGCCCTGTTTTTTCCGGTCAGCACTCCACTGCTCCGCCAGAGTGCGGTATTTTTTCCCGTGTACGGCGACCAATTCTTTTCTTCTCATGTCATCGGCGGTGCTGGATAGGGAGAAAGCCTTTTCTGAAAGCTTTGAAAACGCGGCAACTTTTTCAAGAATAGCGTTCAGGGTTTCTGCTTTTTGATCCTCTACATACTCATGCATTAATTCTTCAGCCAAGAGGGTATTATATAGGGCTTGGTTGGCTAGCTTGAGCTTGGTCACCCTTTCTGTTACATCGACCCAATTATCCGATGATATGGATGATTGAATCTTTTGATTCTGCCCATGTATATAATCCCTCAACTGCTGGCGGATCACATCCATGTCTTGCTCCATCTGGTGGCGGAATTGAGTGTTCGTCATGGCCAGGGATACGTATTCCTCACCGATTTTCCGGTAGGCCGCGATCTGGTTTTTCACCTCATCCGCCGCCTGGATCACATCTTGATTGCCCAAGGCCGTGGATATGGGAATGATCTTTTCAGCGGCTTCCACCACTTTTTCCCGCTCCGCAAACCACTCATTCTTTGTTTTTTCATCGATATGAATATCGAATTCATAGGACAGCACATGGGTCTTCCACATGGTTCTTTCGGTCTCCACCACCGCCGATGTTTCAGGTATCTCCAGGGTTGCCAGGCGATTTATCTTCTCTCCCAGCCCGCCGATGTTGAAAACACTCACCCCGCCGATGATAACGGTTAACGCCAGAGTAATGATGAATCCGCCGATAATCTTTGTTCCCACTTTCATGTTCTTAAACATACTTTTTCCCGTATTTATCTACAGCTGGTTGTTTGAGGTTTGTTCAATCTCTACAACTTCATCACTGGACAAAATCTTGTCTATGTTGAGCAGGATCATGACCCTGCCGTCCCGTTTTGCCATCCCCAGGATATAGTCGTGTTTCAGCCGGGTGCCAAATTCGGGGGGAGGCTCGATCTCTTCTTCCTTGATATTCAGAACTTCGGATACGGCATCCACCACAATGCCGATGAGCATGGTGGTGGATGCCGTGGAATCGATTTCCACCACAATGATGCAAGTCCTTTCTGTAGGGGGAATAGACGGCATTTCAAATTTGGCTCGCAGATCCATGATCGGGATCACCTTCCCTCGCAGATTCACCACCCCTTTGATAAAAGCGGGGCTCTGCGGAACCGAGACGATGGGCATCATTCCAATGATCTCCTTGACCTTGAGAATACTGATACCGTATTCCTCCTTTTCCAGTGAAAAGGTCAGGTATTTACCGGTTTTCATGGTCTCCGCCCTGATTGGCTGATTCATGGTGTTGACTTCCTGTGTCATCTCTCGCTCCTATTTAGCAGTTACGCTGCTCTTTTCGTCTGCCTCTTCCGCAGATTGAGCTCTTGTTTTGCCTCTATGTGATTGCCCCAAGTACTGCGACTCCGAAACCAAACCGCAACCCGGGTTGAATGGTCATTTTTTTCGTCATGGCTACTTTCCTTATCATTCGCTACCAAAACAAGGCCCTGACAAACCTGATAAAGGAGTTTATAAACTTCTGCTCGGTCCTCAGTGAATGCAGTGTAGGGGCGGCCTGTCTTTCCTCACCCTGGAAACTCAAAGACCTGTTGGATCAATATAGCGACAAACATTACCCCCTTGATTCTGGGTAAATATTCTCCATTATATTCATTTGAATATTTACCCAGAATCAAGGGGGTCGCCTTGCGGTACTTCCAGGACCTCGTTTGTTAAGGTGCGGTTTACATCAATACGCACTCTTTAAGAGGGCCTTCATTTTCGTCATTTTCAGGTATTCTCTGGCAAAAGTTCTTGTCCCGGGCGGCTAGGCTGCTCTAAAACGGAGGAAAGAAAAACATTGCCCGCCGAATTGAGGTCAGAGGAGTTGCCCGATTTCGTGACCCTGAACATGGCCATGGAACTCGCCATCTTCTCGGCGGTGGCAGCATTGCCTTGGGTGACTTTATCCATTTCGTTCATGGCCTGGGTGATCTGGTTAATACCAATGGACTGCTCGCTAGAGGCCGCGGCGATTTCGTCGATCAAGCCGTGCACCTTGCTCACACTGTCGACCACTTCAACAAAGGCATCGTCGGTAACTGCCACCATTTCTAATCCATTACTGACGTTTTTGATGTTGTCTTCAATCAGCGCCGAGGTGTTTTGGGTCGCTTCGGCTGCCCGCATGGCCAGGTTGCGCACCTCGTCGGCCACCACGGCGAAACCGGCGCCAGCATCTCCGGCCCGGGCCGCCTCAACCGCTGCATTTAGAGCCAAGAGGTTTGTCTGGAACGCAATTTCGTCGATGATCTTAATGATCTTCGCCATCTCCCCGCTAGCCGCATCGATTCTCTCAATGCCCTGGCGCAACTCCTTCATGGAGTTGTTGACCTTATCAACCAGCTTATTGGCCTCTCCAGTGTGGAGGATGGCCTGATGGGCATTGTCCGAGTTCTTTTTGGACATAGAGTTGAGTTCCTCCAATGCGGCCGCGGTCTGCTCCAGGGACGCAGCTTGCTCGATTGTCCCCTCGGCCTGGGCATGGGAGGCAGCCACGTTGCAGCCGATCATATCTGACAGTTTTTCAACCATGGTTCCCATGGAGGTAAGGAGCTGACCTGTCTCGTCCTTCCTATTACTCTCCACCTGAACGGTGAGATCTCCTTCAGCCATGGTTTTGGCCACATGGACTGCCTGCCGGATTGAGAGAATAAGGCCACGGGTAATGAAAAACACCAGCAGCAGTGTTGCCGGTAACGTGATAATAGCCATGCTTATTATCAGCGTCAGCATCCGCTCAATGCTGGCTCCCATCCGCTTATAGGACTCTGTAAATTGCTTATCCTTCAAGGTAATCAATTCGCCAAAATATTTACGCGACTTAACAGCCAGGGGGGTCGCTGAGTGACTATACGAGGGGTAAGATTTGTAACGCTCGGATTTGTCATGCGACTTCAAACCCTCAGAGAACCGCAAGCCGTCAGAGATAAAGGCCATACTTGCCTTTTCTGCATTCTGGATGACGGCTCTCTCTGCCTGATCACCGGCAATAGATTCCAGGACCTCGTAGTTGGAGCGGATGTTTGCCACCATCTTGTTAAACTTTTCCAGGTCCTTTTCGATGTTGCTCCCCAACATGATGTTGCGTGTCAACCTGCTGACATAGTTGAGGTCACGGTTGATCTCCAGGGTGGCGATCTTGCCCTTCATGTCTCGACTGCTCATATGGTCAAAGGATTTTTTGATGTTCAATGCGCCATTAATGCTGATCGCTGCTACCCCCCCAACTGCCGCTATCACCAAGAGACTCAACGCAATCATTTTCTGTTTGATACTCATACCCAGCTCCACACTTAAGTTGATAAATAGTTACTTTTTTTTGGTTGCCTATAAATATCGAGCCTAAACCCTTTCCGATAGGCCATGGCGCCATGGTTGTAGACGGAATATGGCAACAGCTAACTAGCCAATTAATGCTTGCCCTAAAACCCTAAAAAAACACTTTGATAGGAAATGTGCCGTGCATCAAATGAAAGCTGCGGTATGTGAGCATTTGCCAGAATGAGCTTCTCAATTTCGGCAATCTGCTCGTCGCTCATCACTCCGAATTTTATCCGTCGCTGCCTGAGCCGATGTCCCGTTGGACCCATGTGTTGTGCGATATTATCATCAACGATTTCAGAGGGAATATTTTCAAAATACTAGTCGCTATAGTAGATGGCAGTATTTATCCATCCAACAGGCAATTTGTTGATCAACCATGTCAAACCACTGAATCATCAAAACCTCCTTTGTTCAATTGTCACCGGTTGCGGTGGCAAGGAACACGTCTTGAGAGATGCGGTGTTGCAAGGAGGTGGGGGGAAGAAGAGAGGTGTCCTTTCGGACCCGTCACCCTCTCTTCCTCCCCCCGACGAGAAAACGTTATAAGTTTGTACTCCTCCACCTAATAGTTACTGCCCCAGGGCAAGCGACGGATAACCATCTATGTCCAAGAGCCAGCCCGAGGCCAACAACCTTAACCACTGCCAACATCAATGCTGCAGCCAATCCCGCGCCGACTGAAAACAACCTCTTAAGAGAGGGTTCAATTGAGTGAAAATGGCCTAAGCCAGTACTGCTCTCTTCAGGGAGAATGATCCTGTAAACATTCATCGCTTGATTCCTTTTTCTGCTGCTTCTCACACTTCAATTCGACTCAAGTACGGATGCCCCCAATGAGAGGGTGACGAGAGGGGTGAGGATGTGATACTCAGCCCCTCTCGTCTGAGGAGAAAACGCAAAGAGGAAGACCGCTTGGTTCCAAGGGGAATGAGGTTGATATGACAAGCAAGCTTCATAGGAGACCCCATGGTTCCTGCTCGCTTTTAGCGATGTCGAACAGGATGCAACTTTTTTACGACCCTCCCCTCCCGGGGGAGGAAAAAAGGGACCTGAGAGTGAGTGGGCTCTCAGGTCCCGAGGGAGAAATGCGTTAAAAACGCACGTAGGAGGAACTTATTCACGCTCGGATTAAGAGTACTAGTCAGTCCGAGGTATTATTGATTCCGCAGAACTTTTGTGTAAACATCCTTCCAAGTTGTATAGCGCGTATCAGATGAAAGCTGCGGTATGCGAGCATTTGCCAGAATGAGCTTCTCAATTTCGGCAATTTGCTCGTCGCTCATCACTCCGAATTTAATCCGCCGCTGCCTGAGCCGATGTCCCGTTTTACCCATGTGTTGTGCGATATTATCAGCAACGATTTCAAAGGGAATCTTATCAAGATACTGGTCGCTATAATTGAAGAGTATCCCAGTGCTGGGAATCTCCGTATCCGGGAGAATGCCATCAAGGTAAATGAAGAGCAAGCCGTCCATGCTAATCTCAACAATTTTGCCAAAGTCGCGATGAATGACGTAGAGCTCTTTTTGCAGGCTGAAACGTGGGAATCCCCGCTTGTTGTCACTCCCCGGGGCAAACTCTCCTCCATGCTGAACCTTACTATAGAGCCTTAATCCATGCGCCTTGCCAGTCGTCTTTTTATAACGGTCTTTTTCGGGCAACACGGCGCTGGCAAAATTTTCGTTTTCCCGTAGCGACTGCTTTTTCATTTTATACCTCCAAAAAACAAAATCATTAATCCAGGTTGCGCCCTGCTGCTGAGCCTCATCAGACAAAGATTTAATCCTGATGAGCAAACCAGGCAGGTTCTCATGTCTGCCGACTCACCCGCTCTACAATGATTATTTTGCAAATGAAATGCCAGTCTGCTCATAAGCAATTTATAAGAGATCCTCTTCGGTGAAATAACCCGTTGGCCATTTTGTTGTTTTATAGCTGTACGTTGCTTTCTCAGGCCAAAGCCCAGACAGCCATGGCATGTCAGTTTTTTTTGCATGGAGCTTCTGGCACGAGGACAAAGCCAAACAGGATTGAACATCTTCTCGAAGTTATGTTCCTTGTCGGGGACATAGCTTCGAGAAGATGTTCCCGACAGGGTACTGCTGCCTCGCAGATGAAATATATATCTTTCACTCCGGGCGCTGCTGTTGCTGGAGATTGTGTGTGGGGGACATGGCGCCTGCACCTACAGGCCATGAAGGAAGCGGACAGGTGCGGAGGTCAGGGGCACTCAGTTTTTTCAGTACGTACTGCTCAAAATCCTCAGAAAGAATCCACTGTTCTAGTCATGACCCTATGGAAATTTTCCCACACAGATTCCTTATGTTTCATTTCTTCCCGAGCTCACCGAGTAAAATCGGAATCCGGACTGTGACACGGGTACCCTGTCCTTGCTGACTTTCAATATCAATGGTGCCATTATGCTCTTTGATAATCTCTTTAATATAGGGGAGCCCAAGTCCAGTCCTTATTTCCCCGTTAGTGATGAACGGTTCAAAAATATGCTGGAGTTTCTCGGGCGGAATACCTTGCCCTCTGTCCTGGATAATCAACTCAAACAAATTGTGATGAGAGCTGGTAATGATTTGAATCGTCCCCCTTGACTGATACGCGTTAATTGCATTACGCAAAAGGTGGACTATCATGACCTTAATTAGCCTGGCATCGTGCGGAATAGCGAGTTCTTTGATCTCAGGTGCGGAGACTATTTCCACATTCCGTTCTTCTGCCTCTGTTTTTACGAGTTCAATTGCTTCGCTGACCAGCTTCACAACATCCTCTTTTTGAAAATGTTCTGTCTTCGCATTTACAAGTTCTTCAAAACGGGAGAGGAATAACTCCAGCTTCTGGGCCTGCGCCAGCACATTTTCAAATGTTCCCTGCTCCTTTTTATCACCAGTGGCTTTTTTCTGTAACCGGCGGACCAGGCCACCAATAATCATTATGGGATTACGGATTTCATGGGCCATGCGGAGGGCCATTTCCGCCCGTGTCCGTTCACTGACTATATTTTCCATCTCCCGGTTAAGGTTCAGGAGTTCCCTTGTCCTGTCAGCCACCTTCTTTTCCAGGTTTTCTGCATAATCCTTTAACTTTTTGCGAGAGAGCTGCAGGCTTTCAGCCATTCGTTGCCCTGTAACTTTTAGTTCTCCAATCTCATCACTCGTTTCAATCCTTCTGGTCAAATTCTCATCTACATCTTCCTTGGAAATATCGCGAAAGACCTCCAACAGATCACGAATGTTGCGGATGATCAGGCGGTTGAAAAAAAATGTGATGATGCCGTAAAGAAAAAAAACGGCAAGAAAAACCGCACCAAAGACAGATAGGGCTAATTCTTTGATCTTCATTAAGCCGACTTCCACAGGAATACCAATGCTGACCACGCCGCCCACCATTCCTGTGGTGCGCTGGAACCCCCGTTCAGCGCCATATTTTTTTATTATCTTCTTTGGGGCATCATCAGGTCTACCATGACAATTCAGGCAGGATGAGTTAAGGCGCACCGGCTGAAATCGCATAAAGTATCTACCTTGTTCCATAGCGACGACTCCACGCCACTCTTGCGCCTGGGGATTGTTCTTGAAAAAATTAATCATTTTGACTTCTGATTCCGTTGCCTCAAAATCAGGATTGCGGGCATTCAAGGCTACTCGCCTGTATTCAAATCCCGGGATTTTCTCTTGAAACAGATCCATTATATGACGACTGATATGCGAGGAGGACATGGCCTCAAGAACAAAGGCATCATCTCCCAGCACCGAATACATGGTTGGTCGTAAGACTTTCCTGACATATTCTCTTGTTGAGTCGATAGCGGCCATCACCAAGTCCGTTTGTCTGTAAGCTTCGTTCTCAAGATTGTTTTTTTCATAGATGTAGAGAAGGCACGCTGAAAAGGCACTAAAGCACAGGAGTATCGCTGCCAGGCCAAGAAGAAATTTTGTTTGCATCCTAAAATGTCGATTTGCATGGCGTCGATATGAGTCTGTGGAAACTTTCATTATTTATCCTTGCACTTGGAAGGTTCGGGTTAAATAGCCGTTTGAAAAACTTCAATGAAACTCTGTGCTGTCTCATATTTGATCAATAAAAACAGGCCCGGAAACTCCTGAAATGTCATAATTAGCTCACGACAAACTAAATAATAACAAGGAGATACGAGCCTTGGCACATTATAACACAATCCTTCGTCAAATTACTGCATTTATCCCGGGACATAATTCTGAGTACCATGCCGATATACATCACCCTGGGCAGAAGTTTCGCTCTTATAACCGGTGGAGTCAGTTCATGGCAATGCTAGTCGGTCAATTGTCCGGCCGGAAAAGCCTTCGTGACATCGCCGATAACCTGAAGGCAAAACAAAGCCAGCTCTACCACCTCGGCATGAAGCCAACTTCCCGGGCAACACTGGCCAGGGTTAATGAACGGCAGCCGGCCAGCCTTTACGAAGTCATGTTTGGCAAGCTATTGCGCCAAGTGCCAGCACCTTGCTCCCAGCCACAAATTCTCGTTCAAAAACAGTTTCAGCCAACAACATCAGCACGGACAACAGGATTTTCCCCATCTCCTATGTTGCTGCATGGTCAGCGGTGCGGAAGGCTGGCAAGTTGGTGGAAATTGAATTGCGCCCCCATGACCTGAGGCGGCACCCTGCAACCTATGCCTCAAGGGCAGGAACTCCCATAGAAATTGTCAGCAAAGTTATCCTGCGACATGCTGATCTTGTCACGACTCAACGGTATTTAGGCAAGGTGAATGGTACGGAAGCTATCAGGTGGATTGAGACGCTTTACGGATAGGCGCACCTAAATGAGAGGGGAGCTGTCCTCGCCCATTAATGGCAACAGTAGTAATCTCAACAGAGTGGTTTTTTTAAACACTTAAATATTAGATGTGCCAATGTTAACACCAGCTGTAACAGGCGCATTTGCAGTAAGCAACGCGAACGAAAAATACGTCATTGTTGACGGTCTTGTTACCCATGTTCCCGATCGCTACACTGCGAAAAGGACTTCTGCTTGTCACTGTAACCCCGTTTTTAGGACCGGCAGGCTGTAAACGAATTACCAAGAATGACCGGCATCATTGAGCGTCCCGAGAAAGGTTAAATCTCCGAATGTCCTGGCTGGTCCCATGGAATGGGTTTTGTCAGCCGGCCCAGCACTGCTTTTAAGGTCAGTGGGGAGTTGAGTAACAGTAGTCATTCATTATTGCGGCGCATGGGATCAGAGGAAACCTTGCTGCCGATTGTAAAGGCGGCAGCAATCAAAAAAAGATTCTTTACGATATACTGCCCTTCGAGGCTGAGCCCGAAAGGGATTGAGTGAAAACAGATCTCCGGCAGGATAATCAGCGGCAGAAATGTACCTGGAAGTTCAACAAGTAAGAGAAGCAGGGCGAGACGCAGCAAGGGTCGGTAAAGTAGGCCTATGCCGATGGCAACCTCCCAGCATCCAAGAATATTTAAGACGATATCAGGCGGGAAAAAATAAACAGTCCGCTTTATCAGTTCCTCTTCAGGGCTTATTCCCAAAGGCTTCAGCAGGCCAAACCAGATAAAAATCAGGGCCAGGGATATTCTCATCAATATCTGGCAATATTTAGCCATCCAAGCGGAGATTCTGTGATCGAGCAAGGTCATCCAGGGTGGCATTTATCTTCTCCGTGAACGAAAAGCTTTCATTTTATGGTGGAAACCAAAGCTGATTACTCAGCAAAACCATAGGCAAGGCTGCACGTATATTTTCCTATTCCTTCTGCTTTTCGTTGTCTGAGGATGGCAAAAAAATCCTCTTCACTGACCCGGGAGTCCTTCTGTTTGACTAAATAAACCAGGCAGTCAACGCAGATATGAAATGAACAGGCATCATCATCTCTGACCACCTCCCAGCATTCCCTTTCGCTATCGTTTGCAAACAGACAGTTTCGCTCTCTGTTGCACTGGATAATTTCCCAACATTTTAAATCGGATTGCGGAAGCATGAGTCTTTTTCCTCCTTTCCAAGGTAAACAAAAAAACAATCGGGCCTTAAAGCCTTATCGTCAATCCATTTCCAGAAAAAATTTACCAATGGCACAATCTGTGCATAGCACAAAGATGATTTTCCGGTAGCTTGGGAAGGAAAATAATGGACCAGCTTTGATAGGTAAAATTTATAATAATTATATTTAGAATAAGTTTGTTTAATGTCATTCCGCACATGGAGCATCTATGCCAGTAACCATCCGTCAACTTGAAATTTTCAAGGCTGTTGTCGAAAGTGGCCAGGTCACAAAAGCCGCAGAGAAACTCCTGCTCACCCAGTCGGCAGTAAGCCTGGCCTTGAATCAGATGGAAATTCAGCTGGGCGGCCCCCTTTTCGATCGCTCCGCGCGACGCCTTGAACTCAACGACCGAGGCCGATACTTTCTTCCTTTCAGCAACGAGATTCTCGATAAGTTTCAAGATCTTGACAATTTAATGAATGAAAAAAATAGCCAAATAGCCGGTTCTTTGCAGCTGGTTGCCAGTTCCACCATCGGTAACTACGTGTTGCCGTATCTGATAACCGCCTTTAAAAGCATGCACCCGAATGTGCATGTCAACATGCTGGTCTATAACACCACAACAGCAGAGAAACTTATCATTGAGCGTTCAGTTGATCTCGGCTTTGTGGAAGGGGAGGTTAATCATGAACAGATCACCGTCACCTCCTGGTTTCAGGATGAACTCGTTCTGATCAGTCGGCCGACAGAAGAGTCGAAAGCAGGCATTATCTGTGACGTCAAAACTGATTTGAATAAATATAACTGGGTTATGCGTGAAGCCGGTTCAGGAACCGCCCAGATCTTCAAAAGCAAGCTGGGCAAATATGTGACTGACCTGAAGGTGGTAATGGAGCTCGGTCATACTGAAGCGATTAAAAAAGCCGTGGAGGCCGGCGCCGGTGTCGGGTGCCTTTCAAGCTTGACTGTCTGCCGGGCAATCAACCGGGGCTGGCTACAACGGATACGGCTTGATGGCGTGGATATGAGGCGGCAACTCTATATCATTCAGCACAAAAACAAGGC
>PKTX01000069.1 GCA_002868945.1 Desulfobulbaceae bacterium
GATCGGCATTGTCCTGACCTGGCACACCACCCGCATCAGCTACACCCATGTCCTCCGCACCCGCGAATACAAGAGCCAGGAGAGCAACGACGACTTCGGGGCCATCACCCTGACCATCCCTTTTTAGAAGGCAAAAAGACTTTAGGCTCGGGCTGTTAGGGGCCAGCCGCTATTTGACAAGCAGCATCTTGAAGTCCTGCGGCGCGCTCAAGGCGTGCGACAGCCCCTTGGGCAGGATGATCATCTCACCGGCCGTCACCTGCTGCTTGCCACCGTCAATGACCACTGTTGCCGTGCCCTCAAGGATATGGACAAAGGCATCCACATCAATGGTATGCGGCTTGAGCTGCTGGCCCTGCTGAAAGGCAAAGAGCAAAACAGTGTAGCCCGGGCCCTGGAAGATGACCTTTTTACTGAAAGCGCTGTCACTGTAGTTGATGAGGCCCTGCACCCGGGCGGCCCCGGGCTCCATGCTGGCGCGGGCCTGTGCCACCGGCGTGACCAATGCCATGGCCATGAGTATTACCAGAATAAGCAGTTCTTTTTTCATGATCGTCTCCTGTTGTTGTTTTCTTTCTCAACCTTGCCAGTTGTTTCATCATACCGTAATGGCGTCATAACCTTGACCAGACACCACAGCGCTCTACGGAGCGGAGCGGATTGACCAGCCGCCGCCCAGCGCCTTGTAAAGGCGGATGAGGTGGGCCGTGACCGCGGCATGGCTTTCGGCCAGCTGATCCTCCTGCAGAAAGAGATTGCGCTGGCTGTCCAGCACATGGCTGAAATCACGCAGCCCATCCATATACATGGTCCGGGCCAGACGGACACTCTGCCGGGAGGCGGCCACGGCCCGCTGCAGCTCGCGGCGACGGTCAAGCTCCCGGGCATAGGAGACCATGGCGTTTTCCACCTCCTCCAGGGCCTGGAGGACGCTCTTTTCATAGGCGAGGAGCGCCTGCCGCTGCCTCTCGTTTTGCACGGTTATGTTGCTGCGCACGCTGCCGGCATTAAAGATATTCCACTGAAAGGCCGGACCAAAGGAGCCGGCGCGCGACATGGAGGTGAAGAGGTCGGCCGTGTCAGTGGCCTGGAACGACAACGTACCGTTCAAGGTGAAGCGGGGATAGAGATCGGCCTTGGCCACCCCGACCCGTGCCGTCTGGGCGGCCAGCTGCCGCTCTGCCTGGCGGATGTCGGGTCGGCGGCGCAGCAGGTCCGCCGGGATGCCGACGACAATGTCAAGGCGGGCCACGGGAATGTTACCGTCCTCTTCCAGCAACGGGTCTAGGGCGCCGGGTTGTTTGCCCGCCAGCACGGCCAGTCGGTGCATGGTGCGGCGCAGACCGGTCTCAATGGGCGGAATCAGGGCGCGCGTGTTGGCCAGGTTGCTCTCCCCCTCGCGCAGTTCCAGCTCACTGGCCAGGCCCAGCTCCAGCCGCTTTTGTATGAGGTCATAGGTCTGCTGCTGACGGTGGACATTGGCGACCGCCAGCCTGAGCCTGGTCTGAAAGGCGCGCAGATCCACATAGTTCAGGGCAACCTCGGCCAGCAGGCTCACCCGGAGGGCGCGGCCACTTTCAAGGGCGGCCATGGCATCCGCCTGGGCCGCCTTCCTGGAACGTTGCACCCTGCCGAAGATATCAAGCTCCCAGCTCGCATCCAGGCCCGAGATATAGAGAGACTCACTGTCCGCCTCGCCCTGTTTGCGGCGAACGGCCGATCCGGACAGATCCAGAGACGGCCAGGCCGCGGCCCCGACCTGGCGGCGCTGGGCCCGCGCCTCTCTGACCCGGGAGGCCGCCTGGGCCAGGTCATGATTGGCGGCCAGGGTCTGCAGAACAAGCTCCTCCAGGGTCTCATCATCAAAGGATGTCCACCAGCGGCCAAGAGCCGTTGGATCCGTCGCCACCGCAGCCGGTGACTCCTGCTGCCAGGTGGAGAGATCATACTCCAGCGCGGGCGGCCCGCTATAATCAGGCCCCACCGCACAGGCGGCCAACAGACAACTGACCGGCAGCAAAAGCAGCCGGCCCAGCCAGGCCGGACAACAAGACGGGACCACAGGCGGCTTCATGGGGAGACCTCCGGCGCCTGACCACGTCTGGCGGCCGCTTTCTCTTCAGACACGGCCATTTCTTCATGCAGACCAAAATCGCTCAGGATTTGATAGAGACAGGGAATAACCATGAGAACCAGCAGGGTAGAGGCCGCCAGGCCAAAGGCCACACTGGTGACCAGGGGGATGAGGATCTGGGCCTGCAGGCTTTTTTCAAACATCAACGGCAAGAGGCCGGCAATGGTGGTTGCCGAGGTCAACAACACGGCCCGGAAACGGTCCCGACTGGCCTGGCCGGCCGCCTCGGCCACTGAAAAGCCCTGGGCCCGGCTGCCCTTCAAAAAGAGGACCAGCAGAATGGAATCGTTGACCACAATACCGGCCAGGGAACTGAACCCGAGCAGACTGGGCATGCTGATCGGTACCCCCATGAGAAAATGGCCCCAGACAACACCAATGAGGGCCAGGGGAATGGCCACCATGACAATGAGCGGCTCGGCATAGCTGCGGAATTGAAAACTGAGCAGGATAAAGATGCCGATCAGGCCGATCAACAGACCCCGCAGCATGGAAAACTGGGTCTGACTCGACTCCTCCGCCTCACCGGCAATGGTCACCTGCACGGCCGGATACCTCTCTGAAAAGTCCGGCAAAAAATCATCGCGAAAAAGGGCAAAAATCTCCTTGGCATTGCCGAGACGGGTGTCGAGATCACCGCGCAGGGTCACGGCCCGCATGCCGTTATGACGGGCTATGCGTGCCATGCCACGGCCATCCTCCCAGGTCGCTACTGCCGCCAAGGGGATCTGCCGACCATCGGCAGCAGTGACATGAAAGTTTTGCAGGTCACTGATACTGTTGCGGTCCTCTGCGGCAAAACGCACCTCAATCTCGTAACTGCGATCGCCGATCTGTATCTCATCGGCGGTCACCCCGAAAAAACCGGCCCGCACCTGGTTGGCCACCAGGGCCGCATCAATACCCAGGCTGGTGGCCCCCTCCCTGAGCCGGAGGCGCACCTCCGGCTTGCCGGGCCGCAGGTCGTCGGCCAGATTCATCACCCCGGTAAAGCGGCCGAACCACCTCTCCATCTCCTGCACTGCCGATTTAAGCTCTGCAAGGTCATGGCCCCGCAAGCGTACCTCAATGGGACGACCGGCCGGGCCAAAGCCGGGCTCGCTGAAGGTCAGACTGATAACACCGGGCAAGGGGCCAGTCTGCCGGCGCCAGACCGCCAGATAGTCATCGATGCGGCCGCTGCGTTTTTCCGCGGCCAGCAGATCAACGGTGACCGTGGCCACATGGGGACCCTGCTCAAAGGCCTCGTCATTTTTATTAAACTGGACACTGGCCGTCTTCACCAGATCGCTGCCGTCCGGCTGGCTCTCCTTAAAGCGATCATTCATGGCCCACAGACCGGCGAGGATGCGCGTCACCGTCTCTTCGGTGGTGGCCAGGGGCGTGCCCTGGGGCAGGAGAAGACGGGCAACCACCACATCCCCCTCAATCTCGGGAAAGCCCATGACCTTGATCTTGCCTGATGCAACCAGGCCGAGCGAGATGATAAAAAGGCCGATGACCGCCCCCAGAAAGAGGTAGCGCCAGGTAAGCAGAAAATCGACGCTGCGCCCCACCAGCCGCTCCCGCGTCCAGGCAAAGAAGCGATCGAATTTTCGGCGCCAGCCCCTGGCCCCGGCCGGATCATAGCCGGGCATGGCATGGCTCAGATGGGCCGGCAGGATGAAAAAGGCCTCGATCAGGCTGACGGCCAGCACCAGGATAAGGATCATGGGCACCACCTTGAGCACCTTGCCTATCTGGCCGTCAATAAAGGCCAGGGGCCCCAGAACGCAGAGGGTGGTGATAAAGGAGGAAAAGACACCGGCCGCCACCTCGCTGGTACCGTCCACGGCCGCGGCCAGGGCCTTTTTCCCGCGCTGGCGATGGGCGGCAATGTTTTCGGCAATGACAATGGCGTCATCCATGAGCAGACCCAGGGCGAGCAGCAGCCCCACCATGGTCATCATGTTGATGGTCAAGCCCAGGAGGGGCAGAAAAAAGAAGGCCCCGAAAAAGGAGACCGGCAGGCCGACCACCACCCAGAAGGCAATGGGCAGGTTAAAAAAGAGCCAGAGCACCAGAAAGACCAGGATGAGGCCCTGCCAGCCATTGGTGATCAGCATCTGCAGACGGTCGATCAAAATCACCGAATTGTCCTGGGTAATGGTCAGGCTGACCTGGGGGCGGCGCTGCTGCTCCGCCTCGACAAAGGCCTTGACCTGTCCGGCAATGCGGATGGTGTCCTGCTCCTTGGTCTTCTTGACATGGAGGGTGGCGCTGCGGCGGCCATCCAGCATATTCTTTGCTTCATCCAGCTCAAAGGTGTCATAAATCCGGGCCACATCAGCCAACCTGACCACCGCCCCCTGGCCGGCCGCCTTGATCACCAGCCTTTGCAGATCAGGAATGGCGATGCGCTGATCAACAAAGCGCAGCAGGATATGACGATCAGCCGTTTCCACGCTGCCGGCCGGCAGATCGACATTCTGGGCCGCGATTATCTCGGCCAGGCCGGCCACACTCAGGCCCAGGCGGCGCAGGGCCGCTTCGCGCACCTCAACCCGGAAGCGATGTTCGGAGAATCCTTCAATATCAATGAGCGCCAGGCCCGCCTCCTGCATGCGATCCTTCAGATCCTGACAGTATGCCTTGAGGTCCGGCGGCGACATGGGGCCGGTGACAATGATGGAAATAACCGGATCGGTCTTGCCCACCTCAACGATCACCGGTTCCTCCACCCGGGCCGGGAAATCGTCAATGGCGTTGATCTCTTTGTCAATGTCGTCCATAAAGACCTGCAGATCACCGTCGTCTTCCATCTCAACGGTGATCAGGGCCCGGCCTTCACGGGCCTCGGAGCGGATTTCCCTGACAAAGGTAACGCCGTCCAGGGCATCCTCCACCCGCCGGCAGATGACCTCCTCGACATCCTCGGCAGTGGCGCCCGGATAGACGATAGTCACCTGCACCTCACTGGGGGCATAATCGGGAAAGGTTTCCCGCCGAATTTCCGACAGGGTCAGCAGTCCCATGGCGAAAAAGACCAGCATGAGGAGATTGGCGGCAGTGGGATGTCTGGCAAAGCGACTGATCATGGCTGGACCGTCCCACCTGCCGCCTCGGCAATGAGCCGGTCGGCCACGGCTTCGGCAAAGACAGGTTCAACCAGCATGCCGGTGATGGCCGGCGTCGGGTCAGAGACAACCAGGGTCTCGCCGCCATGGAGACCCGCCGCCACCACGGCCAGATTCCCCTGCTCATAGATGGTCTTGACAGCCACGGCCCGGAGACGCTGCTGGTCGTCGACAATAAAGACCCGGCCGGCATGTACGGCGCTGCGGGGGATGACAATGCTCCCCGGCCATGGTCGGCCCTGCAGCTCCACCTGGCAAAAGATGCCACGGCTCAGGGGGGGGCGCCGGCCGGCAATGACCTGGTCATAGGGGCCGTCAACCGCGACAATGACATTAAAGGCGCGGGTGGCGGGATCAACCTCCTCGCGCAGCCGGTCCACCCGGGCCGGCCAGCTACTCTGCCAGTCACCGCTTTGCAGGCGGACTGTGGCCTTGATGCCGGCAAGCCTGCGCATCACCTCCCTGTAGTCGGAGTGCGGCGCCTCAGCCTCCTGCCGCAAGCCGACGAGATGGCGCAGCCGCTCGGGCTGCACCTGGGCCTCGATCTCGGCCACGGCCGTGCCATGCGCCTCAAAGAGCAGCTGCCCCACGGCAAGGAATTGGCCCGGCTGAATACGCACCGCACCGATCCGGCAATCAAAGGGCGCCCGGATAACGGTCTTGGCCAGATCAAGACGGGCCTGTTGCAGACCGGCCTCATTGGCGGCAAGCCGTGCCTCCAGGGCCTGACGCTGCGCCGGCAGCAGCTCCAGGCTGTTTTCCAGATCCTGCACGCGCTGGCGCTGATTAAGGACAGTGCGCTCCTCCAGATCCACCTCGGTGGCGGAAATACTTTTCTGGGCCAGGGCGCTTTGCTTTCTCTGCAAGGTGGTTGATGCCAGCTGCAGGGAACGCTTCTCAATCTCCAGGGAATGGCGGATATTTTCGCTGCGATGGGCCACTTCCCGCAGGTTGGCCTTGATCTCGGCAATGGTTGCCTGGTGCGAGGCAATGGCCAGCTCATATTCGGCCGTATCAATGGCCAGGAGCCTGTCGCCCCGGCGGAGCATGGCCCCGGACTTGAGCTGCGGATGGATTTCCGTGACGCGGCCCCGCACCTCGGCCACCGCCTGCCAGACCCGGGCCGGCTCGACAATGCCGTAGCCGATCACCCGGGGCACCACCTCGGTCTGCGGGACGCTGATCACCTGCATGACCCGCGCCGCCTCCGGGGTCTCGCTGGTGGCCGGGCCCGACCTGGTCTTGACCAGAATCACCACCAGCAGCAGGGCGATGAGGATGGGCACCAGCACGAGCCATTTTTGCCGCAGAAAGGACGACTGGGCACGCTGTGCATTCTTCATGACATTGGCCTCGCGAATTGCATGAAATTCTTGCTCAAAAGCGGCTCACCGCCAAAAATGGGGGTATTGGCGATTGGCGGCAAGATTATTGACCAGCAGGGCGACCACCAGCATGATCAGGGCACCCGAGGCAGCAGGCACCAAGGCATAGAGATAGCCGAGGGCATGGACATCCTCGCTGCCGATCACGGCAATAAGGGCGGTGGCACCGCCCGGCGGATGCAGGGTGCGGGTCAGCTGCATAACGGCAATGGCCGTGGCCACGGCCACGGCCGCCGCCAGCCACATCTGGCCCTGCAGGGCCTGATAACAGAAAACACCGATAATAGCCGACAGGATATGGCCGCCCATGAGATTACGGGGCTGGGCCAGGGGGCTGTTGATCGCCCCGTACAGCAGGACAGCCGAGGCCCCGAAGCTGCCGATGACCATGACCAGATCACTCTCGGCCAGCAGGTTGTAATGACAAAAGGAGACCGCCGCGATACCAAGAAAGGCCCCCAGCCAGGACCAGAGGACATTCGGGATATCGGGCCGGGGCGGCCCCACTGTAACACCTTTCATTTTCCTGAAATAATTGCCAAAACCCATAACATGCTCCTCCTGCACTATAAAAATGACCATTGTACCGCCGATCGGCGCAAATCCTCGGCGAGCCAGGTGAACTACTCTTCACATAAGGGCATCTTGAATAAGAGAGATGGTCAGCGACGAACAACCATCTCCAGCAACAAGGTCCAGGCGTCGTTTATGTGACCCTCCAGATCAAAGTCGCCTTCGCTCATATGCCAGAGCAGGGCCGCCGGCTGGACAATACCGAAAAAGATCTTGGCCACCACCCGGGCCTCCACATCCATGCGGATCTCACCCTTGGCCTGGCCCTCGACAACAATGGCCTCGATCTCCGCCAGGTAACCGGTGACTATCCGGTACATGCGCTGACGTCGCTCCTTTTTCTGGCCCCAGATCTCGTCGGAGAAGACGATGCGGGGGATGGCCTGCTGCTCTCTGATCAGCCGGCCATGGCGCACCAGCATGGCATGGAGGCGCTCCACCGCGTTGTCCGTCTGCTGCCGCACCTTTTCCAGATTGGTATGGAGCATGGTGCGAATATGCTCCAGAATGGCGCTCAACATGGCGTCCCGATTCTTGAAATGGCGATAGAGGGCAGATGGCGCCAGGCCCAGTTGTCGGGCCACATCGGTCATCTTCAGCTTTGGGGCGGCATTGTCGCTCAATATGGCGAGGGCGGCTTCGACAATCTGCTCCTTACGAATATCAGTGGGCATTTTTTCAGTACGCATGTCCTGCTCCTTATGTGAATCTGATTTCACATTAGCTGCCGTCACTCCTTCTGTCAAGTCAGGCCGCCTCTCTTTTTTTCAACTCATCTTCTCCACCGCTGACTCAAACGGAAAAAATGCAAACAAAGGGGAAACTTCACGATAGTAACCAGGCTGAAAGTTGAGGCTTGAGAATCGACCGGCATCTGCGGCCCGATTGTCATAGATACACGGAGGCCGACCGCCGCTCCGCAAAAGGATGAAGTGCCACCAGACAATATGTTATCATGGATGAACTATTGAGATTGCCGCAAGGCAGCCAGTAGAATAAAGACCTTCTTGAAGAAGTGCTGTTTCGGAGTATCGCTTCGCTCGCGTACCTGCCCGTTTATTTTCGTGGCTACGAAATAAAAATGCGCACATATGCTCCGCTGTTTATTTTTTTAGGGTATCTTGATGGTCTGCTAAAAAATCCATTCAGGTAATGGCTGAGCACAAATCGTCAGCAGTGAAGCAGTTGACGTCTTTCTGCGACGCCACCAATTTTTCGAACACAATACCTGCAAAGAGTACAAAGGAGTTCAACATGGTGACATCTATTATCCTTCTCAACATCAAGCGATCAAAAGTCAATGAGGTGGCGGAACAACTGGCGGACATGGAAGGCATTTCCGAGGTCTATTCGGTAAGCGGCAACTATGACCTGGTGGCCATTGCCCGGGTACCGGCCAACGACGACCTGGCCACCCTGGTTACCAACAAGCTGCACAGCATTGACGCCATCGTCAAATCGGAAACCATGCTTGCCTTCAAGGCCTTTTCCCGCCATAACCTGGAAGCCATGTTCAACCTCGGCATGTAGAGCAGGCCGCCGCCTCTCCTCTTTACTCACCCCCTCTGCCTGACGGAACGCGGCCGCTCCGCCAGGCAGAGGAGCTTTCCCCGCCTTGCCTCTCCCGTTTTTTTGCCCACACAACCTCCCGACTTGACCTATCATTCCGTCATGGCGTGACAATTTCGTCCTGCAATACACTGTTGCCCTTCCGGATAGGTGTGCACAGCAGAAGAGGGATCCACCCGGCGGAATTGTGATTCAGCTGACGCCTTACACCTCCCACCTCACCCACTTGGACGCTTTCACAAACTCAAAAAACTTTCCCGGCTAAGCATGGCAAATAACGGCGGAAAATCTCCCGCCTGCCGCCATGCCCGGCCATGCGTGCATGATCCGTTTGATATGACACCGTAAAACCGCCATACTGAGACAAGAGCCCCGCTCCTGGCTGCTCTTCCGCACCGCCATTTTTTTCCCAAACCTTCTCAAAAGGAGAAGCGCCATGTCAACGCAGAGGAAATTCAAGTGCAGTGACTGTCAATTTGAATGGGAGGCCCCCCATGGCTCCGGCCAGACCGGCCGAGAGATGGTCTGCCCGAAATGCGGCAGCAAAAACATCCACCGGACAGACAGCGGCGGCGCCGGACGCGGCAGAGGTTGTGGGCCGGGCGGCTGTCGCAGGCCATAGAGAGGGAGAAGCTTATGAAACTTTGTATTACATGCGCCGGCAAAGACAAGGAGGCCGCCATTGACACCGCCTTTGGCAGGGCCCCTTACTTTTTCATTATCGACACCAACACCAATTCCGAGGAGATTGTTGCCAACAGCGCTGTCGACCAAGACCATGGCGCCGGCATTGCTGCCGCCCAACTCCTGGCCGACCGTGGCGTGGACGCAGTGCTCACCGGCCAGGTGGGCCCCAACACCTTTGCCGCCCTCCAGGCTGCCGGCATAAAGCTCTTTGTCGGAGCCTCCTCCGGGGACACGGTGAACCAGGCCCTGGCCAAATTCAAGACCGATCACTACCAGGAGGCCAACAACCCATCAACAGCCCCGCATTGCGGACCCGGCCCGGGCAGAGGCCAGGGACACGGCAGGGGGCAAGGCAGAGGGCGATGCCGACAGAAATAAACCGGCAGCTGCCCCCTGAGATACTGGCAGCCTATCATGCCAAGCCATTTGCCGTGCCGCTCATCGGCGTGACCGGCGGCAAGGGCGGCGTCGGCAAAACCACGGTGGCCGTCAATCTGGCCTGCGCCCTGGCGGACATGGGGCTCCGCGTCGCCTTGGCCGATGCGGATGTGGATGGCCCCAATGCCGCCCTGCTCCTGGGCCTGCCCCTGGAGAATCCTCGCGATGTCTGCATGTCCATCCCCCTGGTTGAGGCGGCCAAATGCACCTCATGCGGAGCCTGCGTCAAGGCCTGTCGACTCAACGCCCTCTTTCTCCCCAAAGGGAAGGCGCCCATCCTGCTCGGAGCCTGCAACGGCTGCCAGGCCTGTTTCCTGGTCTGTGAACCCCAAGCCCTGCACCGCGGCCACAAGACCATAGGCACAACCTCTATCACCCGCCGCCCGCAACTGTCCCTCTACTCCGGGGAACTCATGCCCTCCCAGGAAGAAAGCGCCCTGGTGGTGCAGGAGGTCAAGCATCTCCTCTTTCAGGAGGCGGAGAAGTATGACATCCTCGTGGTCGACACCTCGCCCGGCGCCCATTGTGACGTGATCAAGGCCCTGCAGGGTGCTGATCTGGTCATCACGGTCACCGAGCCCACGCCGCTGGCCAGCCATGACTTTGAGCTGATTCTCCAGCTCCTCGATATCTTTGCCCTGAAGGGCGTTGCCTTTCTCAACCGCAGCAATCTGCCCTCTTCCCAGAAGAAGATCCGGCAGATTGCCCGGCAACACCACATTCCCTTTGCCGCGGAAATGAAAATGGACGACCACCTTGTCGCCAGCTATGTGGCAGGCAGGCCGCTGGTCACCATGTTCCCGGAAGAGACCGCCGCCAAGACATTTGTGCGGCTGGCCCGGGACCTGACTCGGGAGTATCTGTCATGAAAGAGGTGGTCGTCATCAGCGGCAAGGGCGGTGTCGGCAAATCATCCATCACCGCGGCACTGGCCTCGCTCCTCTTGACCGAGAAACAGCGCATCGTTCTGGCCGACACAGACGTGGATGCCCCCAACCTCAATCTTGTCCTGGGAGCTCGCCTCGACACCTCTGAAGAGATTGCCGCATCGGCCAAGGCCTTTATCGATCCGGACAAATGCATGGCGTGCATGGCCTGCATGGATGTCTGCCGCTTTTCAGCCATCATCGGCACCGATCACCCCATTATCGTCAACTATGCCTGTGAGGGCTGCGGGGCGTGCGGCCTGGTCTGCCCCGAGGAGGCTATCAGTATTCACGAAGTGGTCAATGGCCGGCTCAACACCATGCGTGCCGGCAACATGCTTCTGGTGGCCGGCGCACTCATGGTGGGGGCGAGCAGCTCCGGCCGACTGGTGGACATGGTAAAGAAAAGAGCCCGCCGAGAGGCGGAACAATGCCGGGCCGACCTGATCCTCACCGACGGCCCGCCCGGCATCGGCTGCCCGGTCATTGCCGCGATCAAGGGAGCTGATTATGTGGTCCTGATAACAGAGCCTACTCCGGCCGCCCTCCATGATCTACGGCGCGTCATCGACGTGGTTCGCCACTTCATGACGCCTTTAGGCCTTGTCATCAACCGGGCGGATCTGCATGCCCCATCCCAACGCACTATCCGCGACTTTGCCCTGGCCAACGATTACGCCCTGCTGGGCACCATCCCCTCTGACCAGAACATGACCCGGGCCCTGGAGCAGGGCCGATCCGTGGTGGTCGCCTATCCGGAAACTCCGGCCGCGCTGGCCCTGCGGGCGGTGGCCGGAGCACTGGCGGCCCACCTTACCGCCCTGCCATGACAAAACAACGCCGATTAAAGACGCTATGGACCCTTCCCAAAAAACAGCCTGGCTGTCCATTGCCACCAATATGCTGCTGGTGGCCATCAAAACCAGTATTGCCCTTATCTCCGGCAGCCTGGCCGTGGCAGCGGACGCCATCCACTCCCTCTCCGACGTGGTCTCCTCGGCCATTATCCTGCTCGGCATCAAGATCGCCGACCGGCCGGCCCGCGGCTTCCCCTACGGCCTCTACAAGGTGGAAAACCTGGTGGCCATGGGCACCTCAATCCTCATCCTCTTTGCCGGTTATGAGATCATCAAGACCGTCTTTGGCGGGGGCGGGCCGGCCATTCCCCGGCAGCTGCCTCTGGCCATCACCGGCGTCTCGCTGACCATTGTCATCACCTGGCTCTTTTCCAGGTATGAACTGAAAAAAGGCCATGAAACCGGCTCCCCCAGCCTGATTGCCGATGCCCGCCATATCTGGTCCGACATGCTCTCCTCCCTGGTGATCCTGACGGCGCTGCTCGGCAGCGCCCTGGGTCTGGCCATTGACAAGTATGCCGCCGTCATCGTGGTCTTTTTCATTGCTCGCTCCGCTATCATCATTCTGCTTGACTCTGTCCGGGTCCTGCTGGACGCCTCCCTCAACTACCAGAGCCTCACCCGCATCAGGGAAATCGTCCTGGCCGACACGCGGGTGGCGGCGATCAACAATATCTGGGCCCGGAATGCCGGCCGCTATAAATTTGTCGAGCTTGATCTGATCCTGCGGGTCAAGGAGCTGGAAAAGGGCCACCAGGTCGCCAAGGAGATTGAAAATCGGGTAAAGAGGGAGCTCGGCCAGGTGGATCGCGTCCTCATCCATGCCCAACCCCGGCAGGGGGAACTGCTCACCATGGCCATTCCCCTCAACCCGGATCAGGAGACCATCTCAGACCATTTCGGTGAGGCGCCTTTTTTCCGCCTCGTGCGGCTGCAGCGCCGCAGCGGCCATATTGTCGAGGAAGAGCTGCTGGCCAATCCATACCTTGAGGAAGAAAAGGCCAAGGGCATCAAGGTGGCCAAGTGGCTCCTGGAAAAAGGCCTTGAGGTGCTGATCTCCCGCCATGATCAGGCGGACAAGGGCCCTGGTTTTGTCCTTGGCAACGGCGGCGCCGAGATTCTGGTCACCGAAGAAAAGAGCGCCTCTAGGGCGCTGAATCAAGCAGGCAAAGTCAACAGCAGCACATAGAGAGGAGGAGATGATGGAGAAGCAAGAGATCCGCCAGGCCCTGCAGGGTGTTCTGCATCCCAAGCTGCACAAAAGTCTGATTGAGCTGGGCTTGATCCGTGATATTGCCGTCAGTGATGGAGTGGTTTCCCTGACCCTGGCCTTAAAGAGCAGGCGCGCCCCTCTGCAGAAAGAGCTGACTGCGGCCATTACCGAGGCGCTGACGCCTCTGGCCGGGGTCACCGCCGTCCAGGTAGAGATCGCCGCCCTGGAGCCGGCCGAGGCGGAGCGCTTATTTCCCAGCCCCCCCTTGAAAGGTATTGAAAAGGTAAAACATTTTCTGGCGGTGGCCAGCGGCAAGGGTGGCGTGGGCAAGACCACCATTGCCGTTAATGTGGCCCTGGCCCTGGCCAGGCAGGGCTGCAAGGTCGGCCTTCTCGATGCCGACATCTATGGCCCCAGCGTGCCGTTGATGCTGGGCCTCACCAAGGCGGTGGAGCAGGAGGATGAGATGATCATCCCCGCAGAGAAGTATGGCCTGCGCATCATGTCCCTGGGCATGACGGCCGGCCAGGATGCCGCCTTTATCTGGCGCGGGCCCCTGGTCGCCAAGATGATCAACCAACTACTGGACCGAGTGCGCTGGGGGGAGCTCGACTATCTGGTCATCGATCTGCCGCCCGGCACCGGTGATCCCTCCATCACCATTGCCAAGGCCCTGCCCCACTGCCGCATCCTCATGGTGACCACTACCCAGGAGATCGCCTTGGCCGATGTGCGCCGCGCCATCAACCTCTTTAACAAGAGCGGCCGGACCATTTGCGGCCTGGTGGAAAACATGTCCTATTTCCTCTGTGAGCACTCGGACAAACCCATTGAAATCTTCGGCCACGGCGGCGGCGAACAGCTCAGCAAGGAGACCAACCTGCCGCTGCTTGCTGCCATTCCGCTGGACCTGACCATCCGCCAGGGCGGCGATAGCGGCGTACCGATCATGGAGTCGGCGCCCGACTCGGCCACGGCCGCTGTTTTTGCGGCCATTGCCGAAAAAATAACAGCCCGTGCCTGAAGGGGCGGCCGGCTCGCTCAGGAAAGTTCCCGGCGCAGCTTGATGACCCGCTCATCCGTCAGATATTCGTCAAAGGGCATCATGCGATCGATAATGCCGCCGGGCAGGATCTCGACAATACGATTGGCAATGGTGGCGACGAACTGATGATCGTGGGAGGCGAAGAGGATCACCTCGGGAAAGGCGATCAGGGCATTATTGAGGGCGGTGATCGATTCCAGATCAAGGTGGTTGGTGGGCTCATCCAGGATAAGGGCATTGGCCTCGGAGAGCATCATGCGGGCGAGCATGCAGCGCACCCGCTCACCACCGGAGAGCACCGAGGTCTTCTTCAGGGCCTCATCACCTGAAAAGAGCATCTTGCCGAGAAAACCACGGGCAAAGCTCTCGCCCTCGCTGGCCGGGGTAAAGCGGCCCAACCACTCCACCAGGGTGGCATCATCCTGAAAAAAGGCGCTGTTCTCCTTGGGAAAATAGGAGGTGGACATGGTCACCCCCCAGCGGTAACTGCCGCTGTCCGGCGCCACTTCACCGGCCAGGATGGCAAAGAGGGTGGACTTGGCCAGAGTGTTGGTGCTGCCGACAAAGGCGATCTTGTCCCCCTTGTTCACCGTCAGACTCATATCGGCAAGAAGCGGCACACCGTCAACCTCCTTGGCGAGCCCGTCAATCTCCAGGATATTATCGCCGCAGGAGCGGCCGGCCTTGAACTGAATAAAGGGGTATTTCCGGGAGGAGGTCGGCATCTCCTCAATGGTCAGCTTTTCCAGCAGCTTTTTCCGGGAGGTGGCCTGCTTGGCCTTGGAGGCGTTGGAGGAAAAACGGCGGATAAAGTCTTGCAGCTCCTTGGCCTTGGCAGCGCTCTTCTTGTTGTCGTTCTGCTTCTGCTGCAGGGCAAGCTGGCTGGCCTCGTACCAGAAGTCGTAATTGCCGACATAGACGGTGACCCGGCCGAAATCGATATCCGCCATATGGGTACAGACCTGGTTGAGAAAATGGCGATCATGGGAGACAATGATCACCGTGTTGCTGAAGCGCTCCAGAAAATGCTCCAGCCAGGTGATGGAGTCGAAATCCAGGTTGTTGGTGGGCTCATCCAGGAGCAGGACATCCGGATTGCCGAACAGGGCCTGTGCCAGCAGGACCCGCACCTTGTCGCCGCCCTCCAGCTCCTTCATCTTTTTATGGTGTAATGCCTCGCCGATGCCGAGGCCGGCCAGCAGGGTGCCGGCCTCAGACTCGGCCTCATAGCCGTTCATTTCGCCGAACTCGGCCTCCAGCTCGCCGCTGCGGATGCCGTCCTCATCGGTGAAGTCGCTCTTGGCATAGATGGCCTCGCGCTCCACCATGATCTCATAGAGACGGGGATGGCCCATGATCACGGTGTGCAGGACGCTTTTCTCGTCAAAGGCGAAATGGTCCTGGCGCAGCATGGCCAAGCGCTGCCGCGCCCCCAGGGAGACCTCGCCGCGATCCGGATCGATCTCGCCGGCCAGAATCTTCAAAAAGGTGGATTTACCGGCGCCGTTGGCGCCGATCAGGCCATAGCAATTACCAGGGGTAAACTTGATGGTAACGTCTTGGAAAATTACCCTCTTGCCATAGGAGAGGGCGACATTGGCGGTAGATATCATAAGAGATTCACGACAGGTCTCGCTGAGTCGGCCACCGGGGCCGCTGCAGTTGTTTATTTTTCGAGGAAAGCGGGCCGCCAGACGTCATGCTCGAGCAAAGCCGGCCGCCTGGTGGACAGAGCAGTCACATATACAATGCCTGCCTCAACACGGAAAGGGGAAAGTAGAACAAGATGGTCCTGGCGTCAGGCGCCAGGACCGCCGATTTGCCTGGCCTGGCGGCCTAGGAGCCTGTCGGACTTAGACATAAATCTACTGCAAATTCGAATTTTCGCTACGATTCTCTAAGTCCGACAGGTTCCTAGACCACACGAGGCCGGGCCCGAAATTTTTCGTCCGAGAATTCCCGGGCCGTCCGGATGAAGGCCTCTTCCTTGGCGACAAAGGCCTGAATCACGGCCGGATCGAAATGGCTGCCCGCCCCTCGGCAAATAATCTCCCTGGCCTCGGCGTGGGGATAGGCCTCCTTGTAGACCCGTTTGGAAATCAAGGCGTCATAGACATCGGCCAGGGCCATGATGCGCCCCGCCAGGGGAATATCTTCCCCCCGGAGCCCCTTGGGATAACCGGAACCATCCCATTTTTCATGATGGCAGTAGGCAATCTGGCGGGCCACCCGGAGAAAGGAGTTGGAGCCGAGAGTGGCCTCGGCCACCTTGAGGGCATCACCGCCCAGGGTGGCATGGGTCTTCATGATCTCGAATTCCTCCGGGCTCAGACGCCCCGGCTTCAGGAGGATCCGATCAGGGATGCCCACCTTGCCGATATCGTGCAGCGGCGCCGACTTAAAGAGCATGTCGATGGCATCGTCATCAAGCCGGGAGGCGTACGTGGCATCCGTGCGCAGGTGTTCAGCCAGATGCCGCACATAACGCTGGGTGCGCAGGAGGTGCGCCCCTGTCTCATTATCCCTGGTCTCCGCCAGGGAGGCGAGGCTCATGATCGTCACATCCCTGGTCATATGGAGCTCTTCGGTCTTGTCCTTCAGACCGCCGATCATCAGATTGGTATGTTTGGCCATCACCCCGAACTCGTCATTGGTGCTCACCGGAACCGAGCCGTCAAAATTGCCGGCCGTGACCTCTTTGAGCACCGAATTTTCATTGTGGAAAAAGGTGTTCAGATTGCGGGTGGCGGAGACGATCAGATTCATCGCCAAACCGAGGATAACCACAAAGACAAAGGCCAGCTCACCAAGAATAATGCGGCGGGCCTCCGCCAGGGGGATCTCTTCTCCCACGGTAAGCAGCCAGTCCAGATCCTTATTCATGACCAGAAAGAGGATGGCCATGGTGAAAAAGACGGTGGCTGTCGCAAAGATGGCCAGTTTGGCAGGCAGGGGGAAATAGCGATTCTCAGGGTCCAGGTCGATGCGCTTGGCCCTGAACAGAAGGGTGAGCCGCTGCTCATGGGCCAGGGCCATGTCAATGGCCAGAAAGAAACCCAGGGTGATCATGGCCAGGACAAGCTTCACTCCGCTGCCAAGGGGAAAATCATAAAGCTGCCGATTGAACAGCATGAGAAAAAAGCCAACCAGAACCATGAGCAGGAAGTCGAGCTGGAAAACGCGAAAGGTCTGCTGCTGATAGGCGGCCCGATCAACAAAAACAGACCACAGCAGCTGCCGGAGCAGCCAGGCCCCAACCAGACTGCCGACCAGGGGGGCAAGGAGTTGCGTCATGGACAGGGTTTCCAGAAACGGACAGACCTGGCCGCCATACAGACCGATGACAACAAGCGTGACAAGATAGTGCACAACAAGACGCATGGATCCCTCCCCCGGATTACAATCAGCTTTTCCCGGCCGCCCCTGCGACCGGCAAGCACACGGCCGTGGCACCATACTATACCATGCCGCCACCCATAACAAAGGCGGACCCCAAAAAATCCCGGCCGCCCGCCATCTTCATCCCGGTGGGAAAGGGAAGGAGAGGCGGCATGATATCGCACGGCACCTTGAGCGAATCGGCAATGGCGTTGAAACTGCAAAAGAGATCCACCACTTTTTTGACGTCGTTTATTTCATCCTTGCTGGCGCCGACCATTCTGGCCATGCTCTCATGGGCAAGGGAACAATATTCACAGCCATTAACCATGGAGACCACCAGGGCGATAATCTCTTTTGTCTTGCGATCCAGCGCCCCGTCGGCGAGCATGATCTCTTTTTCCCGCTGCCAGTTCAGGGCCAGCCAGTCCGGGTCAACAGCGGCCTGGGCCTTGAAAAAATTGGGCACCATGCCAAATTTTTCCTGGATATCGGCGTAGATCTCCTTTGTCTTGCCGGTGGCGTCCTGTTCATCAATCAAACTACTCATATCTGCTTCTCCTTGTGTGGTTATGCATCCCGGCAAGCCGCCGCAAAAAAAGGTCAGACGGCTTCCCTAACAGCCCGTTGAAAAAGGTAGCGAGCGCAGCTGAGGCAAGGAAAAATGAGGCGAAAAATGCGCGCCCGGAGGAGGTAAGGGAGCCTGCGACACTCCGAGTACCCTTGGGGTGCAGTTTACATGGGGTTTAGGAGCATTTCGGAGTCTCGCTCCGCTCGCTTAGCTCAAGCCGAATTTTGACGCCGCATCAGCAAGCGCAGTAGTTTTTCAACGGGCTGCTAAAGTAGGGGCTGCTTTTGAGCCGACCCTGATAGGCGGTGAGGCTGTGGGTCTCAATTGCCATCAGGGCGGCAGAGGCCTTGAACTGTTCCAGGTCATACTGGCAGAGAAAGAGCCTGTTTGGCTGGGTCAAAGAACTATTTGTGCAGTTTTCGAGGACGGTTACGTCAGCCAGACTCCACTGCCTTGCCAAGGCCCAGGCCATATCGCCAAGAAGCCGGCAGCCGTTTGCCCTCTCATCGTGATGAAGGACGTCCGCCATGAAGCGGATCTGCTCGGCAGGAGTGTCCTGGCCGGTGTCCGTGACAATAAGGCCGTCTCTGACAAGCCGGTTGACCGGAAAGCCTGAATCCTCAAGGCCGCCAAGCAGGCGCGCCAACCTGGTGCCGGTGGACACCACCACTATTTTTTCACCTCGGACCAGGCCCTGACCCAGATAGGAGATACCATCAGTCAGGCATTCATCCCTGGATTGGTAAAAATGGGCAATATGGGCCGAGGCCGCCACCCGGTGCGCGCCAATACCCAGCGGCTTCATGTCAGGGTCGGCCTGATGCAGAAAATGGCTGAGATCCTGCTGCGTGAAGCGTCTCTCCTTGTTGCCGCCCACCCGGAAACAGGGCAGTTTCCCGGCATTGGTCCAACGCCGGAGCGACATTTCCGAGACATTCAGGAAGGCAGCCGCCTCTTTGATCGTTAATAGTTTTTCCACATCTCCTCCTGCCGCACGCGGCACAATCTTATACAACCTTGAACAAGGTTATACAATGCTACACAGGAAGTCAACGAAAGAGACGCCCTCACCAGGGAGAAATCGTCCTTGAAGGGAAGAAGGGAGGCTGACAAGAGGGCCTAAAGAGAAATTGGCCAGAGCCGGGAAGGGGTGGCCGCACGCAGGTCATCGCTGCACATGGCAAAGGGGGCAGCGATGACCTTTACCGTGGAGCTGCGCTCGACAAGCAACGGTACATTTTCAGTCTCCCCAGGGCAGACGAGCCGAAGGAGGGGCCTGGCCGGAGCCACCGACCAATGCCGCCCACCACCATGCCGTGGTGCAGAACAACAGTATAAAAACTAGAGATCCTCGTACTTCAAAGATCAAGGCACAAGCCACAGCGCCGCTTTGTCGATTTCGTTGAAGACATTCTTGCATTTGGAGCCTACGATCTTTTCATACATGCCCTTATCTGCGCTACGGCCGATGGAACCCATGGCAATGGCGGCGTAGCGCCCCTTGTCTGACTCAGCGAGAATGGCGGAGGCCACCCCCAGCAGAGGCTTGACCACCACTTGCCTGATTCGCCCGGCACCGATGCCATAGGAGGCGAAAATTTCCCCCACCCGAGCGAACATTTTCTGCTTATCTACCCCTTGTCCCTTGTCGGCATGAAACAGGGTGACACCATGCTGCTCCTCACCCTGCAAGATATAACCGACATGATCAGCCACCTTTTCGCCCACCTCCGAACCATCCAAACAGACCAGCACATCCTTGCGGCCCTCTTCAGGGTCACGGCAAAACCAGACAGGGCTGGCCAGCTCCTTTTCCAGAAGCTCGTGCCCCTTATTCCCGCAGATAATATCCTCCACAAAGGATGTGCTGCGTTTACCTAATATTACCGCATCATAGAGGCTGTTTTGGGCTTCATGGATGATATCCTGTATTGTGCCGGCCTGCATCCTGCGCGTCACCTGCTTGATCTGTTTTTCGGCAAAGCCCTTCTTTATCAAGTTGCTCCGGCAAAGCGCCAGGGCCTTTGCCGCCCCGGATGGAAGAGCGATATTATCGCCCCTGGCATTATCCCATAACTCACTTACCTGCTGCTCGGCAGCCACTCTGCCGACAAGGTAAAAAAGGGTAAGCTCAACATATTGCCGATTATGAAAAAAAGAGCTGACAAACCGCACTCCCTGGCTGCAGCTCGTGATATCGCGAAGGGTTACAAGTAAGCTTTTTTGCATGGTACGACACTCCATTGCTATGACGGTCTACCCTTTCATTGCTACTGGAAGGAGCAAACCTGTAAATCTTGTTATGGACAACTCTGCCGGCTAATTGTCCGCAATTTCTCCCTGTTTCGCCATGTTCACCATATGCACATCACGCTGGGGGAAAGGAATTGTAAGTCCTACCCCTTCTACCTCTTCCTTTATCCGTCTCGTGAGATCCCAACAGGTAGGCCAGTAGTCATCCAGACTGCTCCAAGCTCTGATCTGCAGGTTGACGGAGCTTTCCCCCATGGCCACCACCATGGTTTGCGGAGCAGGGTCTTGCAACAGCCGCGGCTCTGATCGGCAGATTTCCTGCAAGACTTTCAGTCCGGCGTCAATGGAATCGCTGTAAGCAATACCGACAACGACATCCATACGCCTCTTGCCGTTACGGGTATAGTTCTTTATGGCGTTGTTCCAGACCAGACCGTTTGGCGCTGAAACGTATAGGCCGTCAGCTGTTTCCAGGATAGTGGTAAACAAATTAATCTCCCTGACCTTGCCCGCCACGGCGCCAAATTCTATATAATCCCCAAGCTGAAAAGGCCTTAAAGTAAGGAGCATGACACCTGCGGCGATATTACTCAATGTCCCCTTAAGGGCCAGGCCTACTGCCAGCCCGGCTGCACCGAGAAGGGCGATGATGCTGGTGGTATTGACTCCGAAAATATCAAGGATGATGATGATGCCGACGGCATAGACAAGGTAGCTGGCCGTGGAGGAAAGGACAGAAACAACGGTGGCATCAAGACGCTTACCACCGTGTCTCATGATGCGGCGGATAATGCCGGCCGCCAGGAGGCTGGCAAAGAGTACAGCTATAACCAGCGTACATTTATAACCTAAACTCAAAATCAATTCGGAGTGATTACCCCAAAACCCAGAGACTTGCTCTTGCATTTCATTTCCTCTCAGAAAGGTAAAAGCCCAAACAGCCCCACCCTCGGAATTGTTGACAACATCTGTGAACTAAATAGTTCCTGTCCAGCTCTCTCGTTGAGCCTGCCGTCTATACATAGGTCGTCAGCACCACCACTTCATCGTCCTTGGTCAGGGACCAGCTCGCTGTCTTATCCGGATTAAGCTCTATTTCAGCTCCCAGGGCCTTTTCTCGGGCCGTGACCTTGACGCCCAAGGCAATCTCGCCGCGGGCCGATACACTGTCCTGGATATCGGCAAAGCTCATGGTTTTACCGGCCAGGCCATACTCATGCATGGGCCGGAAGTAGATCTCAGCCCCACCTGAGCTGAACAACTCCTGGAAGACGGTGTTCAGTTCAGGCCGCATGGCGATATGGGCCAGCATGTGACTTAAAATCATGGGACTGACAATCACCTCCTCACTCACCCGACTGAATAACGAGTGGTTGCCCGGATCGACGAGTTCCACAAGAATGTCGGGCTTGTAGGTAACTCCTTTCAGCAACTCCCTGACCAGCATGAGGCCGAGAATGGTGCGGGCATCGACCTCCTCTTTGGTGAGGAAATAATCACTGCCCAGAATGAGAATATTATCATACATATCCGGGCTGACCTCTTCCAGGTCGGAAGGAGCGCCATAATCACCAATAAGATGCCGTAACTTGACGCGCTGCCCGGCCGTGCTATATTTCTGGAGCTTGTCCTCCCTCTCTTCCTCTGGCACCCGGGAGAGGATATCCACCTCAAACTTCTCATCCTGATACGAGGCAAGCTCATGGACAAGGGCAGGGATCATACCCGACCAACCCAAGATGAGCAGGCGCCGGTGCTTTTTCTCATGCTTGAATTGGACAAAGTGACCTCTCTTCTGCGCTACCCTGTCATACCTCTTCGAGGGAGCGGTATCATTATGACTGCGCGCCAGCAGCACCAGAAAGTCTCCCTCTCTTATCACAAAGCCGACCGGCGGATTAAGGTGCGGGTCTAGGCCTCGGTTTGAGGGCCTCAGGACCCCGAGAGGAACGGCCTTGGGGAAGGCTGCAAAGGTTTCTTCAAAGGTCATGCCGGCAAACTGGGAAAGGTGACGGATCCGCAACTCATTGCCGTCACCATAAGTTAAAAGTTCATTAAAAACATGGGAGAGAGACTGATGCCGGATATTCTGGGCCAACAACAGACTAATGGTGGAGTCGCTGGGAATCACTTCGATCCTGCCTGAATAAGCGGACCTGGCCACCACCACCTTGCGGGCGTCAAAGATCTCCGTGACCAGAAAAGGCAGATTGTGGCCTTTTTCAGCGAAAGCCTGCATGGAGAGTAAGGCCTTCACCGTCCGCATGTCTCCGGCATCGGCACCTCCCTCAAGAAAATTCATGCCCGGAAAAATAATGGCCGCGGCGTTGAGAAACGCTACCCGCAACAGATCCTCATTTTTCAATGGATTTCCGGAACGAAGAATGATCTGTCGCTCATCCCATTCCTCGGCCAGGGTTTCCTGTAAGTCCTGGCGCAGCTGGACATTGACCTCTTCGGCCAAAATAACAATACGCAGTTTCCTGGCCCCCTGCTTGACCAGAAAACGCTTGAGGCGTTCTTCGGATCGCACCAGTTCTCGCACAATGATGGGGGTACGATTGGTCCAACCCAGGATGACGACATGACCCTTCTGGACAATAGGTGTGGTGCCCAGCTCCAGGACGCGGATGGTATTGTTGAGCCACTGGGTCATGATGGCGATGAGGGAGCCCATGAAAATAACATAGCCCAGTACCGTGATTATGGTTGAGAGGACGCGCAGGCCGGTGCCCTTGTCATCCCCGAGATAGCCGGGATCGGTAAGACGGAGAAATGCCCACCACATGGATTCGCTGTAAGAACCGAATTCTGCCGTGGCCTGGAGGGCCAGATAACCGCCAACAATGGAGACCAGACCCACCATGGCGGCAATAAAGAGCAGCCGGTAATGGGCCCCCCTGAGGATAAAACGCTCCAGATAAAAACGAAACTTGTTTGAAGCTCCTGCTATCACCCTGTTCTCCTCTGCACTGTTCTCAGCCTGTGATTGTCAGAAGCTGAAAAATCATCGCCGCTGCCTTGAAAATCTTTATGAAGGGTCTCTTGAATAATTAGCTGTTTCGGAGGCCCGCCCCTCGCCAACAGCACCACGCGACGTCCCCGGACAATAGCCGAGCACTGCCCAGCCCAGGCCAAAGAGCACGCCTCTAATAATATTACCACCAAGTGTGGTTATTTTAATAGACAGTTTGGCAAGACCAAAATCCTTCAAGAGGAAAAATGAGGCGAAAAATGCGCGCCCGGAGGAGGTAAGGGAGCCTGCGACACTCCGAGTACCCTTGGGGTGCAGTTTACATAGGGTATTCGGAGTGTCGCTCCGCTCGCTTAGCTCAAGCCGAATTTTGACGACGCATCTGCAGATGGCAAACGAAGAGAGACCTTCGAGTGCAGTAGTTTTTCAACGGGCTGGTAAAGCCAACCATTCCTGTCAGCACGTTGGAGAGCATAAACTTGACGATGGTCATATCAAGCAAGCGTAAGGCGCCAAGCTTGCCTATCATATCGTACAACCTGCCCACCATGCAGGAAAAAACCAAAGAATATCCCTGCCAAAAGCCCATGGATCAAAATGTTCATTCCCGGCAGTGGTCGAGGCCAGCCATGACCAAGGCGCTCGACTCGCTGTTTGTCGTTGCCAAACAAGGCAACTATCCGATATCTTAAGATGAAAAAAACGGGGGAATATGCCGTTAAGCAAGGAGCACTATAGAGCATGGAAAACTGGAGCGAGTACGTCAAATTCTTTGCCGCCCTGCTGGCCATTGTCAACCCCATGGGGGCGGTACCTATTTACATCAACCTTACCGCTTCCCAAAGCCGTTCGCAACGAAACAAGACCAGTAATATCGCAGCCTTGGCCACCGCTGCAATTCTCCTTACCGTCCTTTTCACAGGCGAATTACTGCTGAAGTTCTTCGGGATTTCCATAGCCTCTTTCCGGGTGGGAGGAGGTATCCTCATCCTGCTCATGGCGATTTCCATGCTGCACGCCAAGATGAGCGACGTCAAGCAAACCGAGGAGGAGGCCGAGGATCTGGAGGACAAGGACAACATCGCCGTGGTGCCCATGGCCACGCCTCTCTTGGCCGGGCCCGGCGCCATCAGCACCGTCATCCTTTACGCCCAGCGCCAGTCCTCGCCGCAGCACTATCTACTGCTCCTTGGCCTCATTCTTTTGCTGGCCTTCGTCACCCTGCTCGTGCTGCGCACGGCGCCGACCATCTCTAGCCTGCTCGGCAAAACCGGAATAAACGTGGTAACCCGCCTCATGGGTCTGGTCATGGCGGCAGTGGGAGTGGAATTCATGGCCAATGGCCTGCGCCAACTTTTCCCCCTGCTGGCCGGTTGATCAGGTGTCAGCTGCCAACAATCCTTCTGGCCATCTTGAATAATTGCTATTTCGGAGTCTCGCAGGCTCGCTTACCTGTCCGATTTTTTCGTCGCTACGAAAATAAAAATCCTCACATATGCCCGATATGCTCCGGTTTTTATTTTCTATGCTTCTCAAACTCGAAAAAAATATCTGATTATTCAAGATAGCCTTCTTATTGAAATGCCTCGCAGCAAGCGGCCAAGGATATCGGCGCCGGTAATCACCCTTCGGTCCTCAGCCCAGATCAACACCAGATCATAATCGATGACGTCATCCTCACCATGGCTGCTACCCACTTGCAACATGGAAAGAACTTTACCCAATGGTTTTTGGAGATCCCTTACCACAATGGGTTTATGACAGTAAGGCAGAGGCGTAGGATAGGTCTTTCTGGCAAAGGCGTCGCGCAAAAAACGATCGGCATCCAGGGCGTAAACCGGCTCCTGCTGTTCATTGACAATGATCACCCATTTGCGCTGTGAGCTGGCCACCGCCATTAAAAAGGGGTCGGTATCGGAATAAATGTAGCGGGGAAAGACGGGCAGGCCATCGGGGCCGCTAGGTAACTCTATAATACTTTTGGGGTCCACCTTTTCGCCTTCCTCGGCCACTGCCAGGTCGTCGATGGCCAGGAAATTGAGGGCCCCCACCCCCTCCACCTTGTCGATCTCGGCATCCTCGGAAACAATATGCTTTTTGATCAGACTGCGCATTTCCTGCTCCTTGAAAAACTGAACCTGCTCGTGCCCCAGCATCCAGTCGAGCATCAAGGCTGAGGGCTTGGCCAGGGGGTAGAGCAGCAGTTGATAAAAACGCAGCAGGGGATAGAGGGTGGAGGCCATGCGCAGGGCATTTCTGGAAAAATAGGCCTGAGGAAAAATCTCCCCCAGAAAGGTAATGACAAAGGTGGAGAAGATAAAGGCGCTTAGTCCTGCCATCACCGAATTAGAGATCAGGGTGAGTAGAACATTAATGGCCACATTACCCCAGAGGATGGTGGTAAGCAGGAAGTTAGCGTCCTTCCGCAGATTGATCACCCTTTGGGCATGCCTGTTGCCGGAGAGCTTCTCCACCTCCAGACGTAAGCGGCTGACACTGAAAGCCGCCAAATTCATGCCGGAAAAAAAGGCTGATTGCGACACACAGACGACAATTCCTATCCAGAGGATGATCTCCATGTCGATTTCTCTGTTATTTCGGAGCTTCTTGCTGGGAGTCGACCGTTTCGAGGTCGACCTTCTCGCACATGAGTATTTCCTGCTTAAAGGAAAAGATCGCTGCGGTGCGCAGGCCTGCCAGGACGACGAGCAAAACTGCCTTGGCATAGAGCAGTTTGATGTCGCCCTCCTTCATGTAAAGGAACATCATGATATCGCGCAACACGAAGACAATCACCGCATCCACCACATAGGAGATCTTCAAACGGTGGGTGTGGAAAAACTCCACCAGGGTACGGGCGATCTCTACCAGGATGTAGAGGGTAAAGATATCGAGAATCACCGTTTTGTAAGAACCGGTCACCGCCTTACTCTGAAACAGAGCTCCCAATCCCCAAAAAAGCTTAAGTGTCGCGGTAATCAGAACAATGATAAAAAATATGAGAATGATCCGAAACACCACACCAACAACAGCATCAAAAAGATGGTAGGGATCCAGATATTTTTTCAGACTATGCATATGTCTTGCCCCCCTTCAGGTTGTTATGATACGCCTTGGCCGCCAGTCTTTTGTCCCTTCTGGTGTCCCTTGTCTTTCAGTGTTCCTTTGCCCAGCCTTTCTGTCGCCACCTCAATATTTCTCGCGAAAACTGCGTTCCCCTTCAACCGTGCCGATCAGCACCAATTCGTCCTCTTTCTGGAAAAGGACGTCGGGGGGTGGGCTGTGGATCATGGTGCCGTGGCTTGTAATGGCCACAACACTGCACCCTGTCTCCCTGCGGATACTGGTGTCAGCCAGGGTCTTGCCTATCAACGACTCGGGGATCGGCAGCCTGAAGACGCTCAGACCCTCCAGTGCCATGAGCACCTCTTCTGGTTTGAGGTGGTTGAGGATGGTGTTGGCCCCCAGGGAGGCATAGGACATGACCAGGTCTGCGCCGGCCCGGTGCAGTTTGGGCACCGTATTTTCATTGGTGGCCCTGGCAATGATCTGGATATCGGGACGCAGCTGCCGACAGTAGATGGTGAGATAGATGTTGATGGCGTCGTTATGGGTGGTGACAATAACGGAACTGGCCTTGGCAATGCCCGCCTTCTGCAGGGTATCCAGATCGGCGGCATTCCCTTCAACGGCGCACTCATTGGCCTTCACCACCGTGGGGCTTTTTTCAACCGTTCGGTAGGTGATGCCACGTTCTTTCAAGGCGGTGGCCGCTGCCTGGCCGACCCGGCCGCCGCCCAGGATAAGAACCGGGGCATCCTCACTCTGCCGACTGCAGACAATGCCGAAATGGCTCTCATATTTTTTCAGCTGCTCGGCGGAGCCGGCCAGCATGAGAACCATGGTGGCGTTAATGGCCATGTCCGGGGTGGGAGGAACAAATTCCCCCCTTTCCCAGCCGCCCACCACGGTGACACCGGTTTTTTCCCTGATCTGCGTATCCAGTAGAACCTTGCCCACCAGAGCGGTGTTCATGGCCGGCGCCTCGGCAATGAGCAGCTCCCTGTAACGCCAGATGATATTGGTGCTGATGGTGCCGCCGATAGCGCGCCGGCCCAGGGATTGGCCCAGCATGTCCATGAACTGAAAGACATGGCTGTTGCCGGCAAACTGCAGGATGTCCACGGAATGGGCATGGTCGGTGTTGGTGACAATGGGGACGGTCTCCGAGACTTCCCGCAGGGTGAAGGAAATATTGGTGTTGGTCATGTCGTCGTTGGTGACAACCACCAGGGCGGCATTGTCAATCTGCAGCCGTCTATAGGTCTCGGGATCACCGTAGTCACCCAGCATGACATTATAGCCTTGGTTTCGGATTTCAAGGGCCTGCTGAAGGTCAGGGGCCAGAATAACGTACTGATATTTATGCTGGACAAGTTTCTTGATCAAATTTTCCGTGATGGCGTCCAGGTTGGTCAACACCACATGACAGTTTGTTCCCGCCGCAATCGTGCGAGGTGCCCGGGCATTCTCCTGGGCGGTGAGCCAAGGGGCGTAAAAAAACTGAATAAAGGTAAAGGGCAGCATGACCAGCAGAAAGACAATGCCTGAGAGCAGGACAATGGTGGAGAAAAAAAGGCCCAGGTCAGAGGAAAAGGTAATGTCGCCGAAGCCAAGGGTGGACATGACGGTCAGAGTCCAGTAGACGCCGGTGAACCAGCTGTAGCTGCGGCCCTCCCAGAGCATAATAATGTGAAAGAAAACGCTGTAGACAGCAACAAGAACAGCCAGGAACAGGAAGAACTTAAGCAAAAGCAGGCTGTTGCGCCTGGTTGTTTTGTTGCGGAGAAAATAGACAAGTTGGGAAGGAAGGTATTTCATGGACAGGAGGCTTTAAGGGGGAGGAATGTGATGATGCCTAGGCGAACACCCCCATCATACCCATGATCCAGCGCCAGCACAATCTGTCCCGGTGTTCCCCGGCAGTTTTGCCTCCCTTTTCCGGATTTACCTCCGCCGGCAGGGGAGAAAGAGGAGATTGCAGCTTACGGGTATCTTGAATAATTAGATACCCGTAAGCTGTCCCCCGAAATTGGTCCCCAGAACCCTCCAAGGCTATAGCCCCCCTTAGAGGTCGCCAGCAGAGACCACTAATTATTTGGACCCTTGGTTCCTCCATGTTATTCTGCTCAGAAATCGGGTGATTCCCCTGCCCACCTATTCTCTCCGTACCGTAATCAAGAGTAATCCGGAACACCGGGAAAGAGGCTTTCCGTGCATAATCGAAAACTGCGTTTCGTGGCCATCCTGACCATTCTGCTGGGGACAGGCTTTATCACCACCTGTTTTATCAGCTACTATGTGGCCCACGACTCGATTTCCAGCCAGATTGCCGAAACGACCCTGCCCTTAACCAGTGACAACATCTATTCGGAGATCCAACGCGACCTTCTGCGGCCTATCTTCATTTCCTCCCTTATGGCCCAGGACACCTTTGTCCGCGACTGGACCCTGGCCGGAGAACAGGACGAAAGGGCGATCATCCGCTACCTGAAGGAGATTCAGAAACGCTACGGCACGGTGACCAGCTTCTTTGTCTCGGACAAGACCAGGAAATACTATCACTCCACCGGCGTGCTTAAGAAGGTCAGCGAAAGCGATCCGCAGGACGCCTGGTATTTCCGGGTGCAGAAGATGCACGATGATTACGAGGTCAATGTCGACACCGATACGGCGGACAGGAACTCCCTGACTATCTTCATCAACTACCGCGTTTATGACTACAGCGGCAACTATATCGGCACAACCGGCGTGGGCCTGGCTGTTGAGGCGGTGAGCGACCTGATCAACACCTACCAGAACCGTTATGGCCGCAGGGTCTTTTTTACGGACAGAGAAGGGGGTATCACCCTGCGCGGCGCCGAGCACCAAGGACCGGAGAATATCCGCCAGATACCGGGTCTGGCCCAACATGCCACCCAGATTCTGACCTCGCCGAGCAATTCGCTCACCTATGAAAAGGACGGCAAAACCATATACCTGAACAGCCGCCTGGTTGCCGAATTCGATTGGCTGCTGCTGGTGGAGCAGATGGAAGATCCGGCCGAGGCCCGTATTGCCAAGACCCTGATCGGCAATCTCGCCTTGAGCCTGGTAATCACCGTGATCGTCCTTGTTCTGGTGAATCTGACCATCGGTCGCTACCAGCGCAAGCTGGAGGAGATGGCAACCACGGACAAGCTGACCGGCGTGGCCAACCGCCAGGTCTTTGACATACTCTTCAACCAGGCCTTTAAGTATGCCAAGCGGCGGGGCGGGCCGTTGTCGGCGATCATGCTCGACCTCGATCATTTCAAACGGGTGAACGACACCTTCGGTCATCAGGCTGGTGACCTGGTGCTCACGACCACGGCCCACACAGTGAAACGGTTGATCCGTGATTCCGATCTCCTCTGCCGCTGGGGCGGAGAGGAATTTTTTGTCCTGCTGCCGGACTGCGACCAGGTGCAGGCCGTGGCCGTGGCCGAGAAGATCCGCCATACACTGGAGACGCAAAAAGGCGTGAGTTTCGGCGCGCAGACCATTTCCATTACCGCCAGCTTCGGGGTGGCCGAACTGCTGCCCGGCGACTCCAAGACCGATCTGATCCGGCGGGTGGACAATGCCATGTATATTGCAAAGGAGAAAGGCCGCAATTTCGTCGAACTGGCAGGAAGATAGAGACATGGGCCCTCCCGCTTAAAACATCAAGCTCGGAATCCCAATGGGACAGAAGTCTCCCTTCACCGCAGGGCCCGCGCCCTGTGCGACACCAGGTTGATATGGCGACAAAAAGATCGGCGTCTAGCCCTTACGATCCATGGAATGGAGCGGCAGGATTGCCGAGGAATTGGCAAACTCAGTTTTGCAAAATGATTTTCAGGCCAATACCGATCAAAACAAGGCCGCCTAAGATTTCAAACCTGCCTCCCCACATAGTGCCGATTCTTCGACCAAGCAGCATACCGGCGACAGTCAATATGGCAGTAATGATGCCGATAATTATTGCCGGAGTCCAGATCGTAATCCCAATCATGGACAAGGAAAAACCAACAGCTAAGGCGTCTATGCTCGTGGCAATGGAGAGCAGGACCATGGTCATCCCTTTCGTTGGATCTCGCCTCTCCCTCGTTTCTTCATGGTCTGCAACTGCTTCATAAATCATCTTGCCGCCCACAAAGGTAAGCAGCATGAAAGCTATCCATGGGGCAAAGAGCGTAACAAATTGCCGAAGACCGATTCCGCTAAGCCAGCCGATAATCGGCATGCCTCCCTGAAACAGACCAAAATGAAATCCGAGTCGAAACAACTGTCTTCTGGTAATCGGATCAAGAAGGACACCGGCACCCAGGGCCACAGCAAAGGCATCCATGGCAAGGGCTATGGCTATACCGGTTAATGACAGGAAATCCATTTTCTCAACCTTCAGACGGGTATCTTGAATTATGAGATTTTTTGTTCGAGTTTGAGAAGCATAGAAAATAAAAACCGCAGCATATCGAGCATATGTGAGGATTTTTATTTTCGTAGCGACGAAAAAATCGGACAAAAAAGCAATTATTCAAGATGGCCAGACTTCATCGACATTGCGAAATGTCGTCTTTTTTTGCAGCGTTTTCATTTCATTTCAAAAAACAATTGGCATTGCCAGCCAAATACCAATAGGAACATGAGCATGGATCAACATCAACAAATCATTGCCCGGGAGCTGCAGATCAAGGGCGACCAGGTGGCGGCGGTGGCCGAACTGCTTGAGGGCGGCGCCACAGTGCCCTTTATCGCCCGCTATCGCAAGGAGGCCAGCGGCCTGCTCGATGAAACGCACATCACCGCAGTGCGCGACCGACTGCTGCAGCTGGCCGAGCTCGACAAACGACGGCAGGTGATCATCACCTCCCTGAGCGAGCGCAACCTGCTCGATGACAGGCTACGGGCGGCCGTGCTCGGCGCCCCCAACCTAACCCTTCTGGAGGATATCTACCTGCCACACCGCCCCAAGCGGCGGACGCGCAGCTTCATTGCCAAGGAAAAGGGCCTCGAACCCCTGGCCCGCACCCTCTTCCGCCAGAAAGCAGGACCAATCAAGGCCGCGAAATTCATCAATACGGCCAAGGGGGTGACCAGTATGGACGAGGCCCTGGCCGGGGCCCGCGACATCATGGCCGAGTGGATCAACGAAGACGCAGCAGCGCGAGCCGGCCTGCGTCAGCTCTTTAACACCAAGGCGGTGATCGTCGCCAAGGCAGTCAAGAAGAACGCCGAGGCGGACAGCAAGTTCCGCGACTATTTTGACTGGCAGGAAACAGCGGCCAGGGTGGCCGGCCACCGATTGCTGGCCATGTTGCGCGGCGAGAACGAAAAAGTGCTGAGCCTGACCATGCGGCCGCCGGAAGAAGCGGCCCTGGCCCTGCTGACCAAAAAATATGTCCGAAGCGGCAGTGCGGCGACCGAACAGGTCCGCCTGGCCGTTGCCGACAGCTATAAACGGCTCCTGGCCCCATCCCTGGAAAACGAGCTGCGCGCCAGGCTCAAGGACAAGGCGGACCAGGAAGCGATCAAGGTCTTTGTCGATAACCTGCGCCAGCTCCTGCTGGCCTCGCCCCTGGGGCGTAAACGGATAATGGCCCTTGATCCGGGGTTTCGCACCTGCGCCAAACTCGTCTGCCTGGACAGCCAGGGTCAGCTCCTGCACCACACCACCATCTATCCCACCCTGTCCAAGGGCCAGAGCCAGGAGGCCGACAAGGTCGTTCGTGAATTATACCGCAGATACCAAATTGAAGCCATTGCCATCGGTAACGGCACGGCCGGCCGCGAAACCGAGGCCTTTGTCCGCGCCTTGCAGCTGGGGCCGGAGATAATCATCACCATGGTGGATGAGAGCGGTGCCTCCATCTACTCGGCCTCGGAGACGGCCCGGACAGAGTTCCCCGACCATGACCTCACCGTACGCGGCTCGGTGTCCATCGGCCGCCGCCTCCAGGACCCCCTTGCCGAACTGGTCAAGCTCGACCCCAAGGCCATCGGCGTCGGCCAGTACCAGCACGACGTCAACCAGGCCGCCCTCAAGAAGAGCCTGGACGACACCGTGGCCAGCTGCGTCAACAATGTCGGCGTGGAACTCAACACGGCCAGTGCCGAGCTTTTGGCCCATGTCTCCGGCCTGGGGCCGGTGCTGGCCCGAAACATCATCACCTACCGTAATGCCAATGGCCCCTTTGCCAACCGCAAAGAGCTCCTCAAGGTGCCGCGCCTGGGGGCCAAGGCCTTTGAGCAATGCGCCGGTTTCCTGCGGATCAGAGGAGCCAAGAACCCCCTGGATGCCAGCGCCGTCCACCCGGAACAATATGCCATTGTCGAGCAGATGGCCAGGGATTGCGGCTGTGCGGTGAGTGATCTCATGGCCCGGCCGGAGCTGAGAAAGCAGATCGACAGCACACGCTATGTCAGCGCCACGGTGGGCCTGCCTACCTTAAATGATATCCTCGCCGAGCTGGCCAAACCGGGCCTCGACCCCAGGCACTCCTTTACGGCCTTTGCCTTTGCCGACGGCATTAACAGCATGGCTGACCTCCACGAGGGCATGCGGTTGCCGGGTCTGGTCACCAATGTCACCAAATTCGGGGCCTTTGTCGATATCGGCGTCCACCAGGACGGACTGGTCCACATCAGCCAGCTGGCCGACCACTTTGTCAGGGATCCTAATGAGGTGGTTACGATCCGTCAGCAGGTGATGGTCCGGGTCCTGGAGATTGATGCCAAGAGAAAGAGAATAGCGCTGTCCCTGAAGGAAGGCTAACGAGTCGGACTTGAAGCCTTCTCGCAAAAAGAGCACCAGGTGGGGTTGGAAAAGGAAAACAACCGTAATCCTTAAAGCTATCTTTTGAGAGCCAAAAAGGCGGCCCGCAGGCTGAAAGAGGGCCGACTTTCAGAGGTGGACCAGAGCTTTCCCCAGGCTTCAGTTTTTCTATAATCATTCACCGTGAGTTAACGTGTACAGTGGGAGGTCAACCTGGGGTGAGTTGAAAAAATCCTAAGGTTGGATGTGGCAATGTTAACGTTGAGCTGAGTGGCGCGCCAATGAGCTTTCCCGTAAGACCGCCAATGTTATTCGCGTCCACTCAAGCGCTTGGTTGGAATTCCATTTTCAATTCCTTTCTAATTTGGGTCCATTTCTTTGTTAATGAAGAGTTGAGTTCGTTAAAAACTTTCGTTGATAAAAGTAACCCTGCTGAAGATTTGGCCGACTCATAAGCAACAAAGCTATCAAGAACCGTTGCAATGGCCCGTGGAGATTCCGCACCAATATCGTGCAAAAAATGTGTATGAAGGCGGTCATATGTTCTTTCATGCCTCAACCGTAGGACTTCTAAGTTCAACCACTGAGCAATAATTTCCCCGGAAAATATAACCTGCGTTATCCAGGTGAGAATTTCTAAATTATTATGTCGTAATGAAAATGCCAACAGCCATATAACCGCATAACCTCCCGTAAATGTACGTTTTTTGTGTAGCATTTTTTCCGCAACTTCTTTGCTGAAAAATGAGTTCTCCATGGTGTTAGCACCAAGGCGTTGTAATGAAGGAGTATAGTCATTGTTGTAATACAAAGAGGTTTTATCATGACACAGAGGAGTGCCAAAAGCATCTGACAGCATTTGCTTTCTACGCATCCTCTCAGCCTTGGGTACTAAATAGAATCTAGATATTTGTGAAATGGAGAAGTATAAAATGACTGATACGATGAAGCTTGATTGCAAAGAGCATTTTACTAACTCACCAAAATTTGAATAGTATGGCATGCATAGGGACAGAATAGAAATTAGCCAGAATAGCCATGCCGCAAGCTTTTCAAATTTAACAGCTGGTTCGTAGTATTGTGCGACCTCATCAATTCTGTTTTCTATTGTATTGGTCATAACGCAGGGACTATTTTCTTGATTTCAGCTTCAGCCGTAGCCGGCATTCCATCATTTTCATACTGTTTTGCATTTTCTGCATATTTTTTAGCCCTTACTACTCTATCTTTGGTGTTTTGAGAACTCTCATATGAACAGTTAAAGTCATTCCAAAAGGCATAGAAATAGTCTCTTAGAGTAGTGCATGACCAAAAGCATTTTCCGACAATATATTCCTCAATTGAAAACGATGTAAAAAGATGACCTTGCGTCGCATTCCAATATTTAATAAGACGCACTAAAGGTTTGATCTGATAGTTCTCTGCTTTGTTTTTGTCCTGAATTGCTTGGTTTGCGCCTGATGGATTTGTAGCTACCCATTCCTGCCATGACGATGCTGGAGAGGGAATTTGATAACCATAACTATAAATGGCTGGTACTAATTCAAACTTGATATGATTTAGGGACAGCACTATCGTCGGGCTTGATTGGGATATTTCAGAAGTCGAATATTTTGCCGCGGCAAACCTTCTCAACCGGTCAAGATAGGTCTGAGGTTTCTTTTGCCCATCAGAAGTGTCAAAAACAATCATATAGTCAATGTCTGAGTTACTATCAGCCTTTCTCGGTAAGATTGTCCCACGAGTGTTTGAACCAAATTGAAAATGGCTGGTTATATTATTTCCAAAATATGCATCGAGTCTTGAAGACAATGTTGTGATAGATCTGGAGATATCCGTTTTTTCAGTTTCAGAAAGAACAAGGCTACTTGCCGTTGTTGTAAGATGAGTACTTACTGTCATTTTTTCTCCTTATGCTTTGCAACATGGTGCTATACAACACGGGCTAATCGGTATAGGCTGCGTGCAGCATATCCCAATCGGGCCCGTCTGCGTAATATTTTTATGGATGCTAATATGTTGATAACATTTGAATATCTTTAATGGAAGCCCAAAAGTCAATTGGCAATCTTAACCGTTTTGCAGAAAGCGCAGGTTAACATTATTCCTGAAAAGACATGGTCAGATGTGACACTCACAGCAGGAACCTCAACCTAGGGTGAGGTGAAAAATTCCTGTAGTTGGATGTAATAATTATGTCCACAATTTTAAGAATTGCAGATTAAAATTTTACCCATAAACCTTTATGCTCATCTCTATATAATTAGGCACTCTACAGAACAAAAAATCCCTATCAGAGTAACGCCAAATTGAGAACTCAGCAGGTTCACTACATGCAAGAACAGCCATGATTGGTTGAGCAATTCTTGCCTCTGTATGTCTTGCAATTCGCCGCAAGGTTCTTTTGTCCTTACGACTTAATAAAGTTTTCCCAAGCGGGTGAGTGTGCCAGTCACCAAGATAGGTATCGAGCTGCCCCGACTCTCTATAGATTTTAGCTATTTGTTGTTCCTGAAAAGTAACGTCCGGAATATATCCGCAAGGTTTATGTACAGCATTTGGTCCAGGACCTATAACATTGGTCACCACAAGATCTTGACCATCCTTAGCCTGGTAGCCCATAAAAATACCACCAGTTTCATTTGGAAACTTGTCCTGTGCTTCCATTAACAACTCTTCAAAAGCTACCTCAGCAATCCAACAGTTGTCCTTAATCATTAGCGCATCGACAGTCTGGGTGTGGGTCTATTTTAAAAGTTGCCCAAGTATGAGGAATTGGAGAACCATCTCCATCTCGAAGATGAAGAACAGACAAATCCCAGGGCAAAGCAGGATAGCCGCCTTCATTATCTTGGGTCAGGGTCGACACTGCAGCCCTTACTCCTTCAAGAGCTATCTGTTGAGCATCGAACCCTGCACCGACATATGTAACATCGCCGCAACCTTTTGGCTGAACAAAGCCACTTTCATCTGCTGGAGGCCTCATTTTTTTATTTTTTGCAAAAAAATGTCTGTAGCACCCCCAACAACCGGCAGTGCTTTGAGGAGAAATTCTAATTACAATTCCACCCCAAGCGCCTTGAGTCGTCGAAATCCCCACATAGGGGATTTTTTGAGCTGCTGCCAAATCTGAAAGTAAATGTTGAAGGCCTAGTTCTGTTGTTGCATCGTAAATCATATCAACATCTTTAAGAATATCTCTTAAAACAGCAAGATCCGTATTTTCCTTTTTTGCAGCTAGACTTGTTATCCCAAGCCTATGGACAACATCTCTCGCCTTTGTGTAGGGATAGTTTTTACGAATAAATTTTGCAAGATGAACAACTTTAAGTTGCCCGGCCGCGTCCATACCAAATGGCCATCGAACTGCCGTACCGGGGTCAAAAAAATCGTGATCAAGCATTCGAATTTCTCCAACACCGCACCGGGCAAATTCCAAGATACTTGGAGCCCCTAAGCAACCGGCACCAAAAACAGCAATTTTTTTCTGTTGCAGGAGATCAAAAAAAGGTACACGATGAGCCATGTCGACACGACCAGCATACACTGGGCGTACCAAAGCGTTATGTTCTTGATGATTCTTATTGACCTTTTGAAGGTGTCTCATCAGAAATACCCAGCCATCTTGTTTTTTTCGTAAAGAATATTCTTCCGGAAAAACGACACCAACCATGGTCATTGACGTTTTGTCGTTCACCTTGGTCTTGCGTGTTTTGTGAAGGAAGGGATTTTCAGATTTAATAGTTCGCCAAAATAAACTCGGGTCATCAGTATTTACAGGTGAACCTCGCCTTACCCATTTCCCTTCAAGCGTGCAAATAAATTTATTTTGAGAACACTCTTCATCGTTTTCAGCTAGAGTATTTTTATCACCATCGAGTATACGCAAAAGGGTAAATACATTTTTACCATTATTTCTCATATACCCGACATGGAGATAACCACATTCTGCATCAGAAGGAATAGTCATCGCGCTATTGGTTAAAACAATAGCATCAGGTTGATACGTATAATAATCCCCAAAGGGCCAGCTATTCCCGGCGAACCCCGCTTAGTGGCTCTTTTTCGCCATGAGCAGATGGTATCGAGTCGATTTTGCCCTGCATGGGCATGCCATGGAGGCAA
>PKTX01000024.1 GCA_002868945.1 Desulfobulbaceae bacterium
AGTCTACTGGAAGAATCAGCCGCTCAAAATCGCGGCATAAGCGGAACGACATTCCACTTAAGAATCGTGAAATGCTGTCCAGTCAAACCAGACCACCGCAGTTCCGGGCCAGCCTCTTCAAGGAACGAGGGCTGTCTCAAGTTTCGATAGGCCCGTTTATAAGACTGTAGGCTAGAAGAAAAACAACTCCTGCTACCGCCAGCAACGCTGAAAGGATGAATAAATACAAAAGAATACCCACTCTTCCTGTTTTCTCTTTGGTGATTTGGGCATAATCCTTCAACATTAGCGGGAAGAAGATGTACTCTACTTTCCCAGCGCTTCTAGTCTGAATTGCAATAAGCCACCATATGATAGCTAGCAGGGCGCCAGGAATAGGTACAGCATATAATACAACATCAATCAGCTTGTCATGTGTCATAACGGGTATGATTTCCTTGATGCTCTATTCAAGCGAGCAGCACTGTCCTGTAGATTTATTTCTAACTAGCCTGTAATAACAGGGGGTCAATTTTCCTGACAGACCCCAGATTCCTCCACTTGGGCCTCCTCCCAAAGATGTACTTATTCCTTCATTGTTGGTTCCAACAGCACCACCACCTTCTAGACCCAACCCAGGAATAGGTGTACTAAATCCAGCTTCAACTCCTAGCATATTAACAGGGGGGTTCTTGCAAGATGGTCCATTTGCATCAAAAGCTACTCCGCCGGAGCCACTGCCGCCAAATGCAACACCTAGGCATACTTTTACATAGGTCAATTTCCTGACCACATTTCCATCACAACAAGTAATAGTAAAAGCACCTCCTCCAAGAATGAAATGGCCTTCACCACCAGCATAAGTGCCATTGTCTGTAAGAGGAGTATATGGACCCGTTAAAGGCCCTGAGCCATCAACAATACCGTCATAGACGTCGTCATAAGTGTCCAAGCCTAACGGGTCAATTTTATTGACTGGATCAGCCTCTGAGTAGAGGTAAAGGTTAATACCCCCTTCCAACCCAATCGGATCAGGAGTCATATAGCGACCTGTGGCCGGATCATAATATCTGTGCCAGTTGTAATGCAGCCCCGTCTCTTCATCATAATATTGGCCCGGAAACCGCAGATTACTCTCCACAGCCTCAACTTCAACCGTGGCCCTGCCATAGGCATCATAGAGGGCGCTCCACACCACCGCCCCACTCTGATCAAGCAGCTTCTGCGGCGTGCCCAGATGATCATTAATGTACCAGTAGCGCTGGTTATTCTCCATCATAAAGAGTGGATCACTGCCCCAGGCAGCGCCGGGCCGATAGCCGTAGCTCTTGAGCTCCGTGCCATCCTCGCTAAACTCGGCCACCAGGCCGTTATCGGCGTAGAGATAGTAGGTGGTCACGCCCTTTACGGTCTTCAGCAGCCGGCGGCCATAGGGGTCATAGCCGTAGCTGCCCACCTCGGCGCCTGCCCTGGTCACCGCCTCTAAGCGGTTATCGATGCTATACCCAAAGGCATCGGTCACCCCGGCCCTGGTGCGGCTGACCATATTGCCAACCACATCATAGTCGTAGCTGTCACCCCCACCGGCCAGCAGGGCATGAGGGGGGAACAATCTTGTTTTTTTGGGTGGAGCGAATTGGGCGAAAAAAGCGATAAAAATAAAAAAGCACCTAACCATATCTGGCTAAGTGCTTGTATTTTATTTGGTGCCCCCAGCAGGAATCGAACCTGCGCACACGGATTAGGAATCCGATGCTCTATCCCCTGAGCTATGGGGGCACGCTCATTGGCTGGACATATATACCTGATAGCCGGGCCGGAAACAAGATTTTTTGGCGGCCTTGCCCCTGAGGAGGCACGGATCAGGCAAAAGGGCCCTGGGCGGAGAGGCCGCCGCCGCTGGCTCGCTGACCTCTTGTTGAGCAAGGGGGCTCCTGTGGTGCCGTGTCATCCTGGCGGCGCACCCTAATTGTACACCTCAATCCGGTCCTGGCAGTTAAGGTGCAGGCTTGTCATGAGGGTCAGGTATTCGCGAAGATGCCGGGTGAGCAGGAAGTTGTCATGGGCAAAGAGGCGGGCCCGCTCACCGATCTCCTTCATCTTTTCCGGATTATGGAGGAGGTAGCGAATACGCAAGGCCGCGCCCTCCGGCGTGTTGACCCGAAAACCGGTGTTGAAGTTGACCACCTGCAGGCGGATACCGCCGGTGTCGCCGCCGATGACGGGCTTGCCCTTCCACATTGCCTCGGTAACGGTGAGGCCAAAGCCCTCCTTGATCGATTTCTGCAGGACAATATCGGCACCGCACTGCAGGGCATTGATGGTGCGATGGGCATCCGGCGGCAGGAGCAGGACATGGATATCCGGGTCACCGTTACTGCTCTCCTCCACCTCCTTGAGCACCTGTTCGCCCTCCGGATCGTCGGTGGCGCCGCCGCCGGCCAATACCAGCTGCACAGAGGGCACAAATTGCTTGACCAGTTTAAAGGCCTGGATAACGCCCAGGGGGTCCTTGAAGCGATCAAACCTGGAAATCTGGGCCAGTAGGGGGCGCTGGGCATCAATGTTGAAATCCGCCAGTACCGAGGCGACTTCTTCGGCCGGCAGGGCGATATTCTTGTCGCTTAACGGGTCAATGCTGGGCGGAATTATATATTGCGGATGGGGCAGGGATTGGGCGAACTGGGCCAAGGAAAAGATACTGGCATCATAGCCCCGGACATGCTGGCGTAGATATTTCCACACCGGCCGAAAGGGGTGGCTGGCATCAATGTGACAGCGCCATACCCACTTGCCGCGCCGGTCCGGACAATGGCCCAGCAGGGGCGCTGGTTGCGGGTCGTGGATAAAGACAAAGTCCGCCTCCGAGAGCTTGGCACCCATTTTTTCGGCATTCAGGCTGTTGGTCTGTTCATAGGCGTTAATCTGCGCCTGGGGGATGTTGATCCGGTTGCCCTGCAGGCCGTTATGCATGTTTTTGGTGCATTGATAAAAGAGGTCTTCCCCCTCAATGACCTCCCAGGAGGTGTCGATATCAAGCTCCTGCATCAGGGGGACCAGTTTTTCCAGGATCTCGGCCACGCCGCCGCCCACCCGCGTGGAGTTGACATGTATTATCTTCATGCCGGCCAGGGGGCGTGCCAGCTGACGCAGGTGGTCCACCACCTCGGCCCCGGCAACCTCGGCATATGATTCCAGTAGGCTTGTCATCACACTCCCTCCTTTTCGAAATAATCGTCAAAAATCTTGATTAACTGTTTTTTGATATTGCCCAGGGTGCCGAAGTAGATATCAATGGCAGCCAGTCGCCTGATCAGCTCTTGGTGCTGGGGGCCATGGCTGCTGAGCCAGAAGCTGAAGTCATCACCATGGTCATCCAGCCGGCGGCGGGCGTCGATAAAGTGGTAGAAAATACTGCCCGTGGCCAGCTCCGGCAGTATTTCGGCCAGCATTTCAGGGGATTGGGCCCTTTTCTTCGAGTCAAATATGACGATCTGCGAGCGGATAAACTCAAAACGATTGGAGGCGCGGGCCCAGGAGAGGTATTCCTCTTCATCGAGCCGTTCCTCGATGATCTCCAGCAGTTCCTGGCGCAGGTCCTCCAGCTCGACAAACCGGGTCGGATCAATAACGGCCAGACGTTCGGCCAGGGGCGCATCGTGCAGGGCATACCAGGCCCAGGCCGCAAAATCGTTGTTATACTCACGTTCCTCAAACCTGGGCTGCAGCAGCCCTCCCCAGAAATGGTAATAGATGCTGTCCAGACTGGTTGTGGTCAGGTTGTCGCGCAGCTCTCTGAGGTTAATGGCCCTGTTGCCGGTGGCAATGGCAATAAGGGCGCAATCCTTGATGGCAAACTCTTTTGCGGGGTGCTGATCTGCTTGCGGCTCTGCTTGGCTCATGGGGTCATCTCCTTTAAAATAGTGACGGCTGCCCTGCCGTTGGTTGTTGCCGGCAGCCGCTGGTTTAAGATGGGGGTGTTGTTGTGGTGCCCTGCAACAGGGCCAGAGGCCAGGAGTGCAGGAGGCGAGCCACAGGCAGGGCAGGGCCCTTGTCGTCTTGCATCGGCTTGCCGGCTGCGCTTTGGGCAAATATTGTGTCAAACTCCATGCCGGCCAGTTGCGGGGGCAACGTGATCGTTGTGTCGTCCCAGACCTCAAGCCCCAGGGGCAGGGCCTGCCGACCGGCCAGCAGGGTCTGGCAGAACCTGGGCGCCACAACTATGATGGCCCGGTTGTTTCTTTTTCTGGCAAAGGCGCAGATGTGGCGGGCCTTGCTGCCAATTACCTCCAGGGGGATATAGGTGCCGTGGCTGAAGGTTTCCGGCTGCCTGTTCCTGAGGTGCAGGGTCTGGGCAATGGTGTAGAGCTTGGCGCGGCCGTCGCTCAGATTGGCCAGCAGTTCCTGCTGCAGGTCATGCGGGGACGATTCGGCAGCGTTGATCCGTGCCAGCATGGCAAAGAGCATCTCTTGACGTTTTCGGAAATCAACCGGTCGCCTGTTATCCGGATCAACCAGGCAAAAACGCCAGATTTCATTGCCCTGATAAATGTCGGGAATGCCCGGCGCCGTCAGTTTCAGGAAGACCTGGGAAAGGGCATTGAGCATGCCGAACCAGGCAATGGTCTGCTGCTGATCAACAAAATCGGTCATAAAGGGGGAAGTGGGCTCGGCCAGGACCTCGGCAATAAAACGTTGCAGGGCCTCTTCATACTCGGCGTCGGCGTCGATCCAGCTGGTATCCACCTTTGCCTCGCGACTGGCCTTGAGCATTGCCTCTTGCATACGGACTGTGAAGCGCTCACGCTCCTGCCGGTCCATTTCATGGAGCGGCCAGGCGCCCAGGAGATTCTGGTAAAAGGCATACTCGTCCTGGGCAGATGGCGCCGGGCCACCTTCCAAGTGGCTCTTGAGGGATTCATTTGCCCGGCGCCAGCTGGAGACCCTTTCCTGCCATTGCGGCGCCATTTCACTCAGGAGATTAATGCGGGCCCGCACATCCTCGTTGCGTTTGGAATCGTGGGTGGAGGTGGTGATCATGCTGTGGGGCCAGTGGTGCATGCGATCCTGATTGGTACGGTGAAAGGCGGCCATGGACAGGCCGAAACGTCTCGGTTCGCCGCCCACCTCGTTGAGGGACAGGAGTCGGTTGTAGCGGTAAAAGCTGGTGTCCTCCAGACCTTTGGCCATCACCGGCCCGGTGTATTGCTGGAATTTCATGACAAAGTCGAGATGACGCTCTGCATCGACTTCTTTACCTCTGGTCTCCAGCAGTAGAACAGCGGTGATAAAATCCAGAACATCGGTGTCGTCCATCTGTCGGCTCTTTTTGGCCGCGGCTGCGGCCCAGTCGATATATCGGCGGTCATGCTTGCTGATCCGGCCGGAGGAAATATAGGTCCTGTAGACCGGGAAAAAACAGACAATTTCAATCAGACCGTCACGCAAGCGGTTAAAGGTGAAGTCCCTGGTGATCCGATCGCCCTGGGCCAGCCGATAGATCAGGCTGGCCAGAACGTTTAACTCGCCGGCCAGGGATGAGCGGATGATCTTTTTCTTGCTTTGGTAAACCAGTTCTTCAAAACCTGTTTCATCACCGGTGAAGTGTTGATAGGCGGCGCTGAGTTCTTCTTCGGCAGCGCTGTTGACAAACAGGCCATTGACCAGGTTGGCGAAATCATAACCGGTGGAGCCGCTCACCGGCCACTCCGGGCAAATATGCTCGAAATCGGCCAGGATTTTTTCCACCACCACATAGAGTCCGGGTGTGGTGGGCTCGGTGGGTTTTAACAGGCAGCTGTCATCTTCTGCCGGCGCCTCTCCGGAGGCGGCAGACTGGAGGCGGCAAAAGTAGTGGTGCGGGTCATAGAGACCGTCCGGATGATCAATGCGCAGACCGTCAAGCTTACCGGTATTAACCAGATCAAGGATGAGACCGTGGGTTTGCCGGAAAACCTCTGCCTCTTCCATACGCAGACCGGCCAGGTCGTTGATGTCGAAAAAACGGCGGTAATTGATTTCATCCGCTGCCACGCGCCAATAGGCGAGACGGTACGATTGCTCCTCCAGCAGGTTGTGCAGCATATCAAAGCTGGCCGGCTCACCGGACACCCCGTTAAAAAGGATGAGGTTTTCCTCTATAAATTGCCGTACTTCCGGGATCTCGCGGCATAATCTGGCAAGCAGTCTCTTGTTCACCTCCTTGTGGCGCCGGCGGGTCTGCATCTTGTCGGAGGAGGTTTCCACGGCAGCGGGCAGGTAGGCAAAGGCCTCAATGAGGTTCTGCAACTCCTGGAAGCCATGATGCTCCGGGCCCAGGCGCTCCTCCAGGCGATGCAGGTCGTGACTGAGGACAAGGGGATAGGTTCTGGGGTCAATGGGAAAGATGTGGTCATAATAGGTGACGACAAAGGTGCCGGAGCTTTCCTGAAAGGAGAGGCTGAGCAGGCCTCCCTCAAGAACCTTGCCGTAATAATCGCCCAGAAAAGGGACCAGCAGGCGGTTGCTCAATTCAACCTGTTGCGGCTGCCAGTTGATATCGAAAAAATGGGCGTACCTGGAAGCCCGGCCATTTTCCAGAACATCCATCCACCAGTGGTTGTCGGAGCCGACGCCCATATGATTGGGGACGATGTCAAGGATAAGGGCCATGTCGTGCTGTTCCAGGGCGGCGAGAAAAGCCTCAAAATCCTCGCGGTTGCCCAGCTCCGGATTGATGGCGGCGTGATTGATAATGTCATAGCCATGCGAGCTGCCGGGGCGGGCCGCCAGAATGGGAGAGATATAGCAATGGCTTATGCCCAGGCTGCTCAGGTAGGGGATAATGGCGGTGGCCTGTTGAAAGGAAAAGCCCTTATGGAGTTGCAGGCGATAGAAGGAGCGCGGCACCTTGAAGTCGAACCTCTTGTGTGGATCAGGGCCCTTGGCTGAGGGTCTGACGCTGCCCTTGCCCCGTTCCTGGTAGAGGGCCTTGAACAGGGCGCTGCTCTCCTGGTTTCTGAAAATATCCTCAATGTCGAGGGGATAGGTTGTCTGCCAGAAGTCCTGCGCCGCCAGGGCGGGCGGCTCGGCCTGCTCTTCCATGCCGAGCAGGTCATTGATGGTGACAAGCAGGATTTGGGCGCGGCTTTTGGCCAACAGAAGCTGCAGGGCCATGATCAGGGCCTGATCCATGGAGGGGATGGCCGCCGGATCCAGGGGATGATGGTCGGACAGCAGGTTTGCATGTTCCAGGTTGATCAGAAAATGGGCACGGTTTGCCCCCCGGGCGATAATGGCCTTTTCCTTTTGGCTGTCATCGGCAAAAAGATGTTCGGCGGATTTGACGGCAATATCATGGCCGTTCCAGAAGCCTTTTACGGTGAGAAGAAAGGGCGCTGAAGAGTAAAGCAGGCTCTGGGGCAAAATGGCGGTGCTATCGGGCCAGCCTTCCTGCTCGCCGCTTCCCTGGAAAAAAGAGTGGCTGGTAAATATTTTTCTCTCCCGCACTTTTTTCTGTTGAGCGGGTGGCAGCAGCTCCAGGGTATCGGCAATAACCAGGCAGCGGTTGCGATGGCTCTCCAGGGCGATAATACCGATAATGTCGGCAAAGGGCAGCTCGGCCCCGAGGGTTAGGTCTTTATTGGCGGCGGCCAGATTGAAGTAGGTGGTCTGATAGTCGGCCAGCGATCTGATCAGCAGGGCGCCGCTGTAGCGCATGGCATGTTGGAGGCCGCGGATAAGGGGCTGGTAGCACAGTTGCCTGAGGCCGGGGCCGCAGAGGGGCGGCAGGCCTACAGCCGGGTCAATATCGGTGTCGCCATGGGGCTGTGGCGCCACCACAGCCCCATGCAACTGCGCCTTCTGATAGTACCATGACTCAAAACCGTTGGCATGGCAGGTGTAGGGGAACTCACCGATCAGGCCCAGCTTGAGGCTCAGCTCCATGGAGCGCCGGCCAATGGTGGCCAGCTGCAGGTCGGCCTGCCACTGGACATAGTGATAATATTCGATCTCATGGCTGTGCTGCGCGGCAAAATCGGCTAGGGCCGGGGAGTCAAGATCCTGAAACTCGGCCGGCCAGCTGCGCCAGTCTGTCTCGCTGGATTGTTCGGCCGCCATTTTTTTGTAGAGGACGGCAAAGATGCCAAAGTGGCGCAGGGTGGCGCCGCCCCGTTTCTGGAAATCACGAAATTCGCTCCCCCTGGCTGTTTCCGGATTGAGATGATTGTTGGAAAAATGGTCCCAGAGCTTACCGAGAACCTCCGTCTTGATCTGACGGATGGCCTCATAGTCGATCTGCGCGGCATCCTTGAGCATGGCCAGCCGGGCCTGAAATTCGGCGTCATGATTGATTTCGTTGAGCAGGTTCCACTCCGAGAAGTCGGCCATGGCCTCAATGTCGATATACAGTTCGTTGAGCAGGGTTCGGCAGGAGGGACTGTATGGATTGGGCGGTCTCTGCGGCTCTGCCAGGCAGGCATGCAGCGGTGCGGTGTGCAGGGTGCCGGCGCCTGCCGCGGCACTGTGGTTGATGATTTTTAACAGGTCGGAGAAATCGCCAATCCCCCAATTGCTCCGCGAGCGTACGGCGTGCAGGTGGGCACTCAGGCCCCAGATGCGATTGTCGTTGTTGAGTCCGGGCGGTACATAGCAGTGGGGCGGGGTGACAATAAGCAGCAGTTCCCCCTGGGGCTCTGCGGTTTCCGGTTTATCTTTTCGTGTTACTCGCAGGTGATGATAGCCCCTGGCCAGTTCGATATCGAGGGCCAGCAGCAGGTGTAGAGGATCATCTCCATTGGTCGGAGCATGGGGCAACAGGTCGCTGGGGCTAAAGGTGCCCCGGTGTTCATGGCCCTGTTCTTCAGTCAGGGTCCAGACATAGTGTTGCCGGTCATCCCTGGCAAGGCGCAGTGGGATGCGCAGAGGTATTTCTTTTTCCTGCACAACCAGGACCGGTTCAACAAGGCGGCGGTCCTGCTTTTTTTCAAGATCGGCAAGAAGAGTCTCAGGCTCGGGTCGCGGTGGCACATCAGTTTGCTGTCGGCAACAGAGGGCGGCCAGAAAATCGGTCAAGACGGCAGCCTCCCTGTGCCGAAGGGCGCTGTCGTCCAGGCTGATACCGTAGTGGGCGGCTATCTTCTGCCAGGCGTTCTTCACGTTCCTGCACCCCCATTCTTCTCCACGAGCCAGATGATGCTCTTGGCCGGTATCTCTGTCGGGAGCCAGGTTGCAGCCGCCTCACCACTCTCCCGATATATGACGGTGTGCGATGCATACGGGGCAGTGGCCGCGGCCTGCCCGGCAAAATTAAAAATCAGGGTGAGCCTCGCCTGGTCGGCCAGCGGCCACCAGGCCTGCAGGGTCTGCTCCGCCAAGACCGTAAAAGTCGCCTGCCCGTGGACGATGGTGCCGAGGCGAGGGACAATGTGACGGCGGCGCAGCTCCAGGAGTTTTTTGTAGAAAGAGAGAAAGGCATGGTTCTCTTCATTCCAGGCCTGTTGCCAGGCAAGCTTTGACTCTGAAAAGGTCGCAGCGGCATTCGGGTCAGGGATATTGCTGCGATTCTGCGGCGAGCTGAACTGGCTGAATTTGTCAAATTCCCTTCTGCGTCCCTCGGTGACCTGGGAGGCCAATGGTTCACTGAAATTGCAGAAGAAGTAAAAAGGGGTGCGGGCCGCGAATTCCTCGCCCATAAAGAGCAGCGGCGGTGAAGGCGCCAGCAGGGTGAGGGCGATGACGAGTTTCAGGTCCGCCGGTTCACAGAGACTGATGAGCCTTTCACCCAAGGCCCGGTTGCCGATCTGATCATGATTCTGCAGGAAGTTGATAAAGGCCAGGGGCGGCAGGTGGGCGCTGGCCTGGCCGCGCCTCTCCCCGTCTCTATAGATCGATTTCTCGCCCTGGTAGGCAAAGCCCTCGGTGAGGCAGCGGCCGAGATGATGAATGGAGTGGTCACTGTAATCAACGTAGTAGCCTTCATTCTCGCCGGTTAGCAGGGTGTGGCAGGCATGATGAAAATCATCGTTCCACTGGGCCGTGAAAAAGCGCGGCCTGCCCTCATTCTCCCGGCTCAGATAGCGGCTGATATTATCTTCATTCTCCAGAATGAGATGGATATGGCGCCCGGTCCCTGGTCCCTGCCGGACAGTGGCGGCGATTTCCTCAAGAATGTCGGGGTGACTCTGGTCAAAGATGGCGTGGACGGCATCCAGGCGCAGGCCGTCGACATGAAACTCCTCCAGCCAGTAGAGGACATTGGCAATATAAAAGTCGCGCACCGTACCACTGTGGTGCCCGGCAAAGTTGATGGCCGCCCCCCATGGCGTCTTGAATTTCTCCGTGAAAAAGGCGTCTCTGGCATAGGCGTACAGGTAATTGCCCTCCGGGCCGAAATGATTATAGACCACATCAAGAAAAACCATGAGGCCGCGCCCATGGGCGGCATCGATCAACTCCTTGAGTTCGCTTGGCGTGCCGTACTGATTGGCGGGGGCAAAGAGGAGCGCCCCGTCGTAGCCCCAGTTGAAGCGACCGGGGAATTGACAGATAGGCATCAGTTCAAGGGCGGTGACGCCCAGTTCCACGAGATGGTCCAGGCGTTTGCCAAGGCCGGTAAAGGTGCCGGCCGCAGAAAAGGTCCCCACATGCGCCTCATAGATGACCGCCTCCGGCCAGGGTCGGCCCTGCCAGGCCTCATCATGCCAGCAAAATTCGTCGGGATCGCAGATGACGCTGGGGCCGTGAATATCGTCGGCCTGATAGCGGCTGGCCGGATCAGGCACATGTAACTCTTGGTCAATAATAAAGTGATAGAGATCGCCGGCGGCGGCGGTCTGGTGATGGAGGCTGAACCAGCCCCCTGCCAGGCGTGACATGGCAACGATCTGGTGCCGGTTGTCTGATGTGAGGTGCAGGTTGAGGTCGACTCGGCGGGCGGCAGGGGCCCACAGACGAAAAAGGGTGCCACCGTCAGGCTGGAGAGAGGCGCCGAATTGCTGAGGCGAAACTGGGGCGGTGCTGTTGTGCGGAGACAGGGCCATGCCTTTTATCCTCTGCCCGGTTTTTCGGGGTATGCTCCGGAGCGGCGAAAGGGGGGGCGGGCCGCACTTTCGCCTCGGCGAGCGGCGCTCGTGTCCTTTTTAAGGGGCTGTTAAAGTCTTTGCCTGGAGTTGCCATGCCGCCACGGCTCTGTTGCTGCCGGAGCACCCTGCCCACTTTACACCGGAGGCTCACTCCTGATGGTATGTCGGAGGATTTGGCGAAGTCAAGATATATGATCGCTGCGGACCGGCGCACCGCAATTCTGCTTGTTTAAAAGGGCGGTGCCCCGAACCATCTGGTCAGCGCCCGGCTGCTTTCTCCCCGGTGGTTCGCCATTTTCTGGAGAGCAGTCATAAATTTCTGGTCATTTTTTTTGGGGGGTGTATAGGTGAGATGAGAAATTTCAGCTTCCTGTTTTGCTGAAATTGCAAGCTATTAAGACGGTTGGTTGATTGTCTGAGGTATGGCCATATGGTTTTGGCAATAAATTTGCATCAATTTTAGGCAATGCTTTGATCTTTCAACCAGTCAGGAGATATTTCATGTCATTACGTGAGGCCTTGAAAATCTTGATGCTCAGTCCTGTTTACTTTCGTCTTGATCTTAAGACCAGAAGAGGTCTGCTTGAGGATTTTATCAGCCGTCATGGTAGTGTACCCCTCTCTCACGTTAAGGATCAGCAGAACTGATTTCAGCGCGACAGGACGCCCCAGTGCGGCTGCTGTTCCTTCTTTCATCTCCCCATCACTTTCTTTTCCGTGCCGGCCGAAGAATGTCATGCCCGCAGGGCCTCTTTTTTGTACAATGTTGGCTCAGCGCATTTTTTAGCCCAATTCTAAAGGTATGCCATTCACGGAGGCCCCATGAAGATTTGTTCAGCCGCCCAGAGCCGTTTTTTGGACCAGACCACCATAGCGGGGAATCATCTGAGCGGTCTGGAGCTGATGGAGAACGCCGGCCGCGGCACGGTAGCGCTGATGCTCGATTATTATGGAGACTGTAAGGAGCGGCGCGTCGCTGTTTTTGCCGGTCCGGGCAATAATGGCGGTGATGGTTTTGTCGTGGCCCGCCATCTCCATGAGCTTGGCGCCGAGGTGAGCGTCTTCCTGCTGGTAAATCCCGACAGGGTAGGCGGCGATGCCGCCCAAAATCTGCAGCGTCTGCCTGCCGAGATTGTTGTCAGGCCCCTGCTGGATCAGGAGGCCGTTGACAGCCTGTCGCTGCAGGTTGATATTATCGTCGATGCCCTGCTCGGCACCGGGTTGACCAGAGAGGTAACCGGTCTCTTTGCCCGACTCATTGACCGTATCAACAGAAGCGGGGTGCCGGTGGTGGCCGTGGATATTCCTTCAGGTCTTGATGCCGATTCCGGCGTTTTGTGGGGCTGCTGCCTCAAGGCTGATCTCACCGCCACCTATGGTGTGGCGAAGACCGGCCTTGTCCAGTATCCAGGCGCCGATTATGTCGGGCGGCTGGAGGTGGTTGATATCGGCATCCCGGCCGAGGTGCTGGAACGGGCCGCCATCACAAGCTCTTACCTGACCGAGGAGGTGGCGACCGACCTCTTGCCGCAGCGGCAGAATAACGCCCATAAGGGCAGTCATGGCCATATCCTTGTTCTGGCAGGTTCCAGGGGTAAGACCGGTGCGGCTGTGTTGGCCGCTCATGGCGCCCTGCGCAGCGGTGTCGGGCTGGTTTCCCTCTGTGTGCCGGAGGGCTTGAACACCATTTTTGAGGGCCTTTGTCTGGAAGCCATGACCATCCCGTTGCGGGGGCTGGCCGGTCATGCCCTGACAAACAGCGATTTTGGCGAGATCGTGCGGGCTGCCGTGGGCAAGAGGTGTCTGGTGGTGGGGCCCGGTCTCGGCCTGGCGCCCGGCACCGTTGCTCTGGTGAATCAGGTGGTGCGGGAGCTTGAGCAGCCCCTGGTCCTGGACGCCGATGCCTTGAATGGCCTGGAGCTGGCCGGTCTGACCGGCAGCGGCGCGGACAGGGTGCGGGTTCTCACCCCTCACCCCGGTGAAATGGCGCGATTGACGGGTCTTACCACCCAAGAGGTCCAGAACAGACGTCTGCAGGTGGCTGGTTATTTTGCCCGGCAGTATGGTGTTGTTGTCGTTCTTAAGGGCGCGGCCACGGTTGTTGCCGGTCCGGATGGCGAGCTGGCGGTGAATTCCACCGGTAATCATGGCATGGGCACCGGCGGCATGGGCGATGTTCTGAGCGGTGTTATTGCCGGTCTGCTGGCCCAGCAGGTCGACCCTTTTCAGGCCGCCTGTCTGGCTGTATACAGCCATGGTCGGGCCGGCGATCTGCTCATGGCGCAAGGCTCCTATGGCTACCTGGCCTCTGAACTGGCCGCCATGCTGCCCCGGGTCTGGGCCGAGCTGCACTCTGCTTAGGAACTGTTCTGCCGGCAGATCCTCAAATGGCCATGAGATTTGCGGGCCGCTGCGCTACTTAAGGAGTGTTGCCAAGTTCCACCGGCACCAGGCCCCGCACCGAGTTGCCCAGGTAGAGGGTGACCCCTTTGGCGTTCAGGTCGGCCGGCTGCAGGCGTTTTTCCTTGACCTGCTCCGGAAAGATTTCCAGCAGATAGCGGCGCAAGACACCGGGGAGCAGACCGGCAGTCAGCGGTGGCGTAAAGAAGATGCCGTCTCTTTCGATAAAGAGATTGGTGATGGCGCCCTCGCTCACTTCGCCCTGCTCATTGGTGAAGATATAATCAAGATAGCCCTGTTGATCGGCCTCCTGCCAGAGCTGATTGTAGAGTTGTCTGTGGGTGGTCTTGTGATAGAGAAAGGTGTCGGCTGAACTGGTGGTCTGCTCGGCCAGGCGCGCTTTGGCCCGGGGGGGCTGGGGGCCGGGCGGCGGCAGGGTGCGATAGAGCGGTGCCGGACAAGGGCTGTGACTGAGGGTGATTTCCCCCTGGCGATCCATGAGCAGACGCACCCGGTAATGTTCGCCGGCAAACATGTCGTCTGCATACGCTGCCAGCCGGTCATGCAGCTCTTGGCGCTGCATGGCATAGCCGAAATAGCCGGCCGAGGCCTGCAGTCGATCCAGGTGATACTCCAGCAGCCAATAGCCTTCGTTCGGTGCCCAGAGGATGGTCTCGATGAGCTGGAAGTCGTGGCGCGGTTTTCTTAAGAAATCTGCCTTCAGGCAACATTCCCGCCACTCATTGCCGGGTTCGGAGTCAGCAACAATACCCGAGCCGATGCCCATTTCCGCCCTGCCCCTGTCAAGCACCACGGTACGGATAGGCACGTTGAACTGGGCATCGCCGTTTGGCGCAAGGTAGCCGATGGCACCGGTGTAGACCCCGCGTGGGCCATTTTCCAGCTCATGGATGATTTCCATGGTGCGAATCTTGGGCGCCCCGGTGACCGATCCGCAGGGAAAGAGGGCGGCAAAGAGATCGGAGAGGGCCAGGTGGTCCGGCGTTTCGCCGCGTATGGTGGAGGTCATCTGCAGCAGCGACTCATAGGTCTCCACATCAAAGAGGGAGGTGACTGTAACCGAACCCATGGTGGCCAGCCGACCCAGATCATTGCGCAGCAGATCAACGATCATGACGTTTTCCGCCCTGTTTTTCCGGTCGTTATGCAGAGCAGTCGCCAGCTCGGCGTCCTCTTGGAGTGAGCGGCCCCGGCGACTGGTGCCCTTCATGGGCCGCACCATGCAGCAGGTGCCCTGTTTGCGGAAAAAAAGCTCCGGCGAAAAGGAGAGAATACGGCGCTGACCACGGCCGAGATAGGCGCCGTAGCTCACCAGTTGGTTGCGGCGCAACTGCATATAAAGGGCGTCGGCGCTGCCGCTATAGTCAAAGAGGAGCTTCAGGGTATAGTTGACCTGGTAGGTGTCGCCTGCGGCAATATATGATTTGATTCGGGCGATATTCTCTTCATAGTCAGACTGGTTCTGGCTGAGGCGGATATTGCTGATCCGGCCCGGCTGCGGTGCTGCTACCGGCTGCAGCTCCACGGGTCTGTTCCACTGGCCGGTCTGGTGATCAAAGATGGTTGGCCGGCCATAGACGCCGAGCTCTGCCACGATGGTGTCCGCGCTTGGCTGCAGGCGGCGGAGGCGCGCCTCCAGTCCCAGGCCGAATTCATAGGCAAACCAGCCGGCCAGGTAAAACCCCTGGTCGAGTTTTTCCTGACATTTTGCCAGAAAGACGTTGCTATCGTCTGCGGCCCGGCATTGCAGGTACTCCACCGGTTTGCTGAACAGCAAGCTGGTGCTGTTGTCCGGGCTGATCTTGGCGGTCTCCAGAAAGACAAAGTCATTGCCCAGATCGGCCAGCAGCGCGGCGATTTCAGCTTGGGAGAAGGGGCGATTGCAGTGAGGGGTCATTTCAGAGGACAGCTCTGCTCTGCGGCATGGAGGTGAATGTGACATGGTTCAGGCAAAAAAAGGCAGAGGGATGGGCCCCTTGCCTGGCTTGCTAATCTACACATGGATCTTGAAAAAAGCAAATAATGTCCGGCCGATCTTGCCGGCAGGCGCCGTCTTGCTCAGGAGCTTCATTTTTTTGAACACTCCCTGCTTCCTAAAAAAATATCGTAGAATACAGGACGTTAAACTGCTACCATTGGTAGGTATAAGTACCCGGTTTGCTGCGGTGCCAAAATTGTGGCAAGAATGGCCGGAATATTTTATAAGGACCATGTAAGAAAAATGTCTGTTTAGCTTTGTGCCCACGATAAGGGGATCACCCCTTGTTTACTTTTTTAATTATTGAAGGGTGTCTTGAATAATTAGATTTTTCGTTCAAGATCAAGGCATGCGAAAAAAATAAGCGCAGGCATATGTTTGATATTCCGAGCATTATTTTTTGAGCATAACGTAGAGATTGGACGAAAAAGCAATTATTCAAGATAGCCTGAATATTGTTGCGAACAAACTGTCTCACAGGGAGGAGAAAGTAATATGTTAATTCACGATTGGATGGCAAAGAATGTGTTAACCGTTGATGAGAATACCTCTCTCATGCGGGCCACCCGACTTATGAAAGAAAATTCCATTCGCCGTTTGCCGGTTGTTTCGCACGGCAAACTGATCGGCATTGTCACGGATCGTGACGTGAAGGATGCATCTCCCTCCAAAACCACCTCACTTGACGTCCATGAATTATATTATCTGCTCAGTGAGATGAAGGTAAAAGAGGTCATGACTCCTGATCCCATCACCTTGAACGGCTATGATTCCCTGGAAAAGGCAGCGGTTATCATGCTTGAGAACAAGATTTCCGGCCTGCCGGTGATCAGTGATGACGGCCAGATCGAGGGCCTGGTCAGCGAGACGGACGTCCTGCGCGGTTTTATCCACTCCACCGGCATCAAAGATGGTGCCATCCAATATGTCTTTGATCTTGAGGATGTCCCTGGTTCCGTTACCCGGGTGGTGCAGACCCTGCGTGATCATCATGCCCGCGTTATCAGTGTGTTGACCTCGTTTGAGGATGCGGAAGCCGGTTTTAAGCGGGTGGCTATCCGCATCACCGCCGAGGATGGCTGTGACCCCCAGGCCCTTACCGATGAGTTGACGGAAAAATTTACCGTGGTCTATCACGGCATGGATGCCTTGAAGAAGTAGATATCTCGTCATCAGGCAGAAAATGGTGATCTGGAGGCGCACTCCAAGGGTATACGGCGTGTCGCAGGCTTCCTTACCTCCTGCGGGGCACCACCCCTGTGAGTGATGAGCGCCTGATGAGTCACACTGATGGGTATCTTGAATTATGAGACTCCGGAAGAGTAACTATTCAAGATACCCTGCTGAGATTCGCTGCTAATCAGCATAAAAAAAACCGACACATTCAAGTGTCGGTTTTTTTTTATGGGCTGTTGCGGTGCGCCAGCCTGTCCGGTGCGGTCAGGAGCATGTCTCTGTCAATATCCTCTTCCCGGAAGGGCAGCCAGCGCCGCTTGTCGCGAAGTGTGGGGTCATAGAGGCCGGTTTGTCGGTCAACAGGTAGCAGGGTGATGCCCGTCGGGATGGTGAATCGTTGCGCCTGCATGCCTGCCATGGCCTTTTTCATGAAGTCGAGCCAGATGGGGGCGCAGGCCCGGCCGCCTGTCTCATTGTCACCCAAGGGGCGTTGCAGGTCAAACCCCATCCAGACGCCGGTTACCATACTCGGGGTATAGCCGATGAACCAGGCATCAATGTTGCGGTCTGCCGTGCCTGTTTTGCCGGCCGATTCCCCCGGCAGCCCCCAGGCCTTGGTGCCGGTGCCTTCGCTGATGACACTTTGCAGCAAACGGGTGACCTGATAGGCGGCCCGCTCATCAAGGGCCTTGACTTGCCGGGGGATATTGTTTTCCAGGAGCCGACCATAGGGGCCGGTAATACGATTAATAAAGAGAGGTTTGGAGTAGAGGCCCTGGTTGGCAAAGGTGGTATAGGCGGCGGTGAGTTCCAGCAGCGAGAGTTCCGAGGCGCCCAGGGCCAGGGAGAGATTGGCCAACAGGTCTGATTTGATACCCATCTTTCGGGCCAAGACAATGACATTCTGGACACCGATTTCCCGGAGAACCTTGATGGTCACGATGTTGCGCGACTTGATCAGGGCGGTGCTCAGGGTGGTGGGCCCGTAATTTTTGTTTAAAAAGTTTTTTGGCCGCCACGCCTGGCCGGCATACTGGCCAGGCAGGTTTATGGGTTCATCGATAAAGATGGAGGCTGGCGTCAGGCCGCTGCTGAAGGCCTGGGCGTAGACCAGCGGCTTAAAGGCTGAGCCGGGCTGACGTCTGGCTTGGGTGGCCCGGTCAAACTGACTTTTCTGGAAGTTGATGCCGCCGGTGAGGGCGCGCACCTTGCCGGTGCGGCTCTCCATGGCCACCAGGGCACCCTGGGGGGTGATTCGTTTACCCTGGCCGCTGCGCAGCGCCCAGGCGGCAACCCCCTTTTCAATGGCCGCGGCCGCCTGCTTCTGCAGATTCAGGTCCAGGGTGGTTTCAATGGTTAAGCCGCCCTCGTAGAGCATATCTCGACCATATCGTCTTCTGATGTCGTTGCGGACATATTGCAGAAAATAGCGGGCCTCCTCAATGTTGTCACGGCGCGGTGCCCAGAGCAGGGGCTGCTCAAAGGCCTTGCGGGCCGCAGCCGAACTGATAAAGCCCTCGGCTGCCATCCGGTTGAGGACATAGCCCTGCCGCTTTTTTGCCGCCGCATAGTTGCGGAAGGGCGAATAACGGCTTGGCGCTTGAGGCAGCCCGGCAATGAGGGCGATTTCAGCCAGGTCAAGATCCTTGGCCTGTTTGCCGAAATAGGTATAGGCTGCCGCCTCGACGCCATGGGACTGTTCTCCGAGGTAGATCTGGTTGAGATAGATATAAAGGATATCCTCCTTGGTGAAGATCCGATCAATGCGATAGGCGAGGATCGCCTCTTTCACCTTGCGCAGATAGGTCTTCTCCCTGGTCAAAAGCAGGGAACGGGCAACCTGCTGGGTGATGGTGGAGCCGCCCTGGCTTTTGCCGCCGGCCTTCATGTTGTTGATGGCGGCCCTGATGACGGACCAGCCATCCACGCCGGCATGTTCGAGAAAACGGGCGTCCTCTGCCGCTACAAAGGCCTTGGGCAGCAGCTCCGGCATGGCGGCAATGGGAATGACACGGCGATTCTCGGTGTAGACCCTGTCGACAATACGGCCGTAGCGATCCTTGATCAGCGAAGTCTGTTTGGGCTGGTAGGCGGTGAGGGAGTCGATGGCCGGGATATCCAGGGCCACAAAAGTAAAGAGCAGGGCCGTGATAAAGACGGTGATAAGCAGCGCCGTGCCCAGCAGAATAAGGCTGAGCTGAAAATGGCCCCAGTACCAGATGCGGGGTTTGGTGGGTGGTTTTGCTGACGACCGGCGAAAAAACATGGTTTTTAACTATAGAGGGATATGGGGTGAATGTCAGCAGATAAGTGCAATACGCGGTAAAGGTGGCTGGAAGGGTGGCTGTCGCAGAAACGGACAGACAATAAAAAAGAGGCCGCCCCTTTGGGGACAGCCTCTTTTTATAACATCAATCAAGAAAAAAGCAGAGGATTAGCAACCCTCAATGGCTCTCTTCTTTCTGGGATGGCAGGTGGAACAAGAGGTGCTGGCACCTTTCTCTTTATGGCAGCTCTTGCAGCCTTCTTTATGGGCATAGTCCTTGTTGGACATCTGCTTGACATCAAGGGCCTTGTGGCAGTCGTCACAGGTGAGAGAGCCGCTCTGATGCTTGGCATGGGGGAAAACAGCCGGCTTTTTGCCGTCGGCATTCAGGGTGATCTCGGCAGGACCTTTGTCCTCGGCCATGGCACCACCGGCAACGGTGAAACCAAAAAGCAGGGTGAAAGCAGCTGCGCACAATACGGATTTTTTCATTTTCTCTTCTCCTTTGTTTAGTATGTGAATTGCAGTAAACACAAACATGTACCTGCTACTGAATATTCCGTTCAGCCCCCTTTGTCAAGCTTTAAGCACAGATTTTCTCAACTATAAAGATGAGAATATCAGCAGGTTTTTCAACTGGTTGTCTCTTAACTGGCCCCATAGCTATGCAGGCCCGAGAGCAGGTAGTTGACCCCGTAATAGGTGAACACCACTGAGGCGAAACCGCCAATGGCCAGCCAGGCAATACGGGTCCCGTGCCAGCCCCGGGTGAAGCGGGCATGCAGAACTGCGGCATAGAAGAACCAGGTGATCAGCGACCAGGTTTCCTTGGGGTCCCAACTCCAGTAGGTGCCCCAGGCCGAATTGTCCCAGATGGCGCCGGTGATGATGCCGGCCGACAGCCACAGGAAACCGTAGACCATGCTCTTGTGGATGATGTCGTCGATCACCTTGAGATCGGGCAGGGTGGCAAGCAGGCCGCTGCTCTTGGGGGACCTGCTCTTCAGGAGGTACATGACGGCAATGCCGCAGGCCACGGCAAAAGCGGCATAGCCGATAAAGCAGGTGACCACATGGGCAATGAGCCAGTTGGATTGCAGGGCGGGAATCAGGGGATTGATTTGTTGGTAAACCCAGCCGGACGAGGCAAAGGCCATGGCAAAAAAGGCAAAGGGCATGGCAAAGGCGCCCAGGGTCTTATTCTTGAACTTGTACTCGATGATCAGGTAAAAGCAGGCAATGGACCATGAGAAAAAGACCAGGGATTCATACATATTGGTCAGGGGGGCATGGCCGGCGCCGATCTGGTACGATTCATACCAGCGCAGCCCCAGGGCCGCGGTCTGCCCCAGGAAGGTGAGGGCCGTGGCGATGGTTCCTGCCAGACCCGCCTTTTTCGATTTGAAGAGAAAGGCGGCCAGGTAGGCACCCGATGCAAAGAGATAGCCGAAGGTTGATAAGCTTAAAAGCTGAGAACTGTCCATTATTGCGCCTCAATTTGGTTGATGTCAGCCACTTTATCGCTGAGGTTGTTAAATTCAGTCTCAAATGCCGCCTTGTTCTTGTTGGTGGTGCCGGCCAGCAGAATGCGGGTGGTATCGTCTTCCTGACGCACCAGGATCCAGATCCTCTTGTGGAAAATGAAAAAGGCGCCGGTCAGACCGATCAGCATGAGGAGGCAGCCGATATAGACCACCCAGACACCGGGATCCTTGCCGACCTGCAGACCGGTGGAGAAAAACTCTTTGACGTGAAAGGTGTAGAGCTTGCCGTCAGGCTGTTTGACGGTGATCTGCTGATTGTCTTCAATCATGTAGAGGTTCTGGCCGCCTTTGTTGTCGGCAACCAGCAGTTTGTATTTGTAGCTGCCGGGGGTGGAGGAGGGGATCAGCTCCTGAATGCCGAAGAGCAGATTCTCGTCGGACCAGCGCACCGCCTTCTGGGGGGGAGCCAGAAAACGTTCTTCATTTTTGCTCTCGTTGTTGACCACCGAGAAGATAAACTTTTCGTGCGACTGATAACTTGACTGGTAAAAGGTCCAGCCCTTGTATTTTAGGGGATCATTGACGTCGATGACCTGGGTGAGGACCTCGTCGCCATCCTCTATGATGACAAGCTCCGAGGCGTAGGTCTTGGGGGTGCCGTTAGGGTATCTCTCCATGTGGAACCAGTTGCACTTCACCGTAAAGCCGAGATCAACAGGGCTGCCGGTGCCGAATTGGTAAATCTTGTCGGTGGTCAGGGTCTCCGGGATATTGACGCCGCCTTTTTCACCCCAGATCGAACCGATCAGGGCGCCGATAAAGATAACCAGGATCGAGGCATGCACCACGTAAACCCCCAGACGGCTCCACGGCGCCTTTTGGGCAAAGAGCAGGGTGGCCTTGTCCCGTTGACGTTGTCCGGTTTGCCAGCCCAAGGGTTTTAAGGCCTCGGAGATCTGTCGGCAGCTTTCCTCAACAGTGAGACTGCTTGTGTAGTGCCGGCGATTACGCATGTTGCCGATACGGTCAAGGTCGGTGGCCAGGTTATCCTGGACAACCAGGCGCCAGACATCAGGCAGACGTTCTATGGTACAGACAATGAGGTTGGCGGAGAGCAGCAGGAGGAGGGTGCGGAACCACCATGATTGATACATGGTGTCCAGGTCGAGCAGGAAGGTAATGTTGGTCATGATGTTGGCGGTCTGGCTGCTGACATCAAGCTTTGACATGTAGAACTGGGTGTAGGCACCAGCTCCTTCTCCCTGTGGCAGGACGGTGCCGATAATTGAAGCCGCCGCCAGGATGAAAAGAATAAAGAGCGTCAGTTTTACTGAGGCAAAGAACATCCAGGGGCTGTTTTTATCTTTGTTCATAAGTGATTTTCAGGATAGCGAGAGTGGAATTTCTCTGGATGATAAGGGATGTGATAACAGGGTTTTTATCATTACCACGACTTTGGATTTAGTGTCAAATTTAATACAGGTACGCATTTTTGAAGTATGCCTGGTGTACATTCATGGGTGATGCAGCAACTGGTACGATATTGAAGAAGAAGGTCGGTTAGGCGGCAGACTCCTCGGGTCACAACCCTCAATTTTGCCCAAAATAAAGAAATCTCCACAGAGCCGGCGACAAACACGGGAAAGAGGCGGCAGGTATAGTCCGGCTTTCAAGCTATTGCCCGGAAATCGAGCGGCTTTGCCGGTTTCCTTGCCAGGCATTGCTGTGAAAGATCTTTTCGAAAGTAAAAAGTTCCCAAAAAAAACAGCGGGGTGGCGCCGGAAAAATAAGGATAAAATCCTTGCCAAGGTGCGCCGGAAGGGGTATAAACATCCCTTCTCTTTATCCGAAGTACGGGTAAGATATTATTTTCAACTATTGAATGGTAATTTACAAAGATCGGTGCGCTTTCTGTTATGCCGCTGATTTTTCCTTGAAGGAGAATGTTATGGCTCGTGAATGTGAAATCTGCGGGAAAAAGCCGGTGACCGGCAATAATGTAAGCCATGCCCATAATAAAAATCGTCGGCGCTGGCTGCCTAATCTGCAAAGTGTAAGAACCGCTACCCCTGGCGGCAACTCTAAAAAGATTCGGGTGTGCACCCGATGTCTGCGTTCCGGCGCGGTCGTCAAGCCACTGGTCAGAAACGTTTAACGGCTCTGTTTCAGCTACAAAAAAGCCCGTCGGTAATGCCGACGGGCTTTTTTTATGATCTTTTTTTCTCTTTTTCTTCCTTTTTCGCGGCATTCTCTTGCCCGGCCGGATCCGGCGCCATGACAAAACCGAGGCCGCCACATTCCGGACACTCTTCCACGGAAAGCAGAAACCTGCTTACTCCCTTAAAATAACTGACCTGGCCGCTTCCGTCGCAGCCGGGGCATGGTGTGCGGGTCATTGCCTTTTTTAGTGCCATTGCCTTGTCCCTGCTTACTGTCGTTTTGCCTCCAGCACCCCGTTTTTCTGCCGAATACGTTGCAGCACGGTGGAGAGGTGGTCCAGACTGTTTACCTCTATGATCAGGTTGAGGTGGGCTATCTGGTCCTTTGAGGAGTGGGCGTCAATGGTGACGATGTTGGCGTCGGTATCACTGAGCAGATTGCACAGTTCTGCCAGGAGACCCTTGTGGTCCTGGGCAATAACATGGATTTGGGCCCGGTGGTTGGCTTTGGTGTCGTTCCAGCGCACCTTGAGCCAGCGTTGCGGGTCGGTGTTGAGCAGGTTGGGACAGGTGGCCTTGTGGACCGAGATGCCGCGGCCGGCCGTGATAAAGCCCATGATCTCCTCACCTGGCATGGGCATGCAGCACTGACTGATGCGGACCATCATGTCGGAAATGCCGTCAATGGTAATGGCATCATCTGTGTCACGACTGGGCGGCGGGCTGGCGGCCAGTCCCGGCAGCCGTTGTTCATTCTCCTGCCCCTCATCTTTTTCAGGGAAAAGCAGTTTGATGATCTGTTGAATGGTGATCTGGCCGGAGCCGACCCGGATCAAGAGCTCCCGCAGGGCATTGCAGTGCAATTTCTTGAGGATCCACTTGAGCTCGCCTCCTTTTACCAGCTTTTTCAGGGAGAGGGCATGTTTCTTCAACTCTCTGTCGCAGATCTCCTCGCCGAGACGCAGGGATTTCGTCTGCTCCTCCTGCCGCAACCAGTGCCGTACCCGGCTCCGGGCCCGTCCTGTTTTTACCAGGTTGAGCCACCCCTGATGGGGGTGTTGGTTCTGGTTGGTGATGATCTCCACGGCGTCGCCGTTTTTGAGTTCGGTCTTCAGGGAGACCATGGTGCCGTTGATGCGAGCGCCGGTGCAGTGGTTGCCCACCTCGGTGTGGATTGCATAGGCAAAATCCAGCGGCGTGGCGCCGGCCGGCAATTCTTTGACCTCTCCGTTCGGGGTCAGAACATAGATCTTTTTGGCCTGGGAGAGCTCGTTTTTTACCGTGTCGAGAAACTCCTTGGGATCCTTGAGCTCCTGAAGCCACTGGACCAGTTGCTTGAGCCACTGAAAGGTGGTGGCGTCCTGTTCGGAGATCTTGGCGCCTTCCTTATAGGCCCAGTGCGCCGCAATGCCCTCCTTGGCAACCCTGTCCATGTCCTCGGTGCGGATCTGGATCTCCATGAACTCGCCTGAGGGGCCGATCACCGAGGTGTGCAGGGACTGATACATGTTTTCCTTGGGTTGGGAAATGTAGTCCTTGATGCGATGATCAATGGGGGGCCAGAGGGCATGCACCATGCCCAGGGCCTGATAGCATTCACGCACCGTCTTCAGGATGATACGAAAGGCCACCTTGTCATAGACCTTGTCCAGGGTGATCTTCTGGACCAGGAGCTTGCGATAGATGGAAAAGAGGTGCTTGGGGCGGCCGAGGATGACAAAATCGCTGATGCCGTGTTCAATGAGTTTTTCAGAGAGCAGCTCCTTGATGTCCGCCACATATTTTTCGCGATCCCCCAGGGAAGAGACGATCATTTGGTCGAGCTTGTTGTACTCCTCCGGATGCAGAACAGAGAAGGCGCGGTCCTCAAGCTCCCGCTTCATCCAGTCGATCCCCAGGCGGCTGGCCAGAGGGGCATAAAGCTCAAGGGTTTCCTGGGCAAACTCCACCTGCTGATCAACCGGAAAATCGAGGATCTGCATATCGTTGAGGCGGTCAGCCAGTTTAACCAGCAGAACGCGAATGTCGGTGGCCATGGCCAGCAGCATCTTGCGGATGTTCTACGCCTGGTAGTCGATCTTGGAGTTGTACTGAACCTCTGATATCTTGGTGGCGCCGCTGACAATATGGGCGACATCCTTGCCGAATTTTTTACGGATGGCCTCTTCGGCAACACCGGTGTCGGGATCCTTGAGGATGCCGTGGAAGAGGCCGGCGACGATGGTGTCCACATCAAGGCGCATGGAGGCCAGAATCTGGGCCACGGACAGGGCATGGGTGATGTAGGGATCGCCATTGGGGCGGAAATGCCCCTCATGCGCCTTGGCCGCAAAGGCATAGGCCTCCTCTATGATGGGCAGTTGCTGCTGGGGGAGATAGCCGGCGGCCCGATTGAGGAGGTCGTCAATGGTGATGTGGTGTTCCAGATGAGCCATTTTTCGTTACTGCTGTCTGTATGTAGGGAGGAAAAAGCGCTACCACCATCTAAAGGATGGCAGCGGCCAGAAGATCGGCAACCGTGGAGACCACCTCGGTCAACGGCATGGTCAGGGTGTCGCCGCTGGCGCGGTTGCGTACCTCAATCATGCCTTCCTTGGTGAAGCTTTTCCCCACCGTGATCCGCATGGGGATGCCGATGAGATCGGCATCCTTGAACTTGATGCCGGGCCGTTCGTCGCGGTCGTCCAGGATCACCTCAATATCTTTCTGTTGAAGCTGCTGGTAAATGTCAAGGGCGGCCCTGCTGATCTCATCGTCCTTGGGCGACAGATTGAGGACAAGGGCCTGGACCGGGGCAATGGCGGCCGGCAGCTTGATGCCGTCCTTGTCATGGTGCTGTTCAATGGCCGCTGCCACCACCCGGCTTACACCAATGCCGTAACAGCCCATGATAAAGGGGATCTCCGCTCCCTGGTCATCCAGGAAGGTGGCGCCCAGGGCCTCTGAATATTTGGTGCCCAGCTTAAAGATATGGCCCACTTCGATACCGCGGGTCAGTTTAAGCTCGCCACCACAAAGTACGCAGCGGTCGGCAGCGGTTACCTTGCGGATATCACCACTCATGGTGGGGCTGAAGTCACGGCCCATGTTGACGTTGAGCAGGTGGAAGTTCTTTTCCCCCGCCCCCACGGCAAAATTCACCATGGCGGCGATTTCCTGGTCTGCCACGCTCTTGATACGGAGACCAATGGGGCCCAGATAGCCACTGGGGGTACCGGTGGCGTCAAAGATCTCCTTGTCGTCGGCCAGGCGTATTTCCTCGTCACTGACCCCAAGCAGGTTGGCCAGCTTGACCTCTTCCACCTCATGGTCGCCGCGCAGCAGCACGGCCAGCGGTTCATCCTTGACCATGTACACCAGGGTCTTGACCAGCCGGTTCGGGGTGATGTCAAGAAAGTCGCACACCGCCGCCACCTTACGCTTGCCCGGTGTCTCGATCTTTTCCACTTCCTTTGGTGCAACATCCGTGGCGGCACTGCTTGGCATGCAGACCGCCTTTTCCATGTTGGCGGCGTAGGAGCATGATTTACAGATAACCACGGTGTCCTCGCCGGTTTCAGCCAGCACCATGAATTCATGGGAAAAGCTGCCGCCGATGGCGCCGGAATCTGCCTCCACGGCCCGGAAGTTGAGGCCGCAGCGGGTGAAGATGCGATGGTAGGCATACTTCATTTTCTCATAGGTCTCTTCCGCCCCTTGATCCGTGGCATCAAAGCTGTAGCCGTCCTTCATGATAAACTCGCGGCCGCGCATCAGGCCGAAACGGGGCCTGGCTTCATCCCGGTACTTGGTCTGGATCTGATAGAGGTTGACGGGCAGCTGCTTGTAGGAGTGGATATTCTTGCGGGCCAGATCGGTGATGACCTCCTCATGGGTAGGCCCCAGGCAGAAGTCGCGGTTGTGGCGATCTTGAAAGCGGAGCAGTTCCTTGCCGTACTCCTGCCAGCGGCCTGATTCCTGCCAGAGGTCTGCCGGCTGTACCATGGGCATGAGCAGCTCCTGGGCGCCGGCGGCATTCATCTCCTGGCGGACGATTTTTTCAACCTTGCGGATGGCGGCCAGGCCCAGGGGCAGGTAGGTGTAGGAACCGCTCGTTAATTTACGGATAAAACCGGCCCGCAGCAGCAGTTTGTGGCTGATGACCTCGGCCTCGGCAGGGTCCTCTTTAAGGGTGGGAATAAGAAGCTGTGAAAAACGCATGGGAAATCCTGATAGTAATGGTGTTTGTTTTTAGAGATTGACAGCTGCAGGGGAGAGGGGAGAGAGTTGGCCACGTGCGTTACGGTCTCTTGGGTGCAGCCATCTTTATGGTGTCTTGCATAGTGAGATGTCGCGGTGTCTCGCAGGCTCCCTTCCCCTGCACGGGCACGCAGCATGTCGACTATATGTCTCTGTTTTCATTTTCATAGCGCCGCAAAAAAAAAATCGGCTGACAAAGCAACTATTGACGACGTTTCTCTCTAGCCGCAACTTCTGATTCTTTACTCATGGCGTCAAGCTCTCTGATAAAGACGTCGAAAAGCTCCTCTTCCGGCACCTTCTTGTAGAGCTTGCCTTTTTTGAAAATAATCCCGACACCGTTGCCGCCGGCCAGGCCGATATCCGCCTCTCTGGCTTCGCCCGGGCCATTGACCACGCAGCCCATCACCGCCACCTTGAGGGGTGTGGCCATCTTCTGGATGTGGGCCTCAACCTTCTCGGCCAGGCCAAAGAGGTTGATCTGGCACCTGCCGCAGGTGGGGCAACTGATCAGTTCCGGACCTCGTTCGCGAATCTTCAGGCAGCGCAAGAGCTCGTAGCAGACGCGAATCTCTTCCACCGGATCGCGGGTCAGGGAGATGCGAAAGGTGTCGCCGATCCCCTCATAGAGCAGCATGCCCAGGGCGACGCTCGACTTCACCGTACCGCCGATCAGGCCGCCGGCCTCGGTGACGCCCAGGTGCAGGGGGTAATCCGTAACCAGGGAGAGCTTGCGGTAGGCGGCAATGGTGGTGAGGACGTCCGATGACTTGATGGAGATCTTGATCTGGTGGAAATTAAACTGTTCCAGCAGGGCGACATTCTTCATGGCGCTTTCCACCAGGGCCTCCGGTGTCGGCTGGCCATGTTTCTTGAGGATCTCCTTTTCCACGGAGCCGGAATTGACCCCCACCCGAATGGGAACATGGTGTTGTCTGGCGGCATCCACCACGATGCGCAGCTTGTCCGGGCCACCGATATTGCCGGGGTTGATGCGGATTCCCTGGGCGCCGTGTTCCATGCTGGCCACCGCCAGGCGGTGGTCAAAGTGGATATCGGCAATGAGCGGGATGGTGATCTGTTGGCGGATTCTGCTGATGGCGGCGGCCGCCTCCAGATCAAGCACCGCGACCCGGATAATCTCGCAGCCGGCCGCCTCAAGGTCGTGGATCTGGGCCACGGTGGCGTCGACATCGCGGGTATCGCTGTTTGTCATGGACTGCACGGCAATGGGGGCATGGTTGCCGATCTTGACGTTGCCGATGGTTATCTGGCGTGTTGTTTTTCGCGTAATCATGATGAGGGTGAGAGGGGTAATGCCTGCCTTGGACGATTTTCAACTCGGCCACCATACCTGAAAATGGTCATTTGGGCATTATTTATCGGCTATTTAAGGATGTTATTTATCATAAGGGTATCTTGTGGCTGTCCATAAAAAGGAGCCATGGGGATCGGTGGCGCAGCAAGGTGTTGAAATTGCCGTGATCTCTTGCTAATATGCCGGCCATGAAATTACTGGTCTCCCTCATCGGCTTGGTCCTTATTCTTGAGTCGTTGCCCTATATTGCCTTCCCCGAGGCCACCCGCAGCTGGCTCAGGCAGCTCTCTGAAATGGAGTCGTCGGTGCTGCGCATCTTCGGTTTTTTCGCCCTGGCCGCCGGCTTGCTTCTCTGTTATCTGGCCCAGCGTACAAGCTGGTTCTCCTAAGGGCCTTTACGTGCCTTCTCCCGCCTACGACATAGGGGCCTATGATTTTGAGCTGCCCCCTGAACTGATTGCCCAGCATCCGGCGGCCCGCCGTGACGCCTCCCGACTGCTGGTCTATGACAGCACCAGGCAGACCATTGTTGATCGTTCCTTTCCGGCCATGCTTGATTATCTTGGCGCCGGCGACGTGTTGGTGGTTAATAATACCAAGGTCTTTCCGGCCCGGTTACTCGGGGTTAAGGAGACCGGCGGCAAGGTGGAACTTCTTTTGCTCTCCTTTCCCGCCATGACACCGCGACCGGTGGCCGCTGCGCCGGGGTGGCATGAGGTGGAGGGGGTTGGTCTGCTGAAGAGCTCCAAACGGGCCCGGCCCGGCATGCGGCTTCTCTTTGGTGACGGCTTGCAGGCCGAAGTTGTCGAGCGCCAGGCTGACGGTAAGGTGCTGGTGCTGCTGCGTTTTCTGGGACGGTTGCCTGATCGGCTCGACCAACAGGGCCAGCTGCCGCTGCCTCCCTATATCAATCGGGACCAGGGCCAGACCGCCACTGACAAAAAGCGCTACCAGACGGTCTATGCCGACCAGCACGGGGCAGTGGCCGCGCCCACGGCCGGTCTCCACTTCACCGAGGAGCTGTTGGCTCGTATCAAGGAAAAAGGGGTGACCATGGCGCCGGTCACCCTGCATGTCGGCTATGGCACCTTTGCGCCGGTACGGGTTGCTGATATCCGCGATCATCAGATTCATTCAGAGTATCTGGAGGTCTCCGCCGGCACCGCCGCCCTGGTCAACGAGGCCAAGGCCCGCGGCGGCAGGGTGTGGGCCGTGGGCACCACCAGTATCAGGGCCCTGGAGTTTGCCGCTGATGACCGGGGAGAGCTGCAGGCCAGGGCAGGGGCCTGTGATCTCTATATTTATCCGGGCTATACCTTTAAGATTGTCGACAATGTTATTACCAACTTCCATCTGCCCCGCTCATCGCTGCTCTTTCTGGTCAGCGCCCTCATCGGCCGACACGAGCTGCTTGCCTGTTACCGGCATGCCGTGCAGGAGAGATACCGTTTTTTCAGCTATGGCGACGCCATGCTGATCCTGACCAGGTGAGGGGACTCTCTCTGAGAAAGCGGGTGTGCGAGCCATTCTCGTAATCTTTTCTGCTCAACTTTCCGGTTTGAGATAACTATTCGACGTGAAAGGAGTTGAAAGCCGTTCGGACGTGCGATGTGATGAGGATTCAGAATTCAGCGCCGCCGCCGGGCTCTGACCGGTTTGAACGTTAATGAAACTAATTGAAGTTTCATAAGAGGAGTCAGAAAGCAGAAGAAAAGCAGAAAAAAAACAGCCGGTTAGGCTACTGCTTTCCGGCATGTCTGGGAAAACGTCATGTCCCTTTTAATATACATAATATCAGCAAGTTAGTATAGATTGGCAAGTTGAGTTGCTTTGTTCTGTTTGGTCGGCTGCCGAAAGGCGTGGGAGGCAGAGGGGAAAATCAAAAAAAAAAGGCCTTTCGCCCCGGGCAGGGCGAAAGGCCTTTGAAAATGGGCGGGAGACGCTTGTCGTCTAAGAGGCGCAGGGGCAACTGGCGGCATTGGGGCAGGCCGCCTTTTTATCACTGTCCGCCGCCTTGCTTGTACTGGCCGGTGATGAGTCCTTGCTGCTGTAGCCGTCTGCATACCAGCCGCCGCCCTTCAAGTGAAAGGCGCTTTGCGAGATAATTTTTTTAACGGCAGCGCCGCACTCCGGACAGCTTGACAGGGGCGCATCCGCCATGGACTGCCATTGTTCGATAATGTTATGACATCCTTCACACTCATACTCATATATGGGCATTTTCAACCCTCCTGTTGAAATACTTTGGGGTATCTTGAATTATTAGATTTTTTGTTCGAGTTTGAGAAGCATAGAAAAATAAAAACCGCAGCATATCAGGTATATGTGAGGATTTTTATTTTTCGTAGCGCCGAAAAAATCGGACAAAAAAGCAATTATTCAAGATGGCCTTTAAATATAGGAAACTCCTCTAGGAGGAGGTGTTGCCCTGGGCCGGCGGCATAATAGCGGTTTTTACTCCGTTATAAATATATTGGGTATCTTGAATTATTAGATATTTTGTTCGAGTTCAAGAAGCATAGAAAATAAAAAGCGCAGCATATTAATGATATGTGAGCATTTTTATTTTCGTAGCGCCGAAGAAATCGGGCAAAATGGCAATTATTCAAGATGGCCTATTGTTTTGGCTCGCACGGTGGGGTAAGCCGGAAATTTCCGTAGCCATGACTTCTGCTGTTTTTCAAATTTTACAGATTTTTATCCGACTAAGTGGTACGAAATTAATGTTGGCGTCATTATTTGTCAATGGGCCATCTTAAAAAAAAGAGTCGGGTCGGGATGATACATCTATCGACACCCATGTTTTTGTAATTCTGTGGGCCGCACCCCAGCTTGCAGCCTTTCGGTGCGGCCCACCTGGCCGATGCTCCCTTCACCGCAGCATCATTCCAGGAATGATAGCTGAGATTCGCTGCTAACCAACTATTTTTTTATTGCTGGTAATGAGCAGACCACTTTATATATTCTGGAAAAGAGTGGTCGGAATTAATTTTAAATAAATCAAAATGATAGGTTGAGGCGTGCAACAGATTCTTTGTCAACAGGCCGCTGAAGGCATGGTGCTTGCCAAGGATGTCGAGACACCGGATGGTCGTATTCTGTGCGGCAAGGATACGGTGCTTACCGCGGCCATGATCGCCCGTTTCATGAAGATGGAGATCAGTCATATTGCCGTGCAGGGACATCCGGTGAAGATTGCCGGCGAAAAAAGTCTCAAGGAGGAGCTCCTTGATGTTGAAAAGAGGTTTTCCCGGGTCAAGCATGTGCCGCCGCTGATCTTTCTGAAAAAGAGAATCATGGCGCGGCTGGTGGCCTCCCGTCAGGAGTCGTAACTATTTATGGAAAATGATCAGAAAGCAGAATTTCGTCGGGCCCTGCGCGAGGTAAAGAACCTGCCCACCCTGCCGGGTATTGTCGCCAAGCTCACCCGGATGGCGGATGATCCGGATACGACCACGGAACAGATGGGTAAGGTGATCAGCAAGGATCATATTCTGGCCGCCAAACTTCTCAAGCTCGTTAATTCCGCCTTTTACGGATTTCCCCAGAAGATCAGCTCCCTTTCCAGTGCCATTATCCTGCTTGGTTTTAATGTTATCAAAAGTTTGATCATCAGTGCCTCGATCTTTGAGCTCATGGAGGGCTCTGACGTGGAGCTGTGGGAGCATTCCCTGGGCACGGCCGTGGTGGCCAGCACCTTGGCCAAACGTCTGGGGATCAACGATCCCGAAGAGGTGAGTACGGCCGGCCTGATCCACGACATCGGCAAGGTGGCGGTGAAAATGGAACTGCCCGAGCAATATGATGAGATTCTTAATGTCGTTGACATGAAGCAGATATCCATGGTTGAGGCGGAGCGGCTGGTGCTTGGTCTTGACCATGCGGAGGTGGGCGGTTGGCTGGCCAAGAGTTGGCTGTTGCCCAAGAAGCTGGTTGAGCCCATTGCCTGTCACCATAGGCCCAAAAAATCCCAGGAGGAGCCCTTGGCCACCGCCATTCTGCACTTCAGCGATATCCTCATTCGCGGTATGGGTTACGGCCACGGCGCCGATATCTGGGTGCCGCCGCTCAGCAAGGTGGCCTGGGAAAAATTGGGGCTTACTGCCGTCGATCTTGATGAAATCCTTGATGAGGTGGATGAAAAACTGTGGGACGTCAAGGGCTTCAGCCTCGATATTCAGTCGGAGTTGGAAAAAACATAAGGGCTCAGCTTGTCGATTTGTGCTATCTTTTTGATATTATGCGAATTGATAGCGATATGACGAATTTTTTCCCAGCATGCCCGAATGCACGGGCAGGAACGACTGTTTTTTTTATGCTTTTCTTCTATTGCCTGAATCCTGAATTTTCGTTAAATCACCCGTCCGAAACAGCTTTTCACTTGTGGGTATCTTGAATTATCCGATTTTTCGGAGTCTCGCTTCGCTCGCTTAGCTCAAGCCGAATTTTGACGCCACATCAGCCAGGCCAGTAGTTTTTCAACAGGCTGGTAAAGTTGAAAATAAATAATCCGGCACACTGTCCGGAGGAGTTTCTCTCTATGATCCGTCTACTCTTTGTCGGCGATGTCCTGGTCGGTAAGGAGCCGGAAGTTATCCTGAAGACGGCGGGATATCAGGCCCTTATTTTCAGCTCCGCCCATAAGGCGATTTCCCTTATGTTGGAAGATCCGCCTGATATGCTCATTGTCGATAAAGGGCTGGCCGATTGCTTTGATCTGCTCAGTGCCGCCAAGGCCTGCCTGCATAAGGCCAACATGCCCATCCTGCTCGTGGTCGGGATTGATGAGGTGAGCTGTATCGATTGGCAGCGCTATGCCGTTGACGACATAATCGTCAAGCCGGTTGAACCGGAGATACTTCTGGCCCGCATCCGCCTGGCCTTGGCACGCATGGCCAGGGTCTTCGATAATAATCCCCTCACCCGTCTGCCCGGCAACACCTCCATTCTAAAGGCTATTCAACGCACCATTGATGCCGACGAGGGCTATGGTGTCTGCTATGTGGACATCGACAACTTCAAACCCTATAACGACAGGTACGGTTTTGCCCAGGGTGATGACGTCATCGTCATGGTGGCGCGTATTCTTGTCAATGTCATTGAGGAGCTGGCTCGTCACCACGGTTTTGTCGGTCATGTGGGTGGTGATGACTTTTTGTTTATTGTGCCGGAAGAGATGATTGATGCGGCCTGTACCAGGGTGCTTGCTCATTTTGAGGCGGTTCGCAATATGTTCCTTCGCCAGGAGGATATTGCGGCAAATTGTTATGTGGAAAAGGATCGCCAGGGCCGCGAAACAACATATGCCCTTCTCAGTCTCTCCATTGCCGTTATTCCCACCGGCAATCATCACTTCAGCCATTCGGCCGAGGTGTCCAATGCCGCTTCACAGCTAAAGCATTATGTCAAAAAGAAGGAAGGGTCTAACTATATGATAGATCGTCGTTGCACACCTTGAGTCTTGCTCTTCGTTCGACCTTCCCTCTCTTCTTTCCGCCAATTCATCGAAAAACAGGGCAGTGTCGCCTGATATGGGTGTGCTTGCCATGTTGTGTGGTGCAACCGTCTGTATATTTTTTAGAAAAGAAGCTATAGACATTTCAGTAATAAAAGTTTTAAATTTTGTTGTTCCTGGGTTATTGTAAGAAAATTTTTTGTGAAAGGGATATGGCCCACGGCGTCATATTAACTGAAAACAGTAAAGGAGAATATCATGACTAAGTCACTCTTGGAGATGGCAGCGGATATTGTTAAGTCGCAATGTCAGGGAACGTCAATGAGTACCGAGGATGTTGCTGTAGCCCTTAATAACACCTTCCAGTCGTTGCAGGAGCTGCAGGCCAAAGAGGCCCGGGCCGAAGCAGAGGAGACCGGCGTGGCGCAGGGTGCTGCTCCCCGTGATATCAAGCCGGAAAAGTCGATCCTGAAAAATAAGATTATTTGTCTGGAGTGCGGTGAATCATTTAAGATGCTGTCCCCCAAGCATCTTGCCTCGCACGATCTTGATGGCCGCTCATACCGTCAGAAATACGGCCTGTCCCTGCGTCAACCTCTGTGCGCCAAGGCCCTTTCTGAAAAAAGGAAAAAGGCGGCCAAGGAGCGCGGTCTGCCCGAGAATCTGCGCAAGGCCATTGAGGCGAGAAAGACCAAAAAAGGCGCCAAGAAGAGTACGGCCAAACCCCGCAAGAAGAAATAGCGCGACTTTCTCTGGGGTTTTATCAAACGTAAGGCGGCATAGCTTTGGGCAGCCTCGCCCTTTTTTGTCCGTGTAGGGGAGGCCTCAGGAGTGAGGAGGAAGGCTCTTGTTCAGCGGTTTTTTTGATTCTCCTGACGCCTTACACCTCTCTCCTCACCCCTCCATTGCTGAATGATATTCGAAGAAAATATATAAAATAACCAAATTTCAATATATTAAACAGGTCATAACGGCGGGGGTAAGATTTTCCCGTGTTGTTGTTTGCCAGGGAGTTTGTCCCGGCCTGGGGCCGGCTCCCTGTTTTGTTTTTGGCGCCGGCCTGCTTTTGTGTTACAAAAGCCAGGGTTCTGAGTGGCACCCTTTGTTTATTGAACCTGCCTTTGCAGGCGGTCAGGGACACGCACCTCGTTTTCCATGGCGGCCAGTCCGGGGCGTGCGGCCGGTCGGCCACGGCACTTTGGCTACAGGGTATCTTGAATAATTAGATGTTTCGGAGTCTCGCTTCGCTCGCTTAGCTCAAGCCGAATTTTGACGCCGCACCAGCAGATAGCGAACGAAGAGAGACCTTCGAGCGTAGTAGTTTTTCAAGGGGCTGTTAATAGTGTTATGGCGAAGTTGTTTTCAACATGGCGGAATGCCGGGGCCGACATACAGAAGCCGGAACGACTGTTTTTTTATGCTTTTTTTCTGTTTCCTGACTCCTGAATTCTCGTTGCATCACACGTCTGAAACGGCTTTTAAATCGTTGAATGTCGAACAGTTATCTCAACCCCGAAAGTTGAATATTTGAGTTTGTCATGATTGGAATTTTTGATTCTGGTGTGGGTGGCATGACCGTGGCCCGTGCCATTGAAGAGGTCTTGCCCGAGCGGTCAATCCTCTATTTCGGCGATGTGGCCCGCACCCCATACGGTTCGAAAAGCCCGGCCACCATTAGCCGTTATGCCGTGCAGAATTGCGATTTCCTTCTTGCCAATGGCGCAAAGTTGATTATCGTGGCCTGTAATACGGCGGCCAGTGTGGCGGGCCACCTTCTTCAGCAGCAGTATGAGGTGCCCATTATGGAGGTCATCACTCCGGCCGTGGCCCAGGCCGTGCAGGCCTCGCGATCAGGACGGATCGGCGTTATCGGCACCAGGGCCACCATCAACTCCCGAATCTATGAAGAAGAGATCCGGGCCCTCAATCCCGGCGCCCGGGTCTTGTCGCAAGCGTGCCCCTTGCTGGTCCCCCTGGTGGAGGAGGGCTGGCTGGCCAAGCGGGAGACAAAGATGATCCTGCGCCGCTACCTCCATCCCCTCAAGGTCAAGGGGGTGGACACCCTGGTTCTGGGCTGCACCCATTATCCGCTGCTGAGCCATCTGATTCAGCCGCGGATGGGCCGGCGGGTGCGGGTCATTGATTCCTCTCTGGCTGTGGCCCATAAGCTCAAACAATACCTTGATGCCAATCCGGCCGTGGCCGGACGGCTGGCCACGGGTGGTGAACGTCGTTATTATGTCTCCGACATAACAGAGGCGGCTCAGAAGACGGCCGGCCGTATTTTTGGTCGAAAGATGAACCTTGAACTTGCCCAGGTTAATAAATGAATCGACTCTTTTGTCGGGTCCTGCCGCTCTTTCTGCTTTGCTTTGCCCTTTTACTGCAACCGGCCCAGGCGCTGGATGCGGCGGCCATTGCCAAGCGGATCCAGGAAAGATATGACGCCATGAGTTCGTTGAGGGCGCGTTTTGAGCAACATACCACCTTGACTGCCATGCGGGGTCGGGATCAGCAGGGCAGCGGTGTGGTGGTGATCCAGAAACCGGATCAGCTGCGCTGGGATTATGAGGAGCCCAGCCGCCAGGTACTGGTCTGTGATGGTGAGGAGGTCTCTTTTTATCTGGAAAAGGAAAATCAGCTCATCGTCTCCAAGGCCTCGGCCTATCTGACCGAGGATCTGACCTATGCCTTTTTCACCGGCACCGGTGACCTGCTCAGGGATTTTATTGTCGAAGACGCCCCTGCGGAGATGGCGGAGCCCGGCAGCTATTGTCTCCGCCTTACCCCCAGGAAGTCCCATGCCCAGGTCCGCCATCTCTTTCTCTGGGTGGATGAGACAAGCTTTGAGCTGTGGCGTCTCCGTATTGTCGATCACCTGGAGAGCATAACTGATATCAGATTCAGCGACATAGAGTATGATCAGCACTTTGCCGACAGCTATTTCCTCTTTGTGCCGCCCAAGGGCACGGAAATTATTCTTCAGTAGGTGGTCCGCCGCCTTTTCTTCGGCACCCCCTTTTCCCCTTTGAGTATCAATACGGACACTATGCAGGAAGGACAGGCCAGGACAGTTTTGTTTGTCGGTGGGTGCCGCAGCGGCAAGAGCCGCTTGGCCGAAGAGTTTGTGGCCCGTCACTACCGCTCCCCCTGCTATGTCGCCACCATGACCGGAGGCTCCGATCCGGAGCTGCAGACCCGTATCGAGCTGCATCGGCAGCGTCGGGGCGACTGCTGGCGCCTTATTGAGGAGCCCAGGGGACTGGCCGAGTTGCTGGTCACGCCGCCGGCCGGTATTGATGCCCTGCTGGTCGATTGTCTCACCATGTGGTTGACCAATCTGCTGCTGGCCGAGCTCAGCGATGAGGAGGTGGCGGCTGAAATGGAGAGGCTTGTCGCCGGGCTGGCCGGTTCGGAGATAGCGGTTGTCCTGGTGGCCAATGAGGTGGGGCTGGGTATTGTGCCGGATACTTCCCTGGGGCGGCGTTTCCGGGATTTGGCCGGAGCCCTGAACCAGCGGGTGGCCGCGGTCTGTGAGCGGGTGGTCTTGGTGGCTGCCGGCCTGCCTCTCTCCTTAAAGGATGTGTAGCATTATGGGATTCGTGCATGGCGGTAACATCATTGCCACGGCAACAGAACTAGGCCTGCGGGTGGATGAGCTCATTGATATGAGCAGTAACCTTTCTCCCCTGGGCATGGTGCCTGGTCTGCGCCGGGTGCTGGAAGAGGGCCTTGATCAGATCGCTTACCTGCCCGAGGCCACCAGCCAGTCGCTCTGCGCCCTTTTTGCCCGACGCATGGGCTGTGCGCCCGAGCAGGTCATGGCCGGCAACGGTACCACTGATTTTATCTACGACCTGCCGGCCCGCTCCCGTTTCAAAAGGGCCGTTATCGTCAACCCAACCTATTCCGATTATCGACTGGCCTGTCAGTACAGTGGTCTGCCCTGGCACGATTTTGTCACCTCTTTCCCCGATTTTGCCGTTGATCTGGCCGCCTTGGGCCGTTCTCTGCAGGGCGGCGAGCTTGTCTTTCTCTGCAATCCCAACAACCCCACCGGCCATCTGCTGGCCAGCCGGCGCCTGCGCGCCTTTGTCGAAGACCACCCCCGCACCACCTTTATGGTTGACGAGTCCTATCTGCCCTTTTGCCGGGAGCCTTCCCTGGTGGCGGCCGATCTGCCCGACAACCTCTATATCCTCTGTTCTTCTTCAAAGATATATGGTATTCCGGGCCTGCGTCTCGGCTTTCTGGTCAGCACCCCGGCCAACATGGCGGATCTGCGGGCCCACTGCCGACCCTGGAGCGTCAACCGTCTGGCCCAGATTGCCGGAGAGTACCTGTTGCGCGAGGCGGACGACTATGTTCGCCGGGTGCAGGGATTCATGGCCGATGAACGGCATGCCTTTGCCGCCCAACTGGCCGAACTGCCGGGGCTCAGCGTGGTGCCGGGCGTCACCAATTTCATCCTCTGTCGCCTGCGCGACATGGGCGCGGATCAGCTGGCCGCCCACATGTTGAACCACAGAATCATGATCCGAAACTGTGCCAGTTTTGACGGCCTGGATAACAGCTACTTTCGTATTTCCCTGAAGAATCCGGCCGACAATCGCTATTTTCTGTCCACCCTGGCCTCTTTTCTTGCAACCCAATAAAGGCCGGCTGGCCCCACGTAACGTCGACTAACCAACAGAGTAGAACAGATGCGCATTGCCATTATTTCAGATACCCATTACCATATCCCCAACCTGCGGGCTGCAGTAACCTATTGCAACGCCTATGGCGTCCAGCTTATGATCCATTGCGGTGACCTGATTTCACCCTTTATGCTTATTGAGCTGGCTGAGTTTTCCGGACCGGTCCACCTGATCTACGGTAATAATGTCGGTGATCAGCATCTCATTTCCCAGTCGTGCGGCACCAGGTATGCCAATATCACCCACCACGGCACCCTGGGGGCGGTGGAGGCCGGCGGTCTCAGATTCGCCTTTCAGCATTATCCCCAGTTGGCCAGGTCCATTGCCATGCAGGGCACCTTTGATGTGGTCTGTTGCGGCCATACCCATCGTTATCAGGTGGAAGAGGTGGGGACCTGTCTGCTGATCAATCCCGGTGATCTGCATGGCGGCAAGAAGCAGCCCGGCTTTGTTATTTTGGAAACAGCAACACGAGACATTGAAAGGGTGGATATCGGCGAGGCCTTTTTCCCGGACAGTAACGAGTAATAACAAGAGGATTCAGTGATGACAGACGAGAAGGATAGTATGGAAGAATCCATGGCAAGCTTTGCCGAGATGTTTGATTCCGAGCAGGTGGACAACAGTAAACTGACCCCTGGGCAGAAGGTGGAGGGTGAGGTCGTCCGCGTGGATAAGGAATGGATTTTCCTTGATATCGGCGGTAAGAGCGAAGGCGCCCTGGCCTGTTCGGAGATGTTGGGCGACGACGGCCGGCCCACTGTGGCGGAAGGCGATCGCCTCACCGCCTATTTCCTGGCCGCGGATCAGGGCCAGATGCTCTTTACCACCAAGATGAGCGGTGCCGCGGCCCTGGCCCACCTTGAGGAGCTCTATCACGGCCGTATCCCGGTTGATGGCGAGGTGGTCAAGGAAATCAAGGGCGGCTTTGAGGTGAAGATCGCCGGCACCACCCGCGGTTTTTGTCCTTACTCGCAGATGAGTCTGCGCCGGGTTGCTGATCCGGCCCGGTTCGTCGGCCAGACCCTGCCGTTTCTCATTGCCGAATATAAGGAGAATGGTCGCAATATCATTCTCTCCCGCCGCTCCCTGCTGGAAGAGGAGCAGGAGGAGAAGAAGGAGGCCCTGCGCGATAAACTGGCGGTGGACGATGTGGTCACCGGCACCATCACCTCCGTCCGTAACTTCGGCGCCTTTGTCGATATCGGTGGTATTGAAGGGCTTATCCCGGTTTCCGAGATCAGCTGGGGGCGGGTCTCTGATATCCATGCCATCCTGGAGGAGGGCCAGCAGGTGGAGGTGTCGGTGATGAAGCTTGACTGGGATGCCGATCGTTTCTCCTTCAGCCTCAAGGCCACTCTGGCCGATCCGTGGGACAGTGTTGAGTCAACCCTGCAGGAGGGCCTGTGTGTCACCGGTGTTGTGGTGCGCATTACCGATTTCGGCGCCTTTATCAACCTGGCGCCCGGCATTGACGGCCTTGTCCATATCTCCAATCTCGGCGCCGGTCGGCGCATCAACCATCCTCGCGAGGTAGTGGCCGACGGACAGGAGCTGGAGGTGCGTATTGATCAGATTGATGCGGAAAATAAAAGGATCTCCCTTTCCATTCCCGAGGTAGAGGGCAAGAAAGAGGAGATCAGAAAGAAAAAAGAGGCCGGTCGCCGCCGGGAGCCGGATTTGCGCGAAGAGTTTGATCGCTTCAGCAAGGGCAAGAAGGAGAGTGGCGGTGGCATGGGGACCTTTGCCGATCTGCTCAAGGGCAAGAAATAAGGTTCTTTACCCTGTACAGGGGAGCGGCAAGAGCCTTTCGATATAAAGCCACAGCGCTTTCTATTGTTGTTTTGTCCCTTTCCGCCCATTGCGCCGGCTTCTTGCCCAACAGGGGTTTTTCCTGTAAGAGTCCGCAAAAAAACCGATGGGCCAATATCTGTAGGTTGCAGGGAAGTTTTGATAACGTACACGAAAAAAGGCACCGAGATTTCGTCTCGGCGCCTTTTTTGGTTTTAGCTGATTTTTGTTACGGCATAACCAGTTTTCCACTTGACTTTACTAGTCATGGATGTCCCCAGCATAACCATGCTGGCCAAGATTGTGAATATAGCCTACTATAGCACAAATCACATGGCCTGGTTACATGACCTGGTTCACCCAAACTTCTGAAATATCCTGAAAAAGAATCAGGCTGTCCTGGGTATAAACGGATCGCAAATTCAAGAGGTGTTGTTTTATGACCAATTTTAAAGATCGTATGCTTCGCGCCGCAAAATTAGATGTTGACCTGTATGAAGAGGTTGAGGCAGACAAAAGCGCCATGCCTCAGGCCATGGGTGTTGTTGTGCTTTCCAGTGTAGCTGCCGGAATAGGAGGTCTCGGAATGGGAGTGGCAGGGCCGGGCGGCATCCTGATGGGAATAGTTTTATCCCTTGTGGGGTGGTATGTCTGGGCTTTTCTCACTTACTTTATCGGCACGAAATTACTTCCGGAGCCGCAAACCCATGCTGATCTCGGTGAATTGCTACGAACCATTGGCTTTTCCAGTTCTCCCGGCCTGATAAAAATAGTAGGCGTCATCCCGGGTCTGGGGGCGCTGGTGTTTTCAGTAGCTTCAATCTGGATGCTCGTAGCAATGGTGATCGCGGTCAGACAGGCCCTTGATTATAAAAGCACCTGGCGTGCTGTGGGGGTTTGCGTGATCGGCTGGCTTATCCAGACATTAATCTTGGTCTTCTTGTTTTCCTTTATGGGTGATGGCACGCCACCGGCCTGATAGTTATGCTCTCATAAAGCAGTCAAACAATTAGGGGTTCCTCTCAGAAGCCAGTGCGTGACCGGGCTTGTTCAACAAACGGTTCAGATTGTGGCGAGAATCAGCTACGATGCCACTGGTTTGTCTTGGGGCTCGCACAATCTAACCTTATTCGTTCGGCTATTATTCTGTTATGGCAAAAAATATTATTTATGAGAAATTTGGCAGTGATATTCCGGGGACATCAATACTATTTCTTAGGGCGACCCGCCGGTTTCGGTCGTAGATCCCGGCCTGTAAGTTTTGACACGGTGTCATAGAAGGCTTCCGAGCCGAAGGGCCGGCCTGTCCGGCTCTTTTGTTGTAGCTCTGGTACTAAATGCGAATCTGTTGTCAAAAAGTCCTGCCAATCACTCATCGCTGCGAGCAGTGGGGATTGCTCAACAAGGGGGTCTGAACATACAAGGCCTACATGAAAGGCGGCGCTGGACCAGGTGTAATCCCATGGCCGGGAAACCATTTTTGCAGCCACCGGATTTCTTTCCACATAGCGGACAGCGGCATGGAGATATTGCCCGGTTTGCACAGGGCATGACGAAAAACGCCCTTGAAACAAATAACACTTCACTTTTTTTCTGAAATTTATCATCCGGGTGTAGAGCCGGTGCGCTTCACCAATAGC
>PKTX01000033.1 GCA_002868945.1 Desulfobulbaceae bacterium
CTCCTGGCTCTTGTATTCGCGGGTGCGGAGGACATGGGTGTAGCTGATGCGGGTGGTGTGCCAGGTCAGGACAATGCCGATCTGCAGGTCGGCGACCAGGAGATACTTGTCAACACTGCGGCTGTCGCGAAAGGTGTTGCCGTCAAGAAAAATGTTATGGCCAACCAGCCGGCCGTCAAACCCGGCAAAGAGGTACCATTTAAAGTGGTGCGCCGGTTTGAAAAAGCCTGAGCCCGGCGAACTGGGTTGCAGGCGCAGCGGCCCGTAGTCAGCGGCCAGCAGCCTGCCGTAGCGCATGGTGACACCGCTGTTTGCATAGGTGAAGATATTGCCGATGGTGGCGCCGACGTATGGGGTCAGATCCACGTCAAGATCGCCCAGGCTGCCGGTCAGATGGCGCCAACTGTGCTGATAGGTCAGGATAAGACCCGGTTCATTGCGCAGCTGGCTGTCCCAGCCGGCCGGTTTGTCGGAGCCGGTCATTTTATGGAGGATTTTCTGACTCTGTTCGGCCAGGGAGGCGGGGCCGACCATGCCAATGGTCAGAATGACCTGGTCCATCCGGGCATCTGTCTGGACGCCCAGACCCATTGTGCCATAGAGCCAACCGGCGTAAGGCCGTGCATCGGCCGGCGGATTTTTCTCGGTAATGTCGGTGGGTGTATACATCTTCTGGCCGATGGCATAACCGTGGCGCGGCTCCTTGTCTTTGGGAAACCAGGGGATGAGGCGGGCGGCATGGCGGGCCCAATCAGGCGGCCTTTCTTTTTCATCGGGAATCCAGATAAGGCCGAGGCCATTGGTGTAATGCTGGTCCAGGTCGTAGAAGAGATCATTTTCAAAGACCAGGCTCATTGTGCCGGTGCCCTCCTCATCAGCCAGGAGCGGCGCGGTAACAAGGAGTTCAAGCAGCAGCACGGCAGCCAGGAGACGGAAGGGCGCTTTGCCCTGTGTCAGCCGCCTTGGCGGGTTGGTGGAAGTCTTGGCGTGATCTGTCATGTTGTCTGCAGGGAGGCGATGTGGCGAAAATAGACCTGGGTAAACCTGCCGGATATGGTATCAGGGCAGCTGAAGAGCAGTTCTTCGTTGCCTGGAAAGACATTGGAGAGGGCGAAAAAGACATTACGGGAGATGTTGGAAAGAATGTCTTCGGGCAAAGATAAATCAAGGGCATGACCGGCTACACCATGGCAGCGGCAGCGAATGGGCCGATACTCATAGAGGCTGCATTTCCCCTCCCTGTTTAAAGGGCAGATGAGGCTACCCATTCGGTACAGGTCGTTCATCTCGGTCTCGCACTCTTCCGGCGGGACCTCGTGGACCAGGGCCCTGATCTTTTGGAAGAGCGCAGAGGCCCGGTTAATGGTCTCCTGACGCTCATTGCTTTGGAAGGTGGTGTTCATCTTGTTGAACAGATAGAGGGCCTCAATGAGCTTCATGGAGAAATGCTCACGGCAGCAGCTGTCGGATTCCCGGCCGCAGAGGGCCCCTGCCTTGTCGGTCTCGCTCAGATCTTGCAGGGAGTTTTCCACATCCAGGACCAGGGCCTCATACTCGGCAAAGAAGTCTCCGAGGTCCACAGTATTATTGCTCTCCAGGGAGGGCTCGCGGATGGTGAGTTTGCCGCTTTTTTTGCCATATTTTTTCAAGAGGCTCCACTGGGCATAGTTGGTTGGGTTGGCGCGGGTGCCCTTCAGGGTTTTTTCGGCTACCTTGAGGCCCAGGCCGCGGCGGATGAGATAGGCGGAGACAAAGGTGCCGGTGCGGCCGATGCCGTGCCGGCAGTGGACCAGGACTTTTTTACCCAGAAAGAGGGCCTCGTCCAGCCACTCCAGGGCCTTTTCCATCTCTGCCATATCCGGGGCGTTTTCATCGGGGATGGGTAGAAAATAGACCTCAAACCCAGATTTTTCCTCTATTTCGTGGAGGTCACAGAACTCGCCGCAGAGGTTGACGATGGCCTTGATGCCCTGCACCTCAATGGCGTCAAGCTCGGCATAGGACATGGGGGCATAGCCCACTGCCAGTGATGATGTTATCCAGGTAAGTTCATAGGACATGGCGGTTTATCCTCCGTTCACTACATGTTTTTCTGAGCGGCAAAATGATAGTTTTCGGCAAAGAAATCGGCCAGATATTATTCTACCATCTCCTCATTATTGAGGGTCATATCCAACAGGCGGGTGACGCCGAGCAGGCGGCCCACCATGTTCAGTTTGTCCTTGATCAAATCATGCTCCTGATGGCTGAGGCGGGCATCGATGAGATCGCCCTTGCTCTCGACGCTGAAACCAAGGCGGACAAGGACCCTGGAAAGAAACTCCACTCGCATGGCCCTGCCGGTAAAGTTGCCACCACCACCGGCAAAACGCAGGATGATGTAATTGTCATTGGCTTCCGGGCCGCAGAGGGTGTCGAGCACCGTAAAGTGGTAGCCAAAGCGCATGTTCAGGTTGAGATAATCATGGGAGATGATGGCGTAGCTGGCCACGGCATCGGCGTTTTTGCTTGCTATGCCACCGGCCAGGGCCAGGTCATCAAAGCTCTTCCAGTCAAAATGGGATTGCTGGCTCCAGTCAATGTCAGGATGGGAAAGCCCAGCCCACAAGGCGTGCATGGCCAGGCAGTGGATTTCCGATAAGGATATTTCCTCCATGTTGCGGGCGGCGTCCACCAGGCCTTTGTCCACATCCAGGACATATACTGTCATAGGGATCGCGGAGATGATTTTTTTTGCGCCATGGACCCGCGTTCCCCAGCGGTCACCGGTGGCAAACATCTCCTGCATACCTTTCTCATGACAAAGGCGGATAATGTCATGCAGGGACCGGCATCCCTCCGGGTTGAAGTTAAGGGCCTGGGTGTCAATAAGGGTCAGGGGTGAAACAAAACCCAGGATGTATTTAAGTTTGCGCCGAAAGGGGGTGTCCGCCTCGACCGGGGCGGCTCTGGCTGGCAGCTTGATCATCCCTTCATAGATGGTGGCGGTGTGGGCGCAGATGGTCACCTCGGCACCGTGGCGCAAACGGCGCAGCGCAGGACCGGTGTTGACAATAACAGGCAGGCCGAGCTCCCTGGCCACTGAGGCGAAATGCCCGGCCACACTACCCTGTTCGCTGATCAGGGCCACGATCCGGTCCGTGGTCCTGACATAAGCGGGCGGAGTGTTGCGGGTCACCAGAATCGAGCCGGCCTCCACCTGGTCGAGCTGTTGCTCGCTGTCCAGGAAAAAGAGACGACCGCCGGCCAGGCCGGAGGAGGCACACTCACCGCCCTGGAAGAGGATCGGCGCCTTGATCTCAACCCCGGACTGCGGCTCGGCCTGGCGCGCCCCTTTTTCGCGGCACAGGGCTCTGGCCTGCAGGATGGTGAGAGTACCGTCCCGGCCCTGACACCACTCGATATCCTGGGGTTCACCGTAGAACTGCTCAATGGCCACGGCGAGGCGGCCTAGCTCCAGGGCCGCGGCGTCGTTTAGAGAGGCGCCTTGAGGCCGCGGCTGAGGCCCTGAGTCGAGAAGTCCCGTGCTCGGGAGCTCCTCTGCCATATCCCGGGTCGTGACGGCCAGGTGGCGCCCGCTGATGTGCAGACTGGGGCTTCGTGTAAGTTGGATGACGTCTGGTGAGACCTCGCCGGCCACCAGGAGTTCCCCCAGGCCGCGGATAGAGTGGATGGTCAGGCTGGGGTCGGTAGCATTGGTCGGGTCAGCAGTGTAGATGACCCCGCCGGCTCTGGCATCCACCATGATAAGGACCAGTACGGCCATGGGGGTGTCACAGTCGGCAATGCCTCGATTGATGCGGTAATAGAGAGCACGGGCCGAATATTTGCCGGCAAGCACTCTTTTGTAGGCGGCCAGTAAGGCGTGACGATCCACATGGAGTTCGGTGTGGTATTGGCCGGCAAAGGAGGTTGCACTGTCTTCAAGGCCGGCACTGCTGCGCATGGCCACCCGGATAGCGTCGCCCTGCTGCTCTTGCAGATTGCTGAAGGCCGTGGTCATGGAGGATGCCAGACTCGGCGGCACTGTCGCCGCGGCGATAAGAGCGTTGATCTCATCGGCTATCTGTCGGAGGTCTTGTGGGTCGCTGATATCGAGAACAGCCAGTCGGCGATCGATCTCCCCCTGCAGATCATTGTGGTCCAGAAAGGCATGGAAGGCGTCCGTGGAGATGACAAAGCCGGCGGGCACCGGCATCTGCAGGCCGTTGGCCAACATGGCCAGGTTAAAGGCCTTGTCACCGGTTATCTGCCGGTCATCCACGCCCACGCTGGTCAGCGGCATGGTCAGCGGCATTTCCTTTTTCCGACGGGCGGCTGTGAATATATAGCGGCCGTAGTTGTCGATTTTCTGAAAATAGTCGCGCAAATTGTCGTAGGGGCCCGGCGCCATCCTGATAAGTGCATTGATAATGGTTGCCACGGCCCCGGTCAGTTCATTGTAGCGCCTTTCGATGAACTTGATGTCCACCTGACGGTGGTTGTAATAGATGGCCTCCAGCTCGGCGATCAGCTCATGGCTGCGCCGGTCCTGCTCCAGGAGCTCTTTGAAGGAGGCGTAGTTTTCCCGGACAAAGGTGCCTGGTGTCAGAAGTTTCGTTGTCCAGTGCTTGAAAAGGTGTAGGTCCACGTTATGCCTCCTGCGCTGCTGGTTGGCTGGAGCCGGCCAGTGCCGGCTGGCGCTGGTCCGTGTCTCTCACCTCTTAAAACTATAGCACAGTGGCCCGGCTCACGGGCCGGAGATGTTCTGAAAAAGGGGCGGCAGTTGGTGCCGCTCGTCTCGGCCATTAAAGTTTTTGATTCACAGCAACTGTCCCTTGGGTATAAAATATTTATTTAGTGCCTGTCCAGAAATGGCCCTCTCGGAGTCTCGTAAACTCGCTTACCGGCCTGATCTCGGCGTCATGCTCAAAAAATAATGCTCGGAATATCGCATATATGC
>PKTX01000022.1 GCA_002868945.1 Desulfobulbaceae bacterium
GATCGGCATTGTCCTGACCTGGCACACCACCCGCATCAGCTACACCCATGTCCTCCGCACCCGCGAATACAAGAGCCAGGAGAGCAACGACGACTTCGGAGCCATCACCCTGACCATCCCTTTTTAGAAGGCAAAAAGACTCAAGGCTCGGAACTTTTTGATACGAGGATCTCGGCAACGGCCTGCTCCAGTTCCCGCTTATCAATAGGCTTGATGCAATAGCCTGAGGCACCCTCTTTTTGGGAACGCTGGGCGGTTTGGGCGGTGGGATAACCGGTGAGCATAATGGCCTTGATCTCCGGCTGGATTCGTTTAAGCTCCGCCAACACCTCGACTCCGTCCATCTTCCGCAATTTCATGTCCAGAATGGCCAGGTCAAGGTCATTGTTCTTGGCAAAGGACAGCGCCTTGTCCTCATCGACAAAGAGGTGCACCGTATACCCCTTTTTCTTGAGTATCCTGCTGACCAGAACAGCGGCATCCTTGACATCGTCTAAAACCAGTATAGTACTCACGACTCATCCTCTTTGCTTTGCCCGCTCTGGGGCTCTCGCGGCAGAATCACATGAAAGGCCGTATTCATTCCGGCAGCCAACACCTCTTTATCCACCGGCGGCGAATGGACCTCAATATAGCCGCCATGGTCCCTGATAATACCGAAGGAGACAGAGAGCCCCAACCCCGTACCCTTGCCTACCCCCTTGGTGGTGAAGAAAGGATCAAAAATGCGGGTAATTACCTCCGGGGGGATGCCGCAGCCGGTATCACCGATAATAATCTCCACCTCTTGGCAATGCTCATTAAAACGGGTCCAGACCCCGACAATTCCTTCCTTGCCAATGGCATGGTGGGCATTGTTGATCATGTTGACCAGGACCTGCCTGAGCCTTTCCACATTAATAACAATCTCCGGGATCTTCTCCGCCAACACACGCTGAACATAAATATGATCCATGTTGAGGCTATGCTCGACAATGGATAACACATCCTGGATGCAGGTGTTTATATCAACAGGTGCCTGGGTGCCACCCACACTATGGCGGGAAAACTTCAACAAGTCGGCAACAATCCGTTTGCACGCCTTGGTCTGTTTTTCAACGGTGGCCAGGATTTCGTGCACCTCCGAGTCTTCTGCAAAATCTTCCATCAGCAGCTGGGAGTAGCCGAGGATAATACCGAGAGGCGTGTTGATCTCATGGGCAACACCCGCTGCCAGCTGGCCCACAGAGGCCATATTTTCTGACTGGATGAGTTGATCCGTGACCTCCTTGAAATGGGTAAGGTCCTTGGCAATGAGTTCATAGCCCTTAACTTTGCCCTTCTCATTGGCAATCCTTGAGGCGGTAATCATGAGATAAAGGCGGGTGTCGTCCTGGCGGAGAAATTTCACCTCAAAATCTTTTACATGACCCTGGGAACCGAGGCCACAGTTAAAAAGGGGCCATTTCTCCTCCTCGGCAAAATAGGAGACCAAGGGCCTGCCGATAATCTCCTCCCTGCTCTCGTAGCCCAGAATCTCCCTGCCGCTCTCGTTGATATCGCTAATACGGTTATCCAGACCACAAAAGAGAATCATATCCTTTGAGCTTTCAAAAAGACCGCGAAATTTCTCTTCAGAAAGCTGCAGCTGCCGGGTACGCTTTTCGACCCGCTGCTCCAGGTCCAAGTTGAGATCGCGTAGCTCAGCATGGGCATCTTTTAGCTGCTCATGGGCCAGAGACAGGGAACAGGTATCCTCCTCAATCCTCTTAATAACATTATGCATATTATAGTAATAATTGGTCAGGACAGCGATAGAGACAAGGATCAGAGAGTTGAGCCCTCCGCAAAACGGGGAAAGCTGCGACCATATCTCCGGATAGCCTGTCAGGACAAGCACATACTTGAGGACATGGGCCACACTGCGGGAAATAGAAAAGGTGACCAAGGCACCACTGAGCCATAAGATATAGGTCCAGAGGACATTGTCCTTTTCCATCCTCACTAGACGTATAGCATGGCGCAAGGCGGATAGGGCCAGAACTATCATCAGCAGGGAGCCGCCGAAATCAACCAAATAAATAGGCAACAGGGGCAGCCCGTTACTCATGGTCTTCCCCCGCCATCTCGTTTTTTCTGGTAATATCCAGACAAAAGGTCTTGAGGCTCTGCAGTAGAAACCAGATTGCCGGCAGACAGAGAAAATGGTCGAATCTGGTGATATAGTAAAGCAATGCTGTGGGGGATAATTGCGGGATGAGACGATTAGTCCAGAGGCTGGCAGGGGTGGTAAAGGCCTCGCGCGGCAGCTGATCGGCAAACCAATGCGCCGTAAATGTCCAGGTATTCCAGAGCAGAAAAAAGATCAAAGAAAGTCTAAAAAGTCGCCAGGCCTTACCCGTGCCTACGGGCCGGACATGGAGGAGATAAAGCAGAAAGACAAGGGCGACTGCAAAAGAGAAATGGGCCATCTGATGGACATAATAGCCCTCGGGGGCGTCATGGACCTGAACTGCCATGGCCGGCGTTGCCGCCAGCAGAACAAGTAGAAAAAACCCTCCGCCGACCAGCTGCGGCGAGGCACAACGTCTGAACGCTGCCGCCGACTGACTCCCCCTCATTCTCTCCCCCAAAGTTCCGTTATTGTTTTGGTGTATCCCTTTGTGGTAGCATCACTCTATTGTGAATTCAAGACGCATCTTTTCCGGCCTTAAAATTTTACAGCCTGCCCCGGCCAACACTGGGCTCTGATGTCACTCAACCTATGAACGCCCCTAAGACTCCGCCTCACTCCCCAAAAGACACCACCCTGCCCCGTTTGCTCATTGTTGATGACGATCATGACATGCTGGTCATGCTGCGCACGGTGATCAGCAAAAAATGCCGCTGCGAGATAGAGGTTACCGACTCCGGCGACAAGGCCTGGGATCTTGTTGACCTCTGGCGCCCCGATATCATCCTCACCGACATCAAAATTCCCGGCCTTGATGGTCTGTCCCTTCTCCACCACGTCAAACAAAAAGACCCCACCGTCTCCGTCATTGTCATGACCGGCTATGGCACCATTGAGATCGCCGTCCGGGCCCTGAGGGAGGGGGCCTATGATTTTTTTGAAAAACCCTTTGACAACGACCATCTCCTCCACACCCTGCAAAGATCCCTGGAGCGCACTGAACTGCTTCGCGAAAACCGTAGCCTCCAACAAAAATTGGCTGGCCAGGAGTCCCCGGCCGGCTTTATCGGTAAATCGCAGAAGCTGAATTATGTCTTTGATCTCATTAACAAGGTGGCGGACACCGATGTCACGTTGCTTATCTGCGGTGAATCCGGCACCGGTAAAGAGCTGGCAGCCCAAGCCCTCCACCAGTTAAGCAGTCGCAGGACAAAACCCATGGTGGCGGTGAACTGCGCCGCCCTGCCCGAGCACATCCTCGAGAGTGAACTCTTTGGCTATGCCAAGGGCTCTTTTACCGGCGCGACAAAGGACAAAAAGGGCCTCTTTCTTGAAGCGAACGGCTCCACCATCCTCCTTGATGAGATAGGCGATATGCCCATTGCCCTGCAAACCAAACTTCTCCGCGTCCTCCAGGAGAAGGAGATCATGCCCCTGGGCCATACCAAACCGATCCAGATTGATGTCCGGGTATTGGCATCCACCAATCTGGATCTGGAGACCAAAATCCAGCAGGGCCTCTTCCGGGAGGATCTCTTTTACCGCCTCAATGTTGTTACCATTACCATGCCCTCCCTCAAGGAAATTCCCGAAGACATTCCCCTGCTTGCCCAGCATCTCCTCCACACCTTCCAAAAGGAGTATAGCAGGCCGGATCTCAAATTTACGCCAGCCGCCCTCCAGCACCTCGTTACCCAACCGTGGAAGGGCAATGTTCGGGAGCTGCAAAATGTTGTAAAGAGGGCGGTGCTGTTGGCCCCGGGTGACAACATCAGCGAATGCGACCTCATCCCCCCTGCACAGAGTGACACAGCTGAAAAATGCCCCTGCCCTGACTTAAGCTCCCTTCCCTATAATCAGGCCAAAGAGGAAGCAGTGACGCTATTTTCCCGAAAATATCTAACAAAGGCCATGGAGAAGGCCGCCGGCAATGTAACTGTGGCCGCCCGGCAATCTGGCCTTGGCAGACAATCCTTTCAGCGCCTTCTTAAACGTTACGACCTTGAGGCCTCCGCTTTCAGAGATGCCTCCGAGAGCAGCGTGTAAAGTTTTTCCTCATAACACCGCCCGCCATTCAACCCCAAGAGGTGCACCCAAGATGATGCGCTGCATCAAAAAAAATGCACCCCTGCGCTCTCCTCAAGAAGATTCTGCCTAGCTTACACATGTAGCAACATTCCTATTGCCCTGTTTTGATAGACAAAAATATCCCCCCCCCCTGCCTCAGCAACGTGGCACCGTTATTGCTCCCCTCTCATATGAAACTTATTTATTGCGGCGCTGGGAAGCTCAAAAGGAGAGGTGGGGAAGAAGCCGGCGTTTCACAGCAACCGAGGAACAGCAGCGACTAACCTGAGTATTACAGAAATGGAGGAAAGAGGATGAGACGGAAAAATCTGTTTTTATTTTTTGTAACCCTATCTCTTGCCCTGATCGGCATGAGTGCTTCGCACGCTTTAGCAGCTTCGATTCCGAGTTCCCTTAAGGCCGGTTCGCCCCTTAAGGTGGAGGGTACCATCACCCCTGGCGAGGACCTGTATGTTGTTGTCACCAGCGACAAAATGTTCAGACCTGCTGCCGCCCCAGGACCCAAGGAAATGAGACGTCTGACAGACGGCAAAGACGGTAAAGACGCCTTTGGCGATACAGCCATTCCACCAACCTATTATGTGATCACCAATGTACCCGACAAACTGGCTACAATGAAGGTATCAGATAAAGGCCAGACCTCCGGCGTATTTGCCTTCCCACCCTTCAAATTCAAAGTCAAGGTCAATAAAATCAACAAATGGGGTGATATCGATCCTGCGGTCAAATCAATGCTTGGTCCCATCTCCACCGAGGCCCAGTGGAAATTTCTGACCTTTACCCATGAGAAAAAGTTCGGCATCAACACCGTGGCCAAGGAACTGCCCATCGGCGGCGGCAATGCCAGGATGATCATGACCGATTCCGGCGTCCAGAATGAAGCTTGGAACAAAGGTGTATCCTTGAAGCTGGATAAATCGACCGGCAAGTTCTCTGTGACCATGACTCCATATAAGAACCTGGCACCGGACACAAAATTGGCTGTCTATGTCAACGGCGAGAAAATAGGCGGCCTGATTACAATTGAAAAATCGACGTTCTTCTTCAAAACCGCCAGTGTCTACATGAACCCGCTTATCGTTTTTGGCGGCGCCTTCATTATTGGCGTGCTCTTTGTTATCATGGGTGCGGCAGGCGGTCTGTTCACGGCAGCCTTCCAGATTACCGTCATCGGCACCAAGGGTCCTATCGGCATTAATGCCGGCAACACCATCAAGCCCACCAACCTGTTCCTCACCCTCTGTTCGCCCATTACCGGTCTCATGACCTATTTCAAGGAAAAAAGATTTGCCTGGCCTGTTGCCATCTTCTTTGCAATCGGTATTGTTTTAGGCGCCTTCTTTATTGGCCCCCCACTTTCGGCCAAGTATTTGAATCTGGCGGCGTTTAAGTTTTACCTGGGCATCATCTGCCTGATTATCGGCATTAAACTCTTTACAGAATCGCTGCCAGGATCCATTGAAAAGAAAAAGGCCATGAAGGCCATTGTCCAGAAATTCAACGCCGCCGTCAAAGAAGCCAAGTCGTCCGGCAAGGCCATGGAGCTTGGCAAGGTGGAATTCGACAAATTTAATTTCATGAAGTTTGATATGCGGTTCTGGGGTGAGACCTTTGTCGCCCGTCCTTTGATGATGCTGATCGCCGGCCTCCTTATGGGTATTATCGCCTCCTCCTTTGGCGTTGGCGGTGGCTTCATGTTCATGCCGTTCATGACCACCATGGCAGGCTACCCAATGTATCTGGCCGTACCTATCGCCCTGGCCGGGACCTTCGCCACATCAACAGGCGCCATCGCCAAATATGCCATGATGGGTTATCAGCCTGACTGGATTATGGCCGCTTGTATTGCTGCCGGCGCCATGTGTGGCGGTATGGTGGGACCAAAAATCCAGAAAAAGCTTCCGGAAATATTCTTGAAACGGATGCTGGCCCTGGCCCTTATTATCGTGTTCTTGAAATACACTAATGCTATTCCTTTCTTGCGCTAAGAAGTTTTAGCCAGAAACAAATGAAGACAATTCCCCTGAATCCGCTGCAGAAGTATTGGCGTATTCAGGGGAAATAACTGGACATAAAATTATGGATACATGGATGCAGCCATTTATGTTCATTCTGGACTGGCTTTTTGAATCTCTGCTCAGCCCTTTTTTCACCTTTATCGGCATGGGGCTTGAGTTGATCATAATCAAACCCCTTGAGGCGCTGCATGTCCCGGTGCTCGGGCAGGTCATCCTGGTGGCAGTGGCTACCGCTTTACTGTCACGACTTCTTCGCCGTTGGCTGAAAGTCGTTCAGAAGGATCAACTGTTCAAAGAGAAATTTACAGCACAACGATCACTGCAGAAGAATATCGATCTGCTTGACGATTGGAAAGCACGGGAGTCCTTGTACCGGCATACCGACAGTGAGATTGATGAGGATTTCAACACATACCTGGCCCAGCGTTTCGCCAGACACATGCAGGTCTATATGATCCCTCTCTTTCTCTCACAGTACTGGTTGAGCACTGTTTTGCCCGCGGAGAAACTTACCAGCCAGCTAGGCTCCTCCTACCTCATTGACCTATCCGACAAAGGATGGGCTATGCAGGGGGTGAGTATTACTGTTGTCTTTCTTCTTGCATATATCATTGCTCTTATTGGTTGCCATTATGGCGCCAAGAAAAGCCAGAGTCAAGGCGCCAAACCGACACAACAACTTGATATTATAGCAGAAAACTAGTCAATATCTGCGCTCAGATATTGAATTTCAGTTCTCCGGGGAGCAAAAGCTCATGGCAATAATTCTCGTTTTAGACGATGTGTTCGATGCCGGGGCTATGGTCAAGAAGATCCTTGAAAAAAAGGGGTACCAGGTCGTGCACTTTACTGAGGAAGAGGATGCCATAAAGCATGTCCGGAAAAACAAAATCGACCTGGCCATCTTGTACATTAAACTCAAGAAAATGTGCGGTATCGAGGTGTTGGAAGAAATGAAGAAAATTGTACCTGACATTCAGGCGATCATGCTCACGGGCTATCCCGAGATGGGAACAGCCTCCCGTGCGGCGCAACTGGGTGCCAATGATTATTGCATAAAACCAATCGACAAAGATGAACTTGAAGAAAAGGTAAAAGACGTGTTGTCCAGCTAAGGTAAAACGGATGTTGGCAATGAGTACATGAACTACTTCACCATGAAGGAGATACAAACAATGGCAAAAACAATATATAGCATGTGTGGAATGTGTGCTGTCCGTTGTCCGATAAAGGTTGAAGTCGAGGACGGTAAGGTCACATGGATTGAAGGAAATGCCCACGACGGCGGCATGGGGCAAAGCCTGTGCGCTAAAGGAGCGGCCGGGATAGCTTTTGAACACGACCATGAACGGCCGCAATCTCCGATGATCCGCACCGGTGCCCGAGGGGAAGGACAATGGAAATCCGTGAGCTGGGACGAAGCCTACGACTACATCGCCGACAAGCTCAAGACCATTGTGGGCCAGCATGGGGGTAAAGCCATTGCTCTCAGTGATCGGGGCGGCTGCTTCAACGACCTGACTAAGAGTTTCATTAAGGCGCTGGGCTCGCCGAACTATTTCAACCACGACTGCACCTGCGGCCGCAACGCCAATCACGCCTGCAAATCGTTGTTCGGCTATGGCCGCGGTGGTGTCAAGTACGACATCAAAAACACAAAACATATTGTACTTTATGGCCGCAATATGACCGAATCCTTCATGGTTAAAGAGGTCCGCTCTCTGATGGATGCCTTGGAGGGTGGAGCGAAGCTGACCTATATCGACCCTCGGGCCAGTGTAACGGCCGGCAAGGCCACGCGCTATTGGCAGATCCGTCCCGGCACCGATTACGCCCTGAACCTGGCCATTATTAACACCCTGATCAACCATAACCTCTACGATCATGATTTTATCAATAAGCATGCCAGCGGCTTTGCTGAACTCTCTGATTTCGTCCAGCAATACACCCCTGAATGGGCCGAACAGGAAACCAGCATCCCGGCTGAGGAAATTGTCCAGTTCTGCCATGAGATTGCCGCGGATGCCCCCCACGTTATCTTCCATGGTGGCTGGATGGTTGCCCGCTATAGTGACACCTTTTACGCCAGTCGTACCGCCTACCTGATCAACGCCCTCCTGGGTAGCATTGAGGTCAAAGGCGGCCTTTTTATCGGCAAAGGCCCCGGTGATGCCGGCCGTAAGAGCCTAAAGACCCTCACCGATCTCATGCCGGCGGTGGACGATCCGCGCTGTGACGGCCTGGGAACAGACAAGAAACTCAGTCATCTTGACAAAGGGCCCGGTCTTTTGCAGTTGCTCTACCCCTGCCTTGAAACGGATAAGCCCTATCCGGTCAAGGCCTATTTCGCCTATCGCCATGACCCCCTCATCTCCATGCCGGACCCGGAGGCCCAGAAAAAGGCCTTTGACAACCTTGATTTGCTGGTGGCAATCGATGTCAATTACAGCGAGACGGCTAACTATGCCGACGTCATCCTGCCGGAAGCCACCTACTTGGAGCGTGACAACATCCTTATGACCCTGAAGGGCTGGAACCCCGCCTTTGGACGCAGGCAAAAGGCCATTGAACCGTTATATGACGCCAAACCGATGTGGGAGATTGTCAAGGGCATCCTGGAGCGCATAGGCAAAGGCGAGCTCTTTCCCTTCTCCACCATCGAAGAGATCTGGAATTATCAACTCCAGGACACCGGGGTTGCCATTGAGGATTTTGAGGCCAAAGGCATTGTCACCCTGGCTGACAACAACATGTGCTGGGAGCGCGATCAGATCAAGATCAAAACGCCCTCCGGCAAGATCGAACTCGTCTCAACCATCCTTGAAGAAGCGAAGGTAGCATCATTTGAGCCTTATAAATCACCGGATGCCCCGGCTGATGGCAGCTACCGCCTTCTCTTTGGCCGCTGTGGTTACCAGGCCCACGGCCAATCTATTAATAACCCCATTTTAAACACTATGCTGGCTGAAAACTCCCTGTGGATCAACAAGGAGGAGGCTGCCAAACAGGGCATCCAGGATGGCGACCTGGTCAGCATGACCAATAACGGCACAACGGCCACCATTCGCGCCAAAGTTACCGAGTTGATCCATCCAGAAGCTGTGTTCATGCTGCACGGCTATGGCAGAAGCAATCCGAAACAGACCCGCGCCTTTGGCAAGGGTGTAGCGGATCAAATATTTGAAAAAGGTCTACTGGACAATTGGAGCAGGGCCGGCGGCGGCGTCAATCTGCTTGAATGTTTTGTCACCGTAAAGCCAGCCAACCTGTAGAAGGAGAAGAAACATGAGCAAATACTATGTCAGCCAGAACATCAAGCGTTGCATCGGTTGCAGGGCCTGCGAGGTGCACTGCAAGGATAAAAACTCGGTTACCCAAAACGCCTTCTACTGCAAGATGATGGAGGTTGGCCCGCGCCCGATGAGCGACATCCCGGCCACGGACTATGTCTACATGGCCTGTTTTCACTGCGAAAAGCCCGGTTGTGTTTCCGCCTGTCCCACCGGCGCCATGCAGCGCCGCAAGAAAGACGGCATTGTCTTTGTCGACCCGGGTCTCTGCGTGGGCTGCAAATCCTGCATGAGTGCCTGCGCCTGGGGTGTTCCGCAATGGAACCCGGAAACCGGCAAGGTGGGCAAATGCGATCTCTGCAAAGACCGTATAGATCAAGGGCTCAAGCCGGCCTGTGTCACCAAGTGCACCACCGGCTGCCTGAGCTTCGACACCCCTGATAATGCCTCGGCAGACAAGCGCCAAAGCTATGCCGAAAATCTGCTCAAGGCCTAAACTGGAACGCCAAGGAGGAAACCATGCCGGGAAACTACCTGCCCTCTGAATACACCGCCGTTTTGGTTATGCTGATTTTCGGTCTGATCTTTGGCGGCATGACCCTGTGGATTGGCCGTTTCTTCAGGCTGCGCCGCCCCTATGCGGAGAAACTTACGGCCTATGAGTCAGGCAATCCTCCGTCTAAATCGCCACGCTTTCCTTTTTCCGTCAAGTTTTACCTGGTCGCCATCCTCTTTGTTGTCTTCGATGTTGAGGCGATCTTTCTTTACCCTTGGGCTGTGGTTTACGACGATCTGGGCAGCTTTGCTCTCATAGAAATGACGATTTTTATCGGCTTGTTATTGGTTGGCTATATTTACGCCTGGAAAAAGGGGGCATTGAAGTGGGATCGATAGGACACAACGATTTAGTTGAAACAGAAGAGGGCATAAGAGTTATTCCCGGAGCCAATGCCTTTATCATGACCCTGAACAAAGTGGTCAACTGGGGCAGGGCCAGCTCCATCTGGCCTGCCACCTTTGGCCTGGCCTGTTGCGCTATTGAGATGATGGACGCCGGGGCCAGCACCCATGACCTGGACCGCTTCGGTATTATCTTCCGGGCCAGCCCCCGCCAGGCAGACGCTTTGGTGATAGCCGGCACGGTTTCCAAGAAAATGGCCCCGGTTGTCCGCCGGGTCTACGACCAGATGCCTGAGCCGCGTTACGTCATTGCCATGGGGAGCTGCGCCTGCAGCGGCGGCATCTTCAACTCCTATTCCGTTGTCCAGGGCTGCGATGAATTTCTGCCTGTGGATATTTATGTGCCGGGATGTCCGCCCCGCCCCGAGGCCTTAATGGAAGGGTTTATGCGTTTGCAGGAAAAAATCATGAAGGAGAAGGTCAGATGGAGCCGTTGGCGATAGCAGATAAGCTCAAAAAAAAGTTTCCCGACGATGTTCTCGATATTGTCGAGGCTCGTAAACAGGTGGGTGTCATCCTGCGCCGGGATCATATTGTTGAAATATGCGGCTGGCTCCATGATGATCCAGATCTGCTTTTCGATCACCTCCTGGGTCTGTGTGGCGTGGATTACCGCCCTAAGGGACGGGGCTTTGAGGTCGTCTACAATCTTTACTCCATTCATAACCGGCATATGATCCGTCTGAGAGCAGACATTCCGGAAGACGAGTGTTGGCTTGATTCCGTGATACCGGTCTGGCGTGGAGCGGATTGGCATGAGCGTGAATGCTATGACCTGCTCGGCATTGAGTTCAGGGGCCATCCGGACCTCAGGCGTATCCTGCTGCCTGAAGACTGGCAAGGCCATCCGCTCAGAAAGGATTACCCCCTCTCTCCCACCAAAAAAACCGAATGGCAGGGGTATGAAGAGTTGAAAGAGCTTTCCAAGGCCCTCCGGGTCCATGGTTTCCAGCAGGAGAGCAGCAATTCGAAAACGGCTCAACACCTGGTGAAGGAGGCTGGCAATGGCGGCACTTGAGCAACGCAGCATGGAAATCCCCATACCCGCCCAGGAAAAAGAACTCTTTGCCCTGAAGATGGGCCCCCAACATCCGGCAACCCATGGCGTTCTAAGGCTTGATCTCTTTTTGGATGGCGAAACCATTGCCATCTGTAAACCAGATGTGGGGTACCTGCATCGCGGCTTTGAAAAAATCGCCGAGAACAAAAGTTATGCCCAGTTTCTGCCCATCACTGACCGCCTGGATTATATCGGCGCCATGGCCAACAACGTGGGGTATTGTCATGCCGTAGAAACCCTGCTCAATATCGAAGTTCCTGAGCGGGCCAATTATATCAGAACCATAGTTGCTGAAATGTCTCGCATTTCCGGCCATCTTCTATGGCTGGCAACCCATGCTCTTGATATCGGCGCCATGACCGTCTTCCTCTACTGCTTCCGGGAACGGGAAATACTACTCGACCTCTTTGAAGAGTTATGCGGTGCCCGTCTTACCACCTCCTATACCCGTCTGGGCGGTGTCCGGCAGGATGTTTCTGCTCTTTTCATGGACAACCTGACAAAATTCACAGATGATTTCCCGACCAAAATCGCCGACTACGAAACCCTCATCGACACCAACCGTATCTGGCTCAAACGCACCCAGAATATCGGCGTGATAAGCGGCAAGCAGGCTGTGCAACTTGGCTTTACCGGCCCGACCCTGCGCGGCTCCGGGGTGGACTATGACGTCCGCAAGCATAGGCCCTACTGTGTGTACGACCGTCTTGACTTTCAAGTTCCCTTGGGCCGCAAGGGCGACATCTACGACCGCTATCTTTGCAGGATGGAAGAATTCCGCCAGTCCGTCGCCATTATCAAGCAATGCCTGGAGCAACTTCCCCCCGGGCCCATAGTTAATGATGATGCCCCGGACCTTATCATGCCGATTACCCCGCAAAGAAAAGTGGCAGCCGACAGCATCGGCTCTTCCGGCATCATCCAACTGATGGAAGACAGAAACATATATATGGAAGGCGATGTGTACGTCTCCACTGAGGCACCCAAGGGGGAACTGGGGTTCTACTTTGTCAGCGACGGAGAAGGGCGGCCCTATCGGATGCATATTCGCTCGCCATCCTTTATCCATATCGGCGGTATTCCCGCCATCTGCGAAGGAGAGATGGTTGCCGACGTTATTGCCTGCATAGGCAGCCTGGATGTTGTTCTAGGCGAATGTGACAGATAGAGGAAATGGAGATGGCTGAAATAAATTTTACAAAGTTGCTTGTTCACCTCGTGGTTCTTGTCGACGTTGTCCTTCTCCATGTCGCCTATGCCACCTATTTCGAACGTAAGGTCATCGGCCACATGCAGATGCGGATGGGACCGACCCGTGTCGGCCCCATGGGCCTCCTGCAGCCCATTGCCGACGGCATCAAGCTCTTTTTCAAGGAGGATATCATCCCTGCCGCGGCGGACCGGCCCCTGTTCTATGCCGCTCCCATCATCTGCCTGGTGGCCATGCTCTCCTGCCTGGCCGTCCTGCCCTTTGACCCCAACCATGTCCTTGCTGACCTTAATATCGGCCTGATTTTCATCTTTGCCATGAGTTCCCTGGCCAGTTACGGCGTGGTCCTGGCCGGCTGGGCCTCCAACTCCAAATATTCCTTCCTGGGCGGCATGCGCTCCATGTCCCAGGTCATCAGCTATGAGATTGCCATGGGCCTGAGCCTGGTCGGCGTCATGATGATGACCGGCTCCCTCAACCTTGGCCAGATCGTGGCGGCCCAGGCGGCGAGTCCCTTCGGCATCTATGCCATCCCCCAGTTCATCGGCTTTTTCGTCTTTGTCGTCTCCATGCTGGCGGAGACAAACCGGGTGCCTTTTGATCTGCCCGAGGCAGAAACCGAGCTTGTGGCCGGCTACTGCACCGAGTACAGCGGCATTCGCTTTTCCCTCTTTTTCATGGCTGAGTATATCGGCATGATTGTTATGGCCAGTATCGGCACCATATGTTTTCTGGGGGGCTGGAACGGGCCTTTTACTGTTCCCTATGTCCCCTTCTTCTGGTTCCTGCTCAAAATCTACGCGATCATGTTTTTCTTTTTCTGGGTCCGGGCTACCCTGCCCCGGTACCGCTACGATCAACTGATGGATCTTGGCTGGAAGTTTCTCATCCCCCTGGCCTTGGCAAATATCCTCCTTACCGGTCTCATGAAAACAGTGCTCGAGTAAGAAGATACTGAAAGGAAGCGACCACGAAATGATTGTTAAACACAAAAAAAAGCGGAATCTTCTTGAGACCATCTTCCTGGTGGAGATCCTGAAAGGAATGGGACTTACCTTGAGGAGGATGTTTTCAAAACCGGTGACCTGCCAATATCCCACGGAAAAGCGGCAACCTTCCCTGGGGTTTCGCGGCAAACATGCCCTGGTACGCAACCCCCATACCCAGGGCAGTAAGTGTGTCGCCTGCCTGCGTTGCGTGACGATCTGTCCATCACAGTGCATCTCCATCCGCTTCCATCAAGATGAGGAAAATGGCCCCCGCCTACTCGACAGCTATGAGATTGAGGCCCTGCGCTGTATCTACTGCGGTTATTGCGCCGAGGTCTGCCCGGTCAACGCCATACTACTCACCGAGTCCTATGAGTATTCCTCTTATGACCGGCAGAGCATCTTTTTTGACCAGGAAAAACTCCTGGCTAACTGGGATGAATTCATGGATCAGGGCAACCATAACCCACATACCTACGTGAATCCCTTTTGGCGACCACGGGGCTGCGATATCAAGGGGCTCGCCGCTCCACGCCGCAAAGCGGTGCCGGAAGAGTGGACCAGAGAGGGCCAGATCGTTGGCCGTAAGCATAAGGCTGCCGCCTCGCCTGCGCCTCCAGAGCAAGGAGCAAAGCAATGATCTCATTATCGCAGCTACTTTTCGCCTACCTGGCCACGGCCATCACCGGCCTGGCCCTCCTGGCCGTCAATGCGCGCAACCCCGTGCACAGTGTTCTCCTAGTGCTGGCCATGTTCTTCCATATGGCCGGTCTCTATCTGACCCTTAATGCCGAGTTTCTGGCGGCAGTACAGATAATTGTCTATGCCGGCGCCATCCTGGTCCTTTACCTCTTTGTGGTCTTTCTGGTCAACCTCAAGGAGGAGATCAGAGTAAAGCGCTTCGTGGTCAGCCAGCACTACGCCATACTCCTGGCCATCGGCCTTTGCGTACTCCTTGTCTCGAATATGGATTCCTTTGCCCTCGGAATTAGCGGCCCCTGGACCATTGAAGCCATTCAACAAACAACCCATATCAAGGCCTTGGGCCGTGAATTATTCACCACCTACCTTTTGCCCTTTGAAATTACCGGCCTTATCCTATTGGTGGCCGTAATCGGCGGCCTTGTCCTCGCTAGGGAGGACAAGGCCACCACTAAAGGCAATAGTGATGACGAAAACGCTGAGACAAAAGGAGTGCATCAATGATTCCCGTAAGCTGGTATCTGACGCTGGCCGCGATCCTCTTTTCCATAGGGGTCTACGGTTTCCTGGCTCGGCGCAATGTGATTATCATGTTTCTGTCCATCGAACTCATGCTCAATGCCGCCAACCTCAACCTGGTGGCTGTCAGTCATTATCTCACTGATCTCAGAGGCCAGATATTGACCTTCTTCATCATCGCAGTGGCAGCTGCCGAGGCCGCCATAGGCCTTGGTATCGTGGTGGCCCTTTTTCGTAATAAGGCCACTGTTTACGCCGATGAAATCGCCCAGATGAAAGGATAAGAAAATGCCTATTTACCTGCTTCTCCTCCCAATTTTACCACTTGGCTCCTTTATTCTCACCTTTCTCTTTGGCAAAAGGCTGGGCAGAAAGGCGCACTGGCTGCCTATCTGCGCCGTCCTTTCCTGCTTTGGCTGCGCCGTGATGGCCCTGCTTGATGTCATCAATGGCGTCACAATCAATACGGATCTCTATAGCTGGATATCATCGGGCAGTTTTCAAGTTTCCGTGGGTTTTTTACTCGATGAGCTAACCGCTGTTATGCTCATCGTGGTCACCAGCATCAGCACTCTGGTTCACATCTATTCAGTGGGCTATATGCATGATGAACCAGGCTATTACCGCTTTTTTTCCTATCTCAGCCTCTTTACCTTTTCCATGCTGATGCTGGTCCTGGGCAATAATTTTGCCCAGCTCTTTTTCGGCTGGGAGGCGGTGGGCCTCTCGTCCTATCTGTTGATCGGTTTTTATTATGAAAAGGAATCTGCCGCCAACGCCGGCAAAAAGGCCTTTATTGTCAACCGCTTCGGCGATTTTGGCTTCAGCCTGGGCATCATCCTCGTTTTCCTCACCTTCGGGACCCTGCACTATGATCAGGTCTTTGCCCAGGCGGCAAGTATAACAGACCAAACCTTCCCGGTCTTCGGCATGGTCTTTGACCTCCCCACCCTGATCGCCCTGCTCCTCTTCTGCGGGGCCATAGGCAAATCGGCCCAGCTCCCCCTCCATGTCTGGCTGCCGGATGCCATGGAGGGCCCGACCCCGGTCAGCGCCTTGATCCATGCGGCAACCATGGTCACGGCCGGTGTCTTCCTGGTGGCCCGCTGCAACCCTCTTTTTGCCCTCTCCACCACCGCCCTCAATGTGGTGACCATGGTGGGCGCCGTCACCTGTCTGTTTGCCGCCACCATCGCCCTGGTCCAGGTGGACATCAAACGGGTGGTTGCCTATTCCACGGTGAGCCAGCTGGCCTACATGTTCATGGCTTGTGGCGTTGGGGCCTATAGTGCCGGCATCTTTCACCTCTTTACCCATGCCTATTTCAAGGCCCTGCTCTTTTTAGGCTGCGGCAGCGTTATCCATGCCATGAGCAGTGAACAGGACGTGCGCAAGATGGGCGGCCTGAAAAAATACCTTCCCGTCACCTACTGGACCTTTCTCCTGGCCACCCTCAGCATCTCCGGCATCCCGGGCCTGGCCGGCTTCTTCAGCAAGGACGCCATCCTAGCGGCGGCCTTTTCCTCCCCTATCGGCGCCGGCAAGATTGCCTGGTTTGTCGGCACCCTGGTTGCCGGCATGACCGCCTTTTACTCCTTCCGCCTCTTCTTTCTGACCTTTCATGGTACCTTTCGCGGCACTGAGGAGCAGCGTCACCACCTCCATGAATCACCGGCCACCATGACCGTCCCTCTCATCCTTTTGGCAGTGGGGGCGGTGAGTGCCGGCTGGTTCTGCATTCCCCCGATCCTCGGCGGCCACGCCCCGTGGATCAGCTTCCTCGCCCCGGTGCTGGGTGAGCCGGGCGAACACCTCGGCCACGCCACCGAATGGGGTTTGATTGCCACCTCGGTCGGCGCCGGTCTTGTCGGGATCGCCACGGCCACCCTGCTCTACGTCATCCGGCCCGAGATCCCCGACCGACTCCGGGACGCCTGGCCCAAGGTCCACAGCTGGCTGTTCAACAAGTACTCTATCGACGAACTATACGATGGCGCTCTGGTCCAGCCCGCCATCCGCTTCAGCCGAAAGGTCTTGCTCCATGTGGTGGACGGCAAGTTGATTGAGGGGGTGGTCAATGGTATTCCGCAGGCCATTGGTTCCTTTGGCGAGAGGCTGCGCAAAATTCAAAACGGCCAGGTCCATACGTACCTGAGCGTAATGTCAACCGGCGCCTTGGCGGTGCTTATCTGGATGCTTGTGAGGTAAAACATGAACTTTCCCGTCCTCAGCCTGCTCATCTTCTGGCCCCTTGTCGGGGCCTGCGCCCTGCTACCGCTGTCGCGCCAGAAACCAGGCTTAATCCGCATGGCCGCCCTCGGCGTCAGCATCATCGAGTTTCTGCTCAGCCTGCCCCTGTGGTTTGCCTTTGACAAGACAACCCATCTCATGCAGTTTGTCGAGCGCCATTCCTGGATCAAGTCCTGGAATGTTGAGTACTACGTTGGGGTGGACGGTATCAGCGTCCTCTTTGTCCTGCTGGCCGCCCTGATCACCATCCTCTGTATACTGGTCTCCTGGACCGCCATCACCACCAAGGTCAAGGAGTTCTTCATCGCCATCCTTTTCTTGGAAGGGGCAATGATCGGCGTCTTCTGCGCCTTGGACTTTATCCTCTTCTATATCCTCTGGGAGGCCATGCTCATCCCCATGTACCTGCTGATCGGGGTGTGGGGCGGCCCGAAAAGGCTGTATGCCGCGGTCAAGTTCTTTCTCTACACCCTGGTGGGCAGTCTTTTGATGCTGGTGGGTATCATCACCCTCTACTTGAAGGGGGGGCACACCTTTGACATCCTCGCTCTGGCACAAACCTCCTATCCGCTCAAGATGCAGCTCATGCTCTTCTGGGCCTTTTTTGCCGCCTTTGCCGTCAAGGTTCCCATGTGGCCCGTCCACACCTGGCTGCCGGACGCCCACACTGAGGCCCCTACGGCCGGCTCGGTCATCCTGGCCGGAATCCTGATCAAGATGGGGGCCTACGGATTTTTACGCTTCTCCATGCCGCTTTTTCCCCAGGCCACCCAGGCAATGATGATTCCGATGATTGTTCTGTCGCTGATCGCCATCGTCTACGGCGGCCTGATCTGCATCTCCCAGACGGACATCAAGCGCCTCATTGCCTATAGCTCGGTGAGCCATATGGGCTTTGTCACCCTGGGTCTCTTCAGCTTGAATACCCAAGGCCTGGAGGGCGGCATCATGCAGATGATCAACCACGGCGTGGTCACCGGTGCCCTTTTTCTCGGCATCGGCATGATTTACGAACGAACCCACACCCGCCTCATCGCTGATTACGGCGGCCTGGCCTCAACCATGCCGAAATTCGCCGCCTTTTTCCTGCTCTTTACCATGGCCGCTGTCGGCCTGCCCGGCACCAACGGCTTCATCGGTGAATTCATGATCCTGATCGGTGCCTTCACCACCCGGACCTGGGCTGCTGTTTTTGCTGCAACCGGTGTCATTATCGGCGCCTGGTACATGCTCTGGCTCTACCAGCGGGTCTTTTTCAATCCGGTCAATAAAAAGGTTGAGGGGCTCATGGAATTAACGCCACGGGAAATCCTTACCCTGAGCCCCATGGTCGGCCTGGTGTTATGGTTTGGGGTTTATCCCAACAGCCTGCTGAGTTTTATGCATGTGTCGGTGGCCCATCTGCTTAGCCAGGTGCTGGCCAAAGAGATGTTAATCACCTTTGATATGGACTCACTCAGCCGATTGGTGGAACTCTGTTTCTCCTAAAAAATATTGTGCAGGACTAGATTATGGATACAGCACCAAATTTTATTCTCACCCCTCTCGCCCCCCTTGCGCCGGAACTGTTGCTCATCTGCCTGGGCCTGCTGTTAGTCGTGGTTGATCTCTTCCTCGGAGAAAAACGCCATATTCTGCCATGGCTCGCAGCACTTGGCACATTGACAGGTCTCTTCCTTTTGGGCAACGGTTCCGGCCATTTTTCTGACGGGCTATTCGGGGGCATGTATATCCTGGACGCCTATAGCCTGTTTTTTAAGGTTATCTGCCTCATCGGGGTACTCTTCACCGTCATGCTCTCCGTTCGCTATCTTGACACGGAGAAAATGCACCAAGGTGAGTATTACAGCCTGCTGGTCTTTGCAGCCGTGGGTATGATGGTGATGGTTTCCGCCGCCGACATGATCGTCCTCTATCTCGGCCTTGAGTTGATGGCGCTCAGCGTTTACTGTCTGGTCGGACTTTTGAAGAGCGACAGCCGCTCCAACGAAGCGGCCCTGAAATACTTCCTTATGGGCGCCTTTTCTTCCGGCATCCTGCTCTATGGCATCTCGCTAATCTACGGCATGACAGGGACAACGGATCTCCAGCTGATTTCACAACGTTTGACTGAGCTCAACCTTGCCGATAATACCCTTCTCTTCATTGCCCTGGGCATGGTACTTATCGCCTTTTCCTTTAAAGTAGCCGCCGCCCCCTTCCACATGTGGGCCCCTGATGCATATGAGGGAGCTCCCACCCCGATTACCGCCTTCATGTCGGTGGGGCCAAAGGCCGCCAGTTTTGCCGTCTTGGGCCGAATCCTTCTCAGCGGCTTCCCTGAGCTCCATGTCCACTGGGGGCCTCTCATTGCCGGTATCGCCCTGTTGACTATGGCAACGGGCAATATTCTCGCCATCAGCCAGACCAATATCAAACGTATGCTGGCCTATTCCTCCATCGCCCATGCCGGCTTCGCCTTGCTGGGAATCCTGGCCACCAGCAACGAGGGCGTCTCAGCCATCATGAACTATATGCTGATCTACGCCTTCATGAACATGGGTGCCTTTGCCATCATCATCATGCTCAACAACCGGGAGCGCCGGGGTGAACAGCTTAAGGACTATCGGGGCCTTGCCCAGACCAATCCTGTGGCTGCGGCCCTGATGCTGATCTTCATGTTTTCCCTCACCGGCATTCCGCCCACCGCCGGCTTCATCGGCAAGTTCTACCTGTTCCTTGCCGCCATGAATGCCGGATACACCGGCACCGTTATCGCCGCCGTCATCCTCAGTGCCGTATCAGCCTATTACTACCTGCGGGTCGTGCGCTATATGTACATGTATGATTCGGAAAAAGGAGAGGCTGTGGCCATGTCGCCCAGCCTGACTGCAGCCCTAATCTTCGCCGTTATCGGCGTCATCGGTCTGGGTGTGGCACCGGGCTGGGTATTAGAGATGGCAAGCCAGTCGCTACCTGCCTTGGCTCAATAAGCGAGGGGAAAATAAAAAAAGGCCTTTAATGTCTTGGTGCCGGGGCCAGGAATCGAACCAGGGACACACGGATTTTCAGACCAACCTAAAAACCCCCTAAAAATGTCAAAAACTACACAAAAAAACAAACACTTGCTAACCAATATGCCTAATGCAAGAAAGATGCCACCTTGAGCCAAAATATGTCTCCCGCAACTAGCTAATCATTCCTTTGCCCCCAAGAGGGTACGTCATGACTTCGCGTTTTCTGATCAACACTCAAAATCTCAAAAAATTTCCTTGAACGATCAGACCGACTTTGGGACGGACAGTAGTGAGACAATACACAACCAGACAGAAGGTTTCTCTAAATGCCATCATCAAAAACAGACATCATTTTCAAGTGAACCTTGTTAAGAGGCAAATATGGAGTAAAAAATCTTATGTCACCCACTCAATTGTGGAAATATCACAGCATAGTTTTTTTGCTGTTTTTCTCTATTCTTTTCGTATTCTCCTCCCCCGGCGCCTGTCAAGACAATGCAAAGCAAGAGATAGCCAGAATAGGCGTCTTGGCCAAAAGGGGGCCAGCCATCTTCAAAAAACGTTGGTCTGCGACTGCCTCCTATCTCAACTCCCGGATTGCAGATCATCACTTTACTGTGACACCTCTGACGTTTCAAGAAATCACCCAGGCAGTTGAAGACCAGGAACTTGATTTCATCTTGGTTAACTCGGCCATATTTGCCGGGTTAGAGGCAATTCATGGTGTAAGCTGTGTGGCCACCATGAAGACAATGCTAGATGAGCATGAGTCCACAGTGTTTGGCGGAGTTATATTTACCAGGGCTGACCGCCCGGATCTGCAGAGCCTGTCTTCTCTTAAGGGCAAAAACTTTATGGCCGTTGATCGTCAGTCTCTGGGGGGCTGGCTCATGGCTCTTCGAGAGCTAAAATCATATGGCATTCACCCTGATAATGACTTCAACAAACTGAACTTTACCGGCACTCACGATGCCGTAGTTTATGGGGTATTAGCCGGAGAGGCTGATGCCGGGACAGTGCGTAGCGACACTTTGGAGCGCATGGCGTTGGAAAGGAAAATCTCGCTAAATGAAATACGAGTTTTCCCTTTTAGCCGCCGCTTGCATGACAGCGCTCTATATATTAATCCGGATATTTACGAGAACTTCCCCTACCAGCTCTCCACCCAGCTCTATCCGGAATGGCCCTTTGCCAAGCTCAACAACACCTCCGAGCAACTGGCTAAAAAGGTAGCTCTGGCCCTCTATCAAATGCCTAGCGAATCTGCTGCTGCCCATGATGCCCATATTGCCGGCTGGACTATTCCCCACCAGTACCAATCCGTACGAGAGTGCCTCCAGGATCTCCACGTCTGGCCTTATGACACTGCAGACGATATACAGCTCAGCGATGTCCTCAAACAGTACTGGTTGTATATACTTGCCGGTCTTATCACCCTCTCTCTTTCACTGCTGGCCTTTTTCTATGTCAGTAGACTTAACAAAGCCCTGCAGATATCCCGGCAAGAACTTGAAAATGCCTTTCGAGATCAAAAAGCCAGCCTCGATTATATGTTTGAGGAATCACTTAATGAAATCTATATCTTTGATGCCATGACTCTCAAGTTCTTAAGGGTCAACAAGGGGGCACAGCGAAACTTAGGCTATAATGCCGACGAATTGAGCCAAATGACTCCTGTGGACATAAATCCAGACTTTAATGAAGACGCCTTTCATTGGGCCATGGGACCCCTTATTACCAGTCAGGGCAAATGCCTGATTTTTGAGACGCGTCATCAACGTAAAGATGGATCAACCTATCCGGTCGAGGTCCATATCCAATCTTCACACTATCTCAATCGTGAGGTTTATACGGCGATCGTTCTCGACATAACAGCGCGGAAGGAGGCCGAGCTCGAAAAGAAAAAACTTGAGGTAAAACTGCAACAGTCCCAGAAAATGGAGTCTATCGGCACCTTGGCGGGCGGCATTGCTCATGACTTCAACAATATCCTGGAGGCGATCCTCGGTTATACGCAAATGTCGCAACTAAAAATTGATAATAAAGAGCAGCTCACTAATTTTCTTGAGCAGATAAACTTAGCTGCTAATCGGGCCGTAGAACTTGTTGAGCAGATCCTCACCTTCAGTCGTAAAACAGAAGAAAGAAAGACCTCCCCTTTGCACCCGCATTTCATCGTCAAAGAGGCGGTCAAAATGTTACGCTCTTCATTGCCTTCTACAGCCACCCTGCATGAAAAGATTGAGTGTCAAACGTGCCAAATTATGGCTGACCCCACCAACATACATCAGATTGTTGTTAACCTCTGCACCAACGCTCTCCATGCCCTGCCAAATGAAAAAGGAGAAATCAGTGTTGGGCTTAGCTGTTGTGAGCTGGATGCCGACGAGATCACTGACGCCTCTGTTTCCCCAGGAGCTTTTGTTCAACTAACGGTGGCAGACAACGGCCACGGCATCGACCCATCAATCAAGGACCGCATCCTTGACCCTTACTTCACCACCAAGGAAAAAGGTAAGGGCACCGGCCTGGGCCTAGCCGTCATATACGGAATTGTCAAAGATTATAATGGAATTATCCAGGTTGACAGTCAGCCCGGGGAGGGGACCACCTTTCGTATATTGCTACCGATGGTGCATGAAGCAACAAGGGCTAGTGATCATGAAGATGAACCTGACAGCACCATTCCAACCGGCACAGAATCAATCCTGGTGGTTGATGATGAGCCAGCCATTGTAGAGCTCTGCACTGCCATGCTTACAGACCTCGGGTACCATGTCACCGGAATCACAGACAGCCATGAGGCCCTTGCCTTGTTTGAGGCTGAACCAAACCGTTTCGACCTTATTTTGAGCGATCAGACCATGCCGGGCTTAACCGGGGCAGAGTTGGCCCAACACGTCTTCAAAATACGACCCGATATGCCTTTTATTATCTGTACGGGTTATAGCAGCATCATTAACGTTGAAAACGCTCGAGACATCGGGATCAAAAAATTTCTCAAAAAACCAGTCACCCACAGCCAGCGAGCCCAAGCCATCCGCGAGGTCCTTGATCATGTCTGAAATTCTCGTTATTGATGACGACCCTGGGATTATCAGCCTACTAGAGGCCTTTCTCGAGCATATTGGTCATAATGTAAAAACGGCTCCCAGCCTGAAAGAAGGTCTTTCTCTGGCCACGAACCAAGCTTTTGACATCATCCTGCTTGATGTCTTTATGCCCGACGGCAGTGGACTTGACCACTTGCCTCAGTTCAAGGCAGTTACCTCAGTACCTGAAATCATTATTATGACCGACAGGGAAGATCAAGATGGTGCAGAGCAGGCTATTAAAAGCGGGGCCTGGGGTTATGTAGCCAAAACGAGCCTCACCAAGGATCTCAACCTCCACCTGACCCGGGCTCTAGAGTATCGAGCCGAGAAAAATCGCAATCTTCCGACTCCTGTGGCCCTAAAAAGAGATGAGATTATCGGCAACAGCCCGGCCATTAACCACTGTCTGGACCAACTGGCCATGGCAGCCAGTAGCGATATTAATGTGCTCATTACTGGTGGAACCGGAACCGGCAAGGAGGTGTTTACCAGGGCCATCCACAAAAACAGCCCCCGCTCTGCCAACAATTTTATCGTCGTTGACTGCGCCTCTTTGCCTGAAAATCTCATTGAAAGCACCCTTTTGGTCACGTCAAAGGGGCCTTTACCGGTGCCAACCACACCATGGATGGCCTAGTCAAGCTGGCCGATGGCGGGACTCTTTTCCTTGATGAGGTAGGAGAACTCCCCATTGTTGTACGGCTTATCAGTGAAGAGAAGGAACTTGAGAGTTTTATTGATCAGGCAGACCTCTTTGACGATATCCGTCTCATCCTGATTCTCACAGCACCGAAACTGGTAGCCCGCGGACATCTTTTACGCCCTCGTTTTGTGGATGTTGTCAGTAATAACAACTTCAGCAAGACGGAGGCGGTATTCCATAAGATGCTTAACAGCCTCGGCGAGTTATGATCGAAAGTGGTGTTTAAGGGAGTCGTAAGATAAAAAATGACGTATCCTGTTGGAATAGTTCGCCAAAACTAAATTCCAACAAAAAAGAGGATACGTCATGAATGAGAATAAAGTCATTGCTCTTAAAAAGCCAGGAGAGATTTGTGGAGATCCACTAACAGAGTTGCTGCGCAACGGCGCCCGGCAATTGATTTCAGATACTGTTGAAGTTGAGCTCCAGGAACTCCTCAGCCAGTATGCTGCGTTCAGGAACAACCAGGGATGCCGGCAGATAGTCCGCAATGGCTATTTGCCTGAACGGGAGATTCAAACGGAAATTGGCCCAGTTAATATTCGAGTTCCTAAAATCAGAGACAAGAGTGGGCAAGGGATCAAATTCAACTCTTCTCTTTTGCCACCCTACCTGAGGAAGACAAAAAGCGTTAAGGATTTATTGCCCTGGCTATATCTCAAGGGCATTTCCACCGGAGATTTCCAAGAAGCATTACAAACCCTTCTAGGGAGTGAAGCAAAGGGGTTGTCTGTCTCGACAATCAGTCGCTGCAAGCAAATCTGGGAGGAAGAACACGAGACCTGGAGTCGGCGGAGCCTGGACAACAAACGGTATGTCTATATCTGGGCAGACGGCGTGTATTTCAACATCCGGAATGATGATGCCAGACAGTGTATCCTTGTTATTATTGGAGTCACAGAGCAAGGCCACAAAGAGTTTATTGCCATAGAAGAAGGAAAGTATTTCCGAAAACAGTACATCAACGCTGCTGGGTTCATAAAACAGCCAATGTGCTCAACAAGCTACCGAAGGTGACCCACCAGCCCAAGGTTAAGCAGGTGTTGCACGAGATCTGGATGGCGCCGACCAAAAAGGATGCATACAAAGCCTCCGATATAGCCGTTGCAACGTACTCGTCGAAATATCCAAAGGCCATGGAGTGTCTGACAAAAGATAAACATGAAATGCTGGCGTTTTATAATTTTCCGGCACCACACTGGCAGCATATACGGACCAGCAACCCCATTGAATCAACATTTGCCACAGTGAGACTAAGGACAGCAAAAACAAGAGGGTGTGTCGCCAGACATACGATCTTGGCCATGGTTTACAAGCTCGGGCAAAGCAGCCAAAAAAGATGGCGCAAACTGCGAGGCTTCAAGCTGTTAGCAGAGGTAATAAGAGGTGTTCAATTCAAGGATGGAGAACGAATTGACCCTTTAAAGGAAGGCGAACTGAACAGGGCAGTCATTTGATGGCAATTTTCTCAAACACCAGATTTGACTATAACTCATCCTCGGCCTGATTGTGCCTAAAAGGAAAAGTGTAAAAACCCTCAGGAGGAAACTGCATGACAGATCAAGCAACAATAAACCACGCCGGCAAGTACCTGACCTTTGTGCTTGCCGAGGAGAGCTATGGTATCCCTATTCTCAAGGTAAAAGAGATCATTGGCATGATGAAGATTACTGAGATGCCGCAGATGCCTAGCTTCATGAAGGGGGTTGTCAATCTGCGCGACCACATTATCCCGATCATTGACCTTCGCCAAAAATTTGCTATGCCGCCAGCCGATTACACGGAACGCACCTGCATAATCGTTATCGAGGCCGAACGCTCCGAGCAGCAGGCCCGCACCATCGGCATAATCGTTGATGGTGTCTCAGAGGTGGTCAATATCAAAGAAGAGCAGATAGAACCCGCCCCTGCGTTCGCCAAGGATAACGACAACCGATACATCCTGGGCATGGCCAAGGTTGATGACGATGTAAAGATCCTGCTGGAAATCGACAAGACTCTCTCCAGCTCAGAAATAAAGGATTTAACGGAGACCATCTAGGCCAGCAGGCACTGGCTGGCCGTAGCAGTTTAACAGTATGTTAAATTTTCAAGATCACCCAGATAAGACAATTGAACCAAGTGTAAAAAAGGAGAAAAAAATGAAATTCTCGCTCCGCGTTAAAGTAATGGTTATCCCACTGGTCCTCATGTTCCTCTCCACGTCGTTCCTCATTGGCGTCTCGCTCTGGGTCAAAAATTACATGTGGCAGAACAAGATGGATGAGCTATCTCTCAGCCAGGCAGGCCTTGCCAGCAAAAGCCTAGCCAGTGTCAAAACTGAGGCCCTGACCCTGGCAGCCATGGCAGCTGCAACACCTGGTGTCCAAGCAGCCTACCAACTGGCAGGCCAAGGGCAGGAAAATGATGGCCGCGCCTTGCTTCGTAACAGCATGAACCCAATCCATAAAAGTGTTACCGAAACCTTGGGCATTAAAAACTTTAAAGTTCACTTTCATCTGCCGCCAGCCAAAAGCTTTCTGCGTATCTGGCGGGCAGCCGGGAAAAAGGATGGCGGTGATGACCTCTCGAGCTTCCGAGATACTGTCATCAAGGTTAACCAGGCCAAGAAGCCTATAACCGGCATTGAGATTGGACGCGGCGGCTTTGCTATCCGTGGCCTGGTACCCATCACTAACAATCAAGGAAGGCACATTGGCTCAGTCGAAGCCCTGCTTGACTTCAACAAAATCTTTGAGACAGCACGCTTTGTGGAAACGGATAATGTTGCGGTATACATGCTGGCGACAGAACTTCAAATTGCCAGAAAACTCAAAGAAAAGAACCTTCCCCAAACAGGTGAAGTGGTTCGCGTCTTCTCATCTGACAATGAGGCCACCGACTCTTGTATCTCCGAATCTCTGCTCAATGATGCCCTGAAGGGGCAAACCTTTATTGAACATGATGGTCGACTGATAACCGGACTGCCCATCAAGGATTTTTCCGGCACGACTAAGGGAGCTCTGGTCTTTGTTCGAGATGCCAGTGCCGAGCTGGGACTCATAAGCAAAATTACATGGGGACTGATAATCGGCGGCAGCATTCTTCTGATTGGTGTCTGCTTGTTCCTTTATCTTTCCAGCTCAGCCATTGTCAAATCTCTTTACGGCGTCATTACTCAGCTTGACGGCACCAGCAACAATGTTGCCAGCGCCTCTACCGAGATCAATAGTTCCAGCCAAGCCGTGGCCAGTGGTGCCTCAGAGCAGGCGGCTGCTCTGGAAGAGACCTCTTCCTCTATGGAGGAGACATCATCCATGATCAAGGCCAATGCCGATAACTCTTTAGAGGCTAACACCCTGATGAGAGAAACGACCAAGATCACCGAACGTGCCAAGGAATCAATGGCTGACTTGATCTTCTCCATGGGTGATATCTCCAAGGCCAGTGAAGAAACCTCTAAGATCATCAAAACTATTGATGAGATCGCCTTTCAAACCAATCTACTGGCTCTCAATGCTGCTGTTGAGGCTGCTCGGGCTGGTGAGGCCGGCGCTGGCTTTGCTGTGGTGGCTGATGAAGTACGCAACCTTGCTATGCGGGCTACAGAGGCAGCCAAAAATACAGCTGATCTCATCGAAGACACCGTTAGCAAAGTAAAACAGGGTGAAACCATAGCCCAAAACTCCAATGATACGTTTAATGAGGTTGCTGAGGCAAACAGCAAGGTCAGCACCTTGGTCAACGAGATCTCAACGGCCTCCAATGAGCAGGCTCAAGGCGTCGAACAAATCAGCCTGACCATTTCTGAAATGGAAGGAGTAACACAAACTAATGCTGCCTCGGCAGAAGAGTCTGCTGCATCATCTGAACATCTGAAGATGCAGGCCCACCAGCTTAAGAATATTGTCAGCATCTTAAACGGCATCCTCAACGGTGACAGTGATTCAGGTCAGCCATCTGCGAGAAACGTTACAAACAGTGCAGGTCTCCAGCAGCAGGCACACACCAGTAGGCAACCTACTTCTGCCACTTCCTCCAAAAGGCAAAGGACTCATTCGACGACAAAGGCCTTGCCTCCTTCAAAGGTGGAGGAAGCCATCCCCTTTGACGAGGATGAGTTTGAGAATTTTTAGGGTTGCCTGTTAAACGACCCTGAGCCAGAAGCCTTAATCAGTTGTGATGGTTTCTGATTCAGGTCAGGCTTCTGTCCACCATTAGCTTGCAAGCAAATCACAACAATACCCTTTAACCAGCTGCAGCTCAGGGAGACCTGTAAAAACACAGGCAGGATCAAAGACATTGGTAACGTAAACATGGCCTCGTTTGCGAGAAATCTCGTCAAGCCCATGCTGAATGGCCTCATCAACAGCTGCAGCCACCGTGGAAAACCCGGACAGTAACTATTTAGATCTGCCTCAGATCTGAACAAGCAGGCTCAACGAGCTTGCGCTTCTCTCCGTGAAGAGGCCTGATCGTGTAAAGATGGGGTACAGCTGGACATATATCTTATAAAAGGATGAAGGATGAAAGAGGATGTTATTCCAGAAAGATCGTTTGACTGTTCATCCTTCATCCCGCAGCCTTCATCTTTGTCTTTTAGTAACTATCCAGCAAGATGCCCCCATCAGCTCTCCTGCCCCATCTTTCCAGTTCATTCACTCCCCTCTGTAAACTGAAGCACCAGCTCCTGGAAACTTTCCGGTGACGAAAGACAGGCCCGTCCTGCACTGCACTTGCTCAAAAGAAAACAAAAATCGAGAAATTCATTCATCAAACGGGTTTTCGCCTTGTTTTTGTGCTGAATGATATAGAGTTGCCGCCTCATATCCACGCCATCAAGCCGTATCCGTTGTAGCCAGCCCCGGTTGATTGCCCGGCAGACA
>PKTX01000020.1 GCA_002868945.1 Desulfobulbaceae bacterium
TGTGGCTACGGGATTTATCGCCAGATTTCCAAGATGGGTCACTACTGTACCGTCGTTGCCCCATCATTGATCCCCAGCCGACCAGGAGACCGGGTGAAGGGTGAGGGGTCAAGTCCACTTTTAGCTTTTATTTGAACAGATCAGTACCGATGCTGTTTATCCCCATTGCAGAACTGAGCGAGCAGGGAGCCGTGAAAAGGAAACGAATTGCACCCCAAGGGCACTTCCGCTGGGCGCATCATGTCTGANATCATGTCTGAACACCCGCAGGGTGTGAGTTTCTGCAATTCCCTTTTCACGGCGGAAGGCGAGCGGGCCGTCAGGCCAGTTCTGCCGGGGTGCCCTTTTTGCGGTACTTTTTGGGCACGCAAAAAGTACCAAAATAACCCTCGGCGCCCAAGCCGTCAACAGCCAGCCACCATCCATTTCCGCCCATCCCCACAACATCACCACCTGCCTTGTGCACGGTAATCCTGCCATCTACATGTTAGCTTGGTCCGATCCCGCACCGGCAGCACCGCCATCCCAGCAGGGTGTTGCTGCCCAGTTGCCAGCCAGGCACGTGCCGGAGTGCCGCGTCCCTCCGGTTTGCGCAGTGCCGCCGGAAGAGGGGACAAGGCGATGAAGAGGGTGGGGAGCAAAAATAAAGTGGTTCTCTTGGTCAATTCTTGGTAGGAATACATGTTTCGCAATTTCGTGTCTGTCCGGCAAGAGGTCGTTGCGGTGGAAACCAAGGCGTGCGAAAAAATGAGCACGCCCTGCAAAAAGTACCCTTGGGGTGCGGGCATCCATGCGATATCCAGACTATTTTTTTGAGGATAATGAGGGAAGCGAGCGCGCCAGACTCCGAGATGGCCATTGCTGAACAGAGACAATTTCAGGAGCGCCGGGCCATGATCCGGCAGCGCCTGCGACAATAACACTCTTTTTTCCTGCCCACGGCCGGCTCGTGCTTGCTCAGGACAGGAACAACCCATTTTTTTGAGAAGACGAAATGGCCCTGATTGTACAGAAATTTGGCGGCACCTCGGTTGCCGACCCGGAAAAAATCAAGTCGGTTGCCCGGCGGGTCATGGAAAACGCCCGAGCCGGCAACCAGATGGTGGTGGTGCTCTCTGCCATGGCAGGAGAGACCAATCGTTTTGTTGAACTTGCCCATCAGATGCAGAAGCAGCCTGATCCGCGCGAGTTCGACATGCTGCTTTCCACCGGAGAGCAGGTAACCATTGCCCTTTTTGCCATGGCGGTGAAGGCCGCCGGCATGGAGGCCGTTTCCCTGCTTGGCGACCAGGTCAAAATCAAAACAGATTCGCGCCACACCAAGGCCCGGATCAAAGAGATTGACACCTCCCTGATAAAAAAACATCATCAAGATAACAAGATTGTTGTTGTTGCGGGCTTTCAGGGGGTTAGCGAGGACAACCAGATCACCACCCTGGGCCGTGGCGGTTCCGACACCACGGCCGTGGCCCTGGCCGCTGCCCTGCAGGCCGATGTCTGCGAGATATATACGGACGTTGAAGGTGTCTACACCACGGACCCCAACGTCTGCAACAAGGCCCGGAAAATCGACAAGATATCCTACGACGAAATGCTGGAGCTGGCCAGCCTTGGCGCCAAGGTTCTCGACATTCGTTCCGTAAGTTTTGCTAAACGCTATAACGTACCCCTGCATGTGCGCTCCACCTTTACCGATACCGAGGGCACCTGGGTTATTGAGGAGGATAAACAGATGGAATCATTGCCTGTTTCAGGTGTTACCTATAACAAGAACGAGGCCCGCATCACCATTTCCAAGGTGCCGGATACGCCGGGCACGGCATCAAAGATATTTACGCCCATTGCCGATGCCGGTATTGTGGTTGATGTTATCATCCAGAACACCAGAAGCAGTGATCTCACCGATATGACCTTCACCGTGCCCCTCACCGACTATGACCAGGCCATGGAGATCGTCGCCAAGGTGGCTGACGATATCAAGGCGGAGAGCTATAGCGGCGACAAGGACATTGCCAAGGTATCCATTGTCGGCGTGGGCATGCGCAACCATTCCGGTATTGCCACCACCATGTTTCGTGTGTTAGCAGAAGAGGGGATCAACATCTCCATGATCAGTACCTCGGAGATCAAGGTTTCCTGTGTTATCGAGGAAAAATATACAGAGCTTGCCGTGCGCAGCCTGCACGACGCCTTTAAGCTCGACAAAGAAAACCCGGCCAGTCCGGAATGAGGCCATCCAGACAATGACGACTTTATCGATCTACGACACCACGCTGCGCGACGGTACGCAGGCCGAGAATTTCAACCTCTCAGTGGAAGACAAGGTCAGGGTGACCTTGAAGCTCGACGAGCTGGGCGTTGATTATGTGGAGGGGGGCTGGCCCGGCGCCAATCCCGCCTCCTCCGAATATTTTCAGGAGATCAGAAACTACGATCTGCGCCACACCAAGATCGCCGCCTTTGGTTCCACCCGTAACTTCAAGAACAGTGCGGACACGGATGCCAACCTGCAGGCCCTTGTCGAGGCCAAGACACCGGCCATTACCATTTTCGGCAAGACCTGGGATATCCATGTGCTGGATGCCCTCCACATTGAGTTGAACGATAACCTGGTCATCATTGAGGACTCCCTGGCCTATCTGCGTCCCCATGTTGAGCATCTCTTCTATGATGCCGAACATTTTTTCGACGGTTTCAAGGCCAACCGGGAGTATGCCCTGGCCACCATCGACCAGGCGGTTGCCGGCGGCGCCGACGCCCTGATCCTCTGCGACACCAACGGCGGCACCCTGCCCACCGAGATCCCGGAGATCATGGCCCAGGTCAAAAAACATCTGCAGGCCAAGGGCAGCAGTGTGGAGCTCGGCATCCACGCCCATAACGACTCCGAGACGGCGGTGGGCAACTCCCTGATGGCAGTCTCCTGTGGCGCCACCCAGGTGCAGGGCACCATGAACGGCTATGGCGAACGGTGCGGCAATGCCAACCTGACCTCCATCGTTCCGGCCCTGGCCCTGAAGATGAAGTATGATTTCGAGGCGGCCAAACACCTGCATCGTCTCAGTGCCGCCTCCCGTTATGTCAATGAGCTGGCCAATCTGGCCCCCAATCGCTATCAGCCCTATGTGGGCTCCTCCGCCTTTGCCCACAAGGGCGGCATTCACGTCAGTGCGGTCCAGAAGAATCCGCTGACCTACGAGCACATTGAACCGGAAAAGGTGGGTAATGTCAGACGCATCCTGATTTCCGACCAATCGGGCCGCTCCAATGTCCTGCACAAGGCCAAGCAGTTCGGCATCAACCTTGAGAGCAAGGATCCGGTGATCACCGCCATCCTCAAGGACCTCAAGGAGCTGGAGAACCAGGGCTATCAGTTTGAGGGGGCAGAAGCCTCTTTTGAGCTGCTCATGCGTCGCGCCCTGGGGACCCAACGCCGCTACTTTGACCTCAAGGGCTTTCGGGTCATCAACCAGAAGAGCAGCCTGGAGGAGGATGTCAATGCCGAGGCCACCATCCGCCTTGAGGTGGGTGGTGAACTGGTCCATACCGCCTCCATGGGTGACGGGCCGGTCAATGCCCTGGATAACGCCCTGCGCAAGGCCTTGACCAGATTTTACCCCAACCTGAAGGAGATGTGGCTTAACGATTATCGGGTTCGGGTGCTGGCCAGCGAACATGGCACCGGCGCCAGGGTGCGGGTGCTCATTGAATCATCCGACAGCAGCAGCCAATGGGGCACGGTGGGGGTCTCCCACGACATCCTGGAGGCCAGCTGGCAGGCCCTGGTGGACAGCATCTCCTATAAGCTCATGAAGGATGAGATGAAAAAAAGCATTTAAAGGGTATCTTGAATTATTAGATTTTTCGGAGTCTCGCAGGCTCGCTTACCTGTTTGAGTTTGAGAATCATAGAAAATAAAAACCGCAGCATATCGGGCATATGTGAGGATTTTTATTTTCGTAGCGACGAAAAAATCGGACAAAAAAGCAATTATTCAAGATGCCCTAAAAACAATACAGGCCGACAGGCGCCGCCTTGGCAGTGTCTGTCTGCCTTTTTACTTTTTCCCATGTCCCACAGCAGACACCTCTCTCTCACCCTGGTCTTTATCCTGGGTCTCGGCCTCCTGGCCGTCTCTTTTCTGCCGCCGGCCGGCCGACAAAGCGCCACAGACGCAGGAGACGATGAAGCCCGCCTCCTGGCCGCGGTGCAGAGCGAGCATCCCTCTCTTTTTTTCCAGGCAATCTCCATCAACAGAGCCGATGCACCGCAACTCACCGTGGTGCCGGGTATCGGGCCGGAACTGGCCCGGCGTATTGTGGCCTACCGTGCCAGCAACGGCCCCTTCAGGGACCTTGCCGATCTTGAGCGGGTGCGCGGCATCGGCCCTGCCAAACTGGCCGACTTGCGGGCCTACTGCTCCCTCTAGGAACCTGTCCACACCATGCCGCGTCAATCAAACAAAGATGTCGCCCGAAAAGGGGTGCACACCCTTCAGGCCAGCTCGGCAAGGCGCTCCTTGAGTCGCACTGTGCCGGCCTCGCCACCCTGTACGGCAACAAGCTGACGCACCTTATCCAGGGCCCCACCGCTGGCCACGGCCTCCTTGGCCATGGCCGTGGCCTTTTTCAGGTCCCGTTCCACGCCATGAACCCTGAGGGCACAGGCGGCATTAACGGCAAAGAGATCAGCCAGGGGCGTCTCAACCTGACCGGCCAGAACAGCCAAAAGGGCCTGGGCATTGGCCCGGGCATCTTGCCGGCTGGCGATATCACTATAGCGGTGCTGTTGCACACCGAAATCAGCCGGGGTGAGGGTATAGGTCGTCACCTTGCCCTCATGGAGCTCAACCATGCGGGTGGGACCGCAGACCGACACCTCGTCAATGCCCAGGGAAGGCTCATGCCTGTCGCTCATGCCGTAGGGACTCATAACCGCCTGCATGCCGGTCTCTTGCAGAATTGAGACGATCTGCTCACAGAGAGGCGCCGCATAGGCGCCAATGACAATGGATGTGGTTTTGGCGCACGGTTTGGTCAGGGGACCGATGATGTTGAAGGCCGAGGTGAAGCGCATGGATCGGATAAGGCGGGCCCAGCCCGATTTAAGAAAAATCTCGCCGGGCAGATAACAGATACCGTGCTGCTCCAAGGCCTCCTGGGCCGCGGCAAGGGGCTTTTCCAGGGAAAATCCCAAAATTTCCATGATATCCGTGGCTCCGGAGACGCCGGTCACCAGGCGGGCACCCTTTTTGGCGACCTTGACGCCGCAGGCCGCGGCAATAAAGGCCGCCGGTGTGGAGACATTGACTGTCTTCAGGGCATCGGAGCCGGTACCGACAATATCGCAGCAGGCCTCGCTGAAATCAGGGGAAATGGTGGCGGTATCATACTCATAGAGGGCATCCCACACCCCGCACAGCTCCGCGGTTGTCGGACCTTTGAGTAGATGCGCGGCCAGAAAGGCCCCCTGCTGTAATTCCGGCTGCAGGTTGAGGATCACCTGGCCATAGGCCTCTTTTGTCTGGAGCCGCGACAGGTGGTGCCCCTCACCGAGCGACGTTATTACTCTACCAAATTCACGCAAATCTTCTTCAGAACAGTACATGGTCTCCCCTGGAGTATCCTCTCAAGTTTCTGAGTTGAGGTAACTATTCGATGTTAAACGAGTTAAAAGCTGTTTTTGACTTGTAATTCCAGGAAAATTCAGAATTCAGGAGTCAGCAAACAGGAGAAAGGCTTAAGGGCATCTTGAATAATTGCCATTTTGCCCGATTTCTTCGTCGCTACGAAAATAAAAATGCTCACATATCATTAATATGCTGCGCTTTTTATTTTCTATGCTTCTTGAACTCGAACAAAATATCTAATAATTCAAGATACCCTTAACAATCAGCCGTTCTGGTTACAGCAAGCCCCCTCTTCCCCTGGCAGAGGGTCGGGGTGAGGGCGAAATCGTCTTGCTATTTGGGTAACCGGTCCGCACTGAGATGGTCTGGAACAAGAATGGTTTTATAGTGGTCCAGGACCGGGGCAGCAGCAAGCTCCCGGTCCACCCGGGAAAGGGGGATGACCCGGCTGATCAAGGCATCAACAACAACATGGCCATCCGCCATGAGGCTGAGGGCAAGCGCCATATCATGGGGGGTGCAGCCATAAGAACCCCTCATGATCTGCTCTTTACGATGGAGGCGATTATGGTCGATGGTCAGGCCCTTGTCACGGTTTGGCAGGCCGGAAAAGAGGAGGAGCATACCACCCGGCGTAAGCTGATCCAGGGCATCTCGCACCGCCTCCCCACTGGAACAGGCGATAAAAATCAGATCAGCGGTCACCGGCCGATCAACCATGTTCATGCCGTTCTCAGCCGCTGTGGCGGGGCGGCGCAGCGGATTGCGCTCGTAAACCACTATTTCAGCGGCAGGCCACCTGTGGCGGGCCGCCTGGGCCGCCAACCTGCCCATCAGTCCGGCCCCGTAAACCATGACCCTGTCAGGCGGCGGCGTCGCCATCTGCAAGGCATGCAGCACGCAGCCCAGGGGTTCGGCAAAAACCGCCTGCTCATTGGCGAGAGCAGCAGGCAGAGGCAGAAGACGGAGCCTGTCCCACTGGTGGGCCGGCACAGCAAGGGTGTCGGCAAAGGCACCATGGCGATGCAGACCAAAAAGCTGCAAATCAGCACAGAGTTGAGGACGATCACTCCGACAGAAGGGGCAGGAACCACAGGCCAGGGCGGGCCACAGGGCCACCCTGGTACCGGGCAACAGGCTGCCGACCCGGCTGATCAGGGTGCCGCAACATTCATGGCCGAGAATACGGGGCAGTGCCATGCCGGCAGGGGGAGAGGTAAAGGCCTTTCGGTCTGTGGCACAGACCCCACACGCCTGAACAGCAACGAGAGGTTTATCGTCCTTCTCATTGATATATGGTGATAATTCAACCCTGCCAGGCTCGACGAGAAAGGCGCCGGTCATCTACAGTCCCTTGACAAAAGCAGCCATGTCGCAACGGACTTTCTCATACTGGCTTGCAGACAAGCCGGCGCCGCGGCCGACAAGCTCGGCCATCTGCGCGGTGAGGAAATCACCCGGACCATGGGCGTCCGCATTAACGGCGAGCTTGGCGCCATGCTTGAGGGCCAGGGCCGCCACATGCCCATTGGTGAGACTGTGGCCCTTGCGACCGGAGAGCTCCAGGAAAATCCCCCTTTCAGCGGCCAGCACCACATCCTCCTCGCTGATCATGCCGGGATGGGCCAGCACATCAATATCGGCCTGCAAAGAGGCATGATTGGTGCCCGGTGCCACCGGCTCAACCACGGTTTCGCCATGGGCCACCACCACCTTGGCGCCCAGCGCCCTGGCCCGCTCAGCCAGCTCGGCAACAAGGCCGGGCGGCACATGGGTCAATTCAATGCCCGGCAACAACCTGGTCTGCGAATGGGCATTAAGGTCCCGGGCCGCCTGAACAATGCGCGGAATAATAAAATCCATATTGGATGAATCGGCATGATCGGTAATGGCAATGGCCTGATAACCAAGAACCTCAACCCGGCGCAGATGTTCGGCCGGCACCAGTTCACCGTCACTAAAAAAAGAATGGGTGTGCAGATCTATCATGGGCTTATTTGTCTCCTTGGCTGAGTTCGGCCCGCAGGGAGTGCAGACAACCTTCGGTGATGGTTACGTTTTCCAGCTCGCCCGGCCTGTAGGTGCGCGGGCTGTGAAAATTGACAATCAGGTTATGACTGGAGCGCCCGCTCCATTGGCCCTGACCGGTCTTACTCTCTCCTTCGATCATCACCGGCAGGGTGGTACCGACATACTCCTGGTGGCGCTCAAGGGATATCTCATTTTGACGCTTCTGGAAAAGGGCAAGACGCTGCGCCTTCTCCTCCTCACTGACGGTCTCCGCCAGATTGCAGGATGCGGCCGGCGGCCGGCTGGAATACTTAAAGGAAAAGGCAGAGTCATAGCGCACCTCCTCCAGCAGATCCATGGTGGCCAGAAAATCCGCCTCTGTCTCACCCGGGAAACCGACAATGATATCCGTGGTCAAGCTGATGTCGGCACAGGCCCGACGCAGGCCACGCACCTTGTCCATATAGCTTTCCACCGTGTATTTACGGTTCATTTTTTTGAGGACCGCATTGGAGCCGGACTGGACCGGCAGGTGAAAGTGATGACAGAGATTGTCAAGGTCCTGGAAACAGGCCATCAGGGCAGGGGAGAGGTCCTTGGGATTGGAGGTGGTGAAGCGCAGGCGGACAAGACCGGGTACGGCCGCGACCTGACGCAAAAGCTCCGGGAAGCTGGTCTGCCCACCGGCAGGGTGGTCATTGCCGTAGGAGTTGACGTTCTGGCCCAGCAGGGTGATCTCACGAACACCACCGTCCACCAGATGCCGCACCTCGGCCAGGATATCTTCGGGCCGACGGCTCACCTCACGTCCCCTGGTATAAGGGACGATGCAGTAGGTGCAGTAGTTGTTGCAGCCCTGCATAATGGTGACAAAACGCTTGTGCGGCAGGCCGTGGCCAATGTCGGGCAGAAAGGGGGGGATCGTAAAATCCTTATGCTGGCTGGTGGCGATGACAGCGGTGGCATCCGCAGCCTGCCTGAAAAAATCAGGTAGCTGATAAATAGCCTGCGGGCCGACGATAATATCCACATGGGGCATGCGCGCCTTCATCTTGGCGCCTTCCTGCTGCGCCACACAACCGGCCACTGCAATAATCAGATGCGGCTTTTTCTTTTTGAGGCGCCGCAGGGAGCCGATAAAGCTGTAGGCCTTCTGCTCCGCCTTGCCGCGAATGGAACAGGTGTTGACAATCACGGCATCGGCGCTGTCAAGATCGGCACAGAGCAGATAGCCCTGTTGCTCAAGAAGCTGGAGCATGATTTCCGAATCACGCTCGTTCATCTGACAGCCTATGGTTTCGATAAAAAGATTTTTCAAAATGTTCAAACAACTCTTAAGGTAGAAAAATTAATGGCATGCCGCAAAAACCTACAGTATTACATTAGGTTTTTGCGGCATGCCAGGCACGAGAGAAGGGCAACAACCTCCCTGATATTTTCAGGGGCAAACCTGACCATGACAAGGCCGTCGCCCGCATTGACCACCGAGAGAACAGCCATGCCGTCATAGGCCTCCAGGATAAATTTCAGAAAATGAATTCTGCTCCTGCCTATACGCAGGTAGAGGCGCGCTGTCTGCCGCATGGTGGCCATGGAGAAGACCCCCTAAACAGAAAGGGCGCTATCCATGGAGCCGACAAGGTCCCCATAGCGCCGCAGCCGCTCATCAACCACCTCGGCAAGGTATGCCTCGGTCTGCTGCGGGGCACGGCCGACAAACTCACTGCCGTCGCCGACCATGGCATTCAGCTCGGCCGTGGAAAAGGGGATGCGCGCATCCTCGCCAAGACGCGTGAGCAGGTCATTCTCCACACCGTCATTCTTCACCGCCAGACCGGCCGCAACAGAATGGACCTTGACCACCTCATGCATCTCCTGACGGCTCCTGCCGCACTCGACACAGGCCATCAGGATCTTTTCCGTGGCCATAAAGGGCAACTCCTGCTGGAGATGGCGCTGGATCTGCTTGGGATAGACAACCATGTCCGAGGTGATATTGAGATAGAGCTTGAGAATGGCGTCGGTCAATAAAAAGGCCTGGGGCACATCCATGCGGCGGATGGCAGAGTCGTCAAGGGTACGCTCAAACCACTGGTTGCTGTAGGTGGCGGCAAAATCAGCAGGCAGCCCCATGAGTTTGCGGGCCAGGCCGGTCATCCGTTCGGAACGCATGGGATTGCGCTTATAGGCCATGGCGGAACTGCCCACCTGATTCTTGGCAAAGGGCTCCTCCTGAACCTTGAGGTTGGAAAGCAGCCGCATATCAACAGCAAACTTATGGGCCGAGGCACCGATACCGGCCAGGGTCTCAGCGGTCTTCATATCCAGCTTGCGCGTATATGTTTGACCAGTAACATCAAAAACATCGGTAAAACCAAGCTTTGCGGCAACAAGTTCATCCAGTTTGCGAACCTTGTCATGTTCGCCCTTGTAGAGCTCCAGAAAGGTGGCCTGGGTACCCACCGTACCCTTGGCCCCCCTGGCCTTAACCTGGAGTTCAAGATGTTCAAGGTAATCAAGATCCATAATAAGATCTTGAATATACAGGGTATTTCTTTTTCCCACCGTGGTCGGCTGGGCCGGCTGATAGTGGGTGTAGCCCAGGGTGGCCATGTCCTTGTATTTGCGGGAAAAAGCGGCAAGGTTGGCAATGACGTTCACCAGGGCCTTTTTGACCAGCTTCAGGGCATCCCGCTGCATAATAAGATCGGCGTTGCAGCCGACAAACTGGCTGGTGGCGCCCAGATGAATAATCGGTTCGGCAGTGGGACACTGCTGACCATAGGCATAGACATGGGCCATGACATCATGGCGAATCTCTTTCTCCTTGGCCTGGGCAACATCAAAGTTGATATCGTCCTGATGGGCCTTCAATTCATCAATCATCCGCTCGGTGATGATGTCGGTGAGGCCGAGTTCACGTTCCGCCTCAGCCAGGGCGACCCAACAGCGCCGCCAGGTCTGAAACTTATTGCGCTCGGAAAAGAGCCACTGCATCTCCGGACTGGTATAGCGACTGACCAGGGGCTCTTGATAGATATCACGATTCATACTCAACTCCTTGTTGTATCATATTTTTTTCAAACGACCACCCACGGTGGAAGTCGCTAGAGATTGACAACGGGAAAAGGCATACATACCCGATTTTCAGCTCTTTTTCATGCCATTATCAGAATAAATGCCAAAAGGGGGCCGGCCCAGTGGCCGGCAAGATCCCTGGTGCGGCACATATGACAATGTCGCATAATATATATTATGTATAATTAAATTAAGATTAATAATAACAGTATGTTGTGGAATACTGTTTGGCTTGTTTTTAGTGGCGCTCTTTTTGATCAGCGATGATGTCGCTGACAATGAGCTGGACAGAGGCTGTCCCCTGATAATGATTCACGGCAAGTTCGTAGACACAGGTGACCTCCGCTCCAACAAGGGGCGTCTCTCCCTTTTCCTTGTGGGCCGCCCCAAACCAGATGGCCCGATGCCTCGTGCCCTCCGACTCCAGGACAAGCTGCAGGTGATCCTTGTTTTGCCCGACATATTTGGTGGTGCGCACCTTGAATTCACCGGAAAAGCGCGGTGTCGGAAAATGCTGGCCATAGGGACGCAGGTCGTCCAGTTGGTTCACGGTATCCAGACTGATCCGGGCAGCAGCCAGCGGCCCATCCGTTTCAATAAAGTGCGGGCCACCCTGCTTCTGTCCTGCCATGGCCACGGCCTGAAGCAGTAACTCCTCAAACAGGGCAAGGTTTTTCTTGTCAACCTTCAAGCCCGCTGCGCCCTGGTGGCCGCCATAGGAGAGCAAACAGGCCGTGCCTCTTTCTTGCGCCAGGGCATCAACCTGCACCAGGATGTCGTGCATGTGGACAAGGCCGTTGCTGCGGCAGGAGCCCGCCAGCTCCTCAGGATTTGCTGACCGGCCCAGCACAAAAGCCGGCAGACCATGGCTTTCCGCCAGACGTGAGGCTATGATGCCCAGGATACCCGGGTGAAACTGCGGGTCATAGACCAGCACGCATTCGGAAGCGACCTTCTCTGCCACCAAGGCATGGGCCGCGGCCAGGGCCGCGGCCTCCTTTTCCTTGCGCATGGTATTGAGTTCGGTGAGCCTGACAAACAATGATTGGGCCTCCTCCGTTGTTGCGGCCAGGAGAAAATCAAGGGCGATCAGGGGATCAGCCATGCGGCCGGCGCCGTTGATTCGCGGACTCACCTGAAAGGCCACGTCCTCCTCGTTAAGGACCTTGCCGCTGTTGCGCCCGAAATAGAGGACCTGCCAGCAGGGGCGCCGCGCAGCATTGATCTGTTCGAGTCCGTAGCGGACCACGGCCCTGTTGGTTGGGCTGAGCAGGGAGACGCTGTCAGCCACGGTTGCCAGGGCCACATAGTCGAGCAGGTCAATAAGGGTTGCGGCCCCGGCCGGCAGAGTGCCCCGTGCAACCAGTAGTGAACGAACGGCACTCATGACAAGCCAGCTCACCATGCAGCCCGCTATAGTCTTATCAGGATAGGAGCACTGCTCCTGCTGCGGGTTGACCACGGCATAGGCTGACACCGGCGGATTATCCGGTGGCACCAGATGGTGGTCCGTGACAATAACATCAATGCCCGCCTCCTTAAGGCGGGCAAGGCGTGCTTCGTCCGAGACCCCGCAATCGCAGGTAATAACCAGGTCTATTGCCGGTGTGGTCGCCAGAATCTTCCGACACAGCTCCTCGGTTACGCCGTAGCCATCCTGCAGACGGCTGCCGACAAAACTGCTCACCCTGCCCCGGTAGAATTGAAAATGGTCCTGCACGGCCTTGATGACCACGGCGTGGGCCGTCAGTCCGTCAACATCATAGTCGGTAACCAGACCGATCTTCTCATTGTTCTCCAGGGCGACAACGAGACGCCGGGCCGCCACCTGACAACCGGCCAGAAGGTCCGGCGCCGCGATCTGCCTGAGTCGCGGCCGGCAAAAGGAATCAAGGTCGGTTAAGGCTGCCAGTTGACGGCGGCTGACAATGTTTGCCTGACAATCACTTAGCCCTGCACGCCTGGCCCTGTCATAGATTTCCGGGGATTGCGCTCTTTCGCGAAGTACCGGTCTCTTCAAAACCCGTTTCTCTCCAGGAGGTGATAAACCGCCTCCACCTCATCCGGGTGAAACCAGTTAATGTGCGAATCGCGACCAAACCAGGTGAACTGCCTCTTGGCATAACGCCTGGTGTCTCGGGCCAACAGCCGCAATGCCTCCTCCCAGGACCAGTGCCCCTCTATATAGTTGACCATATGACGATAGCCGATGGATTGCATGGGGCCAAGTTCCGGCCCAAAGCCCATCTCCAGGAGACCCTGCACCTCCTCAACCAGACCCTGGGCAACCATAATATCCACCCGGGCATTTATTCTGGCATATAACTCGCTCCGGGGCCGCCGCATGCCTATTTTCAGCACGGAAAATTCAGGCTGTCGCGCCTCTTGTTCAGCCAGGTAGCGCGACCAGGGAATGCCGGTGGCCCGAAAGATCTCCAGCCCGCGCACCAGGCGCTGGCTGTCATTGGTATGAATACGCGCCGCTGAGGCCGCATCACAGGCGGCCAGCTCAGCATGGAGGGCGGCATTGCCGAGCCTGCTCAGATCAGAGGCGACACCATTTCTTATTTGTTGCGGAATTTCAGGAAGATCAACAACACCTTGCAAGAGACTCTTCATGTATAGACCGGTGCCACCCACCAGCATGGGCAGCCTCTTTCTGGCAGCAATATCGGCTATGGCTCGGCGCGCATCCCTGACAAAGCGACCGGCATGATACACCTCATCAGGCTCCACATAATCAATGAGGTGATGGGGGACCCGGGCCCGCTCGGACGGGCTCGGCTTGGCAGTGCCGATGTCCATATATTTATAGACCTGCATGGAATCCATGGAGACCACCTCGGCCCCGAATCTCTCGGCCAGGCCAAGGGACAACTCTGTCTTGCCGACGCCGGTGGGTCCGGCCAGCACAATTAACTTCTGTTTATCAAAGAGTTGCGGCATGACACTATCACTTGGAGGAATTGGTTATAACGGCGCGAATGCGGATCATTATTGCGGCTGACCTTTTTGGATGACAGGCCACCTTATTTACACTATATTTGCTTGTTTTTGAATCGATCTCTTGTGAAAGAGCGCCTGTCATGCATCGCTGCAATGGTGACGGACATTTTTTTTCCTGCCAACAGCAACTTTAGAACTTAAAAAAAGAGGTTACCTCCATGCCGGACCGCATATACAACTTCAGCCCAGGACCCGCCACCCTTCCCCAGGAAGTTTTGGCACAGGCCGCCAAGGATATCGTCAACTTTCACGATAAGGGCATCGGCCTCATTGAAATGTCGCATCGCTCCAAGGAGTTCATGGCCGTTGTTGACGAGACCGAAGCACTCCTGCGCCGACTCATGGATATTCCGGACAATTACAAGGTCCTCTTTTTGCAGGGCGGCGCCTCCACCCAGTTTGCCATGATCCCCATGAATCTCCTTGGCCCCGGTCGCAAGGCAAGTTATCTCAACACCGGCACCTGGGCGAAAAAGGCGATCAAAGAGGCCAATATTGTGGCCGAGGCCCATGTTGCTTATTCATCCGAGGAGAGCACCTTTGACCACGTCCCCAAAACCGACGACTTCACTGTTGATCCGGATTCAGAGTACCTCTACCTTGTCTCCAACAACACCATCTACGGCACCCAATTTGCCGATTTTCCGCAAAGCGACAAGATGCTGGTCTGTGATATGTCGTCCGATATCCTGAGCCGCAGGTTCGACATCCGTCCCTTTGGCCTGGTCTTTGCCGGGGCCCAGAAAAACATGGGGCCGGCCGGAGTCACCGTGGTCATTATTCGTGACGATCTCCTGGATCGTGCGCCGGACAACCTGCCCACCATGTTGCGTTACAAGACCCATGCCGACAAGGGCTCCATGTTCAACACCCCTCCCTGTTTTGCCATCTACGTTGTCGGCCAGGTCTGCAAGTGGTTGGAGAAGATCGGTGGTGTGGCGGCCATGGAAGAGAAAAACAGGGAAAAGGCCGCCATCCTCTATGACATGATCGACGCAACGGATTTCTATAAGGGACATGCCCGGCCTGATTCACGCTCCCTGATGAACGTCACCTTCAATCTGCCCAGCCCGGAACTGGAAGCAGAATTTATCAGCCAGGCCACCAAGGAAGGACTGGACGGCCTCAAGGGCCATCGCTCCATCGGTGGTTGCCGTGCCTCAATCTATAACGCCTTCCCCAGGCAGGGTGTTCTCGATCTGGTGGCATTCATGAAAAAATTTGAACAGGCTCACAGATAATCCGTCCTGTTCCTCATCAACGAAGCAACCCCTAAAAAAAACGCATCAGGCTGTCCGGCCTGATGCGTTTTTTTTAGGGGTTGCAGGGCTTGGCGCCAAGACAAAAGGGAAAATCAGGTGGCTGTTTGCACAACTGTCTCTTCTTCCACTTTTTGATCATTGTCGGCCTTGCCCTTGACCAGACGCAGATCACTAGTCTCCACCCTGACCTCGCCATTCAGGGAGGCACCGCCCTCCACCAGGAGATTAACCGCCTCAACATTGCCGTCAATCCTGCAGCCCTTGACAACATTGAGGTTTCGCGCCTTAATATTACCAGACACCCTACCCTGACAGGTAAAGGTCTCAATATCGATATCGCCGGTGATACTGCCCGTTTCACCCAGGATAAGATGCTCACCGCTGACATTGCCGTCAATCTTGCCGTCAAGGCGTAGTTTACCGGTAAAAGTGAGATCGCCGGTGAAACTCATGCCCGTGCCGACAATACTACTGATGGGCACCTTGTCACCGTGCCGCAGATCCTGCTCTGCCTCATCATCCTTTTCCCTGCTGAAAAACCCCATTTTTACTCCAGACACATGTCTTTCTTGTTGATATTAAGTAGATTGACAGTGGCATGGCAAAGTTTTTTTCAACATGCCGCAATTAAGAAATCAGACCGACTGATTTTTAAGATTTTCTTCTACGTCATGAATTCTGAACTCTCGTTGAACCATAAGGCAGACACGGCTTTTAAGCCGTTTAATGTCAAGAAATTGCATTACGAAAATCCCCGGAGACACCACCCTACTTGCCGGCAGACGGCACATTGCGGGCAATCCTGACGAACTTGAGAGGATTAACGCTTTTGGCGTTATAGTGAATCTCATAGTGAAGATGGGGGCCGGTGCTGCGGCCGGTGCTGCCGACCTGACCGATGACCTGGCCCCTTTTCACCCGATCGCCTTTTTTCACCAGACTCTTCTTCATGTGAAAATAACGGGTCCTGAAGCCCTTGCCGTGATCAACCACCACATAGTTGCCATGGCCGTCATTGTAGCCCTTCTCACTGACAACACCATCAGCGGTGGTAGCGATGCTGGTCCCTGTTCTTTTACTGATATCAATACCGCTGTGGAAGGCGACCTCGTTATTGATCGGATCAATGCGCCGTCCATAAAGAGAGGTAATGGCTCCGTAAACCGGCGTGCCCAGGGGCACGGACTTTATGATATCAAGTGAATGGTCAAGTTTGAAGATGAGATCCTCATAAGAGTCCTGGGTAAGGGGAGTAAAGGGACCACCACTGTTCTTGCTGCTTTCCTTGATGGTGGTCTTGATGCCCACGGTTTTTAAAATAGATTCAACGATCTCACTCTTGGTTTTAAGCTCGCCCAGGGCACTGCTCAGCAACTCTTCCCTTTTTTCACTCTTTTGCTGCAGATCACCTACGATAGCGGCGAACTCCGCCTCCTTTTCGGCAACCTGCTCGGCAATAATGGCATCAACACGTTCAACACGTTCCTGGGCGGCCTGCAACTGCTGACGGGCCTGGGCCAGCTTATTTTGCGCCTCACCATACTGCTGGGAATGCCTCAGTCCCATAAAGGTGAAGAACGCCAGAGTAATCACCACGGACACCGATGCAAGAATGGTGGTGGCCAGTGAGTGCTTTGACATCACATAGGACCTGGTTGTTTCTCTTTCACCGGTAACAACAATATGGAGTTTGTTTTTCATGACCGCCCTGAAGCTTTTTAAACTTTTTTTGGGTTCCGGGGAGCAGAGAGGATGGAACCCTTTGACTTGCAACGTTTTTTTTATTGCCTCCCCTGTAATAAAAAAATACATGGAATTTTACCATCTTCTCCACTAATCTGTCAATTCAATTGGCGCCGTAAGCGCAGCCGCCCCCTTAGCGGTTCATGGGAATCATGGCAAAAGGGCGCACGCATCACACAAGGCACGGAAAAATGCGGCGGCAGCACTAATGCGCTCGCTCCGTTTTTCAACGGGCTGCGAAGAGGTATTTTGAAGAGGGGTCTACGACCGCCACCTCCGTTTTTCCTGCTCAGCCCTGTCCTCTCACCTGTTTCGAGGGGGGGGAAGCAACGCGAAAAACCAGAAAAGAACCGAAAGCCACATCGGTTCTATCCGAAAGAAGAGATACGCAGATCATGAACTATCAAGGCAATGTGATAAGGCCGCCCAGCGAGGCACACTCCATTATCCTGCAGGTGACCGTGGGCTGTTCCCACAACAAGTGCACCTTTTGCGGGGCCTACAAGGAGGTGACCTTTGCCATCAAGGATGACTCTGTTGTGGATCAGGATATCGATTTTGCCTGGCGCTATTGTCGCCGCCAGAAAAGGGTTTTTCTGGCTGACGGCGACGTCTTGATTCTTTCACAGAACCGCCTGATTGCCCTCTTCAAGAAGATCAGAAGCAGGCTGCCCTGGGTCAACCGCATAGCCCTTTACGCCAACAGCAAGGCCATTCTCTCCAAAACAGCGGCAGAGCTCCAGGAGCTCAAGAAATTAGGACTGCACCGCATATACATGGGGCTTGAGAGCGGCGACAGCGAGGTGTTGCGCGCCATTAACAAGGGGGCCGATCCCGACAAGATGATCCGGGCCGCCCGCCGGGTGCGCCAGGTGGACATCTTTTTGTCGGTGACCGTTCTCCTCGGCATTGCCGGGGTGGCCGGCTCCCACCGACATGCCAAGGCAACAGCCGCGGTCCTGGCGGCCATGGCCCCCAACCAGATCGCCGCCCTTACCCTCATGGTGATGGACAACACGCCCTTGGGGCGCCGCAGGCAGGCCGGAGAATTTATTCTCCCCGACAGCCGGCAGATGCTGACGGAGCTGCGCTGCCTTCTTGAACATCTGGAGGTGGAGAAACCGTGCCAGTTCCAGGCCAACCATGCCTCAAACTACCTGGCCGTCAACTGTCGATTGCCGCGGGACAAGGACAAGGCCCTCAAGGATATCGACGCCGCCCTGGCCGGTCGCCAGCCACTACGGCCGGAATTCCTCCGGGCCCTCTAACACCCTTTACAATCCACAGTGCACAAGGCGGAGTAGCATGGAGCACGGCCCTCCCCTGCCCCGCCTTCTCAGGCCCAGTTGCGGACCAGGTCAATGAGGGTCCGGGCGCCAATACCAGAAGGTCCCTTGGGCACATAGGACTTCTCGGTGAAATTCCAGGCTGTGCCGGCGATATCAAGATGGACCCAGGGGGTCTCACCGACAAATTCCTGCAGAAAGGCGGCCGCGGTGATGGTCCCGGCCGGTTTACCGCCGACATTCTTCAGATCCGCCACCTCGGACTTGAGCTGCTTGCTATACTCCTCGCCCAGGGGCAATCGCCAGACCGGCTCGCCACATCGCGACCCGGCCTCTTGTACCTTGGCGGCCAGGCCGTCGTCATTGCTCATCAGTCCTGTATAGTGGTGTCCGAGGCCGATGATCACCGCACCGGTCAGGGTGGCCAGATCCACCACGGCCGACGGTTTGAAGTTCTTAATACCGTAGGCCAGGGCATCCATGAGCAGAAGACGCCCCTCGGCATCCGTGTTGATCACCTCGATGGTCTTGCCGCTGTAGGAGGAGATAATATCACCCGGCTTCACTGCCGCCGGGCCGGGCATGTTGTCCGTGGCCGGCACAACGCCCACCACATTGACATGTTCCGGTTGTTCTTCGCCGATGGCGGCCATGGCAGCCATGACCGCCGCGCCACCGCACATATCATACTTCATGTCCTCCATGCCGGCGCCGGGCTTGAGCGAAATCCCCCCTGAGTCAAAGGTCAGCCCCTTGCCGACCAGAAGCAGGGTATCGGCATCCTGCCGCGGGCAGCGATAGGAAAGAATCACCATCTTCGCCTCCCCCTCGGAACCCTGATTGACGGCAAGCACCCCCCCCATCTTGTGACGCCTGAGCTCACGCGTCCCGAAAACCGTACAGGTAATGGGGGATTTCGTGCTCAGGCCTCGCCCGAAAACAGCGAATTCTTCGGCAGTCCAGCCGCTCCCCGGCTCATTGGCCATGTCACGGGCGGTTTTGCCGGCCCGGGCCGCCACCTCCCCCAGCCGCACACCGCGCCGGCATGCCGCGACCGCCTCGTGGGGGAAAAAGCTGATTTTCTTGAGAAAAACCGGTTTCTCATCATCGGCGATACTCTTTTTATACTTGCTGAAACGATACTGGCCAAGCAGGAGGCCCTCTGTGCAACATTCCCCCATATCCTGCATGGCAAGGTCAACATCCGACCAGGCAACTGCCAAGGTGACGGCCTTGATGTCCATGGCCTTCTGGCCGACAAGGCCGCCGGCAAGACGGATCTCTTCACGGCTTTTCGGCTTGTCGCCGAGACCGACAAAAAGCAGCCGCCTGCAGGGCAGATCGTCGTCCGGATAGAGCAGGAAGCTCTGCCCCGCCTTACCGCTGAAATCACCGCTTTTGCCGGCCTTGGCTAGATAGGTTTGTAAAACAGGCTCCTCGATATGGAGGCTGCCGTCGGCCTGCGGCACAACAAGAACAGCCAACATATCGCCGGACCAGGCGCTCATTTTTTTCTTGGATACGGTAATCATAGGTTCTCCATGTTCTTTTAAACCATCTTGGATAATTGCTCTTTCGGAGTGTCGCAGTTCGTTTACCTGCTTGCCATCTAGTGCCTGTCCGGAAATGGCCCTCTCGGAGTCTCGTAAACTCGCTTACCGGCCCGATCTCGGCGTCATGCTCAAAAAATAATGCTCGGAGGTAAGCGNGCGAAACGAAGTGGAGACTCCGATATCAAATATATGCCTGCGCTTATTTTTCTCGCAGTCCTTGATCTCGTACGAAATGACCTATTTCTGGACAGACACCATCTAAGGAGTGCGAAAAAAATCAGCACGGCCTGAAAGAAGTGGGCGTGTGATTCCGGCATCCATCCGATATTCCGACATTCGGAAACGAGAATTCAGGATTCTGAATTCTCGTTTCATGTCGAATAATTATCTCGATTCAAAAAGTTCGAGCTTTAATCATTTTTGAGATTTTATTAAACAATAGATTGTTTACCCTGTAAACAATGAGGATAATTGCCCTTCCCTTGATCAGGCATTTTCCCGATCAAACCATTGCTGCCCCGGAGATCGGCCAGGCAAGCCGGCCTGCCGGACCGCCAAAGGGTCTCTTCCGGACAGACACACACCAAACATGGAGCCCCACCGTGATAACCCTGCTTATTGTTGCTGTCTCGTGCGCCGTCCTTATTTCAGCACTCTGTTCCATTATTGAGGCGGTTCTCTACTCCGTGCCGGTGAGCCATATTGAGATTCTTATCAAGGAGAACAAACGCTCCGGCCTTATCCTCAAAAAGCTGCGCAGCAATATAAATCAACCGATTACCGCCATTCTCACCCTTAATACGGTGGCCCACACCATGGGGGCTGCCGTTGCCGGCGCCGCGGCCATCTCGGTTTTCGGCGAGGATAAACTCACCCTCTTTTCAGTGGTATTCACCTTCATCATTCTGATCTTCTCGGAGATTCTGCCCAAGACCGCCGGGGTTACCTATGCCAAACCGCTGGCCTCGCTTATCGCCCTGCCCCTCTCCTGGACGGTCAAGCTCCTCAAGCCCATCACCTTTATCTGTCACGCCTTCACCCTGCTGATCCCCGGCGCAAAAAACAGTGAACTGGTCTCCGCCGAGGAGATCCTCGCCATCACCGGCCTGAGCCGTAAATCAGGTGAGATCGACAGGGAGCAGGAGGGCGTTATAAAAAACATCATTGAGTTGGCCAAAAAGAATGTGCGCCATGTCATGACACCACGCACCGTTACCTTTACCCTGGACAAGGATCTGTCCATCAAGGCCGCCAGGGCGCTGCGCGACAAGTGGAATCAGCACAGCCGGGCCCCTGTTTATGACAAAAGTCCTGACAATATAATCGGCATTGTCTTGCGGAAGGATGTGCTTCTGCACGCCGCCGAGCGACAGGAGCACAAAAAACTATCCACCATTGTCAACCCGGTCCATTTTGTGCCGGAGACCGCCCGCCTGAACACGGTACTCCTCGACTTCTTTGAAAAGCGTCAACACCTCTTCTGCGTGGTAGACGAGTATGGCGGCTTTACCGGCGTTATCTCCCTGGAAGATATCATCGAGGAGATCATGGGCATGGAAATCATGGATGAATCAGACCATGAACAGACCATGCGGCAGATGGCCCGCGATCAATCCCAGCGCCTGATGTCCGGCAAGATGCAGATGGGCGCCAACAAGGAGGAGGAGCCACCGCGCCCCTAACCGCCCGCCTGAAAAAACTGCCGGGCACAAAGGTCCCTCTTTGATCGCTCTCTGCTGATGCGGCGTCACCAGGCGCCTTGAGTCAAGCGAGCCTGCGGCATCCCGCAATGTCCCTGCCCCCCAAGGCGACTTCAAAGTGGCGCAGGGCCCTTTTTCATCTCATTTTTATCCCTTGGGGGATGTACGCCTTGCCCTGAGCTGTCCGTGCGCCGTTGATTCTCAGGCTTTTCTGCTCTTTCCTGCCTCCTGAATTCTCCATTAATGTCGAACAGTTGTCTCAAGCCTGAAAGCTGAGACATTATTTTGGGGGAAGCAGACAGCGGCCAGAGGCGTCTCAGAAGATGAACCAGAGGTAGATAACAAGAAGGAGGCCGATCAGCAGGTTGATGCCGATAAAGTTCTTGATGGTGATGTAATCTTCAAACTCGACAATGGCAAAGCGCCAGAGGATATAAACCCCGGCAATGGCACCATTAAGCATGAAAAAAGCGGACAGGATGTGGACGGGAAAGACCGGCACCACAAAGGCCAGTTTTTCCAGAAACTCCATACCGAACTGCCTGCCGATGGTGGGCAGAAAGTCGCCGATGCCCCGGGCCGAAAAACTCATCCGGTAGACAAGCTCTCCCGTAAAGGCCAGGGGAATGAGAATAGGCACCATGGGCGACAGATGACCGCAGATCGGGTCCTTTGCCACGCCGAAGAGATCCGCCCCCACCTTAATCACCCAGAGAACCGCCACGGAACAAATAATGAGCAGCAGACTGAACATCAAGGAATCCGGCAGATTGGACATTTCCTGCCAGTGGTGATAAGAGGGCTTTTCCCGCAGAAAACGGGCCAGCTGCGATCCCATCAAAAAGGGGACAATATGGGTGCAGGTAATATAGCGCCCCTGGTTTTTGATAAGTTCAAGATAGGGGTTGCGCAACAAGAGTTGCGGTGAATCGCGATCACAGAGGGGCAGACAGTGACCGCAGACCAGGCAGTGCAGGTTATTGTTGACGGAAACCGCGCCCAGATAGACAGGGCAGCCCGCCTTCTCCTCCAGGCCCTTCTTGCAGGCCAAGGTCTTGCACCCCTTGCACCTCTTATGGTTGGCCCGGAATTCCGTTATGGACATGGTGGCGGCCGCGCCTGTGATGCGGCCGAGGGGACAGAGATGGCGGCACCACGCCTGGCCCGGATAGAGCACGGCCAGCAGGGCGGAGCCGCCGACAATGGCCAGCACCAGGTAGGAGGTGCCGGCCGGCCACTTGTACAAGCCAGCGACAATCTCCACCCAGATGATAAAGGCCAGCAGAAAAACAGAAAGATAGACGCCATACTTCTGGAGAAACTTAGGCACCGGCAGGTTGAGGGAGAGCCCCTTCTTCTGCAGGAAAACGCCCAGTCCCGGAAAGGGGCAAATACCGCACCACATCCGGCCCACAAAAAACCAGGACAGGACAATGGAGGGCCAGAGCAGCCCCCAGGTCAGAAAAACGGCAAAATTACGGCCGGCATCCTGGGGCCCCCAAATGCCGGAGATAACCACCAGGACAAAGAGAAAATCACTCAAGGTCCGCAGCTGGGCATAGTGATGTCGAGCGGCCAGAAAGCGGCGGATGCCGGGGAAGGCACGAAAAAGATCGAATTGGCCCCGATCATCAAAGGCCATCAGACTGTTTATGGCTTTCTTCCACCAGTTCATGTTCAGCCAAGGGGCTCCAGGATGACATCTACCTGGAACTCTTCTTCATTTCTGATTATTTTCAGGGTGACCTGGTCGCCGATACGGTGTTGGCTCAGGGCCCGGCTCAGATCGGTTGACGAGGTAATGGGGGTGCCGTTCATGCCGATGATGATATCGCCGAGGACAAGCTGGCCGCGCTCCTGTTTGGTGCCGCGCAGACCGGCCTTTGCCGCTGCTGAACCGGGCTCCACCTTGATCAACAGAACCCCCTTGATACCAAGGCGGGCCACAAGCTGATCATTGGCAATGGTAACGCCGAGGCCCGGCTTTAACAGTCTGCCGTATTTAATCAGGTCCGGCACAACCATATTGACCGTATCCACCGGCACGGCAAAACCAATACCGGAGTTGACGCCGGCCGGGCTGTAGATGGCGGTATTGACGCCAATGAGACGCCCGGCACTGTCGAGCAAGGGCCCTCCGGAATTACCGGGGTTGATGGCGGCATCGGTCTGGATCATGTTGGGAATAGTCTTGTCGGTGACCGAGGTGATCTCCCGACCAAGGGCGCTGACAATGCCGGAGGTCAGGGTATGATCAAGGCCAAAGGGGTTGCCGATGGCATAGACCTTCTGGCCCACCAGGAGATCGCTCGATTCGCCAAGGGGGATGGGCCGCAGCTTTTCCGCCGGCGCCGAAATCTGCAGCACCGCCAGATCCTGGTCCGGGGTTGCGCCGACCAGCACCGCCTTCCACGACGAGTTGTCCGCCAGGGTGACATGGACCCGGGAGGCATCCTCGATAACATGGAAATTGGTAACAATCCTGCCCTCGTTGTCCCAGATAATTCCGGAACCGGTACCCTTGGGGATCTCATAGGCATTGAGGGTGAAGAAGTCGCGGCGCAGGGCTACAGAGGTGATGTAAACCACTGAGGGCGACGTATTCTGAAAGACCTCGATGGCGTTTTGTTCATCTCCGGCAAGTTCCCCCCGGGCCAGAACAGGCCGGGGTTCGGCATCCCTCCTCTCCACCATCGGCAGCGGTTTTTCAAAAAAAAACCAGGCCACCGCCAGGGCAGCCATGAGCCACAACAGAGGTTTGAAAGAGGGAGAGTGCAGGGACATTTTTTTGTTATCTATCTGTTTTTAAGGCCCGATCAGACAGCCCGGGATACTAGAGATTCAAGAAAAATTTGGCGATAAAAAAATAGGCGGAAACACCGATAATATCAATGGCCGTGGTCACAAAGGGACCGGTGGCAACCGCCGCATCAATATCAAGACGTTTCAGGGCCAACGGCACAAAGGTACCCACTGTGGCGGCCAGGGTCATGGCAAAGAGAACAGAGAGGCCGACCACCAGCCCCAGCTTACCGCTGGCCCCAAAGCTGAGAAAGGCGACGCCGCCAAGCAGAAAGCCGTACAGGGAACCAAGCAACAGTCCGACCCGCATCTCCTTGAAGACCAACTGCGACAGGGCATTAAGGTTGATGCGGCCCGTGGCAATACCGCGCACGACAATGGTGCTTGACTGGGTGCCCAGGTTGCCTCCCATGCCCATGACAATGGGGATAAAACCGGCCAGGGCCAAGACCTGCTGCAGCTCGGCTTCAAAAAAATTGATGACAAAAACCGCCACAACACCACCTATCCAACTGGCAAAGAGCCACGGTGCCCGGGTAGTGGCATTATCCCAGGTGGACTTGAGGAGAATCTCCCGATCCTTACCGGCACCGGCCATCTGCAGAAAGTCCTCGGTTACCTCTTCACGGATAACATCGATAATGTCATCAACCGTAATAATACCAACGAGCTTATAGGCGGAATCGACAACCGGCACGGCCAGGAAATTATACTGTGAGACAATATGGGCCACCTCCTCCTGATCGGTATCGGTGGTGACAGCGATGACACTGCTGTTCATTATGTTTTTGAGCTGGCGGTAGGGCTTATGGGTAAGCAGCTCCCGCAGGGAAAGAACACCGGCCAACTGCCCCTCGTCGCCGTGGGTGATATAGAGATAAAAGGCCATCTCCATCTCTTCACTGTTCTCCTGCACCCATTTGATCGCCTCATCAACGCTGAGCTCATCATCCAGGGCCAGAAAGTCGGGCGACATCCGGCCACCTGCGGTCTCGGAGTCATACTGGAGGAGCTGCTCAACCTCTTCGCGATCCTCACGGCCCATGTGTTTACGGATCTGCGAGGCAAAATCGTCAGGAAGATGTTCAAGAAAGTCGGCCGCATCATCAGGAGGCATCTCTTCCACCACACCGGCCAGATAGAGCGGGGTGAGATTGATGACCAGATCCAGCATAATGGTGCGGTCCAGCTCACTTAAAAACTCGCCGACCTGGGATGTCTGGCTGATGATACTGAAGATGTGGCTGCGCTCATGGGGCGTCAGATGACGAAAGATCCAGGCGGTATCGGCCGGATGGGTCTTCTCAAGAAGCTTTAAGAGACGATCCTTGGCCTTGCGTCGGCTGAGACGTCGAACGGTGTCAAGAAGGACGATGCCCTCGTTGCCGATCATTTCTGTTTTTTTATTGCTCTTCATTGTGGACAAATAGTAGGTAACCGGTCACTTGCAGAGCGACGGCAAGGATTTCTCATGAATGGTCGGCTCATCAGCAGATGAGCGTAGCCACGGAAGGCGGCTGTTCTGCGAAAGCACAGGGCATCAGGGGGTCCGTAAAATTAGCTCCGGCAACCCGCTGCCCTGCCAGAGTCTACCGCAGCCCCAAAGCTGACCGCAAAAAACAGCCGGCATAATGGGAAACTTGGCACTATAGCTGTTATCAACCTAACACGTCAACGAAATCCCCATTTTTTCAGGAAAATAACAGGCCGTGGTCCGACAGACCGCTTATTTTTCCGAATGGAGCCACTGCTTGACAAGATCCTTGCCCTTATCGGGGTCGGAGGAGACAAGTTTTTCTATTTTCTTGTCATCGGTTATGATATCAGGGATATCTTTATCCGGATCAATGGTCAAATCATCGAGATCGACAATCTCATTAAACTGCAGGGCCGCGTCCGCCCTCCTCTTCTTTTCCTCCAGGCTTTTCTGGGCCGCAATACGATGCGGATCAAAGATGTAGGAAAAAAAGGGTCTGACGAAAAAAAGAAAAAAAAGGAGGAGCAACACCCCATACATAAGCGGCGCGGCCAGCCATTCAATAAGATCAACGATAAGGTTCAAACTATCTTCGGACATAGGTCAGATCACGTCTTTTCTTCAGGCGGTTTGTCAGGCTCGTCGTGCACAATCGCCCCCAGGGCCGTGGCACCGCCATGGAGGTGACGTCGCTTCCGCCTCTTGTTGTTGCACTTCTCTGTAACATGATTTTTTTTGAGTATAACGCAGAGATTGGCAAAAAAAGTAATTTTTGAAGAGAGCCTCTCCTTTTTACTGTATAGAGTGAGGGAAAGAAAGGTTAGCGCAGGCTGACAGACAAAAGAACCAATCAATCAACCCAATGTAAGAGCAGACAAAAATGAACGCAAGCGCCATCTTCAATTATTACGCCCTGATCAGTCAACACCTCTGGGCCCAGGTCCTGGTAACCGTTGCCTTTTATATCCTCATCACCGTCCTCATCGAATTCGTGGTCAACAGGGTCATCAAGAGGGTGTGCGCCACGACCAATACCACCATTGACGACACCCTCATCGACTTTCTACACACCCCCATCTACCAGACCGTTATCCTGGTGGGCATTATGCATATCGTCATGCTTGTTGATCTCACCCCTCTGGCCACGCAGATTACCGTTAAGTTGGCCAGAAGCGGAATCTGCCTGGTCTGGTTGATCACTGCCCTGAAGATTATCAACTTTCTCTCCACGGCACTCACGGCGTGGCGGCAGAAACTCGGCCCCGACCTGTTCAGCCTGGTCCACAAAATCACCTTCCTCATCCTTGTTTTTGCGGCGGTTGCCACCCTGTTCTGGATCTGGAACATCAACCTCACCCCGGTTTTTGCCTCTGCCGGTGTTGCCGGTATTGCCATTGCCCTGGCCGCCAAGGACACCCTGGCCAACTTCTTCGGCGGCATCAGCCTCTTCCTCGACAAGGTTTATCGGGTGGGAGACTATGTGATTATCGACAATAATGAACGGGGCGAGGTGGTTGAGATCGGCATCAGATCTACGCGCATAATCACCCGGGATGATGTCCTCATCAATATTCCCAACTCGATAATGGCCACCTCCAAGATCGTCAACGAAAGCGCCCCCTACCCGCAATATCGCATCAAGGTTCCCGTGGGCGTGGCATACGGCACGGATCTGGAGCGCACCGAAGCCATTCTGCTTGACCTTGCCGGCCAGAGCGATACCATTGTCGCCAACCCCTTTCCGCGCGTCCGCGTCCGCACTCTGGCCGATTCATCGGTGAACCTGGAGCTGCTGGTCTGGGTAGAGGATCCGCGCGATCGCGGCATCCAAACCCACCTCCTGCTTAAACAGATCCACAAAAGGTTTGCCGAAGAGGGTATCCACATCCCCTTTCCACAGCTTGATGTCCATCTGGCCAAAGAAAAAGAGTAAAGGCCATCTTGAATAATTGGTATTTTGCCCGATTTTTTCGTCGCTACGAAAATAAAAATCCGCACATATGCCCGATATGCTCCTGTTTTTATTTTCTATGCTTCTCAAACTCGAACAGGTAAGCGAGCGAAGCGAGACTCCGAGAGGGCCATTTCTGGACAGACACTAGATAATTTGTTCGAGTTTGACAGGGTCCGGCAACAGCTTTACCTCACCTTCAGCCACTCCCTGCGGAAACAGAGGAGATCCAGACAAAAACAAGCCGCCTGAAAAAAATAAGCTTGTCCCCTCCTGCCCTTCTGGCGCACAATGGAACCAGACCAGTCGCGGGGGCAGCAAAGGCAATCTGGGAGCAGAATTTTTTTTGCACTCTAAGATGGCCTCAAGAGAACCTCAAAAAACGGCGGGAATGGCCATGGCTGAGAGATCGATACGAGAAAAACAGCTTTTCATTGTCTTGCTGGCCACCTGCATCGCTCCTGAGCTGCTGTCTCCTTCTTCTGCCGCGGCAGAAGAAGAAGGTTTTCTCAGCAAAATCTCTCCCCATGTGGTTGTCAGCCGCCAATCAGCCGAGCAGGCCCTGCCCGTCTTTTCCCTCCGGCAGGCCCAGGGAGTCGAGGATAACCTCATGGCGAACAAAAATTCTTCCGACCCTGACTCCAAAAAACTGGCCGGACAGAACCTCTTTTCCCTGGCCCTGGGGGCTCGTTTTCAATTCAGCGACTGGCTTGGAGTGGGCGCGGCCTGCACCGTGCCCCTTGCCGAGCCGGAAACTGTGCAGAGTGACGACCTGGTCATCGAGGCCATGGTCACCATGCAATTTTGATGGCGTCGCACGAACTCCTTTTCTCCTGCGACGAAAGGCTTTTCACAACTCCATCAATTTTAACCACACAACTGATTTTCATGCTTTTCTGCTGTTTTCTGACTCCTGAATTCTGAATTCTCTTTGCATCACAGGTCTGAAACGGCTTTTAACAGGTGGACATCTTGGCAGAATGAGATATTTCGGAGTCTCGCAGGCTCGCTTTTTTTGTTCGACGTCAAGAAGCATAGAAGATAACAGCCCGTTGAAAAACGTAGCGAGCGTAGCTGAGACGCTGAGACTAGGAAAAATGAGGCGAAAAAAATGCGCGCCCACAGGAGGTAAGGGAGCCTGCGACACTCCGAGTACCCTTGGGGTGCAGTTTACATGGGTAAATGAGCATTTCGGAGTCTCGCAGGCTCGCTTACCTGAGCCGAATTTTGACGACGCATCAGTAGATAGCGAACGAAGAGAGACCTTCGAGCGCAGTAGTTTTTCAACGGGCCGATAAACCCCTCAGCATATCGCTGGCATATGTGAGGATTTATTTTCGTGGCCACGAAAAAGTCGGCCGAAACAGCAATTATACAAGATGACCATAAAACACCGGCGGCAGCAGACGACTGCCGCCACCACTGCCCAACGCATCCCTTACCGGCATGTTTCTTTCCTTGCCTTGAAAGATCACGTCATTCCCACCAGGCATGCAATACATCCTCCCTGTCCAACTGTTTTATGAATATTCAACAGAAGAAAAGCTCTCTCGTCCGCCAAATCACAAACGTCTTCTACTCCTGTCTCAAGGACCCCTTTTCTCCCCAGATCGTCACACACGCCGCCGCCCTCTCCTTTAAATCGGCCCTCTCCCTGGTGCCGGTGCTTGCCCTGATATTCTCGGTGGGCAAGGGATTTGGCGTCAAAAACATCATTGAACCCTTTATCATGAAACATTTTGTCGGAGGTGAAATTGCCAACGACATTTTCCCACAGGTCCTGGCCTATGTGGAAAACACCAGTGTCAAGGCCCTGGGTACCATCGGTCTCATCTTTATTCTCTACACCGCCATCTCCATGATCAGTGATATAGAGCGCGCCTTTAACCGAATCTGGAGCGTTAAGCGGGCCCGCTCCTTTTACAGGAAATTCACCGACTACCTCTTCATTCTGATCGTCGGTCCCCTTTTCCTCAGTATCATGCTCAGTGTCTCGCCACTGTTGAGCAGTCACACCATTACCCAGAAACTCATGGAGTATGGCCTTTTTGCCGGGGCCTTCGGCCTCTTTATCAAGACCATGCCCTGGCTGGCCTCCATTATTGTCATCACCCTCCTCTACCTCTATATTCCCAACATCAAGGTAAAGGTGCGCGCCGCCCTCTTTGCCGGTGTTCTGGCCGGCATGGCCTGGCAGTTGACCCAGCTCCTCTTCATCCAGTTTCAGATCGGTGTGTCGCGTTATAACGCCATCTATGGCACCTTTGCCACCGTGCCTATTTTCCTGCTCTGGCTGCAGGCGAGCTGGATCATCATCCTGGCCGGTGCAGTCCTGGCCAATGCCTGCCAGAATCGGAGCACCACGCACAATTTCAGTGTCGAAACCATTCCCTTTGGCGAGCGGGAAAAACTGCTCTTTGTCGTCCTGGTGCAGGTCTGCAAATACTATGATGCGGGAGAGGGGCAAAGCAGTGTCAATCAGCTCGCCTCGGAACTGCTGCTGCCTGAAGAGGTGATCAGGGAAGCCTGCGATATATTGATCGATATGAATTATCTGGTCAGCCTGGAGGATGAGGAGGGTAATTTGGCCTATATCCCGGAAAAGCCGCCCGCCTCCATGAATCTGGCCGATTTTTTTATTGACGCCAAAGAGCCGCACCGCCGCGACCTGCTGCACTTTAGTGAAAAGATATTGAACCGTGACATGCAGGAAGTCCTGGCGGCCCGCAATGAGGCCCTGACGGCCAGGTTTGCCGACACCCCTATCACGTCAACATACAAAAATGACGACAAATCGGCTAACTAGATGATTAATCTAAAGAAAAAATTCAGCGAGACAAGGCACTGACAGGCGCCTCGTTTAGTGGAGAAGACTCGAAAAAAAAGGCGCCAAGAGGCGCGCAGATTGCAAGCAACCTCTGCGCGCCTCTTGGCGCCTTTTGGGGAACCATATGGGAGGGGGAGCGCGGCTTAACCGGCGCGCCAGCCGCGTCTACCAGCCCGTTGAAAAAGGTCGCGAGCGAAGAGAGACCTCTGAGCGCAGTAATTTTTCAAAGGGCTGCTGCGACCTTTTCACGACAATGCCTACGGTTTCCACTTACCACCGCCTCTTTTGCGCAGCCTGATAGCGGACGGAGTTACCTCAACCAGCTCATCATCATTGATGTAGGCAATACAATCCTCCAGGCTCATCTCAATATGCGGGGTCAAAACCACGGCATCATCGGTGCCTGAGGCCCTGACATTGGTGAGCTTCTTGCCCTTGGCCGGATTGACCACCATATCGGCCGGCCTGGAATTCTCGCCAATGATCTGGCCGGCGTAGACATCGACAGCCGGCCCGATAAAGAGTTTGCCGCGTTCCTGGAGATTGGCCAGGGCATAGGCCACGGTGGTGGCCTTTTCCTTGACAAGAAGGACACCATTGGTGCGGTTGACGATATCACCGGCATAGGGACCATATTCGGCAAAAACATAGTTCATAATGCCCATGCCCTTGGTGTCGGTCATGAACTGGGAACGAAAACCGAGCAGGCCACGGGTGGGGATCTTGTAGACCAGTTTGACCATGTTGTTTTCGGTGGCCATCTCCAGCATCTGGCCCTTGAGGCGGCCCAGTTTTTCGATCACCGCCCCCTGGTACTTTTCATCGACATTAATGGTCAGCTCTTCGTAGGGCTCCATCCTCTGGCCCTTCTCCTCCTTGAAAATAACCTGAGGCCTGGTGACCTGCAGCTCAAAACCCTCGCGCCGCATATTCTCGATGAGAATGGAGAGATGCAGCTCGCCGCGCCCGGAAACCTTATAGCCCACCCCCTCGGTGAGAGGTTCCACCACCAGGGCCACATCAGAGAGCATCTCGCGCCGCAGACGTTCCTCAATATGACGGGAGGTGACGAACTTGCCCTCCAGCCCGGCAAAGGGGGAATCATTGGGGATGAAATTCATGGAGATGGTGGGCGGATCGATCTCAACAAGGGGCAGAGGACGCGGATCCTTGGCATCCGTGAAGGTAACGCCCACTGTCACGTCTTCCATGCCGGCCACGGCAACCACCTCCCCGACTCCGGCCTTATCAACGCTGATCTTTTCATTGCACTGAAAGCGAAAAATCTTGGAGATACGGATAGGCTTGATGGAGCCGTCCCGACGAGCCACGGCAATGTCCTTGTTGATCTCCAGGGTGCCGTTGACCACCTTGCCGATACCGAGGCGCCCCATATAGGGAGAGTAGTCAATGGTGTTGACCTGCATCTGCAGGGGGGCGTCGGCAGAGCCGGACGGCGGCGGGATATGCTTGACAATCATCTCGGAAATGGGCTGCATGGTCATATTGTCATCATCCGCCTCATAGCGGGCATAGCCCGATTTGGCCGAGGCATAGACCACCGGAAAATCAAGGAGCTCATCCGGGGCCTGCAGCTTGACAAAGAGGTCAAAGACCTGATCCACCACCCAGTCGCAGCGCGAGGCAGGTTTATCGATCTTATTGATACAGACAATCACCGGCAGGTTGTTGGCCAGGGCCTTTTTCAGGACAAAAAAGGTCTGGGGCATGGGGCCTTCCTGGGCATCCACCAGGAGAAGACAACCATCCGCCATGCGCAGAACGCGCTCCACCTGACCGCCGAAATCGGCATGGCCGGGGGTATCGATAATATTGATCCAGTAGTCCTGATACTGATAGGAACCGTTCTTGGAGGTGATGGTGATGCCGCGTTCCCGCTCAATGTCATTGGAGTCCATCAGGCGTTCTGCAACATCCTGATTGTCCCGGAACATGCCGGACTGTTTAAAAAGTTCATCAACCAGGGTTGTTTTGCCATGATCAACATGCGCGATAATGGCAACATTCCGAATATGTTCAGTTTTCATATGTAAAAAGAAGATGTGGCAGCCTTGAGACAAGGGCTGGCGGGATAATGGTTAGGAAGAAAAAGAAGGGAACGTACGGGAAGTTGTCAACGATGTCAACAATTCATTTACAGGCCGATCGCTGATCACCTCCACAAAGGAGTCAGGATCGATCTCATGCGGGTATTGGAAAACTTCTTTCTGGCGCTGATAGATTGCCAGGGTCGCGTCTGAGACGGCCTCAGGATCCTGGGCGCGCACGGCAAGACGCCGACGGGTCTCTTTTTCCGAGGCCGAACAAAGGATAAAGAGATAGTCCAGATTATGTGACCTGCAAAATTTCACCACCCGGCGACGCTCCGCCTCCTTGTCGTAGGAGGCGTCAACTATCACCGAGCGCCCCTGGTGAAGCTCAGCGGCGGCCAGCTCCAATAATCGGTCATAGGTACGCCGACTGAAATTCGGGCTATAGATGCCGCCGGCAAAATCGGCGCCTCCCCTTTCCGAACTCTGCATGCCGGCCAGCTCCTTACGCACCACATCGGAGTTATAGGCCGCAAGGCCGCTGCGCCGGGCAAAGGCCTGGGCCAGGGTCGATTTGCCGCTGGCAATAAGGCCCATGAAGACAAAGAGGAAAGGTTTAGTTGCCGGCATACTTCTCCGCCAGGACAAAGTATTTGGCGGCCGCCTGCCGGGCGGCATCTGCTGTTTTGTCATCAACCTCAGGGGCATGGGCGGTAAAAAGGCCGATCTTGCCGCGCACATAGGCTCGATAACATTTATAGAAATTGAGCATGGTCTGCAGCCCGTCATCGCCTGATTTTTCGATGAAACGCTTGATAAAGTAATCAGAAAGCTCGCCCAGGCCCTGGTAGTCAAGATCCATGGCCAAAAAGGCCACATCACTGGCCACATCACAGTAGCGGAAGCGTTCATTGAACTCTATGCAGTCAAAGATATAGACCTGGTCGGGCGCCAGGCAGATATTGGCGGAATAGAGATCACCGTGACAATCCTTGACCCGGCTGCGGGCCCTCTGGGCAAAAAGATCCTGCTGCTCCAAAAAGGTCTGGGCATAGGCCTTGACAGTGGCAAACTGTTCCTTGCTGAGGGCACCTTGATCAAGGAAACTCTCGGTCTGCTCGAAATTCTCCAGAACATTAACCGCCACAGCCTCGGCGCTGCCGAATTTGCGGATCTCCGGGCCGTCGGCCGCTTGCTCGTAGAACGGTACCAGGATATCAACAATACGATCAATGGTCTGTCGGTCAACACCACCTCTCTTGATGACATCGGGCATCATACCATCCAGCGGCATCTTCTTCATTTTGACGGCATACTCCACCACCTCGCCATCACCATGCAAACTAAAGCCATTATCAGTACGGCTGATGGCGACACTGTCCAGGTAGATATCCGGGCAGAGGCGACGATTCAAGAGAACCTCCTGAGCGCAGAAATGGCGGCGCCTGGCCAGGCTGGCGAAATTGAGAAAACCGAAATCAACCGGTTTTTTGATTTTATAGACAAAATCGCCGGCAATGAGCACATAAGAGATATGGGTCTGGATCAGATCCACCTGCTCAACAGGATGGTCAAAGTGGTCAGGTTGCAGAAAATAGGCAATAAAATCAGGCAGATTACTCTCAGACATGATTAGTCCCCTCAGACATAAAAAAACAGGATGGCGTCCCAGACAAGGACGCCATCCTGAACATGGACAGACAACAACGACACTCTCTTAGTAACGATAATAATCGGGCTTATAGGGCCCTTCAACCGGAACACCGATATAATCGGCCTGCTCCTTGCTCAGGGTGGTGAGCTTGGCACCCACCTTCATGAGGTGGAGACGGGCCACCTTTTCATCAAGGTGCTTCGGCAGGAAGAAGACGTCGTTGGCCAGGTTGTCGCCGTTTTGCCAGAGCTCGATCTGCGCCATGACCTGATTGGTAAAGGAGTTACTCATCACAAAACTGGGATGACCGGTGGCACAGCCCAGGTTAACCAGGCGCCCTTCAGCCAGAATAATGATACGCTTACCGTCCGGGAAGATGACATGATCCACCTGGGGCTTGATATTCTCCCAGGGCAGGTCACGGACGGAGGCGATGTCGATCTCGCTGTCAAAGTGACCGATATTGCAGACAATGGCCTGGTCAGGCATGACCTCCATATGGGCCCGGGTAATGATACCGACATTACCGGTGCAGGTAACAAAGATCTCGCCGATCTTGGCCGCCTCATCCATGGTCACCACCCGGTAGCCCTCCATGGTGGCCTGCAGGGCGCAGATGGGATCAATCTCCGTGATCAGGACAGTGGCACCCATGCCGCGCAGGGCCTGAGCACACCCCTTGCCCACATCGCCATAACCGGCCACCACGCAGGTCTTGCCGGCGATCATCACATCCGTGGCACGCTTGATGACGTCGATCAATGATTCACGACAGCCATAGAGATTGTCGAATTTTGACTTGGTAACCGAGTCATTGACATTAAAGGCGGGGGCCAGAAGCTTGCCGTCCCGGCTCATCTCGTTGAGACGATGGACACCGGTGGTGGTCTCCTCGCTGATGCCCTTTACGTCCTGCATCTGTTCCGGATATTTTTCGTGCATGACCAGGGTCAGGTCACCGCCGTCATCCAGGATGAGATTGGGGCGCCAGCCGTCCGGACCAAAGATGGTCTGGTCAATGCACCACCAGAACTCCTCCTCACTCTCGCCCTTCCAGGCAAAGGTGGGGATACCGGCATCAACCATGGCGGCCGCGGCATGGTCCTGGGTGGAAAAGATGTTGCAGGACGACCAGCGCACCTCGGCACCAAGCGCCACCAGGGTCTCCATCAACACGGCGGTCTGGATGGTCATATGCAGACAGCCGGCAATACGGGCGCCGCTCAGGGGCTTGCTGGCGGCATACTCTTCCCGAACAGCCATGAGGCCGGGCATTTCCGTCTCGGCAATAGCCACTTCTTTGCGGCCCCACTCAGCCAGGCCCATGTCTGCGACCTTGTAGTCGCCTGAATCTAATACTTTATTGGTCATGATTTTCCTCAATCAAAAAATTTAACTCTATTTTAGTCCGGCGGCATCACGCAGCTCAGCCGCCTTATCGGTCCGTTCCCAGGTAAAGTCATCATGCTGGCGGCCAAAGTGGCCGTAGGCTGCTGTTCTCCGGTAGATGGGACGCAGCAGGTCCAGGTGCTGGATGATGGCCTTGGGCCGCAGGTCAAAGTGGTTTTCCACCAGGGCCTTGATCTTGCCGTCACTGATGTGACCGGTGCCAAAGGTGTTGATATTGATCGATACCGGCTTGGACACGCCAATGGCATAGGCGATCTGCACCTCCACCTCATGGGCCAGACCGGCGGCAATGATATTTTTGGCCACGTAGCGCCCCATGTAGGCGGAAGAACGATCCACCTTGGAAGGATCCTTGCCGGAGAAGGCGCCGCCACCGTGATGACCCATGCCGCCATAGGTGTCGACAATGATCTTGCGACCGGTGAGGCCGCAGTCACCCACAGGTCCGCCGATGACAAAACGACCGGTGGGATTGATGAAGTATTTGGTGTTTGCGTCCAGCATGTCAGCCGGCAGGATCGGCTTTAAGATCTCCTCCATGACGCCCTCTTTCAGATCATCGTAGATGACATCAGGGGAGTGCTGGGTGGAGAGAACCACCGCCTCGATGCGAATGGGCTTGTTGTCCTCATACTGGATGGTCACCTGACTCTTGGCGTCGGGCCGCAGCCAGGGCAGACGGCCCGCCTTACGCACCTCGGACTGACGCTTGACCAGCTTATGGGCCAGCCTGATGGGCATGGGCATCAATACCTCGGTCTCATCACGGGCATAGCCGAACATCAACCCCTGGTCGCCGGCACCCTGATCCAGATCAACACCGGCGCCCTCGTCAACCCCCTGGGCAATGTCGGGTGACTGCTTGTCAATACTGGTTAAGACGGCGCAGGACTGGGAGTCAAAGCCCATATCTGATGAGTTGTAGCCGATCTCCTGGACCGTATCGCGGACGATCTGCGGCATATCAACCCAGGCCTCGGTGGTAATCTCCCCGGCAATAACAACCATGCCGGTATTCACCAGGGTCTCACAGGCCACACGGGCCTTGGTATCTTGGGCGATGATGCCGTCCAGGATGGCATCGGAGATTTGATCGGCAACCTTGTCAGGATGTCCTTCGGAAACGGATTCAGAGGTGAAAAGGAAATTAGACATAAGATTCTCTTGCTGTATGTATGGATTTTTAGGTGCTCGGCAATTTGAAACAAAAAATAAGGGTCAATTACTACAGAGCCTTGTCAAAAAAAGCAAGTTTTCAGTAGTAAAACAGGCAATTTTGTCGGGCCGGCAGGCGGCACTGCCGGCCGGGCGCTTATTTGAACCGCCTGTGGCACGATTTCTTCTGGGCATTCACCGCATCAACAAGCCGAGCAGCGGCCTGGAAGTCCCCCTGCCGGGCCTGCTCCACCAGGCGCTCCATGCCCTCCACTGATTCTTGCCAGAGGGGTTGCCATTGGTGGGCCGCCGCCTCCCCGTACTGTCGGCAGAGGCTGAGGAGTTCCGCCACCACTGCCGGGGCCGGTGCGGTGGCGGCAGTGATATCCCTGCTTATCTCCCGCCAGAGTCGGGCTATCTGCTTCTTTCGCTTTTTTTCTTCATAAGGACGGGGCTTCTTGTTTTTTGATGGCGGACGCCGCCTCTGTTCAGCCCCAGCTGCTGGTGACGACGACGATTTTTTGCTGCTTGCGGCAGGCGCGGCATGCTCGGCCAGACTGGCGGTCAGGCTCAGCTCTACCTTGACCCGACCGCCCACCAGCTTTTGCTTTACCTTCAGGGAAACCGCCTCACAAAGCGAGAGACCTACTCCTCCCACGGTGAGCCGACCTGATTCGATCTGCCCGGCCAGGCTGCGCAGCTCATTGGCCACGCCCTGAAGATTTTCAGTTGAACACGATTCCTTGCTGCTCGTCATTTGTTGCCTCCTCCCTCCTCAAAAAATGGCAACCTTTTATTCCAGCCGGTCGCAACCGCAACCACCGGCTCGCCGCAATACTCTACTTGAGCTCCTTAATGATTTTCAGCATTTCGTCAATCTCATGCTGAACAGCCGGATCATTGGCCAACATCTCGCTGGCCTTCTGTAAATGATAGGTGGCTGGTTTGAACTGGCCCTTGAAGTAGAAGCTGCGGCCAAGGTTGAGATGAGCGAGCCGCTGATCGCCCTGGCGGGAATAGATACCGGCAATCTGGAAATAGCCGCCGGCAAAATCAGGCATGGCCCCCACCAGCTGCTTATACAGTTGCAGGGCCCGTTTATCATCACCGCTGGTGGTGAGGCTCACCGCCAGATTATAGGAGGCGTACCAGTCGCCCGGATCAAGATTCCTGGCCCTGTCAAAAAGTTCCTGGGCCTTCTGCAGACGGCCGCTCTTAAAATAGACAAGCCCCAGATCGGTAAGCAGAATAGATTTGTCCGGAAAGGCGGCAATAACCTTTTTGAGCTCCTCTTCGGCCAGGGTGTATTGTCCCTGGTCATGATAGGCAAGGGCAAGGCCATAGGTTGCCATGTGGCGGTCAAATGGCTTGTCGGCGGTGTCTATCTTCTTCTGGTAAAAGGCCTTGAGCTCCTGTGGTTGCTTACTGTACGACATTACCCGGCATTTAATGCGTTTAAAGTCGAACTGATCCGTTTCCGGAAAGTGGCCGGGCTCGTTCATGTGGATAAGATCTTCCACATACCCCATGCGCAGCTCCGGCTTGGGATGGGTGAGCAGGTATTGCGGCACCTCGCCCATGTGGAGCTGGTTGACCTTGTACATCTTCTTGAGCATGGTGACCATATCCTTGGGGTCACGACCGGTCTTGATCATATAATTGTAGGCCTTGCGGTCCGCCTCTTCTTCATCCTGACGGGTATAGGCCATGCTCATGGCCGCGCCGGTGGCCAGACCGCCGGTGACAAGGGCCTGCGACAATGCCCCGCCTCCCAGGGCAATACCGGCCAGCACCAGGGCCAGGGTGGCGGCATTAATCTTGGCGGAATTGTCGATACGCCCGGCGATGTGACGGCTCACCACATGACCGATCTCATGGGCCAGAACGCTGTGCAGCTCCCCTTCATTATCCATGGTCTCCAGCAGACCGGAGTGCATGAAAATAAGACCGGACGGCGTGGCAAAGGCATTAAAATCCTTGTTGTTGATGACATAAAAACGATAATCAAAGTATTGATTACCGATGTTCGTGACAATCTCCTGACCGAGTTTGTTTATATATTGGTTGATATCGGGGTAATCCAACAGGTCAAACTCGCTGCGGATTACCGCCACCATTTTCTGACCATACTCCCGCTCCTCCTTAATGGAAAAGGCATGGGCCGGCGCCACGGAGAGCAAATCCCAGCCCAGCAGCAGCAGGATGGAGAGAATTGACATCAGTGATCTGGCAAATAGCATAACAGGTAAATAATCTCCTTATTCTTACAAGGAAGCAGCAGGGAGGCGGGCATATGGGGCAGCAGCAGGACAAGAACTTGCCCGCCCCCAAATCTCAGCAGAGCCGCCCATCCCGCCACGGCCTGGTCTCTGTCCGCAGGTGACCATTGGGCCGACCCCGCATGGGTAAAAAAAATAATATCAAGAAATATCAGAGAGATACATGTTATTATATTTTCACCCTGCCCGACCTCGCCACCAAACAACCTCTTGCCGGACAGACACTACTTATACAGTATCATTTTTTCTTTACCAGGGAAAAAGGAGGGCGTCGCCTGGTGGACTTCTCCCTCTAAATCATGTATAGCTTGTCTGGTCCATGCCTGATCCGACCCGACCACATCCCGCCAAACGATAACCCGCCCCTCTGCCGAGCTTCTTTGCCATGCTACGAGAACTGCACATCGAAAATCTGGCGATCATCAAGGAACTCACCCTGGAGTTCAATCAGGGCTTCACCGTGCTCACCGGCGAGACCGGCGCCGGCAAATCGATCATTCTCCAGGCCATTGACCTGCTCTCCGGCGGCAAGGCCTCGGCCAAACTGGTGCGCAGCGGCACGAGCAAGGCCGTGGTTGAGGCCCTCTTTGACATCCGTCCCGACTCTCCATTGCTGGGCATCATTAAAGAACAGGGCATTGATTGTGACGACACCCTGATTCTGAAAAGGGTCCTTGCCAATAATGGTCGCAGTAAATTTTATGTCAACGGCAGCATGTCCACCGCCAAGATACTGGCCTCGCTGAGCGAGTATCTTCTCAGCGTCGCCAGCCAGCACGATCACCAGCAGCTCCTTAAAAACCAGTCCCATCTTGATTTCATTGATGCGGCCGGCAACCTCTTTGGCCAGCGCCGGCAGGTGGCCGCCCTTTACGAGAGTTGGAGCGCCGCCCGCCAGAAGCTGCACGACCTGCAGCAGAACGAACAGGACAAGGAGCTGCGCAAGGATTTCCTGCAGTACCAGATCAATGAAATTGACGAGGCCGCCCCCATTGAAGGCGAAGACCAGAGTCTGGAGGAGGAAAAAAACCGCCTGCGCAGCTCAACCGAACTGCGTAAACTGGCAGCCGATTCCTTTGACAGACTCTATCCCATCACCGACTCTCTGGCCGTGGTACGCCGCAATCTCGAACAGATAGCCGGCATGGACCCCATGGCCGCGGCATTGAGCGAGGCGGTGGCCGAACAGAGCTACCTGCTGGAGGAACAGCGCACTGAAATCCGCAGCTATATGGACGCCATCTCCCACGACCCGGCCCGCCTTGATCAGGTAACGGAGCGGCTTGACATCCTTGCCCACCTGAAAAGAAAATATGGCCCAAGCCTGACCGACATCCTCCATTTCCAGACTGAGGCCAAGAAAGAGCTGGCATCACTGGAATCGCTGGACCAGGAAATAGCCGCCACAGAGAGCCAGCTGCAGGAGAGCCGCCAGGCCCTGGAAGAGGCCGGAGCCAGACTGAGCAAGGCCCGGAAACAGTCGGCAAAACAACTTGCCGGCCTGATCACCGACGAGCTGCACTCCCTCTGCCTGGAAAACAGCTGCTTTGAAATCAGCATCACCCCCCAGGAGCCGAGCCGTAGCGGCATGGACCACGTGGCATTTCTTTTTTCCGCCAATATCGGCGAGACGGTCAAACCCTTATCACAGGTGGCGTCAGGCGGTGAGCTTTCCCGGCTGCTGCTTGGTCTTAAATGCGTGCTGGCCAAAAACGATCAGGTGGAAACCGTTATTTTCGACGAGGTTGACAGCGGTATCAGCGGCCAGGCCGCTGAATCGGTGGGCGCCAAGATCCGCGAACTGGCCGGCCATCACCAGGTGCTCTGCATCACCCATCTCGCCCAGATAGCAGCCCTGGCCGACGACCACTTTCGGGTGAGCAAGACCATTGAAGGCGAGCGAACCGTCACGTCAATATCCGCCCTGGAAGGCCCTGCCATCCATGATGCCCTGGCTGCCATGCTCGACGGCACCTCGGTTACAGACAACACCTTGGCCTATGTCCAGCAACTCTTGGAACGCAAATATCAATGACCACAGCTCTTGCCCTCTTTTCCGGCGGCCTTGATTCCCTCCTGGCCTGCCGCGTTATCCAGGCCCAGGATATTACGGTAAAGGCCCTTAAATTTGTCAGCCCTTTTTTTGATTACGATCTCCTTGATCGGCGTCAACACTATTGTGCCGACATCAAGGCCAGGTATGACATAGATGTCGAATTGATAGACATCAGTGCAGAGTACCTGGAGATGCTGGCTGCTCCGGCCCATGGCTACGGCAAGAATTTCAATCCCTGTGTTGACTGCAAAATTCTGCTGGTCGGCAAGGCCAAAGAGCTGATGGCTGCCTATGGCGCCGACTTTTTGATCACCGGTGAGGTCATCGGCCAGCGCCCCATGTCACAGCGCTCCGATACCCTGCGCATCATTGAACGAGACAGCGGCACGGATGAGATCCTGCTGCGCCCCCTCTGCAGCCGCTCCCTCAAACCCACCCTGGCGGAAAAAAAAGGACTCATCGACCCGGCCCGCCTGCCCCACTTCAGCGGCCGTAATCGCACACCGCAGATCGAACTGGCCACAAGCATGGGTATCACCGATTTCCCGTCACCGGCCGGCGGCTGTATCCTCACCGAACCCCTGCGCGCCGCCCGCATTCGTGCCCTCTACCAGATGGACAGACCGGAACTGCGTACCCCCGACAATATCCGTTTTCTCCTCCAGGGTCGGCAGTTTCAACTCCCATCCGGGGCCTGGCTGGCCGTTGGCCGCAAAGAGTCGGAAAACAGCAAGCTTGAACGCCTGCAGAAGGAGCAGGACCTGATCATCAAATCCGCCAACCGGCCGGGGCCCAGCGGCCTGCTGCGCTTCAGCACAGGCCGGGATGATCAGCGTCTGGCAGCGGCCATTGTGGCTGCCTATCTGAAAAAAAACAGCGCGCCCCTGCAGCAGATGTGCCTCCTCGACCACCTGGGCCGCCAGGAGACCATAGCCGTCGCTGCCCTTGGCAAGGAGGAGAGCCAGACATTAAGCTGGTAGCAAAATGCTCTTTTCTTTGCCTGCCATGCACAGGAAATCTTGACAGAGGTGGACAAGATATTCTATTATCGTGCACCCTGCCCCCTCCGCCACAGGCAGACAAGGTGGCTGACATATCCAGGCATACCAAAAAGCCGATGTAACTCAGTTGGTAGAGTAGCTGATTCGTAATCAGCAAGTCAGCGGTTCGACTCCGCTCATCGGCTCCACCATCCCCCTGCCATTGTCGCTCCCCGGCCGGCGGCCCCAAAAAGGTGGCGATTCAGCGACTTTTTTTTGACAATAGCTTGCTGAAAAAGTAAAGTAACATGTACTTAAAGCCAAACCTGTTGTGAGGCAGGGACGGAAAGCCACGGGTCTTATGAAGATAAGGTGCTGTCCTTAAACAAGCTTTTTTGTACACGATCACAAGGTTAAAAAATCAAGGAGCAGCCGGGGTATCAGCCTGCCGCTTTTTTTGAGCATAGCATTCCTTGAGGATCGGTCAAAAAATTCGTTATGGCCAGCCATCAGATAGCCGAGTTACCAAGTACGAGCACTGGTAACCCGGTTTTTTTTATGAAAAAGGAAGTTTCCTCTCGTCTTTGTTCTGAAAGAAAAAACGTAGCCCGTCAGCGATGGTGGCCATCCTGCCGCCCTCAAATCGCCGAGGCTGTCGTTCTCATATGAAGCATTTCCGAACAGGCACTATTAAAGGGTATCTTGCATAAACAGGTATTGTGTCCGAAATTGACAGGCATGGAAGATAAAAAGTGGAGCATATCGAGTATATGTGAGCATTTTTATCTTCGTTACGCCGAAAATATCGACCAAAAGAACACTTAAGCAAGATAGCCTAAATTGTTTTACAGTCCCTTCAAAGGTTTATGAGAAAAAACGCAGCATACACTCGCTCTGTCACGGATCCGCATCTCGAGATTGCATCCCAGCCCGGTCAGGTCTTTGGCTTGACCATTCACAAGATAAGCCGAACCGCCACCCCCGCACCTGCCAAAAAGAGTGCGTCGAAATCGGTCAGAAAGAAAACGCCCGCCCCGCCGCCGACCCCAAAGAAAAAAAGACAACCTCTGGAGAACGGCGATTGGGATCTTTCCCAGTTCCAAGTCCCTGAAGAAAAGGGCCGCAAACGCTTTCACGACTTTGACCTGCCCCTTGAGGTCATGCACGCCATCAGCGATCTCTCCTTCCACTACTGCACGCCCATCCAGGCTGAAATACTTGCCCACACCCTACAAGGCAGGGATGCCACGGGCAAGGCCCAGACCGGCACCGGCAAATCAGCCGCCTTTCTCATCAATATCCTGACCACCCTGCTCACCAAGAGTCCGCCCAAGGGTGCCAAAAACGCAACGCCGCGCAGCCTGATCATCGCCCCCACCCGGGAGCTTGTCATGCAGATCGCCGAAGATGCCGAGAAACTGGCAGCCTACAGTGATATCCACATTGTGCCGATCTATGGCGGCATGGACTACCAGAAACAACTCGACGATATCCAGGGACAACAGGTGGATATTGTTGCCGCCACCCCCGGCCGTCTCCTTGATTTTCAGCGCAAGAGACAGATTAATCTCAGCGACGTGGAAATTTTTGTCATTGATGAGGCGGACCGCATGCTGGACATGGGTTTTATCCCGGATGTCCGCCAAATCGTTCACAGCCTGCCGGACAGGGGACAGCGCCAAACCCTCTTTTTCAGCGCCACCTTGACTCCTGAGGTAAACCACCTGGCCGACCAGTGGACCAAGGATCCGGCCGTGGTGGAGATAGAAACCGAACACGCCACGGTGGACAGCATTGATCAGCTCGTCTATCTGGTCACCACTGACGAGAAATTCCCCCTCCTCTACAACCTTATTGTCTCCCAGGATCTTCACAAGGTCATTGTCTTCTGCAATCGCAAGTCAGAGACCAGAGAACTTACCGACCTCTTCAAGCGCCACAAGATCTCCTGCGGCGTGCTCTCCGGTGATGTTGACCAGAAAAAACGCGTTACCACCCTGAATGATTTCAAGGAAGGCAAGATCAGAATCCTGGTGGCCACCGATGTTGCCGGTCGCGGCATTCATATTGAAGGCATCAGCCATGTGGTGAATTACAATCTGCCATACGACCCGGAAGATTATGTGCATCGCATCGGTCGTACCGGCCGCGCCGGCGCCACCGGCACGTCGGTAAGCTTTGCCTGTGAAGAGGATTCCTTTTACTTGCCTGATATCGAAGAGTTCATCGGCCGAAAACTTACCTGTATCCATCCCGCTTACGAGCTGTTGGCTGAAGTTCCCAAGTTGCCGCCCCAGAAAAGGCGCCCCCGGCCCAGCAGTTACAAGGGAAGAAGGAGCCCGCGAAAAAAATAATCCGTTATGCTCATCTGAGCTTATGGGAAATGTTATCCCTGATAACCTTTTATTTTTATCCATCATTCTTAAGGAGGATCTCATGGCGAATCGGCAAATCGGCACTGTGAAGTGGTTCAACGACAGAAAGGGCTTTGGTTTTATTATCCCTGAAAACGGCGATGATGTCTTTGTCCACTATCGGGCAATCCGCGGTGAGGGGCACCGCACCCTTCTTGAGGGCCAGTCAGTGGAGTTCAATGTCATTGAAAGCCCCAAAGGCTTGCAGGCAGAGGATGTGGCCATTGTCTAAGTTTTTTGTGGGAGACAAAAAATGATCGACGTAGAGTGGTGCCACAGCACCCTGCCCGGCCAGATGAATCTGCTTGATCTAACCATGGCCAAGTCCAGTCAAGTCACCGGCCCCGGCCATGGGACTGACACCACAGGGTATCTTGATTGAATGAGATTTGTTCGAGTGTGAGAAACAGAGGAGTAAAGCGCAGCATATCTGCCATATGTAAGCCTTGCTATTTCCGTAACACCGAAAAAATCCTACAGGTAAGCGAGCCTGCAAGACTCCGAAACCACAATTATTCAAGATAACCTACAAAAGAGGGCCCGTACTTGCTGAAGCAGCGTACCGGGCCTTTTTTTGTTCTGATCATCAGCTGCTTCAGAAGACGCTGCGCCCAAAAAACTACCCGGCTGTCGACGATGTCAGAAAATTTGTTGGCCGGCCTGTTACGAAGCATTCTCCTTGTTATTGCGTCATACTCAACTTTTTGTGGGTGGCAAGCCGGTAATGTCCTTTAAAAGAGTATCTTGCTATCTTTTCACAAATCCGTTTTATTCCATATTGATAGATTAACTTTATGACTTGCGGCTATCTTGAAAGATAGGGCAACTGGCAATAGACCTGTCCACTGGTTGGCTGTAACGGAGCAAAATTCTTGTTTAAACAAGGCGGCGTCATCCTGACGCTACTCGGCATAATCTTTCGCAGGCCGGCTGCCCTGGTGGGGGCGATCATGTTCGCCCTGCTCTTCCCGATCCTGCTTCTCTCGGTTTTCATCGACCTGCAAGGCGGCATTGAAAACCCCTACTTCAGTCTCTTTATTTATCTGATATTGGGGCCGCTCTCCATCCTTGCCCTTGTCCTGTTGGCGGTCGGCCTTATTCGTGTCAACAGGCAAGGCCTCGGCGAACACTACACCTATGAATTCTTTAAAGAGCAGCTCACCAACCCGGAGCAGAGCCGCCGTATTCGCAGACTGGTTTACAATGCCACCTTTTTTATCTCCTTATTTCTCCTCTTCCTCGGCGTGGTGGCCTATTCCGGCCACAGCTTTACCGACTCCAGCCGCTTTTGCGGCACCTTCTGCCACACGGTCATGGAACCGGAGTATGTCACCTTTAAAAACTCGCCCCACTCCCAGGTAAGCTGCGTGGCCTGCCACATTGAACAAAATGCCCAGGGCGTAACCAAGGCCAAATTCACCGGCATGAAGCAACTCTATGCCACCTTTTTCAACACCTATGAGCGGCCCCTGCAAACCCCCTTACAGAGTCTGCGCCCCACCCGCCAGATCTGTGAGCAGTGCCACCGGCCTGAAAAGTTTCATGGCCATAAGCTTACCTTCATCGACACATTTCTGCCCGACGAAGACAACAGCCACATGCAGACCACCATGCTCCTCAAAATAGGCTCGGGCGGCTACCAGGGCCATGCCCCCCATGGTATCCATTGGCACATCTCCGAACAGCACCAACTCTACTACCAGGCAACTGACGCCAAACAGCAGAAGATCATCAGGGTGGAGCTCAAAGAAGCGGACGGCACCAGCACGATCTATCACAAGCAGGGGGTTACGGCAGCAGAGAGAGCCACAGAGTACATGATGGACTGTCTCGATTGCCACAACAGACCCACCCATATCTTCCTGGCCCCTGATGCCGCCCTTGACAAAAAAATTCATGCCGGTCGCATCCCGGCGGAACTGCCCTATATAAAGCAACAGGCCCTGGCGGCAATTAGCCGCCCCTATGCTGACGCGGAAAGCGCCCGCCTGCAGATCGCCCGGCAACTGCGGCAGTGGTACGACAGCCACTATCCGGAACTGAGCGCCGCGCAAGGCCCTCTGCTGGAAAAGGCCATTAGCGGGGCGCAGCAGGCCTACAGTGAAAATGTCTTCCCGGAAATGAACATCCACTGGCAGAGCAGCTACCAGAGCTATATCGGCCACCAGAATGATACCGGTTGTTTCCGCTGTCATAACGGCACCCTGGTGAGCGACGACGGCAAGGTCATTTCCCGTGACTGCGACCTGTGTCATGTTATACTCGCGGAAAACGTCCCGGCAAAAAGTATCACTGAGATGATGCAGAGCATCCCCAGGTAAGGAGACGAGCATGAAAACAAGCATCTTCACCGTTCTCATATTCGGCGTCTTCATCATCATGTTCGCCACTGCCTTTCTTTTTTTTTTCGAGATCATCTTTCGCCTTGGCAGACAGCTCATGGCCAAGAGCAATGCCCTGGAGGATGAGATTGTCCAGCGCCAGGAGGCCCAGAGTCAGACGGAAACCTCTCTCTGGGAAAAAGAACTGCTTCTCAAGGAGATCCATCATCGGGTAAAGAACAACATGCAGATCGTCTCAAGCCTCCTGCGCCTGCAGGCGCGCCGATTGGGCGATGCCAGGATTATCGAGATCATCAATGACAGCCGCAGCCGCATCGGCGCCATTGCCCTGGTCCACAAGGCCCTCTACAGCCCTGACAGCCTGGCCAGCGTTTCCCTGCATGACTACATCAAGGAGTTAACCAACCAGCTCTTTGATTTTTACGCGGTGGAGCAGGAACGCATCAAACTGATCACGGATGTGGAGTCGATCTCGCTTAACATTGAAACCGCCACCCCCTGCGGCCTGATTATCAACGAACTGGTTACCAATAGCTTTAAATACGCCTTTCCGGATGAACGGCAGGGTGAGATCTCCGTCATTCTCAAACAAAACAGCCAGGCAGACGGCTACCTGCTGCAGGTAGCGGACAATGGCGTTGGCCTGCCGGAAGACTTAGACATCCGCAACAGTGACTCCCTTGGCCTGCAACTGGTGGTCAACCTGGCGGAACATCAACTGCAGGGCGAGCTGGAAATAACAAGCAACAACGGCACAACCTTTTCCATTACCTTTCAGGAAACAGGATATGTACAGCGCATCTGAAGGAAGAGATGCATGAAAAAAAGAGGATAGACAAAATGAAAGAAAAAATTCTGGTGGTAGAGGATGAGTGGATCATTGCCAATGATATCAAGGATAGCCTCGCGGACATGGGCTACCGCGTCACAGCCATCGCCTCCTCAGGTGAAGACGCCTTGGCAAAGGTGGAAGAAGAGCCCCCCGACTTGGTGCTGATGGACATTGTCCTGAAGGGGGAAATGACCGGCATTGCCACGGCCCAGGCCATTCGCGCCCGTCGCGATATTCCGGTCATCTTTTTAACCGCCTATGACAATCAATATATGGTTGACCAGGCCAAAAAGATCGACAGCTCCGGCTACCTCCTCAAGCCCTTCAAGGATCGGGAGCTGCACATTGCCATTGATATGGCCCTGCACAAAAAGCAACAGAGCGGCTCCTAGGAGCGGCAAAAACGCGCCCCGGCCGTACAGATAACAGAAGTTGCCGGTCGAGCCGAACCGTGATCAGCAAAAGCAGCAACCGCCAGAGAAGATGGCGGCTAAGCTGCCTTGGCCGGATCGCGCATCTCTTTCAGTGGCCAAGAAAACGTTCCACCGGCAGGGTGAAACGGGTTTCAGAGGAAAGTTCCTCTGCCTCGGCAAAGCCGACCTGGCGGAAGACTTTGCGTGAGCGCCGGTTGTCATGATGGATTGTCGCCACCACCTTTTCCTTGCGCCATTCAAAAAAGGCGTACCGCACCCCCTTACGAATGGCCTGGTAACCGTAGCCGTTGCCCCAGTGGCGGCGCTCGCCGATGACCACAACGATCTCGGCCTTATGACGCTTGGGAACCAGGCGCACAAAACCGATGGGCCCCTCGTGGGGCAGGGTTACCAGAAAAAAAGAACCGTCACGATTAAAGTGGGGAGAAAAGAGGGGCAGATGGGACTGGGCCAACAGATCCTGGAGTTTGCGGTCGATATTCTGCTCCTCATTAAGGTGCTCAACCACCACCTCATCGGACATCCAGCCCGCCAGACGCTCGACATCCTCCCGATATACCTCGCGTTGTAACTTCACGTCCTCCTGCTTCACAACGAAAAAGACCTCCTTACTCTTACATATTTACTCAGCCTCTAACAGCAGCAGGCAGCCTAAAAGGTCATGGGGGGGCTTGTCAAGTCGTGTCATCTTTGTTTTTCAGGGGGGCAGCAAGAGGCTGCGCCGTGCCGCCCTATTTCCGAGACGTTCATCTTTTTCCGGTTTTTTTGTCGTTTTATAATGTCGCCACAACTCTCTTTGACTACTGCCCTGCTTCTTTATGGTGACGGGCTGAGGAGAAGCGGCTACGGGCGCCTCTATCTGGTGCATGAGGCCAAGGAGGAGCTGGGCTGAAATCACCATAAAAAAAGCCTTGAACCATCAACGGTTCAAGGCTTTTTTACAACAGAAGCTGTTGAAAAGCTTTTGGCGTTTTAGCAGCCAAAGGCCTTCTGCAGATTGGGAACAGTCTGCTTTTTGCGGCTCATCATACCATCAACCCAGAAGGAGTTGCCGTCGATTTTGCCGCCAAAGGCGCCTTCAATAATGGCAGGCTCGTCAGAGACAACCATCAGGTCGGTGCCTTCCTTAACAACATCGGTGAGCATCAGCAGCACGGAGTGGCGACCGTCTGCCTTGGTGTTCTCCATGGCCTTGAGCAGGTCGGCACGGATATCGGCAACCTGATCCAGGGTGGCAAGCTCGAGCTGGCCGACACCAACCTTTTTGCCTTTCATATCAAAGTCTTTGTAGTCACGGAAGAGGAGGTCCTGTGCCGGAACACCCTCAACTGAGGACTTGGCCTTGAGCATATCCATGAAAAGCTCGTCCGTGTCGGTGATCCCGGCCACAGCTGCCAGGTCGGCAACAGCGGCCTTATCTTTGTCGGTGCAGGTCGGAGACTTGAAGTTAACGGTGTCGCTCAGGATAGCAGCGGTCATGGCACCGGCAACATCCTTGGGAATGGCAACGTTGTTCATCTTGAACATCTCGTTGAGAACCGTACAGGTGCAACCCACCGGCTGGGTATTTACCAGGATGGGGTTATTGGTGGTGATATCACCCACCTTATGATGATCGATAATGGCAACAACCTCCGCATCATTGATATTGGCGGGGGCCTGGCCGATATCACTATGGTCTACCAGGGCAATCTGCTTGCCGGCCGCGTCGGAGATCTGCTCGGGAGCGGCAAGGCCGAAGCGCTCCAGGACAACCTTGGACTCCGGATTCAGGGCATCGGCGCTTGTCTGCATAACAGCCACGGCATCTTCACCAAGGGCCTTTGCCAGGGTGGCATAACCGATGGCGGCTGCAACAGAGTCGGTATCGGGGTTACTGTGTCCGCATACGTGAATAGTCATTGAATTACTCCTCCAGTTTTTGAAATAAAAATCTACACAACACCAAAGACCTCAGTTAAACTAAAAAACAGCTCTTTTCGGCACAGGCCCAAGAGAACTGATTAAGAATGAGGAAAGAACGTGCGCTCCTAAGATTACGCCTCACAAACAAGGGAAAACCTTAGGTAAATCGGCTGAAGAATAGTGCCATTAACATGCCCCGTCAAGCACAAAAAGTTTTTTAAACAAACCTTCATAAAGCTTTTTTCGCCAACCTGGATTATCCTCTATTCTCATCCTTGGAAAGAGAAACTATCATGCCAGAAGCTCCCCATACTGCCGAGCCCTTTAAGGCCATCAAGGTACTTGTGGCCGAGGACAATCCCGTGGTGCGCAAAGGTCTCACCAACTTCCTGAAAAAATGGGGTTATGAGGCGATTGAGGCGGATAACGGCGACGACGCCTGGACGCATATCGAATCAGATCCGGATATCCGGCTGGCCATTATCGACTGGAACCTGCCCGGCATAAGCGGCATGCAGGTCTGTCAACGGCTGCGGATCCGTAAAGATGCCCCCTATGTCTATACCATCATGTTCAGCAGCCGGAAATCAAAAGAGGAACAGATTCTGGCCCTGGATGGTGGTGCGGACGACTACCTGGTCAAGCCGTGCAAGCCCTCGGAGTTACGGGCCAGACTGGGGGTTGGTCGGCGCATCATGGAAAACGCCTTCCAGGAAACGGCAGCCGGCCGCTCGACAATAAGCCGCCCTGCCGCTGGCAAAGGCGCAAATAAAAGCGTCCCCCAAAAGTAGCCTACCCTTCTTTGCCGGGAATATCCTCCGGTCGTCCGCCCCAATTGAGTTTATTGCGAAGAATGTCAAAATAGCCCTCCCAAGGTGAGCAGATCAACTGCAAGCGCCGCTCACCGGCAACAATCTCCAGATTATCCTTCTCCTTCATATCCCAGGCCGGCTGGCCATCAACAATAACCTTGACATCGCGGGCGTGGCCGGTCAAACGGGCAGTGAGCAGGGTGTCGCCCGGCAACAGCACGGGCCGGCTCTCCAGCATAAAGGGGCAGATGGGCGTGACCAGAATCGAGGTCATGGCAGGATGAACAATGGGACCACCGGCGGACAGGTTATAGGCGGTTGAGCCGGTGGGAGTGGAAAAGATGAGACCATCCGCCTTGTAAGAGGCGATATAATGGTGATTGGCCCAGGTGCAGAGATGGACGAGACGGTCAATGGTTCCCTTGCTGATCACCACATCGTTCAAGGCATGGCGCCAGGCGCTGGTGCCGCCCGGTCCGACCAGGCGGGTCTTGAACATCATGCGTTCCTCAAGGGTCACCTCGCCGGCCAGTACCTTTTCCAGGGCGGCGAAGCGCTCCTCCTCAGCCACCTCGGTAAGGAATCCGAGGCTGCCCATATTGACCCCCATGACCGGAATACCATACTTACTGGCCTGGGCGGCAATATGCAGCAGAGTACCATCGCCACCCAGAACCACCAGCATGTCAAGCTCCGGCACAATGGCGTCCATCGCCACCTGCACGGCACGTTCGGCCAACCAATCCTGCAGTTCGCGGGCAATGGTTGCCGCCTTGGCGGAGTCCTTCTTAACGATTATGCCGACCCGATGAATGGTACGCATCATCGTTCTAAAACAACCTGCCCAGCTCACGGGAACGTTCGGTGGCCGTCTCAACCGCGGTCATGATCGCGGCCTTAAAGCCTGCCTTCTCCAGCTCATGCAGGGCCGCAATGGTGGTACCTCCCGGGGAGGTGACCATGGCCTTGAGCTGGGCCGGATGTTCACCGGTTTCCATGGCAAGCTGCACAGAGCCGAGAATGGTCTGCTGGGCCAGTTTTTCGGCATCGTTGCGGGCCAGGCCGACCTTGAGACCCGCCTCAATGAGTGAATCCAGAAAGGTAAAGACATAGGCCGGGCCGCTGCCGCTTAAGCCGGTAACCGCATCAAGCTGCGATTCAGGCATGACCACGCTGATGCCCACTGCATCGAAAATGGCCCGGGCCACACCGAGATCAGCATCACCCACTGCCTTGCCGGGGCTCAGGGCCGAGGCACCGGCCAGTACAAGGGCCGGGGTATTGGGCATCACCCGGATGACTCGGCAGCCGTCGACAAGCCGCTCTTCAATAAAATGCAGGGGAATACCGGCGGCAATGGAAATAAGCAGGTGATCCGGCCGGATATCATCACGGCACAGCTCCAGGAGGGAGCCCATAACCTGCGGCTTGACGGCCAGGATGATGATATCGCAGGCCCAGATCGGCGCATAGTCGGTGGAGGCGGACACCTTGTAGGTCTCTGACATCAGGGAGCAGCGCTCCTGATCAGGATCAACAACATGAATCTGCGCCGCGTCCAGCAGATTACCCTGCAATATACCTCTCACCAGGGCCTCGGCCATACGACCGCCCCCTAAAAATCCGATGCTTCCTATATCTGTCATGCGTTCTTACCACCAGTTACCGATCGGCGAGACAGAACCGACCGTTCTTTCTTGAGGGTATCTTAAGTTAGTGTCTGTCCAGAAATAGCTGATTTCGTTCGAGATCAAGGATTGCGAAAAAAATAAGCACAGGCATATATGCGATATCGGAGTCTCCACTTCGTTTCGCTTACCTCCGAGCATTATTTTTTGAGCATGACGCCGAGATCGGGCCAGTAAGCGAGTTGACGAGACTCCGAGAGGGCCATTTCTGGACAGGCACAAGTTAACCGACAACGTCACAAAAGGCCACTATAACACTCGCACATGCTACGTCCACCCCTCAAAAGCCCTGCCGCCCAAAAAAAAAGGCGCCGCCCCAGGAGGTCTTCTGTCCAGCCGGCCCGGCTCCTCTTTGCCCAGTATGGCCGGCAGGGCATGAGCGGCTGCGCCGACCGCCGCCCAACAAAAAACCGACTCGATTGAGTCGGTTTTTTGAAGAAATACTCTGATTCTCAGGCCGCGGAAGGCATGGCAAAGGGCCTGCTTCGTGCTACGACAATCAGCTGTTTAAGCGTTGTGCCTCTTTCTGATGACGGATCTCACAGGCCCGCTTAAAGGCCGCCTCTTTGCCATGCTTACGGATTGATACCGAGGTTTTGCCCTGTTTCCCTTCCTTGTTGACCCAGCTCACCTCGTAACGGCCCAGCTTATCGTTGAGACGAACGCCGACCACGCCGGTGGTGGTATTGCTCACCGTTACCACATGCTTGTCGGTACGGACCTTGCCGAGTTTCTTCTCGGTCTGATCACGCCAGGCAACAGCAGCGAGCAGACTGGAGTACCGACCACCACATTTGCCGTCTGAAAAAAACTTGGAGTATGTCTTGCCGTAATAACGCACCCGCACATACCAGCCATGGGTGCGTTTTATCTCCTGATCGATACGGGCAATGTCTTTATGTTTCTCAAGCAGGATTTTTTGCTCCTTCTTTTCTTTTGCCATACTGTTCACCTCTTAAAATAAGAAATTTGCCGGGTAGCCTCCTGGCCCCCGTAATGGTTCGTGTTGTAATACGTTGTTCAACAGCCAAAAACCCTGCGCCAGAGCGAAAAAATCGGGCCGATAATCAAAGACAAGAATCGTCAAATACGTTATCTACTATATGTTCGGAAATGGCCCTCTCGGAGTCTCGCAAACTCGCTTACCAGGCCGATCTCTCGGGATTGGCTCAAGAGCTAATGCTTTCATATATCAAACAGATGCCTACGTTTTTTCCGCACATTATCATTGGGCTGGCAACGACCTCGGGCCCGGCCTGAGCCCACATACAATGAAGAATGATGATAAAAATATAAGACGTGCATCCAGTTGATCAGGAAGATCCTTCTAAGCCTTTGTTTACGACAAACTAAACACATTTACTAGATAACATAGCTCTATTTGTTTGACAACAGTATCTGCATTTTGTGCTGCTTTTTTTTGATATATATAAAAATATCGGACAGTTGAAAGGGTATTATTTTTTTGACGCCCTCGGCCTGTCCTCTTCTTTTTTGTTCCCCATCAGACAAGGCAAATTCCTCCCATGAAAACACCAGCTGCTCTTTTCACAGAACTTATTGAAATTATAGAAAAACTAAGAGGGCCTGAGGGCTGTCCCTGGGACAAGAAACAGAGCCCGCAGAGCCTGAAGCCCTATCTCCTGGAAGAAACTCATGAACTGGCAGAGGCCATTGATGCGGCAGACGGGGATCACATCAAGGAAGAGTTGGGCGACCTCTTTTTCCAGATCAGCTTTCTTGCCCTGCTCCACCAGGAAAAGAAGCAGTTCACCATTGCCGACAGCCTGCAGGGCATCATCGACAAGATGGTACGCCGCCATCCCCATGTCTTTACCGATGAGGTATTTGCGTCGGACGAGGCTATTCGCCAGAACTGGCAAAAGATAAAGGCCCAAGAGAAAAAGGAGAAAAAAAAGCAGGACAAAGGTGAGTTGATCGACGTGCCCAAATCGTTGCCGGCCCTCAACCGGGCCCAACGCGTATCAAGCCGGGCAGCCTCCCACGGTTTTGAATGGCCGGACACCGCCTCCCTGCTCAACAAGTTCAGGGAAGAGGCGCAGGAGCTTGTTGAGGCCGTCGAGCAGGGCAACAGGCAGGAGATCAGCGAGGAGATCGGCGATCTCTTTTTCATGCTGATCAACATCTGCCGCTGGCACGACCTCTACGGCGAGGATATCATGCATCTGGCCACTGACAAGTTTATCCGGCGCTACACCATGATGGAGGAGCTTATCCGCCGCCACGGCAGCAAGATGACCGAGATGGCCAGTGAGCAGCACCTGCACTTCTGGCGCCAGGCCAAAGAAAAGGAGAGGGACTAGCACCTTCGACCAGCCCCCTCCCCTATTGGGAATGCAGAAGTCAGAACAACTGCTTTGTAAGCTTTTCTTCTGTTTCCGGACTCCTGAACTCTCTTGGAATCACAAGTGCGAAACGGCTTTCAATTCGATTATTATCGAGTAGTTATCCCAACTCAGAAAGTTGCAGTAATCGTTTTGCGAAACAGCGCCCTTTGTTGAGTCAGGGTCGTTGTGCACAGGCATCGCATCGCGCAATCACCCTTGCCCCTTGCCTCTTACCTCTTACCTCTTACCTCTTACCTCTTACCTCTTACCTCTTACCTCTTAAGGCTCAGCCACTCGCCCGTTGAAACAAACGAGAAATACTGCAAAAAAACGTAATTTCGAGGCATTGACCAGACCAGAGAGCTGCGCTACTGAGCGGGCAGGGCTGCCATGGCATCCTTAAAGGCCTGGCCGGACCTGGCAATCACACCATCCTCAACGCAGAAGGCCAGACGGAAATAGCCGGGCATGCCGAAACCGCGGCCCGGCACAGCCAGAATCTTAAACTTCTGCAGATGGGCGACAAACTCGGCATCATCGGCCAATGGCGACTTGGGAAAGATATAAAAGGCACCCTTGGGTGGGATAAACTCCAGACCGGCGTCGCTCACGATTTTACAGAAGACCTCACGCCGCCTGGTGTAGATATCAGTATCCACGGTCATGCCCTGCAGGGTGGCCACCACCCGCTGCATGAGGGCCGGCGCATTGACAAAACCGAGAATGCGGTTGGCCAGGGTCATGGCCGCCAGCAGATCGCCCTTTTCGGCAATATCGGGATGAATGGCAATATAGCCTATGCGTTCGCCCGGCAGGGAAAGATCCTTGGAGTAGGATGAGACGATGATGCTGTTCTCATAGGCCTTAAAGATGGACGGCACCTTGTACCCATCAAAGATAATCTTGCGGTACGGCTCATCGGAGAGCAGAAAGATGGTGGAGTCAAATTTCTGCTGACAACGGCGCAGGAGCTCGCCCAAGGCGGCAAGGTCGGCGGCCGGATAGATCTGACCGGTGGGATTGTTGGGCGAATTGATAATCAGGGCCTTGGTTCGGGGGCCAATGGCCTTCTCAATGGCAGGCAGATCAAGGTTGAAATCCTCGCTGGTATTGACGATTTTACCCACACCGCCCTGGTTATCGATATAGAAATTATACTCCACAAAAAAAGGCGCCAGAATAATGACTTCCTCGCCCGGATTGAGGATCGATTTCAAAACCACATTCAGGCCGCCGGCCGCACCGCAGGTCATGAGGATCTCATCGCTCTGCACCGTCATCTCCTGTTCCGTGGAGATCTGACCGGCCACGGCCTCACGCACAAAGGGGTAGCCGCCGTTGGGCATGTAGGCATGAACACCGTTGCCCGTTTCCGCCGCCAGACGACGCAGATTTTCATCAAAGGCGGGCGGTGGTGGCAGGTCCGGATTGCCCAGGCTGAAATCAAAGACATTATCGGTGCCAAACTCCGCCTTGAGCTTGGCACCCTCTTCAAACATCTTGCGAATCCAGGACGATCGGCTGGCAAAGTCAACCATTTTTGTGGAAATAGCCATTATAAACTCCTTAGGGTTTCTAAAGCGGCCCCTGTTCGGCAGCCGCCCTTATACGATTATCGGTTATCCTTTCTCCGGGCCGGTTCTGGAGCACCGCCGGACTCAACCTTTCTTGAGATGCTGATAGGCGATATTGATCTCCTTCATCTTCTCTTCAGCCACCTGCCGGAACTCCTCGCCCAGATGGCCCACCAAATCAGGATGATACTCCTTGCTCAGCTTGCGATAGGCTTCCTTGATCTCCTCCTGGGAGGCGCCGGGCTGCAGGCCGAGAATCTCGTAGTAGCGATCCTTGTCTGCCGCCTGCTGCCTGCTGCGGGCCTGATAATGGGCCTGATATCGGCCCCGGATGGCAACATACTCGAAGTTGCTGATTTCCAGATAGGCGGCAATGCGTTCGGTAAGCTCCAACTCCTGGCTGGAGACGTGATCATTTGAGTAGAGCACCTGAAAGACCAACTCAACCAGGATGAGGCGGGGCTGATAGCCGAAACGACCACGAAATTCAGCCAGCAGGTCATCCAGGGTGGCGGAGCTGCCGGTGGCATCCTTGATCAACTCCTTGATCCAGAACATCTGCTCAGAGTTGTAGTGCAGATTGACCCTGAAAAAATTCTGGATGGTGGCGGTTTCAGCCCGGGTGATGTGGCCGTCCAGCTCGGCGATCTTGACCAGAATATAGATGAGCAGCGAGACAAAGAGATTGCGTTCCTCGGATTGCTGCGCCTCATACTGACTGACCTTATGGCGGATAAAGAGCGAAAACCCCCAGAGCCCCACCATCACCACCATAAAGAAGATAAAGATGGACATCAGCACCACCCCCACCACATTAAAGAGCAGGGGCGCGCCGCCGGTGAGCAGCAGCAGCATGATAAGAACAATCAACAGGCCGCCGCAGCCCGGAGATTGATGGCGTCGATAGTAGTATGGCATAATTCCCTAGTCTCCCTTTACGAGTCGCTCTCTTCGGCAAAAAGGGCCTCGACGAACTCTTCCGGCTCAAAATCACGCAGATCCTCGACCTGCTCACCAACCCCGATAAAGCGAATGGGAATATCAAACTCCCGACAGATATTGACGACAATGCCGCCCTTGGCCGTACCGTCAAGTTTAGTCAGGGTGAGACCGGTGATATCAACGGCCTTGCCGAACTCCCGGGCCTGGGATATGCCGTTCTGACCGGTGGTGGCATCAATAACCAGCATGATCTCATGGGGGGCGTCACTGAGCTTTTTGCCGATGACCCGCTTAATCTTTTTAAGCTCCTCCATGAGGTTGACCTTGGTGTGCAGACGCCCGGCCGTATCAATGATAACCACGTCATAACGGCGCTTAAGGGCATACTCCATGCCGTCAAAGACCACGGAGGAAGGATCGGCACCGGTGGCCTGGGCAATCACCGGCGCATTAACGCGCTCGCCCCATATCTTGAGCTGCTCCACGGCCGCGGCCCGGAAGGTGTCGCCGGCCACGAGCAGCACCCTTTGCCCGGCATTGGCGAATTTGTGGGCTATCTTGCCGATGGTGGTGGTTTTGCCGACTCCATTGACGCCCACCACCATGATGACAAAAGGGCCTTCCGTGGGCATGACCAACTCAGCGGGCCTGTCAGAGCTGAGCAGAAAATCTGTTATCCTCTCCTTGAGTATCGCCTTCAGGGCCTGGGGATCGGCCAGCTCATTGCGTGACACCCGGTCGCGGGCATCATCCACCAGATCCATGGTGGTCTCAACGCCGAGATCGGCAGTGATCAGTATCTCCTCAAGGTCATCAAGGAGCTCGGGATCAATAACCTTCTTACCCAGAAAAAGCTCGTCGACCCGCTTGATAAAACCTCCCCTGGTCTTGGCAAGGCCCTTGGTGAGTCGTTTGAACAGGACGCCGACATCCTCATGGAGGATCGACTTGGCCTCCTCCGGCCCCGGCTCGCCGACAACGGCCTCTTCCTGTTGATCCGGCGGGGAAACCTCCTCATCAGAGGCGGGACGGGCTATCTTTTTCTTAAACCAACCTAGCATAGGACACCTTATGTAAACAGAGAGCTGCCCAGCAAAAGCGCCGCAGCAACGAGATAGAGGGATGTTTCAAGCAGAAATTCCAGGCGTGGCGATGGCGACAGGAGACCACGCTGGTAAGCCTTGGTGATATATAGGAGATAAATCACGCCGCTCAGAAAAAAAACCATGGCCGGCGGCGCCAGCACCGTCCAGGGCAGCACAATACCAGCCACAAGAAGGGCATACAATAAATAGCTTAGAAAAATGAGGGTCTTGCCCTCGCCGATACAGACCGGCAGAGTCTCCTTTCCGACAATGCGGTCACCCTGCACATCAAAGACGTCAAAGAGGGCATTGCGCACATAGACAAGGACCAGGACCAGACCGAGCAGGGTGAGGAGGACAGGGGCAGGAACACCCATCCCCCAGTTGGGCAGCAGCACCGTCACCATGGCCCAGGCCAGGGCCACCAGAAAGGTCTTTGAACCGGGAATCTCCTTGAGACGCTTGATCTTGAAGATACGCACCAAGGTGGTCGGGAAAATAGGGACCCGATAAAAAATGCCCAGCAAAGCCATCGCGATAAAAAGGGCAAAGGGCACGGTGCCGCGCGGCCAGAGCAGCAGCCCGACAGCCACCAGCAAGAGGTAGGAGATGCTCAGCAGCAGAGAGCCGTACCTGTGGGCGAACTTCTCCAGCAGGGGGTTGTTGAACCTCCTGCTCGGCTCACTGCTGAAGCGATTGATATTGTGCATGGCAAAGAGGTAGCCAAAGGCAATAGCAAAGGCCGACCAGGAAAAGTGGCCGGTAATGATGCGGGCCAGGGCCAGGGCCAGGGCTCCGCCGCCGGCAGCGACATAGGTATTTGAGGCAAGCAGGGACCAGATCAACCGGCGCCCGAAACGACAGACACCGCCCTCGCCCCTGGCCGGAATAGCCTCCAGGGTGCGCATGACCCGGTTGATCATCCAGGTGGGGGTGGAGGCGCCGGCCGTTACTCCCACCGTTTCAAAACAGCTGAGCTGCGCCGCATCAATCTCCGCCTCGGTCTCCACCAGAAAAACGGGCCGTCCCTTGTTCTCGGCAATCTCGGCCAGCCTTTTGGTGTTGGCGCTGCTCTTACCCCCCACCACCACCACGGCCTCCACCTGATCACAGAGGCTGCGCACCTCGTCCTGCCGCCTATGGGTAGAATCGCAAATAGTATTAAAGACCTTGCCGCCGGAAAAACGGTCGGTGATCAGGCTGCTCAACTCATGGAAGGAGTCGTTGTCCTGGGTGGTCTGGCTGACAATGATATAGGGACCGCTTATGGCAAGATTGTCAATATCGGCACGGGTGGAGACAATGGCCACATCTGGTTCGGCGTAGCCCATCAGACCAATAACCTCGGCATGGTTCTTATCGCCGATAATCACGGTAAAACACTTGTTCTTTTTATGCTTTTTGATAATGGCCTGCACCTTCATGACCCGGGGGCAGGTGGCATCCTTGACCTGGGCCCCGGCAGCCTGCAGGCTTGCCTTTTGCTCCGGCGGCACGCCGTGGGCCCGGACAATGACCACGCCGGAGAGCTGTTCCGGAATCTCGCTCAGCACATCAACCCCCCGCTCCTTGAGCAGGTCGAGAACCTGGGGATTATGGATTAAGGGGCCAAAGGTGGCGATCTTTTCATCGCTCTGCTGGACGGTCTCCAGGGTGGTTTCCACGGCGCGGCGCACACCCATACAAAAACCGGCTTTCTTGGCAAGAATAACTTTCATAGAAGAGATCGTGAAAAATGGAGAAGATTGACCGTACCTATCCGGCTTCAGTGCCGGAAATGGCTCAAACCGCCAAACCGTAACTTTGCAGCAGTGCCGCAAGAGGGGCTGCTGCCGGATGGTTACAATGGACGGAAAGCAGAGCCTTGCAAGGATATTTTGCATAAAGGCTTGAGGATACTAAACGTAAACCGCCATTTTTGCAAGATCAGGGCTGCTGCCAGGCGTTGTTGACCAGTAATTGGTGAGGCCGGAACTGCGCCTTGTAGTTCATGGAGGAGAGCGGTTCAATGAGGTATCCGAGATAGAGATAATCGATATCGTGCCGCCGACAGAGGTCTATCATATTAAGGATATTAAAAATCCCCAGATGGCGATGGGACCTGCGACTGTCAAAGAAAAAATAAACGGCATTGAGCCAGGAGTTGCCGATATCCACCACTGCCACGCCGACCAATTCCTTGCCGAGACGATATTCAACCTCAAAGGTCTCGGTGATAGTGTTGGCAAAAAAGGTGCCGTAATAGCTTTCCGCCGTGTTGTCACGACCGCTGAAACGGTGGGCGAAGAAGGTATTTAACAGATTGATTTTCTCATAGGTGACGGCAAAGGGAGTGGTGCTGATGGTGATATCCTGATTCTTCTTGATAATGCGGCGCTGGGATCGGTTGGCCTTGAATTCCTTAACAGGCAGACGAATGGGGCGGCACTCCCCGCAGGCGGGACAGGCCATGGTATAGATGGAGTTGCCATTGCGCCGAAAGCCGGCCTCAATAAAGGCGGTCATCAACAGCTCGTCGACAAAGCCGAACTGGGCCTGGCGATAAACGGCCATATCACCGACAGCGTAAGGGCAGACAGTGGGGATATCATAAAAGTACTTGAGATAACCGTTGATCAGGCCGCTGTCATTGCTTTTTATAGTGGTCATCATCACTACTCATAGAGGAAATAGGCGCGCCGCATCTCGTTGAATTCCATAAGTTCCTGCTGCCAACTCGCCTCCAGGGCCATGATCTCCTCGCCCTCCTCCAGGGCCTGGCGCAGGCGGCGGCTGCCGAGGATCAGATCCACCGGCAATATATCATACTCATACTCATAGGGCGGTTGGGCATAGGCGAAGGAATCAGGATAGAGGGAAAACACGGCCTGCAGCAGGGCCAGGGTCGTCCGGTAGGGCCGGTACGAGAGGGGATCGGTGACATGCAGCTGGAAGCCGCGGCACACCTGATTCTGCCACTTATGAAAGGTGGGTTCAAACTCAAGGGGCCGCAGAAAGACACCGGGCAGCGGCGTGTCGGCCAGTCGCTTGAGGATATCCTGCTGATCAAGGAAAGGCGCCCCAAAGAGCTCAAAGGGCAGCGCCGTACCGCGCCCCTCCGAGATATTGGTACCTTCCCATATCACCTGTCCCGGGTAGACCAGGGCCGTGCCATAGGTGGGCATATTGGGCGACGGGAAGAGCCACGGTAACTTGCAGTCAGGGAAAAACATGGCGCGCCGCCAGCCGTTCATCTTGACGACATGGAGCTCGGCGCCGATCTGAAAGTGAGAGTTAAAGAGCAGGGCCAGTTCGGCCAAGGTCAGACCGTGACGCATGGGTAAGGGGTAGCGGCCGACAAAGGAGCGAAACCCCTCTTCCAGGATATTGCCCTCTATCATCTCGCCGCCGATGGGATTGGGCCGGTCGAGCACCACCACGGCCTTGCCTGCGGCAGCGGCTGCCTCCAGCATATAGGCCATGGTGTACATGAAGGTATAGACCCGGGTGCCGACATCGACCATGTCCACCAGCACCACGTCAATCTGATCCATCATTGCCGCGGTGGGCTGCCGCGTCTCACCATAGAGGCTGAAAACCGGCAAATCGCTGAGGGGGTCACGGCCATGGTCCGATTCAACCATGTTATCCTGCTTTTCCGCAAAAAAACCATGCTGGGGTGAAAAGAGACAGGTAAGCTGACCGGGGAAGGCGGCCATGAGCAGATCACGACTGTGCCGAAAGGAGCAATCCGTGGCCGCCTGGTTACAGAGAAGACCAAGTCTTTTATCTTTTAATAACGGCAGAGGTGCTGCCAGGAGCTGTTCAATACCGAGAGTGACCATGGATGAATTCCCAGGTGAGGATCGTAAGTTGTTGCACAACAGGGTTCATAGCCTTTATATAAAGGGTGTTTTGCCTCGTGTCTGGCCAGAAACAGGTCATCTCGGAGTCTCGCAGACTCGCTTACCTGTTCGATTTCAAGGCCTGTCAGGTAATTGAGCGCAGCCATCGGGCAGATTCCGGTACGGATGGGCGGCCTATCTGCGGCACGGATGGTAAAGTCCGCAAAAGCAACTGACCAAGAGCGTCTCAAGGTATTAACTTTAATCTATTTTGCCGGTAATTACAGTTAATTTGCCGCAAAATATGACAGAAAATCGTCAAAGAGCACTTATTCAAGATGGCCTCAAGATGGTCGCAAATCTAAGGATTCAAGCATGAAAATAGCAATTGCCGGCAAAGGCGGGGTGGGCAAAACAACCATCATGGCCCTTATTGCCAAAGAATTACAACGGTCAGGCAAAGAGGTGCTGATCATCGACGCCGACCCCAGCCCCCACATGGCCCAGACCCTCGGTTTTGCCAATGTCGAGCAGATCACACCCATCGCCGAGATGACCACCCTGCTGGCCGAACGGGCCGGCAAGGTGGAAGGGTCGCCCTTCTACAACATCAATCCCCAGGTCGATGATCTACTGGCCGACTTTATGGTTGAAAAGGATGGTCTCAAGTTGATGGTACTGGGCGCCATCCAGACGGCCGAAGGCGGCTGTGCCTGTCCGGAAAACACGGTGCTGAAGAGATTGCTCACCAAGCTGCTGCTCAGCCCCTCCCAGGCCATTCTGCTGGACATGGAGGCCGGTGTCGAACACCTGGGCCGCGGCACCATTGCCGGTGTCGACCAGCTCCTTATCGTGGTTATTCCCTCCCAGTCAAGCATCAGAACGGCCGACAAGGTCTATGCCCTGGCCAGGGAGGCCGGCATCAAAAAGATCTCCTTTGTCGCCAACCTGGTGGAGGATGATGACGACAAGGCCTTTCTCCTGGCAGGACTGGACAAGGCACCGGTAGCCTTTTTCCCAAACTCCAAGGCGATTCGCACCTCGGAGCGCCGAGGCCGGGCCCTGGAAGCTGATCCGCATAGTGACGCCGGCCGGGCCGCCCGCGATCTCATCGCCCACCTGCTCCCCCCCGGCAAGCAGTAGCAACGAGAAAGCTCGGGCCAGGGTGTTTCCTCCCCTGCCCTGTCCCCTGATGCGACATGGGTTGAGGAGCATTTGAGCCGAATAAGGAGGCAGGATCGGCAGATTGCCAATAACGAGGGACCTTTGACCGCCGTCGTGATTTCTAGGCGGCCGATGAACACCGGCCGCCGCCGCTGTTGCCCTCCTGCATCACTGTGCCTTTGCGCTGGTAGCCCGCGGCCGACGCGGCCGGGCGCTCGACTCAGGCAAAACAGAGACCACAGTCCGGGCAGGTGGTGGTGGAGGTCTCAAACTCAAAACCACAGGCCGGGCAGCTGGCCACACCGGCATCCTGATCAAAAACGCCATGGCAGTGGCTCGTGTCATGATCAGCCAGACAGGTGATCTGCTGGAAATCCTGCTGGATCAGCTCATAGGCGGCCTGGGCGTCTTCCCGGCGCACCTGGAGGGACAAGGAGGAGCCGCAGCACCCCTTGTTGCAGCCCCCCGCATCACTGACAATGGCCATGCCGATATTCTCGGCCGCAAAAAGCTCTGCCAATCGCTGCAAATCGGCCAGCGCCCCCTTATGTATGGTGACAATATCGTCATCCGCTGTCAGGTCGCCGCGCCGCTTGGCCCGGGCCGCCTGGATCTGGCCGACAAAATCGGCCATCTCCCTGCCGGTCAGCAGGGTAATCTTGCAGGTGGCACAGCTCTCCACCTCAGCCCGATACTCGTCCCGACAGGTGGGGCAATACTTCAGCTCAGCGTCGTATCTCATCATCTCTTCTCCCGGGGAACCGGCCAACTCAGGCAGCCCAAAATGGCCTGAACCGGATCGCCTCTTACAGAATGTAGCGGCTCAGGTCCTGATCCTCGGAAATATCATGCAGCTGACTTTCCACATAATCGGCCGTCACCTCAAAGGTATCACCCCCCATGTTAGGGGCATCGTAGGAGAGGTCCTCCAGAAGACGCTCAAGAATGGTATGCAGGCGCCTGGCCCCGATATTCTCGGTCTTTTCATTGACGTCCGCAGCCATGCGGGCCATGGCGCGGATGGCCTCTTCGGTAAACACAAGATCGACACCCTCGGTGGCCAGCAGGGCGACATACTGCTTGATCAGGGCATTTTCCGGTTCAGTGAGGATCCTGTAGAAATCCTCCTGATCCAGGGCATCGAGTTCAACCCGCACCGGGAAACGGCCCTGCAGCTCCGGCACCAGGTCCGATGGCTTGCTGACATGAAAGGCACCACTGGCAATAAAGAGAATATGGTCGGTCTTCACCATGCCGTACTTGGTGGTCACGGTGGAGCCTTCGACAATGGGCAGCAAATCGCGCTGCACCCCCTCGCGCGACACCTCGCCGGCCGATGATGAACCACCGCTGCGCGAGGCGATCTTGTCGATCTCATCCAGAAAAATGATACCGGCCTGCTCAACGCGCTGCAGGGCCAGCCTGGTGACCCTGTCCATGTCAATGAGCTTTTCCGCCTCCTGCTTTTCGAGAAGGATCAGGGCCTCCTTAACCGGCATTTTGCGGCGTTCACTCTTTTTGGGAAAAAGCTTGGAAAACATATCCTTCATGGAAGAGCCCATATCGTCCATGGGGCCGGAAGAAAAGACCTCCACCATGGGCATGGCCGGCGGCGCCTGCTCCACGTCCATCTCCACCTGGCGCTCATCAAGCTTGCCGTCGTCTAGCATCTGCCGGAACTTATCCCGAGTGGGGGAGACGGCCGGATCAGCAGCATCAACACCGGGGGCCTTGGGCGCCGGCGGCACCAACAGGTCGAGGATACGTTCCCTGGCCATGGCAGCGGCCTTCTCCTTGACCGCCTCGGCCTCTTCCTCCTTGACCAGGGTGATGGCAAGCTCGGTGAGGTCGCGGATCATTGATTCCACATCACGGCCCACATAGCCCACCTCGGTGAACTTGGTGGCCTCCACCTTGAGAAAGGGGGAACGATCAAGCTGAGCCAGGCGGCGCGCAATCTCGGTCTTGCCGACGCCGGTGGGGCCGATCATGATGATATTCTTGGGGGCAATCTCGTCGCGCAGGGGCAGCGGCACCTGCTGGCGTCGCCACCTGTTACGCAGGGCAACGGCCACAAAGCGTTTGGCATTATCCTGGCCGACAATATATTTGTCGAGACTGCTGACTATTTCCTTGGGGGTCAGGGACTTTATTGGATCGTTCATACTTTTTCCACAACGATATTGGTATTGGTAAAGACGCAGATGGAAGCGGCGATCTCCATGGCGGCCCGACAGATCTGCTCGGCATCAAGATCACTATGGGCGATGAGGGCCTTGGCCGCGGACTGGGCATAGGCACCGCCGGAGCCGATGGCCAGAATACCGTCATCAGACTCAATAACATCGCCGGTGCCGGTGAGCAGCAGGGAGTAATCCTTGTCCGCCGCAATAAGCATGGCCTCAAGACGGCGCAGCATCTTGTCGGTACGCCACTCCTTGGCCAACTCCACCGAGGCGCGCATGAGGTTGCCGTTAAACTGCTCCAGCTTCTGTTCAAGTTTGTCAAAAAGGGTAAAGGCATCGGCAGTGGCGCCGGCAAAACCGGTGACCACCTTGTTATGAAAGAGACGCCGCACCTTGCGGGCCTCATGCTTCATCACCGTATTACCCAGGGAGACCTGACCATCACCGGCCATAACCACCTCGTCCCTATGACGCACACAGATAATAGTCGTCGATCGAATTATCGGTTTTTCCATTTTTATTCATCTACTCAATAAGTTTTAAAAATTCTTAACAGCATGCAAGACAAGAGCGAGCCAGGGAAGGCAGGAACAAAGAAAACAGCGCCTTGCCTCACTTTGCCAGTCTCTTTTGCCAGACATTGGCGTTTTTTTTCAGCCTGTCAAGCTTTCGGGTGGGCCTTGTCGTACACCGCCATTAAATGATCCACGGTCAAATGGGTGTACTTCTGAGTGGTGGAGAGACTGGCGTGGCCCAGCAATTCCTGGACAACACGCAGATCCGCTCCCATCTCCAGGAGATGGGTGGCAAAAGAGTGGCGCAGGGCATGCGGGGTTACCGGGGCGCTCATACCGGCCCGTTGGGCATAGGCCTGCACCATCCTTTCAATGGAACGGGTGGTGAGCCGGCCGCCCCGGTTGTTGAGAAACAGGGCCTGTTCAGCAACATTTTTACCCTGCTGGCGACGCTTGGCCAGCAGGCTGGCCCGCCTGTCAAGATAGTGATGCACCGCATCAAGGGCCTGGGAGCCCACCGGAATAAGTCTCTCTTTATTTCCTTTGCCGACTACCCTAACCATTCCACCAACAAAATCAACCTGCTCAAGATCAAGATTGACGATTTCCGCCACCCGCATGCCGGTGGAGTAGAGAAGCTCAAGGATGGCCCGATCCCGATGTTGGAATTGATCTTTGGCGCCGGGCTCTTCCAGCAGGGTAAAAACCTCGTCCACACTCAAGAAAAGGGGAATGTGACTGCCCAGCTTGGGCATGGAGACAGCGGCAACCGGATCGACGTCTAGCACCTTCCGACGCAGGAGATAGCGGAAAAAGGTGCGCAGGGCCGAGATTTTGCGGGCCACGGAATTGGCCTTATTCCTGCCGTTGAGATGAAAAACCCAGGCCCTGACATCCTTGGCATCAAGCTCCGTCAAGGGCCTGTCACCCTGAAAGGCCAGAAATTCTTTTATATCGCGCTGATAACCGGCCACGGTATGGGGAGAATAGCCTTTTTCGACGCTGAGCCAGGTGAGAAAACGACTGAGATGTGGACTCTTTGATTTCCTGGTCACTGGGCTTCCTTACAGGCTTGATAAATGTGGCACGCTCCCGCTTACAGCTGACAATTACCACAGGCAAGTTTTTTTTTAAACCGTTGCCAGGCACAGGTTATTCATTTATCATGTCACTTTTTGCGTGGCGCCTGTTGCCGGAGCGCATCCCCAGCCAAAGGAAAAATTATCATGGCCAGAAAAACCTTTGAAGACGCCCTTGCAAAGCTTGAGGAAATCACCAGGGAACTTGAAAGCGGTGATCTCAGCCTTGAGGCCAGCCTCAAAAAATTTGAGGAAGGCATCACCCTGGCCCGATTCTGCAACACCAAGCTTGAGGAGTGCCAGCACAAGGTCTCCCTTCTCCAGGAAAAAAACGGCTCTGTCACCGAGACCCCTTTCAACGTCAATGACAATGGATCTTAAGGCCTACCTCCACGAAAAACGCCTTATTGTTGAACAGACCCTGCAGGATCTCATGCTGACGCCGCAGGGCCTGCTTGCCGAACATATTGAGGCCATGTCCTACTCCCTCTTTGCCGGCGGCAAACGGGTGCGCCCCATCCTCTGTATTGCCGCGGCAGAATCGCTGGGCACCGATCTGAACGGTCTGCTGCCTGTTGCCGCCAGCCTGGAGTTTATCCACACCTACTCCCTGATCCACGACGACCTGCCGGCCATGGATAACGATGAACTGCGGCGTTGCAAACCGACCAATCACATCGTCCACGGCGAGGCAGCGGCCATCCTGGCCGGTGACGGCCTGTTGACCATGGCCTTCGAGATCCTCAGTGCCCCGCAACTAAGGCCCACAATCAGCGCCGAGAAACAGGTACGCCTCATCCATATCCTGGCCACGGCCGCCGGACCTCAGGGCATGGTGGGTGGCCAGGCCATTGATATCGCCTCTGAGGGCAAAGAGATACCCTTTACAACCCTGCGCTATCTGCACAGCTGCAAAACCGGCGCCCTGATCACTGCCGCTGTCCAGATGGGCGCCGTGCTGGGCGATGCCGATGCCGAACAGTATCAGGCCTTCACCGATTATGGCCGCAACATCGGCCTTGCCTTTCAAATCGTCGATGATTTATTGAATGTCGAGAGCACCACGGAACAACTCGGCAAGGCGGCCGGCTCCGATGCGGAGCTGGACAAGGCCACCTACCCTGCCTTTTTCGGGGTTGAGGAAACCAAGAAAAAGGCCCTCAATGCCGTTGCCGAGGCCATCCGTGCCCTGGACGGTTTTGACGGCAAAGCCGATCCCCTGCGCGAAATCGCCAACTATATATATTATCGGAAACGATAGCTCTGCGAGGCCTAGAAATCAGATCATGTCTTACCCTCTGTTGGAAAAAATCGACTCTCCCTTTGACCTGCGCCGCCTGCCGCCTGCCGACCTTCCCCGGCTTGCCGAAGAGATCCGTGCCAAGATCATTGAAACGGTCTGTGTCACCGGTGGCCATCTGGCCCCCTGCCTCGGCGTGGTTGAACTGACCCTGGCCCTCCATTACATTTTTAACACGCCGGATGACAAGCTCATCTGGGATGTGGGGCATCAGGCCTATGCCCACAAGCTGATCACCGGACGCCGCGACCAGTTTCACACTCTGCGTCAATACAAGGGGATCAGCGGCTTTCCCAAGCGTGATGAAAGCACCTATGACACCTTTGACACGGGGCACAGCTCCACCTCCATCTCTGCCAGTCTGGGTATCAGCCTGGCCAAGTGTCTCAAGGGCGACACAGCCAAGACCCTGGCGGTTATCGGCGACGGCTCCATGACCGGCGGCATGGCCTTTGAGGCCCTCAACCAGGCCGGTCACCTGGGTAAGGATCTGGTGGTTATTCTCAATGATAACGAGATGTCCATCTCTGCCAATGTCGGTGCCCTGTCCAGCTTTCTAAGTCGTAAGCTCACCGGCAAGACCATTGTCCGCTTCAAAAAGGAGATGGAACATTTCCTCAAGGGTTTTCATGGTGTCGGCGACAACATCCTCCAGGTTCTGAAAAAGAGTGAAGAGAGCTTCAAGGGCTTTTTTACACCGGGCATGCTCTTTGAGGCCCTCAAATTTGAGTATATCGGCCCGATAAACGGTCACGATATGGCCGCCCTGCTGGAGACCCTGGAGAATGTCCGCGATCTACACGACGGCCCGGTTCTGGTGCATGTGCTGACCACCAAGGGTAAGGGCTATGCCCCGGCTGAGAAGAATCCCGGCTCCTACCATGGCGTCGGCCCCTTTGACAAGACATCAGGCAAGGCCCTGCCCACCAACCCCACTCCCATCTCCTACACCCAGACCTTCGGCGACACCCTGGTGGAGATAGCGGAAAAGGACCCACGCGTAGCGGCAATCAGTGCCGCCATGCCGGCCGGCACCGGCCTCACCAGGTTTGCCAATCTCTATCCGGAACGTTTTTTTGATGTGGGGATTGCCGAGCAGCATGCCGTAACCTTTGCCGCCGGCCTGGCCACCGAGGGCATCCTGCCGGTGGTGGCCATCTATTCCACCTTTTTCCAGCGTGCCCTGGACCAGATCATCCACGACGTCTGCCTGCCCAACCTGCCGGTGACCTTTGCCATTGATCGGGCCGGCGTGGTGGGCGATGACGGCCCCACTCATCATGGTGTCTTTGACCTCAGTTTTTTCCGCTTTATCCCCAACATGGTGGTTATGGCGCCCAAGGATGAGGCGGAGCTGCAAAACATGCTCTACACCTCCATCCTGCTGCCCGGCCCCTCAGCGGTGCGTTACTGCCGTGGGAACGGTGTTGGTGTCAGCCTGCATCAAGAACTGAGCAAAATCCCTTACGGCCAGGGCGAACTGCTGCGCCAGGGCACCGATATCCTGCTTCTGCCCATCGGTAATCGGGTCTACCCTGCCCTTGAGGCCGCCGAGGGCTTGGAAAAACTGGGCATCAGCGCCGCGGTGATCAACCCACGCTTTGTCACTCCCATTGACGGCGACCTCATCTGTGAATGGGCTGCGGCCACCGGCAAGGTCATCACCATTGAGGACAACGTCAAGAAAGGCGGCTTTGGCAGCGCGGTACTGGAACTCTTTGCCCGCCGCAAACTTCATCACATCAATACCACTCTCCTCGGTTTCCCTGATAAATTCATGGAACATGGTCCGCAAGAGACCCTCTGGCACCTCGGCAAGGTTGACACGCCGGCCATTATCAGCAGCGCCCTGGCAATGGTGGAGCCAACCAGTTAGTACCTGCGCAAAAATACGGACTGTGCATTCACCCCTCTTTGCAGAGAGAAAAAGAGATCGACCACAAAAAAAGAGGCTGTCCCAAAAGGGGCAGCCTCTTTTTTTGTGGTCGAAACTGAACAATCCGTACCGATCCGGCTTCGGGCCGGAAAATGGCGCAACCTCACCAACCGGATAGTTACAAAAATCTATTCCAGGGCAGAGGCCAGGCTCTTTTCCACCTTGGCCTCAACCGTCTCGGCAATGACCTTGCCGTCCAGGACATTGTCCTTGCGCAGGGAACGGGTCGCTGTACCGAAACTGGTGCGTACCTTGCGGCTGGAGAGGGCCTCAAGGGCCTTTTCCAGGCGGGCCTTGAGCTCAGCCGGCTCAACCCCCTCGGCATGGCCCAGGGGACCAAGCTCCCGCACCTGGGCGGTGAACTCGGTGATGAGCTTTACAAAACGCGGCGCCTCGGCAGCAGAGGCCCACTGCAGATTATAGCGGCGTTCATCCACACCTATATCACGGAGAACCTTGTGGACAAGGGCATGGACACCAATTGCATCGTAATTACCAAACTGGTAATGGCATTCGCCCAGTTGTCAGCCGCCGGTGAAGATGCCGGCGGCACCTTCAGCAAATCCGCGTAAAATAAAGGCGGGATCAACACGTCCCGTGCACATCACCCTGATGGTGCGAAGGTTGGGCGGGTACTGGTAACGGGCCACACCAGCCGCATCAGCGGCGGCGTAACAGCACCAGTTACAGAGAAACCCTAATATCTTGGGATTATAGTCACTCATTTTGTATCCTCTTCAATGGCGCCAAAGGCGGCAATCTGGGCAGAAATCTGATCCTGGGTGAAACCACCCATGTCAATGGCAAAGGTGGGGCAGCGCGAGGCACAGATGCCACAAGCCTTACAGGAGGCGGCAATGGTCTCGGCCTTACGTTTCTTGTCGACCTTGATCATCTTAATAGCTCCGTAGGGACAGATGGCCTCACAAATACCGCAGCCGATACAGGTCTCCTTGTCGATCACCGAGACAATGGGCGGTACGGTGACAGAGCCCCGAACCATGGGGATTGCCGCCTTGCCGGCAGCAGCCTGGGCCTGGACAATGGTCTCCTCAATAGGCTTGGGTGAGTGGGCCAGACCGCAGACATAGACACCTTCTACGGAAAGTTCCACCGGCCGCAGCTTAACATGGGCCTCCAGGTAAAATTCATCGGCAGTCACCGGCGCCTTGAGGAGCCTGGAAAGCTGTTCAGTACCTTCGGGAACAACACCGACACTCAGGGCGATCAGCTCCGGATTCATGGTGACCTGCTCCTGCAGAATGGGATCAAAGAAAGAAACTACCACACCATTACCCTTCTTCTGAACCTTGGGCTTGTTGTCCACCTCATAGGGGATAAAGATAACCCCCTTCTGACGAGCCTCCTGATAGGCATCCTCGGCATAACCATAGGTGCGCATGTCGCGATAGAGAACAATAACCTGAGATTCAGGGTTTATCTCCTTGATCTTGAGGGCGTTTTTAACCGCCTGATTACAGCAGACCTTGGAGCAGTAGTTAAGGTCGTCACCACGGCTGCCGGCGCATTGAATCATCACCACGGAGCCGGGAGCGCGGTTCTTGGCCTTGCCGGCCAGCCTCGCCTCCAGGTCCAACTGCGTGACAACCTTCTTCGCCTTGCCAAGCATGAAATTCTTGGTGCGATGCTCCTTGCCGCCGGTGGCCAGGACGATAACGCCATGATCAATGGTCTTCTCGGTGCTCTTTTTGCCCGACTTCACAGCCAGGACAGAGGAGAAGTTACCGATAAAACCGGCGGTGGTGGCAAGCTCCGTATTGGTATAGACGGAGATGTTTTTATTCTTCTTAACGCGCTCGGTGAGTTCCTTGAGCAGTGTGGCCGGATCTTCGCCCCAGATTGTCGACTTGATATTGGCCAGATTTCCGCCGAGCGCGGCTTGGCGTTCCACCAGATGGCAGTGAAAGCCCTGATCAGCCAGGGTCTCGGCAGCGGTCATGCCAGCGACGCCGCCACCGATAATAAGGGCGCCGGTGGTCACCGGAACGGTCTGTTCGGCCAGGGGCCTGCTGTGTCTGGCCTTGGCCACGCCCATGCGTACCAGATCCTTGGACTTGGCAGTGGCCTCCTCCGGCTCCTGGGCATGCACCCAGGAACAGTGGTCGCGGATGTTGACCATTTCAAAGAGAGAACGGTTGAGACCGGCATCCTTCAGGGTTTCCTGGAAGAGCGGTTCATGGGTCCGCGGTGAACAGGCGGACATCACCAACCGGTTGAGCCTGTGCTCCTTGATCTTCTCCTTGATAACCTCCTGGGCATCCTGGGAACAGGCATAGAGGGTCTCGCTGAAGTAAGCGACGTTCTCCAGGCCGCCGGCATATTCGGCCACCTGCTTGACATCAACCGTGCTGCTGATGTTGATACCGCAGTGGCAGACAAAGACGCCGACCCGGACCTCTTCGTCATCGGTAACCGCCTGTTCCTGCGGATACTCCTTGACAATAATGGCGGCGTTACGTTGCTCCTTCATGATGGCGGAGGCCAGACCGGCAGCCGCAGAGGACTGGGTGGCGGACTCAGGGATATCCTTGGGGCCCTGGAAGGCACCGGCCACCAGCACACCGTCATGGCTGGTCTGCAGGGGGCTGAAGGTGGCGCTGTCGGCAAAATCATACTTGTTCAGGGAAAAGCCGCCGATCTTCGCCAACTTCTTGGCATCGCCGGGTGATTCCAGGCCGACTGAAAGCACCACCATGTCAAAGGACTCAAAACGATGCCGGCCGTCCATGGTGGCATAGGTGAGTTTGAGATCCTTGCCCCACGGCATGACATCAGCAACCTTGGCGCGCACGAACTTGACGCCGTACTGCTCTTCGGCCCGTATCCGGGCCTGATCAAAGTCCTTACCCTGGGTGCGGATATCCATGTAAAAGATGGTAATCTCACACTCCGGATCATGCTCCTTGGCCACCATGGCCTCCTTGATGGCATACATACAGCATACCGAGGAGCAGTAGCCGTTATCGCAACCCAGATCGCGGGAGCCGACACACTGGATAAAGGCCAGCCGTTTGGGATGGGACTTGTCGGCACATTTCACCTCGCCCTCAAAGGGACCGGAGGCGTTGGTCATTCTCTCGAACTCAAGGGAGGTGACCACATCAGGATGCTTGCCGTAGCCGTATTGGGCCAAGGTCTCTTCCGAGATCTTGCCGAAGCCGGGCGACATGATCACCGCACCAACGGCATATTCCTTGTCCTTTTCCTTCTGGCTGAAGTCAATGGCCTTGGACTGACAGACCGGCACACAGATCTGGCAGGTGTCATGCTTGAGATGCAGACAGGCGTCCGGGTCAATATAATAGGTGGCCGGCACAGCCTGAGGATAATCGATATGGATAGGTCTGGTGATCGACAGTCCCTCATTATACTCGTCGGTCAAGTGACGGGGACAATACTGGGTACAGAGACCACAGGCCGTACACTTATCCGCATCAATGTAACGGGGGCGCAGACGCACCTTTGCCTTGAAATTCCCCGGCTCTCCCTTCAGAGAGAGGAGATCCGCATTACTGACTATTTCGATATTTGGAGACCGACCGGCCTCTACCAGCTTAGGCGCCAGGATTCAAAGCGAACAGTCATTGGTCGGAAACGTTTTATCGAGCTGGGCCATGGCACCGCCGACAGCCGGGCCCTTTTCCACGAGATAGACATAATAGCCAAGTTCGGTAAGATCAAGAGCAGCCTGGACGCCGGCGATACCGCCACCGACCACCATCACTGCTCCGGATCCTTTCCCTTTTCCTTGTCCCATAATCACACCAAATGAGTAAAATATTCTATTGCCCTAACTGGGCAATTCATTACCGAGTACTTCTACTTTAATCGCACAGAGCTTATATTCCGGCGTCCTGGAGAGACGATCCAGGGCATCCAGGGTCAGGAAGTTAACCAGAGCCTCGATATGGTTATAGGTTGTAAAGATTGTTCCTTCCTGAGAACGATCCGTTATGGTGGCCCGCATCTCAACAGAGCCGCGTCGTGAGGTCATGCGAATCCAGTCGCCCTCCTGGATCCCGTATTTTTCGGCATCAACAGGATTGACCTCGGCCAGGGCCTCGGGACTGATGATATCGATCTCGGCGGTCTTGCCGGTCATGCTGCTGAAGTTATAGCGGGCGATATCACGGCCCGTGGTAAACTTCAAGGGATACTCATCATCAGGCAGCTCCACCGGCGCAATGTATTCCTCAGGGATGAAGAGTCCCTTGCCGCGGGTGAAGGATTCGGTATGGAGGACCGTGGTGCCGGGATGATCCTCGCTGGGCACCGGCCACTGCAGGCCCACCTCTTCGAGACGCTCATAGGTAATGCCCTTATACTGCGGCAGCAGGCTGCGAATCTCCTCAAAAATATCTTCAGCCGAGTTGTAGTGCATCTCATAACCCATTTTCTGGGAGAGTTCGGTGAAGATCTGCCAGTCCGGCTTGGCCTCGCCGGGAGGATTAACCGCCTTGCGGACCCGCTGCACCCGGCGCTCCGTACAGGTCATGGTGCCGTCCTTCTCGGCATAACAGGCGGCGGGTAAGACCACATCCGCGGCCTTGGCCGTATCAGTGAGGAAGAGATCCTGGACCACCAGGAAATCCACCTTTTCCAGGGCCTCCTGGACATGGGCTATGTTGGCGTCAGCCACGGCCGGGTCCTCGCCAAAGACATAGAGGGCGCGGATATCACCCTTGAAGATATTATCCCATATCTCGGTGGCAGGCTTACCGGGCCGACGTGGAACCTTGACCTTCCAGATCTTCTCGAACTTGGCAAAAAGTTCGTCATTGTCCAGACTGCCATAGCCGGGCAGCGTGTTGAACAAGGCCCCCATGTCGCAGGCGCCCTGGACGTTGTTCTGGCCGCGCAGCGGATTGCAGCCGCCGCCCTCGACCCCCACCTTGCCGCAGAGCATGGCCAAATTGGCGATACTCTTAACCCGGTCCGTGCCGGTAACATAGTGGGTGATGCCCATACCGTGGAAAATGGCATGGCGGCCTTCAGCGGCATACATGCGGGCCACGGCATAGAGCTGCTCTGCCGGGATGCCGGTGATTTCGGCAACATAATCAGGGGTATATTTCTTGACGAGCTTGACCAGTTCATCAAAGTCCTCGGTCCGCTCCTCAACGAATTTCCTGTTCCAGAGCTCCTCCTCAATGATGATGTGCATCAGGCCGTTCAAGAAGGCCACATCCGTACCGGGCTGAATTCGCAGCCAATGGTCGGCTCGATCGGCCAGTCTGGTCCGGCGCGGATCAACGACGATAAGCTTGGCGCCGCGATCCACGGCCTGATGAACGCGCAGGCCAATGGTGGGATGACTGGTATCAGGGTTGGAACCGATCATCAAAAAGAGATCGGTCTTCTTGGTATCTGCAATGGAGTTGGTCATTGCGCCGCTGCCAAAGGTGAGGGCCAAACTGGCCACCGTGGGAGCGTGTCAGAGTCGGGCACAGTGATCGATATTATTCGTGCCGATCGCTGTGCGCATGAACTTCTGCATCAGGAAATTTTCTTCATTGGTGGCCCGGGCGCAGCTGAAGCCGGCAATGGCATCAGCGCCATACATGGACTTGATGTCAAAGAAATTCTTGGCAATGACGTTGTAGGCATCCTCCCAGGTTGTCTCCACCAACTGTCCGTGCCGCCGAACCAGAGGTCTGGTCAGTCGATCCTTTGACTGGACAAAGTTGTGGGCAAAACGGCCCTTGACACAGAGGGCACCGTAGTTGGGCGCCAGATCCGGGTCGGAGGAGACCTCCATCAGAGTGTCGCCCTTCACCTTTAAAATGAGCTGACAACCGGCCCCGCAATAGGGACAGGTGGTGCGAACCTCTTTCATGGCCTCATAGTTGAGCGGCACAATGGAGGTGCGCTTATTCAGGGCGCCTGTGGAGCAATTATCGACACAGTTACCACAATTTACACAGTTGTCTCTAAAGTTGAGGGTAATGTTGGCCGGATTATTGTGTTCATCAAAACCATCATGACTCAACTCCAGGGCGTCATACTCGCAGCTGTGCAGACAGCGTTGACAGTAGACACACTTGTTGAGATCAACAGTGATAACAGGGTGGGACTGATCCTTCGTGTAAAGGGGCTTACTGCCCATGCCCGTCTTGTTGATGTTGACCTTGTGGTCGATATCAAGCTTCTTGAGATCACAGCGATCAAAGGCGGTACAGCCGCAGGAGAGACAGCGATTGGCCTCATTGATGGCCATTTCCTCGGAAAAGCCGAGCTTCACCTCGCTGAAATCCTGGATCGCGGTCTCCGGCGGCCGAGTGGGCATCTTTTCACGCAGCTTGATACCGATGCCCTCAAAGTTGGACATATCCACCTGATCAAAGGACTTGCCGCGGGTGAAGTTGAACCTGTTGTCCGCCTCTTCCTTGGGATCTCCAGTAATAAAGGAGTGGATGTGATTGGCGGCCTTACGGGCCGAAACCACGGTCTGGATCACGGTCCTGGTGCCGGAGACACAGTCACCGGCCGCAAAGACACCGGGAACCGAGGTCAAAAAATCACGGGGCGAGGCATTGATGGTGTTCTTTGCCGATACGGCCAGGGCCGCCTCCAGCTCGCCACCCTGGAATGTGCCGTCACAGGCCATTTGGCCCAGGGACGAAACCACGGTATCCACGGTGATGGAGTTGTTGGAGTTGGGGATGGCCTCCGGCTGCCTGACTCCCCGCTCATTGGGCTCACCCAGGCGCATGCGCACCAGCTCCAGGCGCATCTTACCACCCTGGTCACTGACCTGCACCGGCGAGGCCATGAGGAGAAACTGCACCCCTTCACCAATGGCCTGACGGATGACGCGCTGATTAGCAGGCATCTCCTCTTGGGCCCGATGAAAGATCACCGTTACCTGCTCAACCCCCTGACGCAAGAGGGTGCGGGCACACTCCATGGCAATATTGTTGCCGCCGATAACCGCTGCCGTCTTGCCGTAATCGGCCTTCTTGCCGGTGGCCACGGCCTTGAGAAATTGAGCGGCATGATGGACCATGGGCAACTGACAGCCGGGCACATCAAGGCGAACATCCACCCCGGCGCCGGTGGCAATAAAGGTGGCGTCAAAGCCCTGGTCCTGGAGATCCTGCAGGGTAAAATCACTCCCCCACTTCTGGCTGAGGCGTACGGAGATCCCCATCTTCATGATCATGTTGGTCTCATAATCAAGAACCTTGCGGGGAATCTTATACTCCGGAATACCATAGCGCAGCATGCCGCCCAGCTTGGGATTGGCCTCTAGAACGGTGACATCATGGCCCTTTTGAGCCAGGAAAAAGGCGGCGGTCAGACCGGCCGGGCCGCCGCCGATGATGGCCACCCTCTTGCCGGTTGCCTTGGCACGGGGCAGACGCAGATCAATATTATTGGTCATGCACCAGTCTGCCACAAAACGCTTCAGATGGTTGATGGAAACAGGCTCATCAACCAGCAAGCGCCGACACCTGGTCTCACAGAAACGGGGGCAGACCCGTCCCACGGAAAAGGGAAAGGGGTTGCGGTCCATGACCAGGCGCAGGGCCTCTTCATACTCTCCCTTGGCCACATGGGCGATATAGCCCTGAACATTGAGCTGACCTGGACAGGTGAGGTTACAGGGAGCCTTGCAGTCGCCGAAATGACTGGCGGAAACAGTGGCCAGGCGTTCCTGGCGATGCTTGGTAAGCTCTTTGGAGTCGGTGCTGATCCGCATGCCGTCCGTGGCAACAGTGGCGCAGGAGCGCACAAAATGATCCGTGCCCTCCACCTCCACGACACAGAGCTGACAGGGGATCTCACTCTGTTTGCCATTGACATGACAGAGGGTGGGAATATGAATCCCTGAACGGTTGGCTATCTCAAGGATAGTCAGGCCTTGTTCAGCAATGACTTCAGAGCCATCTATCTCTAAGCTTATCGTCGACATTTTTCTTTAAATCAGAATACATGGTTCAGAAAAAAAGCCCGGGCAGGAGAAAACATGAAATAACTGGCAGTTATTTGTAGTGTGCCCCGCCTTATTCGGACCTTTTTCTGTTGTGCATTATGCAGCCGGCTTCCACTCTTTCAAAAAGGCGGGCAGATGACCTGCCTCACGCGGCCCGATGGTAATGGTCCATCCGGGCAGCTCCTCTTCAAGCTCACCCTTCATGGAGGCCAGATAACCAGGGATTATAAGCTCACGATGCTTGACCTTCTCCTCAACACCCGCCTTTTTCATAAATTGGGCGATAAGGTCGGCGCCGAACTTGCCGGCAGCCCAGGCCGTCAGCACTGAAAGCCCCTCGGTATCCTTGATGAGCAGCCATGAAGGCACGTTGGAGCCCTCAATCTCACCGGAAACAATAAAGTAGGTGAGAGAGAAGTTGCAGGTTACCAGTACCGGAGAGTTCTCATCCGGACCGTTGATGCTGTAGACATCCTCCTGAACCACCATGGGCCGCTGCGGATCCGTAAAGATGTTAAGCTGCTCAAGCAGAAGCGGAAAGAGGAGATCACCCTGCAGATCGGACAGGACAATAATACCGGTATATTTGGCCATGACAACAGAGGCGATCATCGCCTCCATCATGGGATCGTCGGTCATCTCACAGGGGAAGGTGATGGTGGGGAAACCAAGGGGCTTATACTTGGTCTTGATGGAGGCGCGACGAGCGACAATATTATCCTCAAAGGCATCACGCAGAGTGCGGGCCCCGGTATCAATGATTACATCCTTGAGACCCTCTTCCACCGCCTTTTCGGAGACCTCGATGAGATTATCAATATTGCTGCCCTTGCACCCCAAGGGACAACCGCTATCCTTGGCAACACCGATCATGTCGGCAACATTGGCGTCAGTGGCGCCAAAGAGCAGGGGGTTGCGGTCACTGCAGAGCTTGGCAGCCTCGCTCATGGTGGCGGCATCCTCGGTCATCAAAATGATATTGGCATCAGGGGCGCCCTCAAGCACCTTCTGCACCAGGGCAACGAACTTTGCCTTGTCGCCATCACTGTCCTTGATCGCAATGAGATCAGCCTTCATCATCACGCCAACACGCTCATAGCGCAGGCTTTTGAAGCGCTCGACACGACCGTCCACATCAGCGTCCGCCATGGCGGTGGTGACCAGTACAGCGATACCAGTGGGATTTTCAAAACGTTTTTCATGACGGTAGAGACAGGTCTCGCCACCAATCTTGAAAGCGTTATCACCACTACCAATGGTAACGGTCCGAATGGGAGGAGCAGAGGCCTCGCCAATAGAGGCCTTCACCTCATCACTTACGTAAGGACACTCACCGATTTCAGCCTGACCGGAGGCCACTTTCATGGCAAAGGCAAGGCAGGTGGGGATTTGACACTCGCCACAATTCTTCTTGGGGAGCATTTTGAGGATCTGGATACCAGTTAAAGCCATTTTCTAGCCCTCTCTCTTTTTATATATAAACATTCAAGTTGATCTTACGGATAAAATGGTGGCCCGTTCAACAGACCGCTGCAGACAAGGGGCCCAAGGGCGGCTTGGCAGCGCACCCTGCTGAGGCATCGTCACGGATCGGCTGAAGGTTAGCAAGCCTCAGAGATGCTCCGCAGCCCATGTCATAGGCAGGCCAAGACCATTTCCGGGTGCCCTGTCTTCCTCGTTTTCTTGCCTCGAGCGACACGTGTTCCCTTTTTCAACAGCCTGTTAGACGGCAGACTCCATTTCCAAGGCCGGGTGACCTTTTTCCTTCAGGAAGGCGAGGATCTCCTCTTCAGTGGTACCCTGCTCTTCCGTGGCAATCATATCGTACAGTTCAGGCATGCCGATCTCTTCGCAACGCGCCTTCAGTTTCTCGGAAATCTCATCCTTGAGAATCTTGGGCAACCAGACCACCCGCTTCAGACCACCCTCAGCCATAAAAAGCTTGCGACTGGTGAGATAATGTTTGGAAACACCCATGAATCCGGGGGTTTGGGCACCACCACCGGCCATACCGGCCAGGGAAGTGAACTTCATACCCGAGGGGGTCATGCCCATGTAGTCACGGTTAACCACCATGATACCGTTACACTGGGGCAGCATGGCGGCAATGGCCTCAAAGCAGCCACAGGCGGTCATGGGATTATTCATCAGCGAGTAGCAGCTCACCTCAGGAACAGCGCCGCGTGAGGCCTGATTGACAAACTCATTGATGCCGATAAAGTCACCAAGCTCTGCATCGGTACACTCGCCCTTTTCAATGGGCTGGTTGGGGCCGGTGGGGTTGATCTGATAAGAGGCCTTACCGTCCAGCCAGTTATAGGCGCCGCACATGCCGACACGCTCCGGTGTAATGACGCAGACGTGGGAAGGGGCAAATGATTGACAGAGGGTACAGGAGTAGAAAACCTCTTCAGTCTCATCCGTCATATTACCAAGGCGCAGATCACGCTCCGCATAGGTTTCCTTGGCCATGGCCATTACCTGCTCCACGGTCTCCTGCACGGTGGAGATCTTCACCTGCACCTTGTCAAGAATAGCACCGAACTCCTGATGAAGCTTTCCGTGAAGAACTTTACCTAAGTGCTTGAAAGAGAATCCCTTTTCAACAGCACCATGGCCAATCCTGATCCACATGATATCACGCTGACCAATATGCATGATGCCCTGAATGTAGTTCATCAGGTGATGGAACTGCCGCTCAAGAATCGGCTCAAAGTCAGACTGCATCTCGCGACCGGCAACCTCTACGAGGATGCTGATGGGCAGATTCTCGCCCTGTTTGATATCAGAGATATCCTTACCCTCCAGGGTGACCAGGCCATCCTCAACCTCATCCATTTCCTTGGAGATCAACACCTCGACACCGGTGGTACGGCCACCACCACACTCCATGAACAGGTCATCCTTACGGATACGCTCACCCTCGAAGGCGGGGCCAAAGGACATGGGGATATCGATCTTGGTGACATTGACCTTGAGACCGCGCACCTCAATGGCCTTCTGGACAAACTCCTCATGGGGCACGTTGGAAACCACATGCTCGTAGGTACAGATACCGGTAGGCAGCACCTCGGGGATATCGTAATCGGAGATGGTGGGGAAACCCCAGTTAAAGGCACCTGCGGCATTGGCGTACCACTCGTCAGAGACCTTGCCAAAGGCCATGACAAAGGCAAAGGTACGATCCTTATTGTAGATCAGGTTGCCGCGGAAATCGCCAGGCTTGATACCGCCGAAGGCCATGGCCACACGGCAGGCAAAACCGATGGAGAAGACAACCGAGGTATAGTTGTCGGCAAAGGGTACCAGACGGGTGTTCCAGCCCACCTGAACGCCGTTATCCACCAGCTGCTGCGACATGTTCTTGCCGTTGACGCTGTGGTCGTGCATGAAGATGTAAAGATTTTTCTCCTGCAGCTCAAGGGCGATGCGCGAGGCAACCTCCTTATCATCCGGGGCACCGACAATGGCGGCAAAACCAGGGGCCGAACCATCGACAAATTCAACACCACGCTTCCGGAAGATGACGTCATCGGCGGCACCGAGCCAGAGATTGCTATCAGTGGGCTCTTCGGTCTTGGTGTAGAAATCCGGGGTTTCGATATAGCGAATTGCCTCATACATCTCTTCGGCAAAATAGGTGGCCATACCGGCATCCAGGGCCGGCGCCAGATAGGGCAACCAGTTATGCTCGGAGACCAGATCCGGCAGAAGCGTACGACACTCCTGGAAAATATCCTTCATATCGCCGATCTTTTCCACCTTGGCACCAAGCATGGAATAGATAATGGGCAGGAAATAAGCGGTATTGGGTAAGCTGACTTCCTGATCTGCCCCATACTTCTTCAGGGCCTCTTCATATTTTTCCTCAGCCATATCCACAATCTTGTGGGCACCACGGATAGCTGCTGAGCAGATTATCTTAGACATTGATTAATTCCTCTACTAAAAGATCGGGTTAAAATCCTTACCTTTATGCCATGAGGCCTTCAATTAAAGCCCTGGTCAGATTGACAGCCTTGGGATGACGCATGATCATCAGTTCACCGCCGGCCATGAGCATACAGCTGGCAGTGATGGCTTCCATCATGACGCTGCGTGTTTCCTGATCACCAAGGAACTCATCCGTGGGCAGGCGACACTCCTTGGCCTTCCAGACCTCGCGGCCCAGGTTACAGATCATGGGCACCTGCAGCTTGTCATCCTGCTGGGTCAGGGCGGCCTGGCGAATACGTTCCATAACGGAGTAGGTGTATTCGATACCGTAGCCCAAGGCGCCGATGGAGGGATCGATCAGGACATTATCAAGAGTGACACCGAGATTCTGCAGGAGGATATTAAGCTGCTTGGCCAGGTTGACATCAATGGGGCTGGCCGCGACAATGGGGTGCTGGAAGGCCATGGCCGTGGCACCCAGGGTACGATAGTTGGCATCTTCCAGGGGGGCCAGACAAACCTTTTTGTCGCCGATGAGCGAGGTGATCTCCCGCAGGGTGTCCGTATCCTTCTCGGCATTGCCGCAACCCCAGACAATGGTGGGCACATCGATATTATTGATAACATCGGCAGCGGTCTGAGCCGCTTCTGCCGCAGCCCTGTTCATGCCGTTGGGATCAGTTGAAACCAGGGAAATACAGATGGCGTCGGCACTGTATTCCTTCACGCATTTACGGGCCCACTCAACAGGATTGCCGATAACGTCTTCAAAGTGCTTCCGCAGCCCTTCAGGCCAGTCGGAAGGATCGACATCAAGGATGTCCATGGCAATGCGCGGCTTGTTATCCATGCTGCCTTCAAAGAGCTGAAAGGCCATGGTGGACTCACCACCCACGGTAATGGTGTTGTCACCATTGCCGAGCACGGTTTCACGAATGGCGCCGGAGTATTGCTGGGTGTAGGCATCGGCAGGCACCTTGGTGCAGCGCTCGGCCAGGGGTACCTCCTGGGCGGCCAGGGCCGCCACATCACCGGTGGCTACCGGCGCAGCCGGAGCAGCCTTCTTCTTGGCCGGTGCTTTTTTCTCAGCCGCAGGCTCTTTGGCCTTTTCTTCTTTTTTCTGCTTTTCAGCAGTCGCCTCTTCCGCCTTTTTTTCGACCTTGGCACTATCTTGCGCGGCTATATCTGCCGCCTCGCCGGTCAGACCGGAGGGCACGGTGCCACCGGCCCGCTTCATCAACTCTTCATAACGAGCCACAACAGCAGAGGGTAGATCAGCTGCGGTTTGCGGGGTCAAAGGGGCCTTTTCAGCAGGTGTAGCAGGCGCTGCGGCAGATTCAGCCGCAGGTGCGGCAGGAGCCGGGGATTCCGGGGCCGGGGTTTCTGGAGCCGGAGCGGCCGGAGTGGCCGGAGCACTGGGAGCAGCTGCTGCCGGTGTCACATTTGGATCCTTCTCAAGGACGCTCTTGGCGCCTGCGAAATTAGCAAGGGCCTCAAACTGATCATCAGTCAGGTTAAAGGCCTGCTTCAACGCCTTTAAGCCGTTCTGAACAGATTCCAACGCCAGCAGACGTTCTCTTTCGTTCATCTCATGTTCTCCCGCTTCATCTTGTGTTTCGACAATGGTATCTTTTTCAGCAGTCGGGGCAGGCGTACTCACCGGCGCAACACTCTTCTGCGTCTCCACCAGTTTAGCCGCCTCAGCCTTGGCTGCTGCTATTATCTTCTCGGCCTCTGCCTTGGCCTCGGCAAGGGCCGCATCCGCAGCCTTGCTCTCCACAGGGGCAGTGGTTGTCACTTCAATACGTTCCGGTGCCGGAGCAGCAGGTGCCTCCGGCTGGTCATCATCGAGAACAGGGCGCCCATCAAGGCCGGCCCGGCTGATGATTTCAGGCACAGCCTCTTCCCACTCAATGGCCATGACATGGGCGCCGGCAACACCCTCAATCTCTTTTACCTGATTGATGATATCCACACAGATATTGATGCCCTCATCCTGCTTGTCCTTGGCGGCACTGAGGCGGTCGATCACCTCGTCAGGCACCTCGACACCAGGCACGAAATTCTTCATGTAACGGGCCATGCCCAGGGATTTTGGCGGTGTAACACCGGCCAGGATATGGACCTTCTCATGAAGACCGAGCTCACGAACCATCTCCATGAACCTGGCGAATTTCTCGACATTATAGATGATCTGGGTCTGGACAAAATCGGCGCCATTGGCCACCTTCTTGGCAAGGCGCTTGGCCCTGAACTCAAAGGGAAAGGCAAAGGGATTGGCGGCACAGCCCAGAAAGAGGCGGGGTTCAGAGGATTTTATCGCCTCACCGCACTGGAACTGTTTTTCGTCGCGCATGTTTTTGACCATACCGAGCAGCTGGATGGAATCCATGTCAAAAACACCCTTGGAGCCGGGATGATTACCAAACTTCTGATGATCACCGGTGAGGCACAGCAGGTTTTTCAGCCCCAGGGCCGAAGCGCCGAGGATATCGCTCTGCATGCCGATCCTGTTCCGGTCACGGCAGGTCATCTGCACAACCGGCTCCACTCCCTCCTGCTGGGTGATGAGTCCGGCGGCAATACTTGACATCCTGACAATGGCGGTCTGGCAGTCAGTGATATTGACTGCGTCAACATGGCCTTTGAGGATGCGGGCCTTTTGGCGAACCACCTCCGGATCACCATTCTTTGGAGGGCCGAGCTCGCCGGTAACGGCAAAATGACCAGCCTTTAAGATACGTTCTAAACGACTACCCGATTTCATCGGTTATATCCTTATCGTTGTATTACTTAAATATAGGCCATCTTGAATAATTGCTGTTTTGTCCGATTTTTTCGTCGCTACGAAAATAAAATACCTCACATATGCCCGATATGCTGCACCGCAAGGGCACCCGGAGTGTCGCAGGCTCCCTTACCTCTTTCAGGGCGCGGTTTTTATTTTCCATGCTTCTCAAACTCGAACAAAATATCTAAGTATTCAAGATACCCTTTAGTATTCAGTGACATGCATCACTCTACTTACACAAAAAAGATCAGGTCGGGCCATGACATCCTACATCAGTAAGACCCGAGCCGTCACCAAGGTCACGGCGCATATCCATATCAAAGAGGACGCGCTCCTTCTTCTTGTTGATTCCCAGGGCATCCCGTTTGGACTCAATGGCCTCGATCATGGTACGGGCAATGTCCAGAGGCTCCTTGGCAACATTCCAATGGGCGCCGTAGGTACCCATCATATCCTCAAGGAGATATTTATTAAAGGTCTTGGCGCCTGAAGTGGCCAGATCCTGGAAAACGACCTGGGCACCACTGGCCACAAAATACTGACCAATGGCAACGGCCTTCTCGCTCATCCAAAGGGGTGCGGTCCCAATGGCGGGAAGATCATCAATGTCCTCGCCGAGGCCGCCCTGGTTGACCATCTGGGTCAGGGCGATGAGAATCCGGCTGTTATCCACGCAGGAACCCATATGCAGCACGGGCGGCATACCCACGGTCTCGCAGACCTCGCGCAGGCTGTCGCCACAATAGCGGGCGGCTTCCGGATTAACCAGACCGGCCCGGCCCAGGGAGGTAGCGGCGCAGCCGGTGGCGACCACCAGAATATTGTTCTTGATAAGTTCACGGGCGATGATCTCATGGGCGTCATCGGCCAGCTTGAAGTTGTCACAACCGACCATGGCGGCAACACCACGGATTCGGCCATTAATGATATTGTCGTTCAAGGGACGGTAGCTGGCCCGGAAACGACCACCAAGCATATAGTTGATGGTCTCGTGACTGAAGCCGACCACCACGTCGAGTTTGGTCTCCTCGGGGATATAACACGTGCCGCGTTTCTTGTAATTCTTGATGGCGCGGCTGAGAATCTCCTTGGCAGATTCCAGGGCGGCATGCTCATCAAATTGAATATGAACACCGCCGGGCATCTTGGCCCGATAGTTGGTGGTGATGATATCGGTATGGAAATTCTTGGCCACCTCGGCAACCGACTGCATTATACACTGGACATCAACCACCATGGCCTCTACCGCACCGGTGGAAAGGGCGATTTCCTGCTGAACAAAACCGGCGGCAACGGGAATGCCGCGGCGCATGAGGATCTCGTTACCGGTACAACAGACACCGGCCAGATTGATACCCTTGGCACCCTGCTTCTTGGCAAGCTCAATCATTTCCGGGTCCTCGGCCGCAATACAGAGGGCCTCGGCCAGCAAGGGCTCGTGACCATGCACCGTGACATTGACCTGATCCTTCTTCAAGACGCCAAGATCGACAATGGCACGGCGCGGCACCGGCGTACCGAACATGATATCGGTAAGTTCGGTGGAGAGCATGGAGGATCCCCAACCATCGGACAAGGCACAGCGGGAGGCTTGGAGCATGATGTTCTCATACTCCTGATCCACACCAATATGGGTCCGGTGCATCATTTCCACAACCTCACGGTCTACACCGCGCGGCTCAATGCCAAGCTTCTTCCAGATCTCCTGGCGTTTCTTGGTGGCCCGCTTGAGCATGGTCATGCCCTGCTCGCTCTGGTTACCGAATTCGGCCAGGGCCATTTCACCGATCTCCAGGGCGATATCATTGACGTCGCGCTCTTCAATCTCTACCCCGAAAATCTTGGCCAGGGCATGCAGCTTCTCCACATCCTTGATCTCATGGGGACCATTACCTCTGGCGGTCTCAATAAAGCCCTTGACCATCTCACGGGCATGGTCACCGTGGGCGGCGGCGCCGGCGGCAACGGTGCGGGCGAAGTTTCGGGCCGCCACTGTATCAGCAGTGGCGCCGCAGACACCGATCATATCTTCAACACCATCAATGATCTGGCATGGTCCCATGTTGCAGTTTCGGCAGCAGGTGCCGCCGGAACCGAAGAGACATGCCGCCATACCGCGGGCCTGGATACGATCATAGGCCGTACGGACGTTTTTGGCGATATCCTGCTCAAGGACTAATTTTGAGGAAGAGCACGTGATATCAGTGCACCCTTCACACCCAGTTTTTGAAGTAGCCATCTATTTTTCCTCAAAAAAGATTGTAAATAGTATTATAAACCGTTGGCCTGGCGGGCAGCCTGAACTGTATTTTTCATCAGCATGGTAATGGTCATGGGACCAACACCACCAGGAACAGGTGTAATGGCCGCAGCCTTCTCCTTGACGGAATCAAACTCAACGTCTCCAGCCAGAATAGCCTTGCCGCTGTCGCTCATGCCGACCCGGTTGACACCGACGTCGATAACCACGACACCTTCCTTGACTTGGTCCGCCTTGATCATGTTGGCAACACCCACGGCAGCGATGATGATATCGGCCCGCTTGAGGTGCAGATCCATATCCTTGGTGCGGGTATGGCAGAGGGTAACAGTGGCATTGCCGGCCTCACGCTTCTGAAGCATGAGGTTGGCAATGGGCTTGCCGACAATATTGGAACGGCCGACAATAACCACCTCGGCACCGCTGGTCTCCACACCGGCGCGCACCAAAAGCTCCAGGATACCATGGGGGGTACAGGGCAGAAAGCATTGCTCGCCCAGCACCATCTTGCCGACATTGACCGGATGAAAACCGTCGACATCCTTATCAGGGTCAATGGCATAGAGCACCTTGGCCTCATTGATATGCTTGGGCAGAGGCAGCTGCACCAGGATGCCGTTAATCTTGTCGTCTTTGTTGTACTTGTCAACCAAGGCCAGGAGTTCTTCCTCGCTGGTCTCCACCGGCAGGGTTATCTGCTCGGAATGAATACCAAGGGCATGGGCTGTTTTATTCTTGGCAGTGACATAAGACTGAGAGGCGGGATCTTCACCTACCAGAATGGTCACCAGTCCCGGGGTAATATTGTGCTTTTCCTTGAGGTCTGCCACCTCAGCCTTCAATTCCTCACGAATCGCCTTTGCTGTTTCGGTTCCGCTTATAATCTTGGCACTCATTGGATCTCCTTATCGAACAAAATATAGTGAATCAAAAAAATGCTTTAATCCTGATTTGTCAACCTCCGGCCAAATCGTCGCCTTATTTAGCGCGTAAATCCCCTTTACTGTTTTGCGAAGCGTCAAACAGCATGCTTAAGATTGATAATGAGCGTATAAAGGGAATAACCACGAAGATTTGGAGTCATAGATACTAGTGAAAAAAAAAGCTTTACGCAAGAAAATTCCCCGCGCAAAACTTCATTTTCATAGATAGTAACCCGTTTTTTTTACTGACTTTTTTAATACCCGGTAACTCTACCTAAGAGGGCTAGGTAGTACTACAGAAAGACAAAAAAGGGGGCCGATCCACCGCTTGAGAAAAGGGCGATCCGGCGCTAGCGCCGGGCGTTTTCCGCCAGTTTCACAATGATATCAGAGGTCTGAGAGAGACGGTTGACCAGGGTCTCAAAGAGGTAACGGGCGACCTTGGGCTGTGTCTGAATAACCTCCATTATTTTGTCGCCGGGATAGCGCTTGATCTTGGCGCGGCCCTTGGCAACAATAGAGGCAGAGCGCGGTTCGCCGGAGATGGCCGACATTTCGCCGAAATATTCGCCGGGCTCCTTGATATCGGCGATGCGCTTGCCATCCCGTACCACCATAACCGTGCCCTGGATGAGCATAAAGAAATCATTATCCTTGTTGCCCTGGTGGATAATGGTGTCGCCATCCTCATAGAGTTCAATATCGGGATTGACCAGATAGGCGGGCAGGCTTTCCTCATTCAAAACAGTGCGGCGCTCCACCTCATGCAGGTCGGTTACCCCCTGGGTGGCATTGAGAATGGCGGCGTAGCGCAGGGGGTGCATCCCCTCCTGGATGGCGATTTTGCGCAGCTGGTCTTCGGCCACTTGGGCATTGATGGCCTTGCCCACATCATCAGTGATCTCCATGAGCTCAAAAAAGCCCACCCTGCCCTTATAGCCGCCGCCATTACAGACGGCACAGCCCTTGGGGGCATGCAGGGTCCATTCCTGGGCCAGCAGCTCTTCGGTAAACCCCATGGAGAGCAACTCTTTTTCCGGGGGCCGGTCAATGGGGGTCATGCACTTCTGGCAGAGGCGCCGACCAAGACGCTGGGCCAGCACCATGGTCAATGACGAGGCCAGCATATAGGGAGGGATGCCGATATCGATAAGACGGCCGATGGTGGCGGCCGCATCATTGGTATGGAGGGTGGAAAAAACCAGATGACCGGTCATGGCCGCCTTGATGGCAATCTCAGCGGTCTCGATATCACGAATCTCACCCACCATGATAATATCGGGATCCTGGCGCAGAAAGGCCTTGAGGGCGGCGGCAAAGGTCATGCCCACTTCGGTGATGACATTGACCTGGTTGATACCCTTAAAGTTAAACTCCACCGGATCTTCGGCGGTGAGGATCTTGGTATCCTCCTTGTTCAGGGAGTTCAGGGCCGAATAAAGGGTTACCGTCTTACCGGAACCGGTGGGGCCGGTGACGAGCAGCAGCCCCTGGGGCCTGCTGAGACAACGCCTGAGGGCGCCGAAGGTCTCCACCTCAAAACCGAGCTTGGTCAGATCGACATTGAGGGAACTCTTGTCAAGAATACGCAGAACAATGGATTCACCGTAGAGGGTGGGCAGGGTTGAAACACGGAAATCCACCGCCCTGTTACGGCCCATACGCATCTTGATACGGCCGTCCTGCGGTACCCGACGCTCGGTGATATCAAGGGCCGCCAGGATCTTCATCCTTGAGGTCAAGGCGTTCTTGATACCCACCGGCAGATTCATTGACTTGTAGAGAGAGCCGTCAAGGCGATAACGCACCTGAAGGTTCTTCTCATAGGGTTCAATATGGACGTCACTGACCCCATCCTTGACCGCCTTGATAAGGATACCGTTGACCAGCTTGATAATGGGGGCATCCGAAGCGGAAAACTGCTCTGGTCCCTCATCAAAACTGTCGGCCTCAATGGCCATATCCTCGGCCACCTCGGAGGCAAGGGAACCGAAGTCATCAATGCTGGTTAAATCCTCTTCTTCCTCCTCGACCTGCTCCTCGATGTCAAGAAGTTCACGAAACTCCTCGTCGGAGATATGGTAATACTCCTTGAAACCCTCGGCAATATCACGCTCGGTGGCGACCCCCACCGACAAACCGAGTTTGAGCTCAAACTGCAACTCATCCACCGCCTGGGTATCGGTGGGCTCGGACATGGCAATCTGCAGGGTTTTGTCGGTCTTACGAATGGGCAACATCATATACTTCTTGGCCAACTCGTAAGGCACCAGGTCAAAAACCTCCTGGTTAGGGTGCTCCTCCTTGACATTGATTACCGTATAGTTCTGAACGCGGCTGAGGATTTTGCACACCGTGTCCTCATCGATATAACCCATTTTCAGCAATATGGAGCTGAGGCGACCGCCCTGCTTCTTCTGGACGGCAATAGCCTGCTCAAGCATATTCTTGGTGATCTGCCCCTCTTTACTGAGGATTTCACCGATCTTCAGCTTGCCGGCACCGGACTGATCCTTCACCGAGGCGGAAAGGCTGCTTTTGCTACTGCCTGCTTTTGGTTTACCAGCGGTCATAAGGGAAAAAAACGCGAGAGAGGTTATCTGAAATCAAGGGAAAAACCATCGTATCATCTTATGAGATGAGGTGAATAGTATGCAACTTTATTCTCCCTATTGCCAACAAAAAAAGCAGGGCCGAATACGGCCCTGCTTTTTTTGTAAAACATAATGCAAGTTCTGAACTTTACTAGAAAACGCCCTTGACCTTACCGGTCTCGACATCCACGTCCACACGACGGTAGGCCGGATCGGAACCGGTACCGGGCATCAAGCTGATGGCACCGGCCACCGGTACGACAAAACCGGCACCCTTGTAGGTGAGGATATCACGGATGGGCAGGGTCCAGCCCTTGGGGGTCCCTTTCAGGGCCGGGTTGTGAGACAGGGAGAGATGGGTCTTGACCATGCAGGTTCCCATCTCATTCATGTCGGGATCAGCGGACAAACGCTTAAGTTTGGCCTGGGCCTCGGGGGTATAGGAAACGCCGTCGGCGCCATACACCTCTTTGGCAATGAGATCAATACGTTTCTCCAGAGGATCGGAAAGATCATAGAGGAACTTGAAGTCATTGGGCTCTTCGCAGGCGTCAACAACGGCGTCGGCGAACTCCAGGGCACCGTCGCCGCCGTGCTCCCAGTGGCGGGACAGGGCAACGCGGGCACCGGCCGCCTCACAGATGCGGCGCACCGCCTTGATCTCGTTGTCGGTGTCTGTGTAGAAGGCATTGATGCAGACCACAGGGTTGATGCCCGCCTTCTTGACGGTCTCGATGTGGTGAATGAGGTTCTTACACCCCTCCTCAACCCAGCCGACATGCTCCTTGCCATACTCTGCCGGCATGGGCTTGCCGGGTACGGGAATGGGGGCGCCGCCATGGCACTTAAGGGCACGAATGGTGGCAACGACAACGGCACAGTTGGGCTTGTTACCGGAGAAACGACACTTGAGATTCCAGAACTTCTCAAAACCGATATCAGCACCAAAACCGGACTCGGTGACATTGTAGTCGGCAATCTTCAGGCCGACGCGATCGGCGATTACCGAGGATTGGCCGATGGCGATGTTGGCAAAGGGACCGGCATGGACGAGAACAGGCTGGCCTTCCAGGGTCTGCATCAGGTTGGGGTTCAAGGCCTGTACCATCCAGGCGGTCATGGCACCGTCCACCTCAAGGTCAGCGGTGGTAATGGGACGATCCTGTTTGTCATAGGCCACGACGATCTTGCCGATACGACGACGCATATCAGCCAGGTCATTGGCGATGGCAAGGATGGCCATGATCTCGGAGGAAACGGCAATGGCAAAGGAGGACTTCATGGTGAAGCCGTCCATCTTGCCGGGCCCCTGACCAATGGTGATGTCACGCAAGGCCTGGGCACAGAAATCCATGATCCAGTTGAACTCCACCTTCTTGGGATGGATATCGAGACGCTTGAGGTTACGCTTGGCAAGCTGCTCGTCGGTGTAGTTGGCCTCATGCTGCATACGCGAGGTCAGGGCCACCATGCCCAGGTTGTGGGCATTCATGATGGCGTTGATATCGCCGGTGAGACCAAGGGAAAACTCGGTAAGGGGAATACACTGGGCCAGGCCGCCACCGGCAGCAGACCCCTTGATATTCATGGTGGGGCCGCCGGAGGGCTGGCGAATGGCGCCGACAACGGACTTGTTACGCTTGCCGAGGCCCTGCACCAGACCCATGGCACAGGTGGACTTGCCTTCACCCAGGGGAGTTGGAGAAATAGCCGTTACGTCAACATACTTACCGTCCGGCTTGTCACCGAGACGTTTCATGATCTTATTGAAATCAAGCTTACCGACATAATGACCGTAAGGCAGAACCTCTTCCTTGTCGAGCCCGAGGATCTCGCCGAGCTCATAAACGGTTTTCATGTTCTTTTCAGCGTCTTGCGCAATTTCCCAATCCGCATGTTTAGTTGGATCAAGAGCCATGTTTCCCTCCATCAAAAGTTTCACTAAGGCACCGTAATGCGGGTGCCATTAGCTTTAAAAAGGAAAGCGGTATCAAAATAACCACTCAAAATAACGTCCGAAGTGAACCAGCAACAGAGTTCGCGAAAAGCCTTGTGTGATTACCTCAGTTTTTCACAAAAGGCAATCCGCAGAACTACATATTTTCCGAGCCGCACATAGGAAAGCTCCGCCGATAAAAGGCGGAGCTTTTTCGTTGACCCCTAAAAAATGATAAAAAAATCCAGCTGTTAATCCTGTTCCACCACAAGCGAACCAAAGACCTCGGGGAACTGTTCGGCAAAGTCGGCCAAAAGCGGGATCATCACCTCTCGCATGGAGGGATCCGCCCCCTTGGCCACCCGCAGCTTGAACATATGGACCCACTGGATGAGGTTGGCGTAGACAATGAGTTCCGTTTTGCAGGAGTTGGGCAGCACGGTCCTGGCCGCCTGGGGGGTGGAGGTCTCCAGCAGTTGGAGATAAGTCTTCTCGCTCTCTTCCATGGCCTGGCACCAGAGGGCATACTCGTCGCTCTGCTCGTCATAAAAAAGAGGCTTGATAAAGGTGACCTGGTTGCCGAACTTGTCGGCGCTGTATCGGCAGTAGCGCTGGCTCTCCTGCAAAAAACTGCAGGGCCGGTGCCGCACCATCTCATGGGTAACGGCCCGATTGACGATAAACTTGACGGCAAGATAGCGATGGCGGGCCCGCAGGTGGACAGGCAGGTTTTCCACCTCGGACAGATAGAGCTTTTTCACCATGACACCGCTCTGCGGCACAATACCACGCTCCGGCACGATATCCTCAAAAAAGAGGGCATGTCGTTGCAGCAGGTAGGCGGTGATGGCCTTGACGATTTTCAGATTGCCGTGCTCCAGATAGAGTTCGCGAAAGGCGCGCACCGAAGCGGTGATGAGCAGGATGTTCTTCTCCAGCACATCAATATTGAGAAATCTGGGCAGAGCCTTGAAGAGTTGACCGGCCAACGACTCCTTTTCAACAATAACCTCAAGGGTAAGGACAGCCATTTCCGCCACGGAATTATGGCCGTGCTTTAAAATGTTTCTGATAAAGACCGGGGCCGATTCATCGGTGATCCTGTCTTCGCTCTTGTAACAGAGACGACCGCAGGCCTCGATGCGTACGGCAAGACTCTGGCGATCAAGCGCGTCAAGGATCTCGTAGGAAGGGGGGATGACAATCATATTTTCTCGGAAGGTCGAATGGTTAGGGGAATATAAAGGCCTCTCGGCATCGGCAGGCGGCTTTATCCTCGTGGCGCTATTTACCGCAACCGCAACTGCCGCAGGAGCCGCCACCGGCGATCTTGTCGCGATCCGCCCAAAAAGGCGACATCTCCCGAAGCTTGGCAATAACAGGCGGTAATTTTTCCAGGATATAATCAACCTCATCCTCGGTGTTGTAGACACTGAGACTGAATCGAATGGAGCCGTGCGCCGCGGTGAACGGCACGCCCATGGCGCGCAGGACATGCGACGGCTCCAGGGATCCCGACGTACAGGCGGAACCGGAAGAGGCGCAGATACCGTAGCGGTCAAGATGAAGGAGAATGGCCTCGCCCTCCACATATTCAAAACTGACATTGGTGGTGTTGGGCAGTCGTTCTTCCTTGTGACCGTTGAGTAAGGTGTTGGGCACCCTCTTCAGCAATCCGTTTTCCAGCTTGTCGCGCAATAGGCGCACCGTGGTGTTCTCGCGCCGCATGTTATTGGCGGCCAGCTCGCAGGCCTTACCCATACCGATGATGGAGGTAACATTCTCCGTCCCTCCCCGGCGGCCTCGTTCCTGATGGCCCCCCATGAGAAAAGGCATAAAGGGGGTCCGTTTACGCACATAGAGGACACCGACCCCCTTGGGGGCATGGAGTTTGTGACCGGAGACCGACAGAAAATCCACCGGCGTCTCGGCCAGGTTGATGGGGATCTTACCCACGGCCTGCACGGCATCGGTATGAAAGAGGATCCCCCTGCTCTTGGCGATTTTTGCCATTTCATCAATGGGAAAGATAACCCCGGTCTCGTTATTGGCCCACATGACACTGACAATGGCCGTGTCATCGGCCAGGGCCTCTTCATAACGTTTAAGATCAAGAGTGCCGTCACTTTCCACCGGCAGCTGGGTAACGCGATGCTTATGGCCGGTGAGGCGGTCGAGGTTTTCACAGAGATTCTTGACGGCCGGATGCTCGACCCGGGTGGTGACGATATGCCGTTTTTCCGGCGCCACCTGCAGGGCGGAAAAGATGGCGGTGGAATCGCTCTCTGTGCCGCAGCTGGTGAAGATAATCTCTTCCGGTTGGGCGCCGAGAAGATCGGCAACCTGTTGCCTGGCCTTTTTAACGGCGCCGCCGACCTGGTCGCCGAAGCTGTGCATGGAGGAGGGGTTGCCATAGAGCTCACTAAAATAGGGCAGCATGGTCTCCAGGACTTCCGGGGCAACCCGGGTGGTTGCATTGTTATCCATGTAAATTGTTTTGGGTTGGCTCATCCTTTGCTCTCCTCAACTATCAGGCTGTCAAGAACCTCTTCACGCAGCTTCTTTTCGACAAATTCCTTCAGGGTGGTCTGGCTCTTGGCACAGCTGACACAGGAGCCGCGCAGGGAAACAATGACATAGTCGCCATCCACGTCTATCAGCTCAATGTCACCACCGTCCTTTTTGAGGTTGGGTCTGATCTCGCGGTCAAAGACATCCTCGATCATCTTGATTTTCTGGACCGTGGTCAAGCGTTTGGGGCCGGACATGGGGATGACCTTGGGAGCGTTCTGGCGGGCCTCGTCAAGAATCTCCTGGATACGATCCTCACACTTGCCGCAACCGCCGCCGGCCTTGGTGAAGTTGGTAACCTCTTCAACGCTCTTCAGGTCGCTCTCCTCAATGGCCCGGCGAATCTCAACATCGGTTACACCGAAACATTCGCAGACCACCTCGCCCTCGGTCTGGGGCAACGGCACGCCGCGATAATTGGCAATGGCCGCCTCCAGGGCCTCACGGCCCATCACCGAGCAGTGCATCTTCTCCTTGGGCAGACCGCCGAGGAACTCGGCAAGATCCTCATTGGTGATCTTCTCCGCCTCATCCAGGGTAAGGCCGATGACCATCAGGGTCAGGGCCGATGACGAGGCAATGGCACTGGCACAGCCGAAGGTCTTGAATTTGGCGTCAACAATGCGACCGTCGTCCCCCAGCTTAAAGGTAAACTTCAAGGCATCGCCGCAGGACAGGGAGCCCACCTCCCCTATGCCGTCGGCATCCTCGATTTCCCCGACATTGCGAGGATTCAGAAAATGATCCTTAACCTTATCCGTATATTCCAACATGGTTATTACATCTCCATTATCTCGTGTCTGTCCTGAAAAAGGCTTTCCGGAGAGACACTCTCTCAACAGCAGACCAGCCGTGGCAGGCAAATCCGCCAAAGGTTAAACCTTCCGGCAGCTTGGCACGGAAAGAGGGTATTGTATATTTGACCAACTGAGACTTCTAACAATGCTTCACGAGGCTGTCAATTATTGTTTGGCAGGTTGCCGTCCGGCAGAGGCTGCTTCCGACGCCATGACCACCTCAGTCGCCGGATTTGCCGGGCCGGCTGACGCCTTCGGGGTGCAGGCTTGAAAAAATGGTTTGCGCCAGCTCTCTGCCGATGGAGGGAACCGCTGCCAGCTCCTGCACCGAGGCCGCCTCAACCCCTTTAACACTGCCGAAATGGCGCAGAAGTTTCTGACGCCGGGCCGGCCCAACGCCCCTCACCTGATCCAAAACAGAGGTCAAGGTTCTTTTGTTACGCAGGCGCCGATGAAAGGTAACGCCGTAACGGTGCGATTCGTCGCGGATTCGCATGATCAAAAGCAACAGTTGGGAATGGCGGGCCAGGAGGTGATGATTCTTGCGGCCGGGCCGATAAAGTTTTTCACCCTCGCCGTGGCGATCCTTGGCAATACCGAGCAGGTCCACCTTGTCCAGGATATCCAGATTCTTGAAAATTTGCACCCCAATATTGAGCTGCCCTTTGCCGCCATCGACAATAAAGAGATCCGGCAGTTCACGATTCTTGCCCGGGTCAAAACGGCGGGACAAGACCTCGGCCATCATGCCGTAGTCATCAGGGCCGGTCAGGGTGCGAATCCGGTAATGACGATAGAGAGACGTTTCCTTTTTGCCGTCAACAAAGCAGACCAGAGACCCCACCGCCTCCTTGCCGCTGGTGTTGGAAATATCAAGACATTCAATACGGTTGGGCAGACGTGACAGATTGAGGGTTTCCTTGAGCTGCCGGGCCATCACCTGCCACGACTCCTGCTGCCGTTGCCGGTCACTGAAAACCTGGGCGGCATTGTCATTGGCCATGGCCACCAGACGACGCAGATCACCGCGCTGCGGCACCCGCAGTTGCACCTTGCCGCCCCGTTGTTCGGAGAGATACTCCTGAAAACATTGCTCATCACCGGTGGCCCAGGGCAGCAGAATCACTCCGGGGACGAAGATGTCGTCACTGTAGAAGCGGCGCAGCACCTCGGCCAGGACATCACCATCATCCCCCACCGGCTCGGCGACAAAGAAAGAGCGGTGCCCTTCCACCCTGCCGGCCCGCACGGTGATCAGGGAAACAGCCATGGAAGCTCCCTGCCGGCAGGCCCCAAAGACATCAAACTCGTGCTTCCGGCCGGCCACCATCACCTGTTTCTCCAGGGTCCTTTCCAGGGCGGCAATCTGATCACGACACTGGGCCGCCTCTTCAAAGCGTAACTGCCGGGAGGCATCCTCCATCTGTCGGCGCAAGCGGCTGATCAGCTTCTGGCTCTTGCCTTCCAGGACCATGATGACATTATCCACGGCCCGGCCATAGCGCTTGGCATCACAGGTGCCCAGGCAGGGGGCCAGGCAAGCGCCCATCTGGCCATTGAGGCAGGGCCGCTGCCGGTGGCGCACGCTCTTGCAGCGTCGCAGGGGGAAGATGGCGGCCAGCAACTTGAGGGTGGCCCACATGGAGGAGACCGATGCATAGGGACCAAAGTAGCGGGCCTTATCCTGCAGACGCCTTCTGGTCATCATCACCCGGGGCCACTCCTCCTGGACAGTCACCTTAATAAAGGGATAACTCTTATCATCACGGAGAATGACATTGTATTTCGGCTTATTTTTTTTTATGAGAGAGGCTTCAAGGATAAGGGCCTCTTTTTCGGTGCCGGTAAGAATGGTCTCCAGGGCGGCAATGCGGGCCACCATGGCCCTGGTTTTATTATGGGCCCCGGCCTGCAGTTTGGCGTAGGAAGCCAGCCTCTTGCGCAGATTGCGCGCCTTGCCCACATAAATAATGGTGCCGCGGCGATCCTTCATGAGATAGACGCCCGGCCCGGTGGAGAGCGTTGCCAGCAAGGCGCTGTTCAGGACGGGATGTTGTGGAGTGTGAGGCGTTGTCATGATATGGCTGTCTTGAAGAAAGTCGCGTTTTTTTGAACAGGAACGGAGAAAGCCCCGCCAAACGAGCCGGCAAAAGGAGCATGTACGGCTGGGCACTCGTCTCTTCTCCACGGCATCTAAATATGAAAGAGAGAAAAATGCCAAAAAGATCTGCAAAAAAACAAACATCCCTTCTAATACCGGGCAATCCCACCGGCTCGCTCTCCATTGCCGCCCTTGAGGATATCATCGCCCTGGCCCGCACCTTCGGGGTACGCGAGGTGCAGATCACCTCGGCAAAACGCCTGGCCCTGTGCGGCTTTGCCGAAGCGGACCGAGAGGAGCTGGCCACCGCTGTCGCCGAAAAGTTTCAGGGGCCGGATGCCATGCTGCAAGGCTATATAGTCTGCTGCCGCGGCCGACGGCAGTGCCCACACGGCTGCCGACAGACAGAGGCCCTCAGCCAAGGCCTTACAGATCTTCTCGCCTCTTTAAGCCTGCCGGCCAAGGTGAAGATCGGCATCTCGGGCTGTCCCAGGAACTGCTCGGCCGGCTCCACCAGGGATGTGGGTCTTTTTGCCAACATGAAGGGTTGGGTCGTGGTATTCGGCGGCAATGCCGGTTGCAGACCACGCATTGCCGACACCATCGCCGAAGGGCTCAGCAGGCAGGCCGCCTTGCAGGCCGTGGAAAAATGCCTCGATTTTTACAGCAAGAACGCCCTGCCCCGCGAAAGAACGGCCCGCTTTGTCGAGCGTCTCGGCATCACCACCATCAAAGAGATTATAATAGCCCCTTGAAAAAGGTGGCGGGCGTAGCTCAAGCCGAATTTTGACAACGCATCAGGAGAGAGTGTCTGTCCAGAAATAGGTCATTTCGTTCGAGATCAAGGAGTGCGAGAAAAATAAACGCGCCCTGAAAGAGGTAAGGGAGCCTACGACACTCCGGGTACCCTTGGGGTGCAGGCATATATGCGATATCGGAGTCTTCACTTCATTTCGCTTACCTCCGAGCATTATTTTTTGAGCATAACGAGGTAAGCGAGCTCGCGAGACTCCGGGAGATTGGACGAAAAAGCAATTATTCAAGACACCCTTTAGTCACAAGGTAACTGCCGCAAACATTGGCCGCCACCTGCAAAACGGCAGCAGGAAATTGCCGAACGAGACGCCCAACGCGTCGGCTCATAGGTCCCCTGAAGAGGGCTCCCTGCCCTGCGGAGAAGGAGGGGCGAGACGGGCACCCGGCAGACCTCCCTTGCAGGCACCCAATAAAAAAAGGCGACCGGCTGTTTGCCGAGTCGCCCTTTTTTTATTGGAGATGAAGAAGAAAAATACCTATTCTGTTTCTTCGCTCATTCCCTTGACGGCCATGGCGCCGACAAGCCCCAGCAGGCCGAGGTTCTTGGCCTTGTTCAGGCCGGGCTTCATGCGGGCCATCAGGATACGGCGCAGATTGGCCTCAGGCATCTCCTGCGGAGTGGAGGTGGCGGTGAGCAGAGCCATATCACGCTTATTGCCGTAATAAAGGCCGTTGGAGCCGATATTGACATTGGCGGACGACAGACTCTTGGCGCCCATCCTTTTGTACTTGGAGACCTCCGAGTTGGGATCGTCAAGATCACCGAAGATACGGGCTCGAGCCAGACAGGTCTGGACACAGGCAGGCTCAAGGCCCATTTCAACGCGCGGCATGCAGTAGGTACACTTATCAGCCGTTCCTTCACTGCCGATCTCTTCGTTGATCTGGTTCTCATTTACATAACGGGCGTTATAGGGGCAGGCATCAGCGCAGGCCCCGCATCCCCAACAGCGTTCCTTATCGATCTGGACCGTACCGTTAAAGGGATCCTTGTAGGTGGCCGCCACTTCCATGGTCTTGGTCTTGCCGCTCTTCTTGTCCTTGAAGGTCTTCTGAATGGTGTCAGCCGGACAGACAGCCACACAGGCCGGTTCATTACAGTGATTGCAGAGCCCCGGATAATAGGTTGAGGCAAGACCGTGGGGGGTATTGGCCGGGCCGAGACGATGCACCCAGTTTCTTCCCTTGTCCGCCGGAACTTCCCACTCGGCTTTACAGGCAACGGCGCAGGCATGACAACCCACACACTTATTTAAATCTATAACCATTCCGTATTGCATAACGGTATATCCTCCTTAATAGAGTATCTCGTTGGCTCTCAGGCCTTAGGCTTTCACGAGTTTTACAAAGTTGTTGCGCATACCGCTACAACCAGTCTCAGGATCAACGGCCAGCTTGGTGATCAGGGATTGATCATCAATACCGTTACCCGCACCGACGCTCAAGGCAGGGTTCCTGGAACCATAGCCATGCGCCATGTAGACGCTGTCCTTGCGGATACCAGGGGTCACCTTAACCCAGGTCGTGTTGCGGGACTTGACGCCCTCGCTGTTTACGCAATAAACTCGGTAGCCATCCTTGAGGCCCAGCTTATCGGCCATTTCATCATTGATCCACACCGGATTTTCAGGCATCTCATGGTGGAGCCAGACATTATTCTGGCTACGGTTGAAGGTGTGCACAGGTGAACGGCCGTAGAGCAGGCGGAAATAGCCGTCAGGCACCTCTTCCACAGGGATATATGTGGGAGCAGCCGGATAGCCGTAATCACCGATCTCCTCGTTGTAGAAGAAGACCTCCAGATCCTCGGGAACACCGTAAGGATCCTTGCCGGGCTGGAGGTGAATACCATCCTCGGCAATCAGTTTGGCAATGGAGAGGCCGGCGCCGGCAAGCTGCTTGTCAACCATTTCCGGCAGGGTGTTAACGGGAATTTTATCGCCATAGCCCATGCGTTTGGCAATTTCGTTGGTGATATAGACCTGATCCTTCCGCTCGAAATCGGCCATAATCATGGGCATACGGGCAGAGATATACTGCTGCTGCTTGCCGGAGAGATCCCACTGGGTGCCCTTCTTGATATAGTCATAGCGTTCAAGATAACTGGCCTCAGGCAGCAGGATATCGGCATACATGGTGATATCGGTGGGCATGACGTCAACACACATGACAAAATCCATCTGCATGAGCATATCAATGGTCTTTTGCGGCTTGGGTATGGTCTGCAGGGGATTCTGACCCCAGATAACGCACGACTTGATAGGATAGGGCTTGCCGCTGATGGCCGCATCGCGGATGAGCTCGGTGGGGGTGCCAGGAGGTGCGAAATGGTACTTGTCGGCCATGCGATGCAGGGCCTCGCCATGATGGTCGCCCCTGGGCCAGGTAATGGAACCGACACCCTTGGGCCCCTTGCCCTTGACAAAACCACCCTTGACGCCGATGGCACCGAGCAGACCCATCAGACAGGCCAGGGCGCGTTGACGCTGAAAGTCATTGCCATACCAGCTGACGTGCCGACCGGGATGGATGGAAACATGCGGCGCATTATCGGCCAGCAGATTGGCAACACGTTTGATCTGTTCAGCAGGAACGTCACAGGTCTTGGCAGCCTTTTCCACACTCCATTCGGCAATGGCATCCTTGAATTCGTCAAACCCGATACCATACCTGTCAATGAAGGACTTGTTGTGTTTGTCCTGCTGGATGATGTAATTCATCATGCCCAGCATCAGGGCGGTATCAGTACCCGGCTTAACCGGTACCCACTCATCGGACTTGGCGGCAGAGGCGGAGAAGCGCGGATCAACAATGACCAGTTTGGCGCCGTTTTCCAGGCCTTTCAGGTAACGCTTGACATGGGAGACATGGACATTCTCACCAAAATGGCCACCAAGGACAAAGATAACCTTGGCGTTGGCCATATCGACATTTTCACCCGGAGGGGTGCCGATGGTATACAAGAAGGCGGTGTCGCGGATACCACGGCACTGGAAGAAGGACGCCTCGCTGACATTATGGGTACCAACCGTCTTCTCCAGGAAATGCATGGGGTATTTGGCAGAGGCACCATGGGGAAAGACGCTGATGCCCTTGGCACCATACTTGGTCTCCGTGGCCTTCAGCTTCTTGGCACACTCGTCCAGGGCCTCATCCCAGGAAATTCTCTTCCACTTGGGGGCGCCGCGCTTACCGACATTTTTCATGGGATACTTAAGACGATCGCGGTCATAAAGCAGCTGCACACCGGCATTGCCACGGGCGCAGATGGACTGGCCATTATCAATGGACTTGGGGTTACCCTCAAGCTTCATGAGGCGGTTGCCCCTGACCTTGCCCACCAGCTGGCAACGCCAGAAACACATCTCACAGACACCACCAACCCTGGTCTCATCGGCCATGGTGCCGGATGGTGTAAATGGCGATTTGGCAACGCCGGCCTCTGCGGTGACAACTTTGGACAGCGGCACAGAGGCTGCTGCAAGCGACGCCGTTTGCAGGAATTTACGTCTTGTTAAATTGAAAGCCATATTCTCTTACCTCCCTCAGGTTTTAATTATTTGAAACACAAAGTTTCAAAAAAATATGCTTTTTTTTTAGGGTATCTTGAATAAGTAGATGTTTTTGTTCGAGTTTGAGAAGCATAGAAAATAAAAACCGCAGCATATCGGGCATATGTGAGGATTTTAATTTTCGTAGCGCCGAAAAAATCGAGCAAAACAGCAATTATTCAAGATGGCCTTTAGTGCCTCTCCACACATGGTCCTCTCGGAGTCTCGTAAACTCGCTTACCGGCCCGAACTCCCGGAGTCTGGCGAGCTCATTTACCTCGTCATGCTCAAAAAATAATGCTCGGAGATAGGCGAAACGAAGTGGAGACTCCGATATCGCATATATGCCTCTGCTTATTTTTTTCGCACCCCTTGGTCTCGAAGGAAATGACCTGTTGCTGGATAGTCACTTTTCAGACTGTTGACCGCCCTGCGGCATATTGACACAAGGCAGTCTTTATTTCAAGCGGCCTGCTCAGAGTCCGCCGTCGTCTCATCTCTGGTAAAAAAATCAATAACGGCAACCACTGATTTTATATATGGATCAGCGCCCTCCTTGAGAACAAGGTCCCGAAATGGCGCAAACCAGGGGCGAAAATAGCTCCGCAAAAACTCCTCGCTGGCCCCCTCTTCCTCCTCCTCTCTGAGCGCCATGAAATCAAGCTCAGTGACAAGATAATCGGGAAACTCGTTTGTCGTAATATCAAAACCGTGTTTGCGATAATGCTCCCGGGTCTTTTCCGCCGTAACGCTATTTAGGGTTCCATCAATATAGATAGAGGCATAGGGTGGTGCAATGACATGGGGTACACCATTTATAAAAAGACGGGTATACTCAACCTGCACCTCTTCAAGAGCGGCGTCCGTCATTTCTGCCGGCAGAGATGCCTGCTGCTCTCGCCAGCCCAGTTGGCCCAGCAACTCTTTATAGACGCAGAGAAAATCATCATTAAACCATGATGCTTGAGGATAGCGCATTGCCTGCGCCAGAAAACGAAAAATTTCGGCAAGCCTGAGCGGCTCAGCTGTGGTTGACATAAGATACCATGTGTTGCCTGAAAATCACGACGACGCCGGGATCACGGACAGGAGAGTTAGGACCATGATTTGCGAGAGTGTTTCCCCCCTTAACAACAAAAAAAGAAGCCGAGCATGGTCCTGGCGCGGCAACTTCTTTCCTTGATACAAGGTAACGATTTTTTTAACACAAGTTACCAAGAGCGCAAATGTGGCAAATTGTCGCACAAGTCGATTTTCTCCTTTTTTTTCAAGGGAATCCCCATGCACAGAATAAGGCCGGGCGGTTTTCGCCTTGCGCTGTTATTTTATTGCTTTTACAAATTTCCCATACATCGTAAATAGAAGGGCATGCAATCACACTTCTTTGCCAGCCTTGATCCGCAACAAAACATCTATGACACCAGACGCATCGGCCTACTCTGGCTGATCAAACTGCGCTGGTGGGCGGTTGCCGGCCAGATCATCACCATTGCCATCGGTGCCTTTTTCTTCAGACTCACCCTGCCCCTTGCCGCGATAAGTGTGGTGATCGGCATTGAAGTCATCACCAACATGGCCCTGGCCGGCCACCTCAGGGCGCATCATTCGCCACCGGCACGGTACCTCCTCCCCTTTACCCTCTATGCCGACATCGCCCTATTGACCAGCCTGCTTTTTATTACCGGCGGCACCATGAACCCCTTCACCTTTCTATACCTGGTTCACATAACCCTGGGTGCCATCCTTCTCTCCGGTCCGGCCGCCTGGGGACTGAGCAGCGCCACCATCCTTTTCTACGGCATGATGTTTGTCCCCGGCTTGTTGCAACAAGAATCGACAACCACCTCGCAAGAGATCATGAGCGTCTGCACCATCACCAACATGAACATGAACCTCCACCTGCAGGGCATGTGGTTTGCCTATGCGGTGAGCGCCGTTCTCATCACCTTTTTCGCCTCACGCATTCAACAATCGCTCAGCGAATACCACCAGACCATCACCACGCTGAGACAGGAGAAGGAGCAAAACGACAAAATCAGCGCCCTGGCCACCCTGGCCGCCGGGGCCGCCCATGAACTGTCCACCCCCCTGGCCACCATCAGTGTGGCCTCCGGGGAAATACTCTACAGCTGTCAAAACAACATCCATGACGACAATCTCCTGGAAGATGCCCGGCTCATCCGTGAGCAAACCAGGCGCTGCAAGGACATACTCTTCCAGATGTCGGCTGAGGCAGGGGCCGTACAGGGAGAAAAACATCTGGCCACCACCATCGACGCACTCATCAAAAACGCCCTGGCACTGCTCGGCACCAGGCCGCCGCGCCTCACCATTGACAACCAGCTTGCCGACATGACCATCCAGGCGCCACCCCACACCGTTGCCTGGGCCCTTAAGGGACTGCTTGCCAATGCAGTTGATGCAACTGACCCTGACAATGAAATCATCCTTGAATGCAGGGAAGAGGCCGAGTACATTTGTTTCACCGTTATTGACCATGGTTGCGGTATGCCTTCTGATGTCGCCAAGCAGGCTCCGGAACCATTCTTCACCACAAAACCGGTGGGCAAGGGCATGGGACTCGGTCTTTTCCTGGCAAAATCCCTGGCCGCCCAGCTGCAAGGGGATCTGCGGATCAACACCAGCGAGGGCCAGGGAACCTCCGTCACCATGTCCTTTAAAAAATCCGCCATCACCCCAGCATCCGCCGAAATGGAGGCCTGAAAGACAATGCCAACCATTCTTCTTGTTGACGATGAAGATATCTTCCGCAACCGCCTGGCCAAGGCCCTTGAGCGTCGTGGTTTCAGTGTGGAAACAGCCAGTAACTACCTTGGTGCCGTGGAGATTATTGCCCGCCACAAGCCCGATTACGCTGTTATTGACCTTAAAATGGAGGGCAAATCAGGACTTGACGTCATCCGCACTGGCATGCGCCACCATCCGCAGCTCAGGGCCGTGGTCCTCACCGGTTATGGCTCCATTGCCACCGCCACCAAGGCCATTAAACTGGGCGCCATCGGTTACCTGACAAAACCGGCCGAGGTAGAGGATATTATTGCCGCCTTTGAGGCGGACGAGCTCAGCGATCTCACCGACGAGAACATCAACGCCCCCTCCCTGGCCCGCGTGGAATGGGAGCATATCAGCCGCGTTTTATCCGACTGCAACAATAATATCTCCCAGGCCGCCAAAAAACTTGGCATCCATCGTCGTACCCTGCAGCGTAAACTGCAGAAATTCCCCCCCACCCTCTGACGGCTGCCTAACCCTCACATTCTGGACGGTGTTTGCCGGCATCCGGCAAACACCGTTGCCACAGACGACCACCAAGGTGTGCGCAGCAGGTTTCTTGACGGCAAGAGGGACTAGCCCTCCCCTCCGGCTACCAGATAGAGAAGATAGTGCCAGGCCGACAGGGTGCTGTAGAGCAGCAGGGCACCCAGGGAAACCGCCACCATCACTCTCTGCAGTTCGGCCACCCGCCGGCCCAGGCCCGGTCTGCTCTTCACCAACTCAACCACCATGGCCATCACCCCGCAGAAGACGCTGAAGAAAAGGGGAATATAGAGCAGGAAGCCGAAGTAGCCATACTCCTTTTTCAACATACAAAAGGGGCAGTTATGAAAGGGCATGGCATAGATATAGGATGAGATCTCGGCAACCAGGGTGGTCAAGGCCAGCCCGAAAAAGAGGAGCATGCCCACGCCATAGAGCAGATAGAAAAAGGCCTGCCGACGCCTCCAGGCCACAAGGCCTGCAGCAAAGAGCAGAGCGGCCCAGCCATAATGGAGCAGCAAGAGGCCCTGGCCATGCCGCCCGCCAACAAGGTTCTGGACCGTGCCGCTCGGAGCGGCATCAAAGATAATGGCGCAACAGGAGGTAATGATATCGGGCTGCAGGGCGGTCAGGTAGAGGATGAGCAGGACGGCATCCGCCACCACAAAGGGCAGCAGACAGAGCAGCAAGATATACTTGAACCGCACCAGAGGATACGTTTCACTGCTGATATCAAGCTGGTGAAAGACAATCCAGCCACCATACAAAAAAATACCGGTGCCCTTGACCGCCAGCAGCGGGAGGCCATAGTCATTGGCCAACAAGGAGCCGGTGGCGCACATGGCGCCGGCCAGCATGCCGGAAAAGTGGTCGGCCGCCAGGACAAAAAGAAACAGCGAGATGACCTGAAAGGCCAGGCCATACTGGACCAGGGTGGAAGACAACCAGATTTCCGCCTCCAACCCTATCTGCCTGGCACTGTCACTGGCCGGCTGCCAGGAGCGCATAACCCGGAGCGCCGTTTTAGAGGCCATGCCCAGCAGAAAGAGGCTGAGCCCGGCAAGCAGACAGAGAGCCAGGCTCCAGGGATTAACAAGCATCCTTGGTCACCCGGCCGTCATGCACACCATAAACCCTGTCCACCCCGGCCGCTTCCGTGACCAGGGGATCATGGGAGGCCATGATAATGGTTCTCCCCTCCTCTTTAAGGGCCAGCATATCGGCCAGAAAATCCCGGCTCAACCTGCTGTCGAGATGGGCGGTGGGCTCATCCGCCAGGATAATGGGCGGATCATTGATCAGGGCCCTGGCAATGGCCACCCTCTGCAGCTCGCCACCCGATATCTCACCGGCGGGAAAATTGCGGCGATGGGCGATGCCATATCGTTCCAGCAGGGGTTCGGCCAGGGCCCGCCGCTCCTTTGGCGACATGCCCAACGGCAGCAGGGGCAGCACCACGTTTTCAAACACCGAAATCCTCGGCAGGATATTGAAGCGCTGGAAGATAAAGCCAATGGTGCGCCGGCGATGCATGGTCAAAAAGCGATCCGGCAATCTGGCCAGCTGGCGACCGGCAATCACCGCCCTGCCGCTGGTGGGCGGATAGATGCAGCCGATGATGGCCAGCAGGGTTGACTTGCCGGAGCCACTGGGCCCCTTGAGACAGACCATGGCGCCTGCCTCCACGGCCATTTCCACCTTATCCAGGGCCGTGACCTCGTTCACCCGACCCTGGTTATAGATCTTGACGATATTTTCCAGCTCAATCAGCATGCCTATCCCCCCATGGCCGCATCGGTTGCCACGGCAGCGCAGCGCCAGGCAGGCACGACAGTGGCCGCCAGGTAGGGCAGTACGGAGAGACAGAAAATCAAGAGCAGATCGCCGCCCTGGACAATGGGCACCAGATCAAAGCCGGGCCGCAGCACCGACCAACCCATCATCACCGGCCGAAAAAGCGCGGCCTGGAAATAACCGACATGCACATAGGCAAGGATGGCGCCAGCGGCAAAGGCGAGCAGGGAGAGGGCAAAGCCCTCCCAGAAGCGGACCTGGAGGACGTCAGGCGTCTGCCAGCCCAAAATCTTCAGTATGGAGATCTCCCGGCGCTCCTCGGGCGACATGCCCGAGGCCTTGTCCCAGGCCAAAATGATAAAGGCGCTGAGGGCGCTCAGCAGGCAGATGGCGGCAACACCGGAGCGCCAACTGAAGACGGCCTGGTATGTCCCCTGGATCTGGGGCCTGGTCACCACCCGGGTATCGGGAAGGCGCTCGGATATCTTCCTGGCAACCGTGGCGATCTCCAGGGGGTTTACCACCTCAACGAGAAGATCCGTGGCCAGATCATCGGCCAGACCAAAGAGGTCCCGACCATCTGCAATATCAAGCAGCACCAAGTCATAGGTGAGGATATTGGTCTCCGGCGCAAAGATACCGGCCACGGCAAAACTCTTTAAGGTCAGGTCATCCCGGAAGAAGGAAAAGGTGCGCCGGCCGCCCAGATCAAGATCCTTGACAACCCCCTGACCAATCACCGCCCTGCCCTGTTCACCCTGCTGCCAGAAAGCTCCCTCGGCCAGGGGCTCCCGGCCCAACTCCGGATCACCGGCCAGGGCCATGACCGTGATATTGGCACCGGTCACCTCATTATAGTGATAGCCCCAGACCCGCGGACTCACCCGGCGCACCCCGAAAATCCCCCTGATCCGCTCGGCATAGGTCAGCGGCATGCTCTCCTGGCGGCCTGCAACCATGCGCTGCACGGTAATTTCCGGGGTCTGGCGCAAGGTGGTCTGTGCCGCGACCTGAAGAGAGCGGCTCAAAAAGAGAAACGAGGCCAACAGAAAAATGACCAGGGAAAAAACCAGAAAGACGCTGATATTCTTGCCCTTGCGACGCCACAGGGAGGCCAGGGCATAATCGAGCAGATTGCGCTGCTTTTCAAAGTACTTCTTCATTGATCGACTCGTAAAAAGTCAACTCCGTTGATGGCTAAACATAAAGACGCCCACTGCTTCATTGCGGGGCCCAAAAGAGTCCGGAGGGGAAATATTCCAGGGCAGCCGGATAATCCATAAAAGGGGCGAGCTCGTCGGAGAGGGCGGGATGCCTGGTGTAGCGGGCCTCGGTGGCCAAACAGAGATCAGTGAGGCCGAGGCGGAGCACCAGGGCGTCAAGGACCGGGCGGATGGCCCGCTCCTCCTCGGCACGCAGGCCGGCATGCCGGCCGCAGAAAAACAGGGCGACAAGCAGCAGGATAAGCACCGTGGCAAAGAGGGAGGATGGCCGAATCATGGGTTGCAGCACGGGGAGATGCCCGCCTCCTTAGTGCATCTTCATCTTTTTCATCTTCATACCCATGCGCATGGACTCCACCTTTTCGGAGGTAATCTCGTCAAAGACGAGAACTGCCGTGCCATGGTGATCCTGCAGAAATGATTGGGCGGCCTCTTCCCCGGCAAAGGGGATAAACTCGTGGCCCATGGGACCATGCACATCACTGCCCACCACATAATAGGCCGTGGTTGCGTCGAGCCACTCCAGGGTATAATAATCCTTCACCCGCATGGTCTCTAAGTCCGCGGCCCGGGCCCCATATTTTTCAGGGCTGAAATAAAAAACCATCATGTCCTTGACCCCGTCAAAAAAGGCAACCTCACCGTTGCTGCTCTGCACCTGGGTGAGCCAGTTGGGATACTTGGCGACAAACATGCCGCAGACACGGCAGCGGCTGTCAGCCGGCACCTCCTGCGGCGCCCCGGCCGAGGCCGGCATAGTCAGGGCAAGCATGGCGGCCACCATACAAAGAATTCTCAGCGTGTTCATTTCAACAGATCCTCCCTCAGCAAATCGACAATTTCCTGCTCGCTCACCCCACCGAGGATGGCGGCAACTATGGTGTGCCTCTTATCTATGACAATTGTCTGCGGCACCAGCTTGATCTGATAGCTCTGGGCGATGGCACCATCTTTATCCATCAAGACCGGAAAGCCGATGGCCAGCTCTTCGACAAAATCTTCAACCTGGGCACGGCTTGACAAGGTGTTGATATAGGCAATCTGCAGGCCCTGCTCGTGAAAATCGGCGTACAGCTTATTAAAGACCGGGGTGTCGGCCCGACAATATTTACATTCCGTGGACCAAAAACGAATAATCACCGGCTTGCCGACAAAATCGGCCAGGGCAAAGGATTGGCCATCCAGATCCACTCCGGCAAAGGCGGGAGCCGCGCCGCCCACCTCTATCTTGGCAGGCGAGCCGCTCTGGCCGCAACCGGTAACAAGAAGGACGGCGGCAAACAGGGAAAGCAAGATTTTCATAGCGATGACATCTCGGATAGGGTGCCGTTTTTCATGAGAAAAAGACGCGGATTGAGCTGGGTTGCCGCCAACTCCCTGCTGTGGGTGACCACCAGGAAGGTCACCCCTTGCTTATTAAAGTCATGGAATATGGCAAGAATCTCTTTCTCGGTCGCCTCATCCAGATCACCGGTGGGCTCATCCGCCAGGATAATCTCCGGTCTGTTTATAAAGGAACGGGCAATTGCCACACGCCGCTGTTGACCACCGGACAGGCGGCCCGGCAGATCATCCTGTCGACCGCCGAGGCCGACCCGCTCCAAAAGCTCCATGGCATAGGGACGATCACCTTCCGGACGAGAGGCAAAGGAGAGGGGCAACAAGACATTTTCCAGAACAGTGAGGGTGGGAATAAGACTGGCAAATTGAAAAATAAAACCGATCTTGCGATTTCGCATGATGGCCAGATCGGCATCGTCCTGCTGCCAGTTATCAACACCGTCAATACGCACCGTGCCGCTGTCCGGTCGGGTCAAGCCACCGATAAGCGACAGCAGGGTTGTCTTGCCGGAACCGGAATGGCCAAGGATAACGGCAAAGTCCCCCCTGTTGACGGCCAGATTGACCCGATCCACTGCCGTAAAGATACCGGCATCAGCCCTGTACGTTTTTACCAGATTTTCACATTCGATAAGCATAAATTATACCGACTCCGGCTTCACCGTGTCAATGAGATAACCGGCAGCCTCTTTTTCTCATCCACCAGACAAGGCCCTTCTTTTTCCTTGCAAATTTCTGGTAATGATTTATTTTTTCATTACAGTATATGACATTTTGTCGCACAGGGGCGGATTGTCACATAAAGGGGGTTTTCTGGCAAGTTGATTTTTGTCATCATGCCGTAAAAAAAGGGGGTCGCAAAGCAAAAGCTCAAAATCATGTCTGAGCCAGGACCAGTTGGTCTCGTAAAAAAGCCGATCAGCGGGATGATTAAGCAAAAAACCGTTAGCAGAGAAGCGGCGCATGTCAGGCACGCCCAATTCGAGGAAGAAGACGTACCTGACAGTGTCTGGCCAGGCCGCACTGGCAAGACGCTGTCCAGCAACGCACCAGTCGGCGGCTTTTTGTTTAACCATCACAAACTGTTTTTTTGTTTTGCGCTCTTGCAGACCTCCTGCCCCATTATATTTTCGCCCGACAATGCGACAGTAACCATCCGGCTCAAGGCCGGAAAAGACTAAACAGCCCACAAGCGTAACCCCTTTGAGCAGTGCCACGGATAGCGACAAGCTGAGGCGACGAAGCGTACATCGGCTACGTGAGCCGCACCCATCGCCGCACGGTGGATACAGTTCAAAGAGTTACATGCGATTACAAGAAGATCGCCGCCAAGAAAACACCAGGCAAGGAGAAAAAAATGAAGGTATCAAAGAAAGCATGGCTCAGCACCCTTACCGTCGGCGCCCTCACCGCCGGTCTCGCCGTCAGTGCCCTGGCCGGCACAACCTATGAGGCAACCTTTTATGTCGCCGGCATGGGCGGCCATTTTGCCAAGGCCGAGTGCTCCATTGATCCGGCCGCCGAGACCCCCATCACCTGCAACAAACTCACCAAGGTCGATATCGGCGACAGTTACACGCATCCCGTCCATGATGCCCGCATCGACAACATGGATCGCAACACCATGTTCTGGTCCACCTATAAAATAGATCAGGAAACCGGCATGACCCATGTCGGCAAAACCGATCTGCGTACCGGCGAGGTTCTGCAAGACGTTAATGTCCCCACGGCGGATCGCGTCAAACTCACCAAGGCCATGTACTGCGCCTCCGGCCAGACAGAAGACTACTTCATGCCCATCACCATGTCCAACCCGAGCTACATAGATGTCTTTTCCAAGAAAGACCTGCAGATGAAGCAGCGTGTTTTCCTGGAAGGCACCGAAGCCGACCCCAAGGTGCCCTATAAATATTTTCACGGCACGAGCTCACCGGATATGTCGAAGATGCTTATCACCATCAACGAGAGTGATGCCTCCTCACTGAACGACTACGGCAATGGTGTCGGCAAAATGCACATGAAAATACTTGATACCAAGTCTCTGGAAAAGGGCAAGGTGAAGCTGCTGGCCTCCGGCATTGCCGACGGCAACAAAAAATCCACCATCTCGTTCAGGCAGTACTGGTCCAACGATTCCTCGATGATCGCCAACGCCACCGGCGACATCCTCTTCCTCATTGACGCCAACACCCTGGAGGTCATTGATGCCGAGACCATGCCCGTCCTGGAACAAACCCATGACGCCATGTTTACCCCGGATGACAGATATATTGTCGCCACCTCCAGAACCAAATCCATCTATGCCGACGACTGTCAGGACCGCAGCAAGCCCGGCCCGGACGAGTACCTGATGGATGGCGAGCTTAAGCTTTACGATGTCAAGGCCAAGAAGTTCATCGGCAAGGCAACCTCGGTCTGCCTGGCCTGCCACGACAAAGAAATCGGCTCTGGTGACGAGGGTGTGCATGCCGTTCTTTGCGGCCTGGATGCCGAATACAAATAGCAGGATCACCCGGCAGGGCCGCACCCTGGTCGCGGCCCTGCATCTACAACAATCTCTGTACTGTAAAACAAGGAAGGGGGACCTCTGTCTCCCTTTCCCTGTTTGTGGTTTAAGGTCTTTTCATGTCCAACTCCAGTCGGCTCTCCCTTCCCCTTGTGGCCTGGAAGGGTTTTTCCAGAAAATTGTTCCGCAATATCGTCCTTGTCATTGCCGTGGGGCTGCTGGTCGGCCTGCTGGTCTTTGCCCTGCTCTTTAAACAGGCGGTACAGGAAAACCTCGATCAGGCCACGAAAAGGCTGGGGGCTGATATCGTTATTGTGCCGGCCAAGGCCAAATCCATGGCCGAAGAGTTCATTCTGGAGAGCAAGCAAAAGATCTTTTATATGGATAAATCCATCTACGAAGAGATCAGGAACGTGGAGGGCATTGCCGCCTCCACCTACCATATCTACCTCAACACCCTCGATTCAGGCTGCTGTTCCATTGACGAGGGCCAGGTCATTGCCTTTGATCCGGATAATGATTTTGTCGTTAAACCGTGGATACAAGATCCGGTACCCCTTCAACGCGGCGAGGTCTATGTCGGCAATTACGTCTGGGAATATCTGGGCCTGATTAACACCATGGCCCTTTTCGGGCAGGAGATCCAGATGGTCGACCACCTGGAGGTCACCGGTACCGGTATCGATCACGGCATCTTCATGCGCCATGACGATCTTGACACCATCACGGACGAGGCCCTGGGCAGCTATCGGCGAGGCCAGATTTCCATTATCTTCCTCAAGATCAAGGAGGGCTACACCATTGATCAGGTGGTGGCCAACATTCGTGATGTCAATCCGCGCATCGGCATCATGACGCGCGGCAACATCGGCGCCGACGTCCGCACCACCCTGCGTGATATTTTGCGGGTGTTCACCGTTACCATTCTTATCTCATCGCTGCTCTCCATCCTGCTGGCCTGGTCCACCTTTTCGGCACTGGCCAATGAACGGCGCCGCGAGGTCGGCATCCTGCGGGCCCTGGGGGCACGCACATCCCACATCATCGCCCTCTTTATCAATGAAGCTCTCTTTATCAGTATAATCGGTGCGTTTCTGGGTATCGTGCTGGGCCATTATCTCATCTATTTTCTGGCTGCGGACTTTCACCTGGTCACCGCCCTCAAGGCTGCCTCCCTGATCACCATGCAAAATATCATGGTCGGCGCCTTCGGCTGCCTGGCCGGCATGGCAATCTGCCTGATCGGCGCCGCCCTGCCAGTAATTCGCCTGGCCCGCCTGGAACCGTTATTGGCCATCAAGGAAGAATGATGGCGTCGCAAAAAATCGGCAGCACTGAAATCCTCTTTTGACGAGCCTATCAACAATAAGGGCCCGCTGATCAACTACGTTTTTCCCTCCTCGCCCAAGGGCCTGTTCTTACGGCTCTCCTTCCCTGTCTTGCCCTACTGCCGCTCCAGCCCCATGACGGCAACCACCATACTGCTCCGGCCCATGCAGGCCGCCCCTCCCCCTATTTGCTTTTTGACAATTAGGGGCGGCCATGCTACCTATCAACAAACTTCCAGAAGGAGAGCCGCATGCAGACTTTTGAAGAACTTCTCGACTATTCCACCACCATTCACGGCCATATCTGTGCCGGCCAGGTGATCGGTGTCCGCATGTCCATGATCGGTCTGCGGGAAATAGGAATCACCGACCCCAAAGGCAGTGAACGTAAAAAACTCTACGTCCTGGTTGAAATAGACCGGTGCGCCACGGATGCCATTCAGTCCGTCACCGGCTGCACCCTGGGAAAACGCTCCTTGAAATGGCTTGATTACGGCATCATGGCCGCCACCTTTGTCAACCTGGAAACAGGCAAGGCCGTGCGCATTACGGCCCGCGAGGAATCCCGCGACCTTGCCAAAAAATATATGCCGGAGGTGGAGGGCAAGTACAAGCAGCAGCTTGAGGCATACCGCATCATGCCGGAAGAGGAGCTTTTCAAGATCGAGAAGGTGCAGGTCACCATTCCCCCAGAAGATATGCCGGGCCGCCCCGTGCAGCGCGTGCAATGCCGGCAATGTGGCGACTGGGTCCAGGACTGTCGTCAGGTGGAGCGCGATGGTCGCAATCTCTGTAAGAGCTGTGCCCATGGCCGTTACTATCAGCTCATCTCCTAGGCAACCAGGCCGTGCATACCAGCCATGGCGAACCTTTCGCCCACCTCAGCCCCGACACCATCCTCACTGCCGTTGAACAGGCCGCCCAGGTACGCTGCACCGGCTACTGTCTGCAACTCAACTCCTACATCAACCGCGTTTACGAGGTGGAGACGGAAGCGGGCAATCGTCTTATCGTCAAATTTTACCGGCCCGACCGCTGGTCCCTGGCCGCCCTCAAAGAGGAGCATGACTTTGTCAGCGAGCTGGACCGCCTGGAATTACCGGTGGTGGCGGCCATGCCGCTGGCCACCGGCAGCAGCCTGGCCGTTGTCCGTGACATCCATTTTGCCCTCTACCCCAAGAGGAGCGGCCGTTTCTTTGACGAGTTCAGCCGACAGCAGTGGCAGGAGCTGGGCCGCCTCATCGGCAGGATGCATGCCGTCTCCGCCACCAGACCGTGCCGCCATCGGCCCATCCTCACTCCCGACCAGGCCACCAGAAAACAGATCGACACCCTCCTGGCCGGTGACTTCATGCCCCCGCACCAGCAACGATCATTCAGCAGCGTCTGCCACGACCTGCTGGAGCTCATCACTCCCCTTTTCAGGGATACGACCCTGATAAGATTGCACGGCGACTGTCATTTCGGCAATATCCTGCACCGGGCGGAAGAGTCCTTTCTGCTCATTGACTTTGACGACATGGCCATGGGCCCGGCAGTCCAGGATTTCTGGATGCTGCTACCCGGCTACAGAGACGAGTGCCATGAGGAGATTGACAACTTTATCCAGGGCTACGAAACATTCCGCCCCTTTCCCCGTCAGGAGCTGCTTCTCATTGAACCTCTGCGCGCCATGCGGTATATCCATTTTATCGCCTGGTGTGCCCACCAGGCCCATGACAAGAAGAGCTCGCAGAGCCTGATGTCCGACTGGGGGAGCGAGCAGTACTGGTCCCAAGAAATTATTGACCTGCAAAGCCAGATTAACCGGATAGCCCAGGCGGCCGACAGCTCTCATTCGCCATACTGAACCGCCACGCCAAGCATATCGCCCGCACAACAGAGAAGAAAAAATGCAGCCCACCTTCATCAGCCACAACCAGGTACGCTCCTTTATCGCCAAACAGAGCTTTCCGGAAGAATCCGAATGGCCCTCCCTGCTCTATTGCCTGCAGGGCCAACAATTCAACACCAACCTGAGCCCGGAGCAACGCACCGCATTCGCCGACCTGCTTGCCGCAACCCTGCACCGGAAAAAGTGCACCACAGCACTGTTACGTGATGTCTTCAAGGAGAAAGAGGCGATTCTCAATATCCCCTATGTCAAGGAGCTGCAAAGCGCCCTGGCTGAAACCGCAAGCGTCCTTGATCGTTTCCGCTCCATATCGCAACGCCGACTGGGTGATGTTGCCCATCTGGAAAAGACCACCTTGAGCACGGTGATGTCGGGCAAAGATCCGCGCGCCATGGTCAGCGAACTTCGCAAGGCCTTTAAGGCGGTGGTCGAGGCCATGGAGGAGGACAGCAAGATCCTTGAAGAGCTCAGCGTTACCGATCAACTCACCGGCCTGGCCAACCGCCGCTTCTTTGATGAATACCTGGCCCAGGCAATCAATGAAACCTCGCACAAAGATGCGGTGGCGCTTATCCTGCTGGACATTGATCAATTCAAGGAGTTCAACGATCAATACGGCCACCTGGTGGGCGACGAGGTCCTCAGCATCGTCGGCAAGATCATCAGGGAGACGGTGAGCGCCTGCAACAGTAAAGAACACAAGAACTACCTCAGCGCCCGTTACGGCGGCGAGGAGTTTGCCGTCATCATGCCCGACTGTAACGAGGAACAATGCCTGCTCCTTGCCGAACTGATCCGCGAACGCATTGAGCACTATCCCATCGTCATCCGTGACAACCAGGGCAATATTCTCAAGAAGGATATCCAGATCACGGTAAGTGGCGGCTATTGCCTGATGCCCAGAAAATGGCTGACCGCCAAACAGCCCAGCGAACAGCTCATCGCCGCGGCGGACAATGCCCTCTACACCGCCAAAAAGAGAGGAAAGAACATGATATGTCAATGCAAGCCCTATCTGGACCAGCACAAAAAATTGACCCAGGTTGTTCTTTAGCGCCTGTTAAAAGAGGCGGCAAGCGCAAGGCAAGGCCTACATACCCCTTGAGAATGAAAAAATGCATCGAAAAAAGCGTGGCTGGAGGTAGTGGTCTCGGGGTGTGGTTAGATGGCGCAGGGGCATCTCGGAGGCTGGCTGGCTGCAGGCCTTAGGCCGAATCTTGACGAGGCATGAGCCGGCGCCCTCCCTTTGCAAGCGGGCGGTGAGACAGAGGGAAGGAGCGGAAGGTAAAGGAGAAGGAGGGAGAATCAGATAAAATCGTCCAGATTATAGACGACAACCTGGTTGCGGCCCAAACGTTTGGCCATGCGCAGGGCATTCTCGGCAAAACAGAAGAGCTCGTCCTGGGAGGCGGGGGCGTGATCCAGCAGGGAGGCCACACCGATACTCACCGTCACCTGGCGACAAAAGAAGTCGTCATAGACATGGTGTTCGGCAAGCTGATGAATCTCCTCGGCCAGGCGTGTGGCCTCGGCAAGCTCCACGTCCGGCAAGAGCACGGCAAACTGTTCGCCGGCCGAACGGGCGCACAGGGCCCCGGAGCCAAGCTTGCTGCGCAGCTGATGACTGAACTCCTTGAGGATATAATCGCCGAACTGCTGGCCGCATTCCTGATTAACCATGTTAAGACCATCGAGCTCCATGACCAGTATCGACAGGCTGGAACGCCGCAGGGCCGCCAATTCATACTCACGGGTCAAAATGGTGTTAAAGGTACGGCGGTTAAAGAGGGAGGTGAGGCTGTCTTTGACCTCAAGATCCTGCAGCCGCTGCTCAAGCCTCTTGAGCTTGGTAATATCCTTACAGATGTGCAGGGTCTGCCAGACAAATCCATGGTTGTCCTTGATGGGATGGACACATACCTCGAACCAGCGATCGACAAACTGGCATTCGCGGGTTTCCATGCATTGGGGACGACCGGAATGAAAGACCTTGCAGCCCGGACATTGGGCAATGGGTTGGTCGCTGTTATGAAAAATCTGGAAACATTTATGGCCGAGGACAGAGCCCTGCGGAAAAAGATCCTGGACGGCCTTATTGGCTCGGATGACCTTAAACTGCCGATCAACGACAAAGAGGAGATCACTGATGGCGTCAAAGGTGCTCTGCCAGAGGTGGTCATTGTCGACATGGCGATCAAAACCGCTAATGCCCTGAAATGACTGCTGATCAAATTGATCGGCACGTGCCCTCAGCCTATCGAAATCGACTTCGAAAAGCTTCTCTTGCATTTCCATGTCTGTCCCCCCATGAACAGGCATATTAGAGCATGTTGAATAATCGCTGTTTCGGGGTCTCGCAATATTCAAGATAGCCATTGGTCATCAAAACAGCAGAGATTGATAACCAGTACCACCTGAAAAAACAAAATGCAAGAAATATTGTGTTTTGAAGGAGTTAGGCAGAGAGATAAGATTTTTTACAGTCCAGGAATCCTGCTTGAGTAGTCCGTTGAAAAAGTAGCGCGCCTAGGAGCCTGTCGGACTTAGAGAATCGTAGCGAAAATTCAAGAAATCGAGGCCAGATTTTCATGGATTTGAGGCGAATAGCAGAGCTATTTAACGAAA